>JACQWO010000052.1 GCA_016209225.1 Desulfobacterales bacterium
ATTTTGCTCGCACAGTTGGAGACAAAGTGACGGCAGATGTGATCAGAAATTATATTAAGTATCATCGTGAACAAGAGAAATCTCCGAAGCAATTAAAATTGTTTTAAGATGCCCCGCCCTGTGGGCGGGGTAATTCACTTTATCTTAATGTTGATATAAGATTTTGAAAATGGCAAGACCTCTTCGAATTCAATTTGAAAATGCTTACTATCATGTCACGTGTAGAGGCAATGCACGCCAAGAGATATTCCTAAACGACGCTGATTACGCAAGATTTCTACGTCTCTTGGAACGCTCCAGTGACATTTACCAAGTAGATATTATAGCCTATGTGTTGATGATGAACCACTTCCATCTACTCTTGAAAACACCCTTAGCTAATCTTCAGGAATTTATGCGTCACTTCAATATCTCTTACACCTCCTATTATAAT
The DNA here is from genome assembly GCA_016209225.1 of Desulfobacterales bacterium. Lineage (GTDB taxonomy): Bacteria > Desulfobacterota > UBA8473 > UBA8473 > UBA8473 > UBA8473. The sequence goes on from JACQWO010000052.1 coordinate 434, forward strand.
CGTAGTCACCAGAAAACCGGTCATCTCTACCAGGGCCGCTACAAGTCTTTTCTCATCGATGCCGATCATCATCTTCAAGAAGTCTCCCGATATATTCACCTGAATCCGGTTCGGGTTAAAGGAAAGTCCAATCTGAATGTGGACGAAAAGAGAAAATATCTCAAGCAATATCTCTGGAGTACTTATCCTGGTTATATATCAACTCGTGCCAGAGAATCCTTCGTATGTGTCAATAATGTCTTGGGTTATTTTGGAGGAAATACATCACAAGGAAAAAGAAAGTATGAAAGGTTTGTAGAGGAAGGTCTATCAAAAGAAGTTGAAAATCCATTGGAGAGAGGCAAAGGACATGGGGTTGTAGGGTCAATCGAATTTATGGAGAGGATCAAACAACGGTTTCTTTCTGCCCCCGTCCAATCAAGGGAACTTCCTGCAGTGAGGAAGATACTGGGACAAGTCGAGCCAGAAAAGATAATACGTGTAACGTGTAAAGAGATGGGAGTGACAAGGGAGGATTTATTGAAACGGGGGAGCGGAGGTATTGCTCGAGGTTTTCTGATGGAATTATTGTATCGATATGGTGGGATGAATCAGCGGGAAATTGGAGAGTTAATGGGCATTGATTACAGTGCTGTGAGTGTAAGTAGGAAGAGATTTGATATTTTCCAAAAAAAAGATAAGAGTCTTTTGAAGCAAGTAGAAAAAATAAAAACGCAACTAAGTCAAGGATAAAGATTTGACCCCATATATTCAAAGCTCTCATACTAAAGGAAAAGCGTTTACGTAATAGTATGTCCAGCGGATGGCTTATAGCCACCGCTGATTTCAGGTGTCGGACTAACATGAGAAAATAGAATGAGAAAAACTCTTGCATCTGTGTTGCGAGTGTGATACATTAAAACTATGAAAACTTCAGTCGTCCACGCACGGATTGAACCTAACACAAAGAAAAAAGCAGAAGAGGTTCTTCGGAAACTTGGCATTACTCCAACGGAGGCTATCCGTATTTTCTACAGACAAATATCTCTTCGTGGTGGTCTGCCTTTCTCGGTCGCGATTCCGAACAAACTTACTGCCTCCACATTGGAGAAGAGCCGTAGAGGCGAAGACATTCAGGAATTCGAGTCCTTAGAGGCAATGTTCAAGGATTGGGAGAAATGAAGAAAGTCTCCCAGACCAGGCAGTTTTCCCGGGATGTCAAACGCATGCGGAAACGAGGTAAGGATCTGGAGAAACTCCAGGAAATTATCAGGCTTTTGGCTGAGGGTACCCCCCTTCCAGCAAACTACAGAGACCATCTGCTCATGGGACCGTGGCAGCCATCACGCGACTGCCACATCGAAGCCGACTGGATCCTGATTTATACAGCCGATAAGGAATCGCTTCGGCTTGAACGAACCGGCACGCACAGCGACCTTTTCAAAAAATGAGATCGTCCAATAATCGGCTTCACCGGATCGTCGACAAATCCGGCTCCCGGTGGTATCATCGTTAACTTATAAGCTGATATACATCCCCTATTTTCCCCCTTGGACTGATGCTGATTGCTTATCTAAGTAAATAAAAATACAAGAGGTCTTTATAGAAAGAGAGTATCCTGACTATCCCGTTCTGGGGGTTGGAGGCATAGTCTTTTTGGATAACAAAGTAATCTTAGTCAAGAGAGGCAAGGAACCAGGCTACGGAACATGGAGCATTCCAGGCGGTACAGTTAAGTTAGGCGAGACTATGAAGAGCTGACTCCGATGTCCTTGATGATCGAGCTGTCTCCATACCCAAACTTTCAGGCTATGGCTTACCAGAGGTTACATTGGAGGTAATAGATAAGGCATTGTATCTGTTAAAACAGAGATCAAATAACCCTTAAAATTATGAAAATTAATTACGGTAAGAGAAAAGGAGCCTTCCTTGTAGTCTGTGTCTTTTTCCTTACCGTCTTATCCTTGATATGCCTTCCAGCATGTTTAAAAGAACCGAAATCGGATAGAAATACCCTTGTCATAGGTCTTGAGAGCAGTCCCACTAACCTTGACCCGAGGTATGCCACTGATGCAAATTCCTACCGTTTAACTCAGATACTATTTAATCCCCTCTTCAAACTAGACCCCCATTTTAACCCTGTGCCAGATATAGTTAAAAGGTGGGATAACCCCAATGAAACCACATATATATTTCATTTAAGAAAGGGAGTTCGGTTTCATGATGGTTCAGAGCTTACCTCAAAAGACGTAAAATACACCTTCGATACAATTCTTAATCCTTCTTTCAAATCACCCCATATGGGTGCCTTTGAAAAGATTAAGTCAATAGAGACCCTAGATAGATATACAGTAAGATTTATACTTAAAGAGCCGTTTGCCCCTTTCTTAATAAACCTGGCAATTATGGGGATTGTTCCAAAGCATGCTGCCGAGAAATCCGTAGACAAGTTTAGTAATCAACCCCTGGGAACCGGCCCCTTTAAACTGACAGGGTTTCTCCCTGACGAGAAAATAATACTGAAGGCGAATACTGATTACTTTGAGGGTCAACCCAGGTTGAACGGGATAGTTTTCAAGATAGTACCCGATAGTACAGTCAGGCTGCTGGAACTGAGTCAAGGGGGTATCCATCTTTTGCAGAACGACATCCCTCCGGATTTATTCCCCTTTTTGGAGAAAAAGGGTAACCTAAAGATTATCAAAGAGGGAGGAACTACCTATTCCTACCTCGGATTCAATCTGAAAGATCCTGTTTTGAAGAATATAAAGGTCAGAGAGGCTATTGCCCATGCTATAGACAGGGAGTCAATAATAAGGTATATATTAAAGGGATCGGCTACCTCCGCCAGTGGAATTCTTTCTCCCCATAATTGGGCATATGAGAGAAACGTTAAGGTCTTTGAATACAATAAAACAAAGGCATTAAGACTGCTGGATGGGGCAGGGTTTAAAGACCCTGATGGTGATGGCCCAGATACGAGGTTTAACCTGACATTCAAGACATCCACTGACCAGCTTAGAAAGAGGATAGCGGAGATTATTCAAGAGCAACTTAGAGAAGTTGGGATCGGTATTGACATCAGGAGTCATGAATGGGGAACCCTCTATTCGGACATAAAGTCAGGGAACTTTCAGATGTATAGCCTCTCATGGGTTGGCATTGCCGATCCCGACATGTTATATTATATTTTTCATTCCTCCAACATCCCTCCTAAGGGTGCAAATCGTGGAGGATATGTAAACCAAAGGCTGGACAAACTAGCTGGAGAGGGCAGAGCTACACTGAACATTTCCAGGAGAAAGAAGGTTTACAGTGAGATCCAGAAGATACTGGCAAATGACCTTCCCTATGTAAGTCTATGGTATACCACCAATGTAGCGGTTATGAATAAATCGGTTCATGGTTTTGTGGTGTATCCCGCAGGGGATTTTATATCCCTGAAGGATGTGTGGATGGACAACTAGAAGGTTTAGGATTTTAGATTTTAGATTTACGATTTACGATTTACGATTCACGATTCACGACTTTATGATGGCTTTTATAATAAAACGCTTGATACTGCTTTTTCCCGTCGTCTTTGGGGTACTAACCCTGGTCTTCCTACTCATCCATCTCATCCCTGGAGACCCTGTTGATCTTATGCTTGGAGAAAATGCTCAGATTGCGGATAAGGAAACATTGAGGAAACAACTCAGACTTGATGATCCTCTGGGGAAGCAATACCTCCTCTTCGTCGGAGGTGTCATAAGGGGCAATTTTGGCAACTCACTCCACAGTAGAAAACCAGTTATAGAGCTGATCCTGAAGAGATATCCTGCAACCATAAAACTCACCGTTGCAGCCATGATAATGGCATTACTAATATCCCTGCCCACTGGGATTTACTCTGCCATTAGGCAGTATTCCTTCATGGACAATTCTTCTATGTTCTTTGCACTCCTGGGGGTATCCATGCCTAACTTCTGGTTAGGTCCAATGCTGATGATTGTTTTCTCTGTTAATATGGGCTGGTTTCCTATCTCAGGGGATGAGGGACTTCACAGTATCGTACTCCCTGCCATCACACTGGGCACAGGAATGGCTGCCATACTCTCCAGGATGGTTAGGGCAAGCATGCTGGAGGTAATTAGCCAGGAGTATATTGTTACTGCCAGAGCCAAAGGGTTATCAGAGGTAAAAATTATCCTTAAGCATGCCCTTAAAAATGCGCTGGTACCTGTTATAACAATAGTTGGATTGCAGTTTGGCGCCCTCCTGTCAGGCGCAATCATTACCGAGACTATTTTTTCCTGGCCCGGGATAGGCAGGCTTCTCATCCAGGCCATAAATACCAGGGATTATCCCCTGGTACAGGGGTGCGTATTGTTAATATCCATCAGCTATGTCTTGATAAATCTCATAACGGATATTGCATATTCATATATCGATCCCAGGATTAAACTGAAATAAGGTTCATCTCCCAAAGAGTTGGTCGATGAAAAGGATTCAAGGGGTCAAGGATTCGAGTGAAATGTTTAGAAATAAACTTGCGACAGTAGGATTATTTATAATCGGCACATTGATATTCGCGGCTGTCTTCGCTCCTTATTTAGCCCCTTCCAATCCCTTTGAGCAGAGCTTAAGAGGAGGGTTAAATCCATCAAGCCAGGAACATCCCCTCGGACAAGACAAACTGGGAAGGGATAATCTGAGCAGGATAATCTATGGTTCCAGAATCTCAGTATTCGTAGGACTGGCTGTAGTGGGCATATCACTCTTGATCGGGACATTTATAGGGTCTTTGGCCGGCTACAATGGGGGCTGGATAGACGAGTTATTCATGAGGATCGTGGATATCCTCTTAGCGTTCCCCGGTATCCTTTTGGCAATTGCTTTGACAGCAGTCCTGGGACCAAGCCTCAATAATGTAATACTGGCTTTATGTGTAACAGGATGGGTTGGTTATGCCAGGATTGTGAGGGGACAGATACTTACCGTAAAGGAGCGAGAGTATATAGTTGCCGCCAGGGCATTGGGAGCTAAGCCCCCCAGGATAATAATGCACCATATCCTCCCAAATATCCTTTCACCTTTGATCGTAGAGACTACCTTTGGAATGGCGGCAGTAATCCTCGCTGAGGCAAGCTTGAGCTTTTTAGGCTTGGGGGCTCAGCCACCTACTCCAAGTTGGGGGAGCATGTTGAATGAAGGGGTACAGTTCCTGCTGGTAGCCCCTCATATGACCACATTTCCAGGATTGGCTATTATGATAACAGTGCTGGGCTTTAATTTTCTTGGAGATGGGTTAAGGGATATGCTGGATGTGAGAAAGGACTGAGGAGGATAACCGGTGATAAAAGATAGAGTTGGTCAGATGTTTATGATCGGCTTCGACGGCTGCAAGGTATCTAAAGACCTGAGGGACATGGTTCAACTTTATCAGATTGGTGGTGTAATTCTATTTTCCAGAAACTACAAAGACCCTATACAACTGGCTAATCTATGCAATGATCTCCAGAGCCTTTCACCAGACACCCCTTTATTTATTTCAATAGACCAGGAGGGAGGAAGAGTATCCAGACTGAAAGAACCCTTTACGCAGTTCCCACCTGCAGGCATCTTGGGACAGATATTCGAAAAAGAGTTGGGGGAAATCAAAAAAGAGGGAAAAAGCTGTACAGAATTTTCTTATGGGAAGTATAAGACTGTTGAACTCGTCCGTAACCTTGGCAGGATTTTAGCGAGGGAACTCCGGTCTGTGGGGATAAATATGGACCTTGCCCCTGTCCTGGATGTCAATACAAACCCTGATAATCCTGTGATAGGAGATCGGTCTTTTGGTGCCCACCCCTTTGTAGTCTCAACCCTGGGTAATGCCTTTATAAAAGGACTCCAGGAAAATGGAGTGATAGCCACTGGTAAACACTTTCCAGGCCACGGTGATACAGAACTGGACTCCCATAAACAACTACCTGTGGTTAAACACAATATCAAGAGATTGGAAGGGGTAGAATTGAAACCATTCATAGAAGCTATAGGAAGGGGTTTAGAGGCAATAATGACCGCCCATGTTATTTACCCTGCGTGGGACATTTCTATGCCTGCCACTCTCTCTGAGAGGATATTAAAAGGTCTGTTAAGAAAGAAACTGGGATTTAAAGGGTTGATTATAAGCGACGATATGGAGATGGGTGCTATAGCCCAAAACTATCCTATTGGAGAGGCTACGGTAAATGCTATAAACGCAGGGGTTGATGTTATCCTCATTGGAAATAATATAAAAAAACAAAAAAAGGCCATTCAGTCTACCCTTGATGCGATAGATGAAGGGAAATTGCCTGAAGCAAGGATCGAAGAATCCATAAAGCGTATAATAAAGGTTAAGAATAAATACCTCCTGCCATATCATCCCGCAAATTACGATGATGTGAAAGTCCTGGTTGGATGCAGAGAACATAAAGAAGTCGTTGGTAAAATTTTATCCTCTCCAAACAATTGCTACAGAACAATAAAAATTTAGTGCTTGATTTTTATATTTATTTATTTTAGCATAGAAAACATAACTTTTTAGGAAGCCAAAGAGTTTTTTATTTTTTAACCTCAGAATTTCCTGATATCCTGAGGGTTTTTTAGAATACGCCCTAATTGGACACAGTTTAAGTGGAAAAGCTAAGGTCGTGTTATTGTATAAAATATAGGGGAGAATATAGCTATAAGTTTCAACCATCGTTTAACCGGCAAGACTTTATACTTCCATTTAGGTAGGAATATCCAGAGTTTTGCTATGGGAAAGGAAGTTTAATGTCCATTACTGTAGAAGTTAAGGGAGATATTGAAAAGGCCATTAAGGTACTCAAGAAAAGGATGCAACTGGAAGGTGTACAAAAGGAACTCAAACACCGACGATTTTATGAGAAACCCAGTGTCAAAAAGAAACGGAAAAGACTCGAGGCTGCCCGAAGGAGACGTAAAGCTAGCCGCCGATCTTCATAAATGGGCATAACAAATTTATACACTGAAGAACAAAATATCTAAGAACTTGGCCTTTACCTTTATTCAATTCCTTCAATAGCTTATTAACACCAACCCTCATACACAATGAGAGCTGTGGAAAATTGCCCCCTTTCGCTTCAACATTAATTATCAAAGTGATATTGAAGTGATTATATTGGCTATGTATAAAGCTTCAAACCCCGGGTCTAGACCCCAGAAATATCAGCCCTTTTCTTACAACTCTTAACAAACGCCTCAAAAAGCCTCTTGAACCTTTTCTCTTTCTGGTAGAGAAACTCGGGATGCCATTGAACCCCTAAGACAAACCTATGCCTATCGCTTTCAATTCCCTCCACAATCCCATCAGGGGCTTTTGCATTGAGGATAAATCCCTTCCCTGCTTCCTTTATGGACTGATGATGGGTACTGTTTACTTCTATGGTCTCACACTCCAGGATGGAGTGCAATTTTGTGCCAGTTTCTATAATTACTGAATGGTGCGTTTCTGATTTAGGCATCTTCTGCTGATGGTTAGAAGCCCCCCTCACCTGAGCCTTTATGTCTTGATACAGACTGCCGCCACCTACTACATTTAACAACTGTTCACCACCACATATCCCCAATACAGGCATATCTGTTCTAAGTGCAATCCTGGCAATCTCCATCTCGAAGGTGGTTCTTTTACTATTTAACTCTCCAATCTCATCAATAGGGTCTTCTCTATAGAAGGCAGGATTTATGTCAAAATTTCCCCCTGTTATAAGAAGGCCATCAATCCTCTCTGCAAGGCTCTCCACTAATTTTCTGTCAGAACTATAAGGCAGGATGATAGGTATTCCTCCTGCTTCTCTAACCGCCGAGATATAGCTTTCCCCTATAAAGTACGCTGGCCCTCTGAATATATCTCCCCTTTTATGGTAATCCGAGGTAATACCAATAAAGGGCTGCCATTTATTCATGTCTTTCTCAATACCCTCCCACTCCTACACCCTGTGTGCTCACCTTTCTCTACAGTAATATTCCCATTAACTATAACATAGTCAATCCCTTCAGGATACTGTATCGGTTCAGAAAAGGTAGCCTTATCCATTATCGTATCGGGATTGAAGATTACCAGGTCAGCATAAAACCCCTCTCTTAACTCGCCTCTTTTTTGGATACCCAGCTTTCTGCATGGATCAGATGTCATTTTCTTAACTGCTGTGGGGAGAGTCATAATCCCCTTTTCTCTTGCATATATACCTAATACCCTTGGAAACGTTCCAAAAGCCCTGGGATGGGGTTTACCCTCTGCCAGAGGACCATAATCGGCACGGCAGGCAGAATCTGACCCTATCATAGTATAAGGCTTCCTGTATATCTTCGCCAGGTTTTCCTCAGACATGGTAAAGTAGTTGGCAGAAACGTTCATCTCTTCTTCTATCAGGACATCCATAGCGAAATCAAAGGGGGCTTTTCCAGCCATATCTGCGGCCTCAGCAATGTTCATACCTTCATATCCCCTATTTTTCTCTGATGCTACTGTGGATATTACGATTGTCTTCCAATAGTCTGATTCAGGGTGTTTTTTTACTATCTCATTCTTTATCTTTTCCCTCACTGTCTCATCTCTTAACCTGTTAATCCTAGTTTCTTTATCTCCTTCATATGCCCAGTCAGGCAGTATAGCCTGAAGCCCTGTATTTGAAGCGATGTATGGATAACGATCACAGGTTATATCCAATCCTTCATCTATGGCTCTCTCTATAACCTGAAACATTCTGTCCAGCTTATTCCAATTCCTTTCCCTGGAGGTCTTTAAATGGGATATCTGAAGGGGAACATGGGTCTGTCTCGCTATCTCAATCACCTCCTCAATTGCCTCTAATACCAGGTCGTCCTCACTCCGCATATGGGTTGTAAATACCCCTTTGTGCCTTTTTACTACATTGTTCAGGGCAACCATTTCAGCTATTTCAGAGAAACAGGCCGGGGAATAGATAAGACCTGTTGAGAGACCGAAGGCACCCTCATTCATCCCCTTTTCCACAGCAATGCACATATCTTCTAGCTCTTTTTTACCAGGGTTCCTGTTCTCTTTGCCCATTACCGAAGCACGGATGGTATTGTGGCCTAAAAGGACGGCAAAATTTATGGAGATACCAATTTTTTTAAGTAATTCGCTGTATTCCTGAATAGTATACCAGTTCAAATCCAGGGAAAACTGTTTCCCGTATTCGACCTTCCTTTCCTCTGCCTCTTCTCCAAAGATTGGAGCCGCTGAATAGCCGCAGTTCCCCCCGATCTCCGTAGTTACCCCCTGACGAACCTTGCTCTCTGCCTGTGGATTTACCAAAAGAAAATAGTCGGAATGGCCGTGTATATCTACAAATCCAGGGGATACCACCATGCCTTCGGCATCAATGATTCTTTTTCCTGAAAGAGAAGCAGTAGCCTCTATCTTTAAAATCATGTCACCCTTTATTCCGATACTCCCCCTGTAGGGCAATCTACCGGACCCATCTATTATCTTCCCGTTAGAGATTACTATATCAAACATAAAAGGAACCCCTTAAAACTTTGCATTTTCAAAGCTTTCACGGTAACAACGTAAGACGACTACATTGGAGATAAATACTTTAATATCCCAAGGGTGGCAATTTTAGGTGAGAAAGGAGAAATGACGACTTAAAGCTCCTTCATGAATATCATTTTATGGTCACCCTTCCTGTAAAAATCGTCGAGTACACACACAAGCCGATAGCCGTGCTTTCCATAAAAAGCTCTTGCAGCCTTGTAGGGCGGGGTTGAAGATGTGTCTACATAAACGCGCCCCGCTCCTTTTTTCAGAAGGTTTGCCTCCATAAATTTCAGAAGTTTCCCTCCAACCCCTTGTCTGGATGCCGTTTTGTCCACAGCAATCCAATAGAGATCATACCTGTCCTGCGTCATAGGAATAGGACCGAAGCAGATATACCCGTTTGGTGAGTCAGAGGCATCGACAGCAGAAAAGATATTGTAATCGCTTTTTTCCGGATGGCGGAGGGCATCATCGATTACCTCCGCAGCCACCTGAATCTCCATTTCATTAAAGGTTCCTGTGCCTTCGATGAGACGCAATATCTCAGATCTATCCTGATAGACAAGGGGTCTTATAACCATATCTTGATGCCCTTTTGGTCATAAAGTCTAAAAGATCTTTTATAAAATCAGAGTATGTCATTCCTTCTTTATCAATGGCTGCCGCAAAACCAGCATTCGGACTCAGGCATGGATTCGCATTGACCTCAAGGACATAGACTTTTCCTTTACTATCAACCCTTATGTCGATCCGACCATAATCCCTTAGCATGAAAAGACGGAAACAATCAAGGGCCACCCTCTCCATTTTCCTCATCAGGTCGTCATTGGAAAGCCTCTCTGGGAACCTTCTGGGTGTATTGTGGTATTCGAAGGATTCAATGTCCCATTTTGCCCGGTAACCTACAATGGGATATAGGCTTTCAGGAAAATTTGAAAAATCGATCTCTGCAATGGGAAGCGCCCGCCCTAAAGGATAACCTAAAAGGGAGACGTTGAATTCTCTTCCGTCGATGTATTCCTCTACCAAAACTGGTCCGAAACGCTCGTAGAATTCTGGAAGTCCTTTCCTTAGTTGGTCTTCATCTGTAAATAGTGAATCCTGGTCGATACCAATACTGGCTTCCTGGAACCTCGGTTTCACAATAACTGGATAATTCAGTGTATGAGGAAAAAAGGAAGTCATAGTGTCGTAAATCCGGTACTTGGGGGTTCTTATTCCCTCTGCCTTGAGCAATTGTTTTGTCAAGAGTTTGTCGGCTGTAAGCATCAGGGCTATGGAGGGAGACCCTGAAAAGGGTATCCCAATAAGCTCCATGACAGATGCGGGATGTCCAGCAAATCGAGGGTTTTCGTCAACAGTCTCGCATAGATTGAAGATCATCCCTATTCCTTCTTTATCCACCCTTTGGACAAATAGCCCTACATCATTAGTGAAAGGGATGCGAACAGATGAAATGCCAATATCCCCAAGGGCAATTTCCACAGCCTCCACCTGAGCAAGAACATCCATGGATGCCTCTGAAAAGGGATGCCCTGTTAAAACCGGTTCGTTATATACAATGCCAATTGTCCTTCTCTCTATAGCCATATCGAGACTTTGCATAACCCTACCGAGAGCTTTGAAGAAGTACCCCTGAGAGCGAATTCATAAATTTTTTGGGGAACCCATCTTGGCAAGCGTAATGTAGAAAATTCACATGTTTGAGCCCGAAGGGCGAGTTTGTGAATTTTCAATGGGGCGAGCTTAGATGGGTCAAAAAATTCATGCTGAAGCGAAAAGGGGTAATTTTTCAAAGCTCTCATATCTTACCTCGATCAACAGCCGAAGCAAGTATCGCTTCTATTAGTTCCGTGTAGCTCATTCCCACCTGATTGGCTATAATGCAGAGGTCCGAATGCGTGGGATGCAAGCCGGCCAATGGATTGATCTCTAAAAAACAGGGGGTACCGAATTCATCACAACGGATATCAACCCTTCCGGCATCACGGCATCCCAAAATCTGATACGCCTTCAGGGAGATATTCTCTATCTGTTTCCTTATTTCCAATGGAGTCATTTCACCAGGAATATATGCAACCCGATCCTCACATTCCTCCTTGGCAATCTGAGTGTAGATATTCCCCTGGTTTTTGTCACTAACAATCACCTGCATCATACCCAAAACCCCGGCATTCCTCCCTGTCCCCAGAATCCCCACTGTATACTCCTTGCCGGGAAGATAGCGTTCCACCAGAACTGGCTGACGATAAAGGGAAAGAAGCCTTGAAACCTCTCGATGAAGGGAGTCTTTATCCCTCACCAGACACCTGGTATCGACCCCCTTTGCCGTTCCCTCGTATGCCGGCTTGATGAATAGAGGAAATGGCAAATTGCCGTTAACCTCTGCAATCTCTTCCACTAAGTAGAAATCTGGTGTAGGAATTCCTTCACTTTTTATAACCGCCTTCGTCATACCTTTATGAAGAGACAGGGCAAGGGTCAAAGGGTCGGAGAAGGTATAAGGAATGCAAAAGGCCTCCAGTATAGCAGGAATCTGAGCCTCCCTGGAACGGCCCTCCATACCTTCAGCAATGTTGAAGACCATGTCTATTTCACAAATCGGTAAAAAGAGAAGGAGACTCTTTACATCGCCGATCAGCACCACATCATGACCAAGGCCTTCCAGGGTTGTGCTAATAGCCTCGATAGTCTCTTCCGAATCGAATTCCACATAACGGTCTGGGGGATCGGAACCCTGATGTTCATAGCTTTTCCTAAGATTAAAAGTAATTCCAATCCTCATGATTACCTTCCCTGGCAGCCAAATTGTCTGTTCTAATTTCTCCCTCTCCTGTCGCAAAGGGGTACGAATAAACATTATTCTCATAATTCCTTAGCACTAGGGTATCATCTTCCTTTCGCAGGAGATAGTTGGGGAGGAGAGGAGTCTTTCCCCCTCCCCCTGGGACATCCACAACAAAGGTTGGCACACAAAGCCCTGACGTATGCCCCCTCAAGGCCTCGATAATCTCAAGCCCCTTATCAATTGGGGTTCGGAAGTGCCCGGTACCCTGTGTCAAATCTGCCTGATAAAGATAATAAGGCCTAACCCTGATGCGTAAAAGTCCTTGCATGAGCTGCTTCATAATGGATGCATCGTCGTTAACCCCTCGAAGTATGACAGTCTGGCAACCCAGCGGGATACCAGCATCAGCAAGACGTCCACAAGCCTTTGCGGCCTCAGGAGTGATCTCAATGGGGTGGTTGAAGTGGGTATTAATGTAAAGGGGATGGTACTTTTTGAGGATATTGACCAGCCTTGATGTAATCCTTTGGGGAAGAGTGCAGGGAACCCTTGTTCCAATTCGGATGATCTCCACATGTGGAATCTGCCTCAATGCCTTTAATATATGTTCTATGGACTTATCTGTAAGCAATAGTGGGTCCCCTCCTGAAAGGAGAACGTCTCTCACCTCTCTGTGCCTCCTGATGTATTCGATACCCAAAGCAATAGTCTCTTCCGTCACCGTCAAGGATCGCCCAACTTTTCGCTTCCTTGTACAGAAGCGGCAATACATCGCGCATTGGCTGGAAACGAGAAACAAAACCCTGTCTGGATACCTATGGGTTATGTTAGGGACAGGACTCTGTTCTTCTTCATTCAGGGGATCCTCAAAACCAAGAGGGTCATTGAGTTCCTTGAAATCAGGAATTGCCTGTAGCCACAGAGGGTCATTGATCTCCTTGATAAGACCTAAATAATAGGGATTGATACGCATAGGATAACGGCGAGTAACATCGTGGACTGTGATGGCATCCATACACAGATGTTTCGGCAGGTCTACCGCCTTGGTAATACTTCGTGCCAGAAGGCCTCTCCATGAATCATCATCTTCCTCCCTGCTGAAGACAAGCCTTAGATTTGACCTCGATTGAATCTTTTTACCGGCTGCACTTTGAGCCTCCCCGGCGGAACTGGGAGGTTCGTCCTCTGGGATAGTATCTTCCTCTTTTGGTAAAAAGGAAGGATCGCCACTGCTTTCCAGCGTAAAACCCTTAATAATTTGTTCTGCCACTATAAGAACCCTCCTCTCGTTTTCATGATTTTAATCCTCCTCTGTGTCCTAAAAAATGCCATTACTGTATGAGGCCTCTAAAAATATGTTTCTTTTGGAAAAGGGATACTTTTTCAAGGCTCTCCATGAGCCACTGAAAAATTATTGGTGGGCGATACTGGGTTCGAACCAGTGACTTCTACCGTGTGAAGGTAGCACTCTCCCGCTGAGTTAATCGCCCACGTATATCTACAAATTGATCACTATTTATACAAACAACTGGATTTTGTCAAATAAAAAATACAATGTTATTTTACTAATATCTAGGTCTTTCTTGGTTTATAGCAAGAAAATCGATAAAGTCAAGACAAAAATACAATATATGGTAGAAACCTTGCAATCTGTCACAATATATAGACAATAAATTTCGGTGAAGGCGCCAACGATCTTTAGGGTATTATGGACGGTTCTCAACTGTTTTGGCTTGTTATGGCAGCAAAATGGTAGCAGAGAAAAGACTGGATTTTACCTGATAATTGAGGTATAGGTAAGTGCATGGTTGAATGATGATTATGTCATAATTTTGTAAACCCTAATTAGTTCCCCCTGAAAAATGCGGCATGAAACCCGCGTAAATATTGATACTGTTCTTTGAAAACTGAAGAAAGTTGTGGATTTTAGTTGTTTTTATCTGGGATTTATGCTATAAGCTATTGATATGAAAGTACAAATTCCAGA
>JACQWO010000037.1 GCA_016209225.1 Desulfobacterales bacterium
ATAAAAATCAAATCACTGTTATCGCAATAACCCCTCATCCGTAAACTAAGGAGGCATTACGTGTCTTTCACCCGTTTAAAATTAGTTTGCGGTCATTTCCGATAACGTTCCCGGGCTTTGCGAAGTGCGAAGCATTTGGACGTCAATCTTTTGGCCGGTGTTATCTGCCGTTGCAGGCATTAAAAACGGTAAACCTCTCTTCGATGAGCAACAGAAATTATCTCTATATTTTTGTCAGATTCATCAATAAGATAGAGTATTCGATAATCTCCAACCCTAATTCTGTAACCTTCATGTCCACGAAGCTTTTTAGAATTGCGGGGAGACGGATTCTCTTTTAATGAAAGAAGAATATTTATGACTTTATCGTGGATTCTTGTGGGTAAATTATCTATTTCTTTTTCCGCTGACCTTTTTAATTTGACAGTATACGGCATTATTTGCCCTTTTTTCTTCTATGAGCAAGGTATTCATCCAAATTACGAGATGGTTCTTTGCGGCGTTGTTCAATAATAACCGTATCTACCAGATCTTCCAAAAACTCTTCATCGCTGAGCATTTTTTCTACCACAGCCTCTCTTGCTTTTTTGGGTAAAGCTCGAAACGCTGTCAAAAACACCTCAGATGTTGCTTCTACAGTATTCATAATGATTACCTCCTATTCGCTTGACATATAATTATACCAAATATGGGATTAATTTCAATCTTACTGTCATTCAGGCTTTCAATATCCTTTTTGGGGTTCCTTAAATATGTCTGCAATGTGCAGATAACGTTCAAGGCCAAAAGAAGCGCGAAACATTTATTTTCATACTTTTGGTCTGTTGTTAGCCGCCGATGCAGGCAAGCATTTAGAGTCATTCAACACAGCCGGTGTGACTATAACAATTTCAGAAACTGCTCTACTGTTAAACCGGCATTCCTGATCAATGCGCGAAGCGTACCAATTGATAATTCCTTATGTTGGGGTATGGACAGGTTCACGCGAATACCAGGTTTAACCATTACTACATGACTTCCGAGCTGACCAATCGGTTGCCAGCCCGCCTTCTGAAACGCTTTCACGGCTTCTTTACCAGAAATATTTCCTAATCTGCCCACAATTACACCGCCACAACAATAGGCTGGTATTCGGGTTTATGAGAAAACTCTTTTATTGCTTTTTGGTCTTCGGCCCATAACCAAGCAGTAATAGCTTCTTTGATATTCTCAATAGCTTCTTCTTCGTCCTTCCCCTGAGAAACGCAACCCGGAAGCGCAGGGCATTCGGCAACAATCCACCCATCTTCGACATGCTCAAGTACAACATGGAAAATCATAATCTTTACCTCCTAGCACTTTCAGTTTAATGCTGCATTATAAATTTTTTAACCTCTATTATTTACTTTGCCTGTATTGAGCGGCTAACGTTCAAGGCCAAAAGAAGTGCGGTAGCATTTCAGCAATGCCTTTTGCTTTTGGCCTGTTGTTATGCGTCGGTGGTCGCTCACTGATTTGCAGCAAAATCATACACGGGCACTTCAATTTTTCTTGCGGGTTTGAATTCATTCCTGGCGAAGCGCAAAAGTTCATCAGTAACTTCAGGAGAATACATCTTTTCCCCGCATCTTTTGCATACCTCTGCAGGAACGTGTTCGATAATGAGATGCTTATCATCTTCTTCGTAAGTAAAGGTAACCTTGCTTTTTACCACTTTACCTCCACAGAATACACACTTCATGATATTTACCTCCTCACCTTGCAGTCGACCCATTCTTCCGGGTCTGGTTCATAAACTGTAATAATTACCACAATTGGCGGAAGTGATACTTGAATATGCAAATCCCTTCCATCTTCGGTTTTCCCGTAAACGAGACAGCTCGGAGAATATTTATCGTCAGGATACTCTTCAATGATTTCTCCTGTGAGTATAGCACTCTCCACCTCTTGACGGGTCATGTTTCTTTTGATCATTCGCTTCACGGAATGACCGGAGAATCTGTACTTCCTCTGCCTTATTCTATTCTGAATCTCTTTAATTGTCATCCGCTTTCCTCACCATGTTTCTAAGGAGACCACTGAGCGCATAACGTTCAAGGCCAAAAGAAATGCGATAGCATTTAACGGAAAGCCCTTTACTTTTGGCCTGTTGTTAGATGAAGTGGCGGCCATTACAATAAGTCAAATAATTTCCTTAACTTATTATTTGCTTCGTTTTGCATCCTGAGGGTTAACTCACCTAACTCCCGCTGAATAAAAGAGGTGGTTACCGTCATCAGTCGGTGCAGTCGAAGAACGGAGGAAACTCGTAAACCAGTTGAGGCAAAATCAACTTCCGTTGCATCTATCGGTATGTCTGTTTCCAGAATATCGCTGAGTGTTTGGCTGCTGATAAAGGCCAAAACAACGTGGTGATGTGGGCCGATAGGGTTGGTCAAACATACTGCTGGTCTTACTTTGGATGATGAAAAGTCATCAAAAGGAAATGGAACCAACACCACCTTACCTTTGATCATGAAATGGCCTCCCATCGGCAAGAGAGTAAATATCCTCTTCCGGTGCCTTTAAAAAATCAAAAGCTGGATTTGCACGAGCTGCCCTAAGCCATTCTCTTTCATCTAATTCAGCTTCTCTTGACAATAAAACTATAACACGAACCCTTGCAGGCCCGGTAACAGGCAAAGGTTCATCCAGGACTAGCTCACACTGGGCATTAATCGTCGCTGTGGTCTCTATGGCTTTTTCAACGATTTCCATAAATAATTACTCCTTTGGTTTTTTAATTATGGCCGCAATTTCATCTAACTTGTTCATAAGCGTAATAGGTTCGTATATCCCCCTGTTTTAGGGGTTATAGACGAACCTGTTTCGTTTATCCCAATTCTGGCTGAAACTTTTTGTCACTTACCACCTCCTTTTCTAAGTTTAGACTGTCCAAAGAACTCTTTATCTTGCCAAGACTCTTTGTACTTACATGAGTGCAAATCTCAGTCGTCTTGGAATTCTTATGCCCAAGCAATTCTTGAATATACCTTAAATCTGTACCACCTTCTAAAAGATGGGTAGCAAAACTATGGCGCAAGGGTTTTACATTCACAACAAGCGGAGGGTCATAAAGGAAGGAAACCGCTATCATACCAGAGACATCTTTGCCCAGCACTATCATGTTAGCGCTGGGTTTACCGACCGTCACTACCCCATAACCATCCACCTTTCCCTTTATCCTATGGAATATGGTTCTAAGTTTACAGGGTGAAAATCTCTACTCAAAGGGGAGAAGATATACAGATGAGGTTTGTATGGCTTGATTATTGATTAAAACCCCAGTGGTGTCAAGGATTTTCTCATATATGAGGAGATAGAGCAGACTGTTCATAGATTTACTTTTCACGGTTTAGCGGTGAACGGTGAGCTATTTAATGATCCTGCCCATCTTCACTCCAAAGGAATTTTCTTAAATACATAAAAAACAGCCCAAGCCAACAAAATAAACACTTTTTCATTGAATTCTATACAAGTTTGTTATATTGGTTGTAACTATTCAGGAGCCAGTAGCCAGAATTCCCTGGCCCAGACCTGGTTTATTGTGAGTATAATTTCAGATTTAGTTTTATTCATTGCACAGTCCTGGTCTAATATTTAGCAAAAGCACCAGGGCGGGCAGGAGTCAGAATATGTTAAAAGCCAACCTATATTTTGATCAAATCGACTTTTATAAGTACTTACCTCAAACCGACTGCAAGGAGTGCGGCCTTGATAGCTGCAAAGAGTTACTAAAAAGGCTGAAAACAGGCGGGATCAAACCCGAAGTTTGCCCTCATATCTCTAAGAATATGGCCTATGCATTCAGTACTGCTTTGAATGCTGATCGGATCATCCCGGAAATTGAGCTTATGCAGCTTCCCGTCCCTGCAGAATCCGGCTTGATTGAATTCAATATGCCGGACAAAAACTCTTCTCTGCTCATCTCGGGCAATTCAGAGCTATCTCAATTGGCCCTTTCTGGTATCCTCACCACAACAATTAAACCTTTTTATGTGTTGTTTGTCGATACCAACGGAGACACGATGGATATGGCAGTGATTTTTAAGACGTTTACTGCAGAGCGCATTAAGGACACGATTTTAGATAACAACATGAGTGAAAGGCTCGATCATAAGGAGATGATCATACCTGGATTTGCCAAGTCTCTAAATCGGGAGATAGAGCGGCTTACAGGATGGAACGTTAATGTTGGGCCGATTTGTTGCGGAGAGCTTCCCCTCTACTTCGGAGAGGATTGGGTAGCCCCATGAGTTTTCCGTCGGGTCTTCTTTTTGATGTCCTCTAAGATTATGCCAAGTCGGGCCATTTCTTCTCTTATCTTATCTGCCATTTCCCACTTCTCTTTTTCTCTCAATTCATTTCTAACTGTTATCAGCAATTCCATCAAAGAAGATAATAGATGCGTGTCTTTTTTTGATGCCTTTACAGCTTGATTCACCATCTTCATTTGCATATCTGCCAGTCTTTCATAGGCATTTAAGAGCGTATCAGATGTCTCTCCCTTTTCTTTCGCTTTATGAATGTGTTTCAAGAGCTCCTCAGGGATCAACATGGCAGAAGCAATGTCTCCTCTATCATTCAAGGTTTGGAGGAACTTCTCTTCTAATTCTGAAATTTTTGTCAATAAAGGTTCACGGGTCGATACTAAGGAAGGGAACCCTTTTGCCTGTTTACTTCTTTCTCCGGATGGGGCTAATTCATCGAATCCAAAAGTCGAACCATTGGGGAAGATTTTATCGCCCCCCTTTTTTCGAATAACGATCTGTCCCACCCCTTTCACAGAGCATCTCTCTTCACCCAAGTCAAAGATACCTGCCGTGTGTTCATCTATGCCTATTATGATGGTTAAATCAGGCAACTGGTTCTCCAATACCTTGAGTCTGGGAGTACCCATATAACAAAACCTGGTATCATGATTTTCTCCCTCAGCGTTGTTCCAATGAGGGATAACGGCAAGATTCAATCCCAGATCCCCGAGTAAGTTAAGCCCGTTCACCCAAAAGGGGTCTTCACCCACCTTATAAATTTCGTATACAGGCATGGAATATTTCCCCACACAAAGGGATGCAGCGCTTGCAAAAACGAGATGGCTGCCTCTATAAAGACTTTTTTTGATAGCGTCTCCTACAGGGTTTCCCAACCAGTTTTTAAGGGCATACGTAGGACTGCCAGGACCTGAAAAGATAAAGTGGGCGTTCATTATCGTATGTGCCGCCTCTTTCACCTCAAGGGGGGTCGCTCTGGAAAAATCCTTGAATAAAACCGGCTCCATCTTCACCCGAAAGTGTTTTTTAAAATACTCTCTTGCTTTCTGTGATAAGATGTCTGCATTGAGTTGAAACCCTGCCGGGGTGTCGAGAAATACTGCCCTTATAGGTCTTTCCTCGATTCTATCCAGGATTTCCTTATGAACCCTCACCATGGAACTGGTCATCTCGCCTGATCCCATGAGGGCTATCGTTCCGTTTTTATTACCTTGATAATCCTCTGGCAAACCGTTACCTTTTAAAAAGTTTATAAATTGCAACCCTTTTTTCGGCAAAAGTCCCGAGAAATTGCCATAGCTTCAACCGCTTCATCTATCTCGGAAAACACGGGAAAAGAGACACTCTCCTTTAACCTGTCAACTCTTTCTTTCCACCCCTGAAGGACAAAGGCAATGGGTTTGCTGTAGCGTTTTATCAATTCTGACAGAAAAGTCGCTGTATCTACCAGGATGTTATGACTAAGACGAAGATTATCCGTAAACACAAAGAGCATGCCATCAAACTGTTCCTGTCTTAAAGCGTTTTCCAGTATATATCTGTAGGATTCAAAGTTCCACAGGTCACCTAAATCCAGGGGATTGGCGGTCTTTATTACCTTGGCCCGGAAGAATTCCTGAACTTTTTTCAGATAATCATCTTCATACGGGGGCATCTCAAAACCATATTCAGCGCAGAAGTCAGCGGCTATTACACCGTGCCCCCCTGAACGGGTGATTACTGCCAGTCGATTTCCCGTAAGCTTTGGCAATAAGAATACCTTTGCGTAATTTACAGCGTTTTGTATGGTTTCAGCTCTGATAATCCCGCCCTGCAAGCATATAGCATCAATAATCCGGTTATCATTTGCTATTGCTGCCGTATGAGAATCGGCAACTTGAGCAGTAGTCTCAAACCTGTTGACCTTATGCAATATGATAGGTTTGGAAGATGATTGTGCCAGCTCTAATAGTTTCCTTCCTTTGTTCAAACCCTCTGAATGGATGCAGATAACCTGGGTCCATGGGTCTTCTATCAGATAAGACAAAAAGTCTGTCTCTTCCAGATCCAGTTTGTTCCCCATACTCACCCATTTGTTAATTCCTATGTTTTCTTGAAAGAGATGCGTAAGATAGCTATTTGCCACGCCTCCGCTCTGGGACAGAATTGATATTGGGCCGATCTTTAATTGAGGCAATGGCTGGAAGGGCAAACAGAGGCCTATCTCACTGTTTATCACTCCTATGCAGTTAGGACCAATCAATCTGACACCATATTTTCCGGCCTGGCTTAAAATCTCTGCCTCCAGGTCAACATTCTCTCTTTTGAATTCTCTGAACCCGCCGGTAGCTATGTATATAGCCCGGGCCCCCTTCTTGCCACATTGGCCAACCAGCTCCGGTACAGTTACGGCAGGGGTAATTATAGCTGCAAAGTCTATCTCATCTGCGATATCCATAACAGAGGGATATATCTTTAACCCAGATATATTACCCCCTTTTGGCCCAACAGGGAATACCTCACCCTGAAAGTGATGGTCCAGAAGATTCTGAACAATGTTTTTACCCATGTTATCTCTCGATTCAGAGACACCTATTACCGCCAACTTTCGAGGATAAAAAACAGTTCTCATCATGTCATTCATCATTTCTCGTAGGGCTCCTTTTTCCCTTTCGCTCATTCTCTTGTATGGCTACCATTCTATGCTAATATCAAAATATTATATAACAGTGTATATATCTAGCTGTCAATAAATTATATTTATAGCCAATTATAGAGATGACGAGATTCCAGTTAACAAAAGAACTATAAGCCCTAAAGCAAGATTGATTTTGACAAGATTTAATGAAAATCTTTGTAACCTTGCTATCTTAGAAGATAAGGAAGATGGCTCTGGTAATTCATTAGTTTGGACAGATAACCTTCCTATCTTGGGAGTCAATATCAAGCCTCTGTAAAAGTGTATAAGGATCATTACGGCTACAAGGAAGTGTTTTAAAAACAGAATAATGTTCCAGAGGTTTTTTAAATCTGAAAAACCTGTAAAGTTTTCCTCATGCTGAAGAATGAAAATGCCAGTGACGATCAATACAAGTATACTGACATTAGCCATAGGGGTGAATCGTTTAGTTATCTCTTTCATTAGCTTACCTACCATAGGTGCTGATTCTAAGGCACCTCTTGCGACAGGGAGTATCACGAAGAGAATCATCACAATTCCGCCAATCCAAACTACTGTTGCTAAAAGGTGGAGAAAGTGACTTAAACTTAATATTAGTAGATTCATTTTGCACCTCCATTTTATTAGTTGTGATATTAAAGCAAGGGGGAGGGAGCTTTATTATATACCCCCACCCCCTTCTCGGACGGAGCCTGGGCTACTTGCCTTTAAGTTCCTTGATACAATCTTCCACGCCTGCGAGTTCCTTTTTCAGTTGGTCTCTGTATCCTTCCAACTGTTCCTGTTCCTCTTTTGCAGAGATAAAGCGTCGGGAGAATGTACCGCATCCGCAACCACAACAACCGCAGTTGCATTTCAAAGCTCCAAAAGATCTTTGGCTTCCTCCGGTTTGACACATCTTTCATCACCTCCTTTCTGTAGAATTCGATGTGGTATGGGTTTGCTTACCAAGAACAAAAAAATCAAATAAGTATTTAAGTATATACTTAAATATAAACACAAAAAAATTTACTTCCCCTTATTTTTTTCAATTTTTTTAATTCTTTCTCGGACAGTTATAAGCTCATTTTGCAACTCCTTCTCGTATCTCTCAAGGGATTCCAGATTTGAGTCACTCAATTCTTTCTCTCCAGAATTACCTGTTTCTCGGCAGCCGCATGTGCAGACTTCATTCAAGACATCTCGACAGTTTTCCAAAGCTTTTTCGTCTATTGAATAGGGTATCCAGTACCCATTTCTTTCACTCCTAACAAGACCTGCGTGCCTTAAAATTTTCAGATGTTGTGATACGGCAGCAGGTGTTATACCTACTAATTCTGCAATGTTCTTAGCGCCAATGGGCCCTTTCGATTTCAGGAGTTCAATTATTTTTACCCGTGTGTCCACAGCCAGCACTTTAAACATCTCGGAAGGCTCTGATCTCATATGGTTATGTCCCCTTGTTAATTAAGCAATTAAGCTACTACTAAAATATAAAACATAAGAATGAATTTGTCAAGTATTTTTTTCAAAATTGTAATTTAAACTTGAAAAGTGAACACCTGAAGTGTTGTAGCCTTGGACCAAAAACGGAGGTTCAAGGCTATGGTTCAAATACACAAAAAATTTACTGATGATCAGGTTCAAAACCTTTTGGGACGGTACCTCAAACATGAAATTGAAAGAAAATATATCCAGGAAATCCTCGGCATTGGGAAAGTA
>JACQWO010000038.1 GCA_016209225.1 Desulfobacterales bacterium
GGATAACTCCTGCACAAGAATAACTGGTGAGGGAAGCGAACATCCGCCGCTCACCTCCTGTTCCAAAAAGGCAACTTTGAAGGACAGAAAAAGCGGACAATTCATTTGCTACAAAAGCGGACAATTCTATTTACTCTTGACGGTACTTTGCTTATGCTCTGCAATAAAGCAAGTGCAGCATAAAACATGGCGTAATATGCACGGTTAACAATACTCTGGGGGCTTCGTTTTCCGTCCAATAGGAAGCGAGCGTCTTCCAGGGCAGTAAGGGCTTGTTCAATACGATGGCGGACAAGTTCACGGGTATCATCTTGTTTCATATTGCTACCCCCTCTGCTTTTACTGCCAAAGCGAGCAGTGAACTACGCTCTGGCCCCACTTCCCACTCTTTTCGGGAAACAGTAATAGGAGCAACAACGATGCCATACTCAAAGCCAGCTTCCCAAGCGCAATCGCTCACATAGTCCTCCACCTGCATATCTACATCAGTTTCCAGGATCACGAGTACGTCCAGATCAGATTTAGAGTCAGCGACCCCTCGTGCTCGGGAGCCAAACAGAATAATTTTACTAAGAGGGAAACGCTCGGCTACCGCTTTCTTCAGTTTATCTAGTATAACTTCTTCAATAGTACCCATAAGGTCTCCTTCCCCTAAGCTAACATTTCAATTCTCGCCGATTTTCTGAAACATCACATAGAGCTTTCCCTCAAAATCCTCTTGTCGCCTACTCTGATGGTGACCCTTATCTTATCAAAATACTCGATTAAAGGTGTAGAGTATTTTCGTGATGCTTTTGTAATGTCCTTGAATTGAGATATGGCAACCTCTTTATTCTCTCTGAGAAAAGCCACTAAATCCTCTTTTAATTTGGCAACAGCGTCACTATGGAAGTAAAATTCTTCTTTTATCTTTACCAGCGTTTCCTTTTCGACCAGCATATCCAATACAGCCTTTACCTCTGATGCGTCGGCGGCTAACCTGTCCACCAGTTCCTTGTATGTGGGGGGTGATAGTTTTTCTTTAGAGTAAATGTCCACAATCTTTTCTTGAATTTCCTTTTGGGATCCTTTCAATGATATTGAATAATCGGAAAGTCGGAACTTGTCTTTTACTCCCGTTATCTTATCAAGTTTGGTAAGTTCAACTATAGCCTTATTAAACAGTTTTGCATTTACGTTCTTAGGCAATTTGGTCTTCAGTTCCTCTTTTGATATCCCTTCCTTCATAGGATAAGCTATATGATACCCTTTTATCTGATCTATCATCATCTCTTTTAGATTGTCATAGACACCTTGATGGACTACCTTTACGGTGTCCTTGTCGAATTGAATCAGTTCCCTATTGGTCATTAAACCCTCCAACAGGGTTGATAGCATAGAAGGACCTATATCAATCCTCATTTGTAACTCTTGTACACTCAATCCCTTGAACCCGGAGTTGTAAACATGGGTTTTTATTATATCCTTTTTACTTATAATAAACCTGTCTTTATGCATAGTTATAGCAGGGGTTTCCATTTTTAACCGAGCAAAAGCAGCTTCCCCGGGAGGAAGCTTATCTCTATCAAAAAAAATTACATTAGCAACAATTTCACTGGTCCCTGTATGGAATTTCACTTTTGTTCTGTTTTTAAGTGGCTTGGGGGCACTGGATAGGTGCTCTAAATAAACATCTATTAGAGAGGTTGGAGCTATCGTACCAGGAGAAGTTATAACCTCTCCTCTCTTAATAGAAAATTTGTCAATCCCATGCAGATTCAACGCTGTTCTGAGCCCTGCCGTGGCATTTTCTACCCCCTCATTATGGACTTGAACGCCCCTGACCTTTGTCTCTATTCCTGAGGGAAGAATCTCTACCGTTTGCCCAACTGACAGGCTTCCGGAATACAGGGTGCCGGTAATAACGGTACCAAACCCCTTCATGGTGAATACACGGTCTATTGGCACTCTCAACGGACCTTCAGACGATTTTTCTTCGACCTTGTCGGACAAATTATCCAGTTCAGCTAACAGCAGGGGAATCCCTTCGCCGGTAACAGACGAGACTGGTATCATTGGAGAACCTTCTAGGAAGGTTCCCTTTACAAATTCTTCGATATCTCCTTTGACCATCTCCAGCCATTCTTCATCTACTAAGTCAGTCTTCGTTATAGCTATAAGTCCATTTTTTATCCTCAAAAGGCTGCAAATTTCAAAATGTTCCCTTGTTTGAGGCATAATTCCTTCATCGGCAGCAATAGTGAAGAGTACTATATCAATCCCACCAACGCCCGCCACCATATTCTTTATAAACCTCTCATGACCAGGAACATCTACTATTCCAATTCTTTCTCCGCTGGGTAATGTCAGTGGGGCAAACCCCAGCTCAATAGTTATCCCTCTAAGCTTCTCTTCTTTTAGACGATCTGTGTCAACTCCTGTAAGAGTTTTTATTAGTGATGTTTTGCCGTGGTCAATATGACCAGCCGTACCGAGTACAATATGCTTCATATTTTTTCCTATTTTGGGAGAAAGTGGCCCAGGATTCGAGGGTTCAAGGATTCAAGTGTTTTTTTAAATAGATGATAAGAATAGTTTAACTTTAGTGCCTTGGTGTCTTAGTGGCTGAATAGTTACAAAGAATCAGTTAACATGAAAGGAAACAATGCATAATGCTACCAAAGAAGGAAGACAATAGTCAACAACAAAAGTTGCTGCCCTGTTGCCTCATAATAAAATGTTACCGAAGAGGGAGGAAGCGGGGGTAACATTGACTCATGAAAGATGTTACCTGGAGCAAATAAGATGGAAGACATTTTTAAGTTTAGTTTCCATGTTTTTTCTTAGCATAAAAGGGTTCAAGTTTTCAAGTTGTTTGGAAAGGGAGAGTTTAACGGGTTCTTGGATAAGAGGAGATTCCATGATTCTCTGGTAAGGTG
>JACQWO010000039.1 GCA_016209225.1 Desulfobacterales bacterium
ATGCTTGTATCGCGCCATCTGTGGTTCTCCTTATGTATAAGTCGTTGTCTACTGGATAATACCACAGATCAGCGTATATTTCATGTGTATATTCTCTATTAAGTGTAAGAATTACAGCCTTTTTCGACAGGCTCAACGGGAGGCATTACAAGTGTTCGGCATCGTTCATGCGTATTCGTAAACAGGGGGACTCAATCACTCTGGCTGGCTTCCCCCCCCCTTGATCAAATCTTGGAGATGCTCCACGGTATCAGGGGAAAAGAATTGCTCTTCAGTCTTCCTACATACACGGGCTGGCACATGCTCAATAATATAGAATTTCCCGCCGTGGGTCAAAGTGTACGTGACTTCTGTTTCAATCATTGTTCCCTTCATTATTAGCAGGTCAACCTGTCCTTGCCTAATGCGGAGTTTCAGCGCGTCCTCCTCATACTCTTAAGGATATTAAGGAGAAGCTAAATCTTTACTTGACTCTTTTTGCCTAAAGGTAGTGACTGGTTAGGCGAACTTGCTAATATTATTACACTTACTAAATATGAGACCACAAACTATTTTGAAGAATTAAGTATTGTGTCCCCCGAATTTGTCTGTCCCCCGAATTTGTCCCCCGAATTCCCCGCCCCGAATTCTCGAACATGTTTACTGAAAAACCGCCCGTTCCTGCCCGTCAATCTTGAATGAAAGGTTCTGTTCCAATTTATGCTTTCGGAGTTAAGGAACCATTCAAATATTTATGAATAATACTTGAAATAAATGTTTGATAAGGAATACCTTCTTCAATAGCTTTTATCTGGATTTGATGATAGTCCTTTTGACTCAGCCGGAGATTGATTCGTTTATCTTTTTTCAGAGTATTTCTGGCCGCTGTTATGGCCTTTTCTTTTTCCTGTTTCATATTTTTAACAGGCTTCCATTCGTCATGCTCGATTGATTCCATCAACTCATTTTCTTCTTTATCAATAGGATCAAATGCTTTCGTATTTATTTTTTTCATAATTCCCCCTTTAGGCCATAACGCTTTGTATATTTCCGACTTGGAAAGGCCGTTTTAAGAAAAATCTCATTATCTTTTTCCACAAAAGGTACAATAACGGCATAGCCTTCAATTTCCAAAACATAGATTTTTTGATCAGGTCGTCCTGGGTTTTCTTCGATTCCCAGTATATGACCTGATTCGATTAAAAAAGCAATTTGCTCGAAGGAAACCCCGCGCTTAGCCTTCAATATTTCGTTTTTGTCGGAACTCCAATTTAAATATTTCATGTTATCATTATAGGTCAATGTCTGCCTTTTGTCAATATGCCTTGATCTAATTCAAGAGTATAGGACAAGATAGTGTCAATATTGATTTTTTTGGATACTTTGAGTATTTCAATACCGGTAAGTTTTCCATCAGTTGTGGTATCAATATTTACACCTTCTGCGATTTCAATAACCCCATCTGGCTTTTGATCACCAAGCTTAAGGTATAGAGCATCTACTTCTTCATCATAATGTACTAAGACCTTTGAATTTTCCCTTAACTGTTTAAGGTTCATGTTTTCTGTCGAATTTTAAAAAATCAGAGGAGTTTATTTCTATCAATCGTGTCTTGATATGATCGGAATCTCTTTTTTCGAAGCATTTCTCACCGTAAAATTGATTATTATGAGGTGTCTTGGTTCTATTTTGATACCCAGACACACCTCACCCTTAGTTTATGTAAGTGCCGGTATGATTTTCGATCCTCTGAATAAGTTAAACGCAAGCTGCCGACACATGGCATCCCAGATGTTCTTTGCAATGGTGGTAAATCGTGCTCTGAATGCACCGTCATGTAAGTGGCTTAAACCAAAATACTGTTCAACGATATAACGTTTTTTTGATATCAGTTTGTTCCGCTCTTTCTCATAGGCCGTCAGTTTTGCTGTGGTTGTATCCTTTCTCATGATGCCGTCTTCAATATGGTTGAGATGAAGAAATGCCCTGTTAGGTTTCCCATAATATCCCTTGTCGGCATAGACCTTCTTGATGGGTTTATCGGTATGACAACTCGCTACAGTACAGTAAGGAAGGTAGGGCGAATCATGATGAGATGCTGGTGTCATGGTGGTTGCCAATATAAAGCCGTGATTGATATCAACAGAGGCATGTTCTTTGATACCATAGTGAGGTTTGTCATTCTTGACAGTCCAGTCCGATTCCATATCCCGGGAGAATTTTAGTGGTTCCCCGTTCTTATCTTTGTTTCCTTCGGAAGTTGCCCTCTTTTCTCTTTCTTCTTTTATCTTCTCTTTACCTATGGGACGACTGGCCGATTGTACTAATCTTGCATCAATAGCAACTCCCTCATTGATGGACAATCCCTGATGGGAAAACTGAAGGAGTACTTCGTTATTGATCTTTATCATCGCCTTTTTGGATAATCTCTTTCTGAACCTTGAGAACGTTGAATGATCGGGAGACGGCATATCAAAAGGCAATCCAAGAAACTTCTTGAAAGATATTCTATCATTGATCTGGGTCTCCAACTCAGGATCGGAGGGGATACGGAACCACTTCTGGAGCAACAGGCATTTTAAGAGCAAGAGTGGTGAATATGCATCAGCGCCTTCTTTGCTTTTACCGATCCTGTAGTATTTTATGAGAAGATCTTCTATCTGTGACCAGTCAACAACAGCATTGATGTTGTTCATCAGGTCCAGGCTCCGGTTCTTTTCCATGGAACTTGCAAGTGCCAGCTCAGCAAAACTCATAGTTCTATCAAACTGTTTGTATGCCATTTCTCCCTCCGGAAAGTGATTTAAAATTGGAAGAAATATGACATATAAACATATTAATGTCAAGTAATATTAAATAGTTATTGCAATTTTCAGGCGCTTTTTTTACTGTGTTTCTAAGATATTTTGATGACTGACTTGTTACTTTTTGTTCTTGCATTTAGGTATGATATTTTTTAACCGTTGGGGGAAGGTTGTGCAAAGGTCTCAATATATGTTCAGAGTTGGATTGCCCCTTTTGATAAATAATAATGTAGTCGCTCTTCATGGCCCCTTTCCGGTTATCTTGCACAACTGAAGTAGCTGAGTAAGTCATTGGGAAGCATCCTATAAATTTTAGTGTACCAGATGTTTTTTCGATGCTTTTCAGATATTGCCAGCTTTCATCATCACGCGCATTAAAATACAATGCTATGTATCCATTTGGTTTGAGAACCCTAGATATTTCCAAAAAAAACTCAGTCATCTCTGAATTATAGTTAATCTTTGATTTCTGACGTTCCTTTGCATTAGAAACAACGATCTCTCTCTCTCAAAGTCAACGGTATAACCTAGCAAGGAATTCCACAACTCACTTAGCTCAAGATAAGGGACTCGGTCACTATGGGGAGGGTCAGTACAAATGAAAGATACTGATTGAGAGGGCATTTTTTTGAGTGCTGATCTACAGTCCGAGTTGATAAGCCATGCTTCGCAACCCGGAGCGTCAACAGTCATGGGATCGTTTGAGACTGTATAGGCGGCTTGTCTCATGACTGGTAGTGCCTTTAGTAGTTTGTTCGCCCGATTGTTGAAGCAGTTCCATACGTTGATTTCAAAATGCGTATCAGGCAACCAAAAACCAATAACCCAACTACCAACCTCAATTTTGCTGCCGTTCCCATTCTTCTTGCCTTTGCTTCGGTTTTTGATGGCAAAAACCATGTTTGACATCTGACCAGCCGAAGATGTTAGCGTAAGAAGAAGTGCTCGTTTCAAACGTGCTGGATAATCGGAAAATGATTCAATAAGTAAATCGATATTACGCATTGCTCGACCAGTGAAAATATCACTGACCGTCATAGTCGGCTTAACGTTAATCCTAGAATTAGTGAAAAATCTGAGATTCCTGAAATACAGAGGTTTGTAATCTTTGTATGTTGAGTATGAATTTAAGTCTAGGATAGATGGTTCCAGTTCAATTCGACTCCGACCCGTTTCAGGTTTGACCCACACAGTGACGAGTTCATTTCCTTCCCAAAGATAATGAGATGCAATTTTCCCTTCAGATGTCCGATAGGTGTCTCTGATTTTCTTAGCAACAGAATTTTCAATTTCGATCAATGCCTGATAGTATTCTTGGCGGGAAGGAAGGTTTAGCAGGAGGGATGCGTGTTCGACTGAAAACGGATTGATATCAATTCCGACAAAACGCCTATTACGAAGTAAGCACTCCAACGATATCAGACCAGAACCAAGGAAGGGATCCATTACTATATCCCCTTCTTTGGTGCATTTTTCAATAAGGTAACATAGGCTTTCTATTGGTTTCTTTCCCCAGTATTTATGAAAACCAGCCAAGCCGGTATAAGTTTTTGGAGTCACAAAATCAGCAATCTTAGTATCCGATTTTGATCGAGGGAATAGGCTCATTTGTATTGAGTCTGACGGTTTAGCGAATGACATTATTTATCCTTTGTTAAATGTTCCCGTAATGCGTTTCCAACACAATGCGGCAGTTGAGCAGTGCCCCGGAGGGGCAATCTGTCTCGAACTCCTGGTTCTCCCCGCAGCGGAGCGGAGGGGAGGTTCAGGAGTTCGCTGCTC
The DNA here is from genome assembly GCA_016209225.1 of Desulfobacterales bacterium. Lineage (GTDB taxonomy): Bacteria > Desulfobacterota > UBA8473 > UBA8473 > UBA8473 > UBA8473. The sequence continues at coordinate 4,566 of JACQWO010000039.1, forward strand.
AACTGCCGCATTCTCCCCGAGCGGAGCGAGGGGAGAACAACTGAAATCAGCGGTGGCTGTAAGCCATCCGCTGGATTTGATTGTTAGAATCGGAATTATTCAGGATGCCTTTTCAAGACGCTCGGCTACCCAAACTTTGATGATGGATTGTCGAGGCACACCCAAACGTCTTGCTTCTTTATCCAATAAGTGGATCATCCACAAAGGGAAATCTACATTTACTCTTTTCTGCTCTTGCTCAGGTCTCCTTGCTTTTGATATATCAAGGTATTTGGAAATATCCTCGCCTTCATCAAATTTCTTATCAAACTCACGAGCTTTCATATATATCAACCTCCTCTTTTCTGGATCGGCGTACTGAAATAATTCTTATCTTTTCAGTCCGGTATGTAATAACTCCTGACCAGTGCTTTCCTGAAACCTTTCCGATTACCAGAAATCTTGGTTCGTCACTGGTTTTTACTGGAATATCAATAAAGTCTGGATCATCCCATAACTCCTGGGCTTCATAAAAATCAATACCGTGTTTCTGCTTGTTGCTTTCACTTTTCTTGGGGTCGAACTCAAACTCCATAGTATAATTATTATACCTTAAATATACCTTTAGTCAATAAATATTTTATGCTAACGCAAAAATCAGCCGCTAGCGTAAAGAGTAGGAGAAAATCTGGGAACACCATACTGGCATTTGAAATCACAAAATATTCCCCTACTTTTCTTCAACTAATTTGAAGATGATCCCTTTTTATAAATATTTTTTTGTGATTTATTCATTTTTTTTCTTGACATACTATATATTGTGGTATATACCTCAACTCATACAACATAAGCTACAAATAGCCTAAAAACCTGAGGGTAAGCCCTGTATCACTACGTTTGGAGACATCTTATGAACACCTTAAAAGAGGTTGATTTTAAAAATAGAAGGATAAAAACTGACGAAGAAACCACTGATATGGCACTGTTTGTCCGTACCTCTAAAGAGGACATTTTAGTCTGGAACAGGCAACGAATTGTCGATGCCCTGGTAAGAGAAACTTATATAGATATTGATACTGCAGAAGAGATCAGTAAAGAAGTAGAAAGGCAGATTATTGATTCCAAGATCACAGTTGTTACAGCCCCTCTTATAAGGGAATTGGTAGATGCCAAACTCATCGAAAGGGGATTAGAGCAGGCGCGGAAGATGCACACCCGGTTAGGGGTTCCTCTTTATGACGTAGATCAGCTCATCCTCCATCCCAACAAAGAGAATGCCAATGTACCCCATGGCCCTGAAGCTACAAATTTGACTTTAGCAGAAGTGATTAAAAAGGAATATGCCCTGCTTAACGTCTTTTCACAAGAGATAGGGGATGCCCATATGCGGGGAGATATGCACATCCATGATTTGGGGTTTATTGATCGTCCTTATTGTTCAGGACAGTCCCTGGAGTATATCAAAAAATTCGGTTTAAATCTTCCCAACTCCCTCTCTATAGCAAAACCTGCAAAGCATCCAGAGGTCCTGCTAGCCCATATGGTGAAGTTTGCTGCTGCACTACAAAGCCATTTTGCCGGTGCTATCGGATGGGATGCTGTTAATCTGTTCTTTGCCCCTTATTTAGAAGGATTAAGTGATGCAGAGGTAAAACAGCTAGCCCAGATGCTCATCTTTGAGTTTTCCCAGCAGGCAGTGGCTCGAGGAGGGCAGGCAATCTTCACAGATATCAACTTATACTGGGAAGTTCCTAAACATTTCGAGGATGTTCCTGCTATTGGTCCTGGTGGTACCTATACTGGCAAACCTTATGGATACTATCTAGAAGAGTCCCAGAGGTTCGTGTGGTTGCTCTTTGATGTATTTAAGGAAGGGGATGGGGTTGGCAGACCTTTCTTCTTCCCGAAGCCCCTAGTCCATATTACAGAAAAGTTATTTCAGACACCTGGTCATGAAGCATTTCTAGATCATATATGTGATGTTGCAAGTGAAAAAGGAAATACCTACTTTGTATTTGACAGGGGTAATACAGCCAAGATTTCGGAATGCTGTCGGTTAAGCTTCAAACTGGAGACCTCTGATCTTGAGGATGCTAAAGAACCCTGGAAGATGAGATATACTGCTCTTCAAAACATAACCTTAAACCTACCTAGGATGGGATATCTGGCAAAAGGAGATGATACCAAATTATACTCCAATATATCTCAATTCATGGAAATGGCAGTACAGGCACATCTCCAAAAGAAGGCTTTTATAGAAAAATTACTGTCCCTTGGAGAAAAAGGTCCTTTAGCCTTACTTACTATGGACAAGGATGGCTCTCCCTATTTAAGAATGCATAGAGCTACTTATTTAATTGGGATGTTAGGATTGAATGAACTGATCGAGATTCACACAGGTGAGGAATTGCAATATTCTAAGGCTTCTTTGAAATTTGGCTTAAAAATAATCGCCCATATGAAGTTATTGGCCGATAAGTTCAGCAAAAAACACGGAATGAGATTTGTCCTTGAGCAATCACCTGCAGAAAGTACTGCTTATCGGTTTGCTAAATTGGACCTAAAATACCATTCACCGGAATCAGGTCACATAGTCAAAGGAGACATATCAAAAGGTGAGGTTTATTACACAAATTCCACGTATCTTCCTGTCTCGTTACGAGTTAATCCAATTGAACGGGTCAGAAAGGAAGGCCTCTTTCATCCACTAATAGAGGCAGGATCATTAACCCATATATGGCTTGGCGAGGCAAAGCCATCAAAGGAGTCGTTGACAAATTTTGTTATAAAAACTTTTAGAGGCACCCTAAATGATCAGATAGCGTTTTCTCCTGAGTTTACAACCTGCATATCCTGTGGCAAAACTGCCAGAGGATTAAGCGAAAACTGCACCTATTGTGGTTCCCACGAGGTAGAAGGTATTACAAGGATCACGGGTTATTTTACGAAGACTTCAAGTTGGAACAAAGGTAAGATGGGAGAACTCAACGATAGGTTTAGAAACCATGGTTTCTTACAGGAGAGAAAGTCAGATGTTATTAACTTACGGTAAAAATTTTCCTTAGCTTTTAATTAGTTCTATTGGTTTTATTGGTTATATTTGTTCGGTTAGTTCTGATTAACGTCTATTGACGTCCTCCCTTACTGACTTGTTAAGATAAGTTTTAACGTTGAACCAATGAAACCAATCAAACAACTCTATTCACCTGTGTCTAGAAAGGAAATCTCTATACTGTCAAGTTAAAGAAAATAAAAGAAAGGAGGAACATTAATATCTATGGGATCAGTAAAGATATTTTGGAAGTCTAACTGCCCTAAGTGCCCTGCTGCAAAGAATATGGGAATTATATTAAAAAAAGAGGGGGTCAATGTAACAAATTATAACTTGGACACTCTGGATGGATTAGCAGAGGGGGCATATTACAGCGTTATGGCAACACCAACCCTGATTATAGAAGACGAAGAGGAGAACCATATCGCTGATTTCAGAGGAGATGTGCCCACAGTTCAAGATATTCAAAAACTTATAAACCAACATCAATAAATTCCATTAAAAATAATAATCATCTAATGGGATAAATTGGCAGTAAACAATGGCTACAAAAAACTCACATAAGATTCTAGTCGTGGATGATGAACAGAGTATTAGAGAGGCAATCTATACCCTTCTGACTATGGAAGGTTATTCAGTAGCCACTGCCGAGGATGGGATAGTTGCTCTTAAAAAATTACAGAACAACTCTTATGACTTACTGATTACTGATCTTGTAATGCCCAATATGGGTGGGGCGGAACTTCTCGATTGGGTTTACCAAAGTAATCTTAAAATGACTGCTCTGGTTATAACAGGATCACCAATTAGCAATATGGAAGAATATCTTAAGGATAAGGGAGCCTTTGCCTGTATCCCAAAGCCATTCCAGCTTAAGCATCTATCTTTCATGGTTCAGAAGGGATTAAAGATTAAATCGGGCAGAACTCCATCCAAAGGAATAAACTCTCTTAAAAGCTAAGAGAGAATGAACAGTCAAAGACATTGACTCAAATTAAAGGATTCTTAGAAACTTCCTTCGTAGACTGGCCAGGCAAGATTGCTTCTGTAATATTTCTACCTTACTGTAACTTCCGATGCCCTTACTGTCATAATCATGGCATTGTTTTAAACCCTGAGAAGTACGAAACTATCCCTATAGAATTTGTTTTAACCCGCTTAAATGAGTTTAAGGGATGGATTGATGGTGTCTGCATAACAGGAGGAGAACCTACCTTACACCCCTATCTTCCAGAGTTTATCGGTAAGTTCAGGGCTCAAAATTTCCTCATAAAACTCGATACTAATGGAACAAACCCTAATGTCTTGAGAGACTTAATAAGCAATAAATTAATCGACCATGTATCTATGGATGTCAAAGCTCCTTTAGATGAAACCAGATATTCCAAGTGCGCGGGGGTTCCAGTCAATTTAAAGGATATAAGAGAAAGCATATCTCTCCTGAAAGGGGGGACAGTCCCCTATGAATTCAGAGTTACCATCGTTCCTGGTTTACTTAAGGAAGATGATATCATAGAATTGGCAAAGCAGCTAGCTAGAGCAGACAAACTTACAATCCAGAACTTTAACCCATCTGATCCCCTAGAACCTAAACTTAAGCATGTAAAACTCTATAATGAAGGTGAACTAAAGAGGATACAGGATAGGGTTTCTAAGGTTCTTCAGACACCAAATCCATAGCCAACAACCTTACACCTCATCTAACCCTTGACATACCTATACGACTGACCACTGACAACCTATAACTGGGCACTATCCAGTTGCCTCATAATAAAATGTTACCGAAGAGGGAGGAAGCAGGGTAACATTGACTCATGAGAGATGTTACCTGGAGTAAATAAGATGGAAGACATTTTTAAGTTTAGTTTCCATGTTTTTTCTTAGCATAAAAGGGTTCAAGTTTTCAAGTTGTTTGGAAAGGGAGAGTTTAACGGGTTCTTGGATAAGAGGAGATTCCATGATTCTCTGGTAAGGTG
>JACQWO010000003.1 GCA_016209225.1 Desulfobacterales bacterium
ATGCTATTTATGTTGTCAAAGAACGTTTTTCGAAGGCTTGGGGCCAACTGAGAAAAATTTTCACCCTATTTGACCGTCGTTATGGGCATCCGCTCATAATGACTGCATAAGGGATGCCTGACTTTTTACGAGTCCATCATTCTTAACTCTTCATTCTTAACTCTTCACTGCTTAACTCTTCACTACAATTCTTTCTCTAGTCTCCTCTACTACCTCTCCGATTATGGCCGCATCTTCTATACCCTCTTCCCTTAACCTTTTGACCATCTTTTGTGCCTTTTTCCCGGGGACGGCAATCAGAAGCCCCCCTGATGTCTGAGGGTCAAAAAGGATGTCTATAATATAAGGCGATGTCTTTGTATCTATATCCACCTTGTTGATCCTGAATTCTCTATTGCGGTAAGTGCCTCCCGGAACCATGCCCATCTTCGCGAAGTTCATTGCTTCAGGAAGTACAGGAATACTGGATACATGGATTATCATTCCCTTGTCTGTCCCCTGGATCATCTCAAAGGCATGGCCTAGAAGGCCAAATCCTGTCACGTCGGTACAGGCATTGGCCCCTATTTCCTGCATAATCTCCGATGCCCTCTTATTCAAACTGGCCATATATCTTGTAACTATCTCAATTGACTCCTCTTTCGCCATTCCACCTTTTATTGCCGTATTGATTATACCGGTTCCCAGAGGTTTGGTAAGGATGAGTCTATCTCCTGCCTTTGTCCCCACATTGGTCAATACCTTAGAGGGGTGAATTGTTCCCGTAACGGAAAGACCGTACTTTAACTCTGAGTCCTCAACACTGTGTCCCCCAACTAATGTAACCCCTGCCTCCTTCATCTTATCCAGACCACCTTTTAATATTTCCCGTAATATAGATATATCCATCGTCTTTATGGGAAAACAGACTATATTCATCGCTGTCAATGGTTTTCCTCCCATAGCATAAACATCACTCAGGGCGTTGGCAGCAGCGATCTGACCGAACATATACGGGTCATCAACGATAGGGGTAAAGAAGTCCACGGTCTGGATAATTGCCAGATCATCAGACAATTTATAAACTCCGGCATCTTCGGCCCTTTCCATACCTACAATCAGGTTTGGATCATCCATCAAGGACAGACCACACAATGCCTTAGCCAGATCCCCCGGACCCAGCTTTGATGCTCAACCTGCTCCTTTAACCGTCTCTGTGAGTCTTGATGTTTTCTTGTCTTCCATTGAAATGTTCCTTTCTAAGAGTTTTTAGTGCCTCAGGTATACGTTGAATAACGTCCATTACCTGTGTCGCCGGTGTTGGATTGGCCAACGACCCTGCAATCCTATTTGCCATAGCCGATATATAACACGCATCGAGGGGCTGATGCCCTCCGTAGATCAATCCTGCAACCATACCGGTTATTGTGTCACCCGTACCCCCTATGCATTCGAGTGCCTCTATATTGGGTTCATCAATCGTTTTCATAACCCTTCCGTTTTCACATATAAAGTCAGTATGCCCCTTAACCAGTAAGAACCGAGGTGTACCTTTTGTCTTATATGCCTTTGTTATAAAATCTTCCACCTCATCAGGCCTGTGGAAGATAAAACCTCTTGTATAAAAAGGGTGAGGGGAGTTTTCATCTGCCAAAAAGGCTAGCTCTCCCAGATCTGGGGTGAATAGGTCATAGAAATCAGCACAACCGCTCATTTTGGCGATATACATATACCCCGCATCGGCTACGAGAAACGGTTTGGCCTCAATATTCTTTAAAGCACAAAAAAGCTTATGATGCAACATTAGATCTGGCATTATATAATGAAAGCTGCAAACAGTTGGTTTCAAAGTATGTATGTTTTCAGCGAGATAGTTATATATTAATTTGCTCCCATCCCCCTTTCCTATATCACCGGCTATAACACAATAGGGTTCCTCCAATCCTAATGAATGGCAAACAATAGCGGCTGTTCCGATCATAGAAGGTGTGCCACGATGAAGATAAAAGGGCCTTTCACCTATAAATAACCTATCATCTTTGATCCTGACCCTTCCGTAGATCAGAGGCAATCCTGGATCAGGGATTGTTCCTGCTAACAATAGCATAATTAATCCACTTCTTTCAACATATCTTCATAGGCTATATGGAGGGCATAGGCGCATACAGTATGCCCAAGGTCTTTGGGGGAAGGAGTCTCTTTAAGGTTCTTCCCGATAAGCATTTCAGCTAGATAGGGCACATCCGGACAACCCCCGCCGGATATGTTTACGATCTGCTTTGTTCGTTTGTCAATAATCAATTTCATGTTGGCGGCCCTGATCATCAGGTAGTCTCCAAAGTCCTTTTTTTGACAGAGGTCAATGGGCTCAAGGATTTCATCTGAGATGGGAATGACGTTAAGGGGGGCTCTCCCCTTTTCTTTAAGGATACGTTCGATGCCAAGTTGCTCAATAAGCGGGAACTCTATGACAAGATCGCACCCGGTCCTCAAGTGAGGGGGCGGCCCCACCACTCTCACCTTGTATCCCTCTCCTTTCAGGATTTTCTCGGCCAGGATAACATCACTGGTGCTTGGGTAGACCAGCAGCCCCCTGAAATCTCCTTCCTTATATTTTTCTGATCCCTTTGAAAAGAGTCTTCGTATTTTCATCTCTCCTTTCATATCTTTTCCCTCATTGAGAAACCGATAACGATACAGAAGATAAGCCCAACGACTACGGCGCCAGGCCCCCATAACCCTACACCCTTCGGGGAGCTGGCTATAGCGAAATTGTGAGCGAAAGCAGCCCCTGCTATCATCCCTATAACGAAGAGGGCTGAGTCTCCGTCGCCTTCACCGGACAGGAATAATTGACGCCCAGGACATCCCCCTGCCAGGGCGAAGGCCAAGCCTGCCAGAAGCATTCCCCCGAAGTTCCAGATATGGTTGTTGTGGGCAACCGGCTGTCCTGCAAAACCGGCATGGAACTGCCCAAGTATGATATTCATCACAAATGCCCCTATCAAAAGCCCGAAGACCCCGGTCATCAGGTGGAAGTCCTTTATCAGAATCACGTCCCTGATAGCGCCCATGGTACAGAACCTGCTTCTCTGGGCCAGGATGCCTATCACCAGGCCTATGATCAGTGAGATAATTAGGGGTGCATGCATAGCCCCAGGACCCTTCTCACTGAAGAAAATTGTCCCTGAAGGCAACTTGGGTGCAAAAATTACAAGGGCTAAGAGTCCGATCATAATAAGAGGCATTATCCATCCCACGAATCGATATGTCCTCTGGTTTCGACCGAGGTTATATCCGGATTTCAGAAAGTATACCCCAAGTGCTACCCCTGCCGCCAGTCCGGCCAGCCCAAGGATAGCATTTCCATCTCCACCGGATAGTCTCAATAATGCCCTCCATGGACAACCCAGAAAGACCAATGCTCCGACCATTGCGAAGAAGCCAAGCATAAACCTCACAATGGGAGCGGATCCCACCCTGGGTTTGAATTCTCTGAAGATAAGGGCAGAGATAAGCGACCCAAGAACAAACCCGATGATTTCGGGCCTTATGTACTGCACAACATCTGCCCTGTGTAACCCCAGCGCACCTGCTATATCCCTCTCAAAACATGCCACACATATCCCCATATTGGGAGGGTTGCCCCATTTTTGCAGTAACGCTGCGAATACCCCGATGAAAAGGCCTACACAAAGAATCCCCTTTTTAGAACCAAAGAACCTTATTATACCTTCCATATAGAACCTCCTTTATCAGATATTCAATTGGGAAAATCGTACTGGTATTGAATATGGATTAAACCACAGCTATTGTTTCATTGCAAATAGGTAATTTTGATACTTAGACTCTATAATTATAGGAAATACCTATAGATAGGGGTGATATTTTTATAATCACCGTAGAAATTTCTCTTGACCAACTGAAAGGCTTTTTGTAAAATGACCACCTGGTCACCAATAGAAAGGCAGGTTGGAAAATGGGTATAGAATCCACTGAAACCAGAATGTTCCTACAATTGGATACTGAGAAGCAGCAGCGTGTTCTGGAGGCAGTCATTGATGAGTTTTCCGATAGGGGCTACGAAAAGGCCAGCATGAATGTAGTAGTACAGAAAGCAGGGATATCTAAGGGCGCCCTTTTCAAGTACTTTAGGAGCAAGAGCGGGTTATTTGCCTTCGTATACCGTATAGCTCTCAACCAGGTGAAGGACTATTTGCGTACAGTCCGTAATGAGAGTTATGGGGAAAATTTTTTTAAAAGACTCGAAAAAATTATGGCAGCCGGGGTGGATTTTGTCCACCGTTATCCCGGGCTGTCTCGTATCTATTACCACATTATTTTTACGGGAGATGCGCCCTATAAGAATGAGATCATAGAGGAACTTCACAGGGAATCCATAAAGTTTATCGAATCTCTTATTGAGGATGGCATCCGACGGGGGGACATACTGCCGAACCTTGACCTAAAAACAACTGCGTTTGTGCTGGAATGTGTGCTGGATAGGTTTTTACAGGCTCACCATTTGCAGTTTCTTGACCATTCGCTGAGGTTGCACGGCGCTTCTGCGGAGGAATCCAATCAGTGGATTCAGAAGATTGTTGAGCTTTTTAAAAGAGGATTAGAAAACGATTCAAAAAAGAGCTGGGAGGTAGACGAATGAGAATTATAAGGCACGTTTTTACAATTGCATTATTGGTTTTGCTGTTCGCTAACATTTCAACACATTCCATGGCTCAATCCAGAAAGGGTCAGCGCCCTCTTCCAAGTATTCGGTTTGGTACTTTGCCGGTGATTCAGGCACTTCCCCTTTTTGTTGCGTTTGAGAAAGGCTACTTTACTCGGCATGGTGTTATAGTAGAATTGATTCCTTTCAATTCTGCCCTGGAAAAAGATGTGGCCCTCACCGCAAGGGAAATATCCGGGTATTTCGGCGATATGATGACCCCTATGGTACTCAATGCCAATGGGATACATGTAAGAATGGCGGCAACCATCTTTAATCCCACAAATAATCAACGCACTTTTGCGATCCTGACATCCCCAAATTCGCCGAACAGGACATTGAAAGAACTGACTGAGGCTGGAATTGCAGGCTCCTCCAACACCATAATCGAATACATCACCCTAAAAATCTTGAGTTTCCATGATATACAAATGGAAAACCTCAATATGATTGAAACAAAAAATATTCCCATCCGGCTTCAGATGTTACTGAGCGGGCAGGTAACGTCTGCAACACTACCGGAGCCCCTTGTCACCCTGGCAGAGTTGAAGGGTGCCAGGGTTGTAGCTGATGATGCAGGGAAAGGAATATCACCCACCATTCTGGCATTTCGTTTAGAATTTCTTAAAGAGCATCCCGCTGAAGTTAAAAAATTTCTTGCCGCTGTACACGAGGCAATATCTTTCATCAACCAAAATCCCAAAGAAGTGCGTCCCATCATGAATCGTTATTGCAGAATACCCGAACCCCTGCAACAGGATTTTATTATTCCAAAATTTCCAAAACTCACGGCGCCGGACTACAATCAGGTGATGGACGTGTACAACTGGTTGAGGAAAAAGGGGATTATTAAGGCAGAAATGAACTATAAGCAGATGGTGTCAGATGGGTACCTCCCCTGAATTTCTACAGATTAAAGGATTGACGAAGATTTTCCCCAATAGTGGTGCGCCTAAGGTTGTGCTTCAGGATGTGAACCTGAGCCTCCATGCCTGTGATTCCATCGCCGTGGTTGGCCCTTCCGGTTGTGGAAAAACTACCATGCTGCTCATCATTTCCGGCTTATTGCCTTCCACGCGGGGTAGTATTACCCTGGAAGGCGAGTTCATTTCGAAGCCTACCTATAAAATGGCTGTGGTTTTGCAGGAGTACGGCCTTTTCCCCTGGAAAACAGCGAAGGAGAATATCGTGCTGGGTGCACAGATGCGCAATATCAAAGTTCCTGCGAAGACTCTGGGAGCCTTGAAAAGTGAGTTAGGCATTGAAGGGCTTGACCGTCTTTACCCCCATCAGCTCAGCGGTGGACAGCGTCAGCGGGTAGCATTGGCCAGGGCTCTGTTGCTGAACCCCAAATTGTTGCTTCTGGATGAGCCCTTTGCCGCGCTGGACACCATAACCCGTGAACATCTGCAAAACCATCTGCTGGCCCTTTTCCATCACAGGAATTTCAGCTTTATCCTGGTCACCCATAATATCGAAGAGGCTGTGTTTCTGGGACGTCGCATTGTCGTGTTGAATGAACGCACATCAGGCATTCAAACCATTATAGACAATCCCGGAATGGGCCAACGGGATTACAGGGAACGACCGGAATATTTCCAGCAGGTTCTCCTTCTGCGCCATACACTGAAGGAGGCTGAATGAGAAAGTTACGTGTAATGCCTTACCTGGGTACGATTCTGGCAGTTATCTGGTTGTGGTATGTCTTTTCATTAGTATTGGGGAATAATCTGCTGCCAGGACCTTTGCCCACATTTATCAGACTCGTTGAGGAAATTGGGCAGGCCTGGTTTTGGAAGCACATTCAGTCCAGCGCTTATCGTATTCTTGCAGGTCTGGCCTGCGCTTTTCTTACTGCTGTTCCTCTGGGTTTGTTACTGGGCAGCAGCAGGCGACTGGACAGGCTGTTTACGCCCTTCATCTATCTGAGCTATCCCATTCCTAAGATCGTTTTTTTGCCGATTATTCTTTTGCTGTTCGGTTTGGGAGATGCCGGTAAGATTATACTGATCGCCCTCATTATCTTTTTTCAACTCCTCATCACTACCCGGGACTCAGCTCGACAGGTGGGGAGAGAGATGATTTACGCCTTTAAATCCCTGGGGGGAAATCGCTGGCATTTTTTCCGGCATGTGGTGTGGCCCGTCAGCCTGCCGGGCATCTTTACTTCTCTCCGCATCGGCGTCGGCATCGCTGTTGCCGTTCTCTTCTTCGTGGAATCTATAGGCACCAGATATGGACTGGGATTCTACATCATCGATGCCTGGGGAAGGGCCGATTATCCTGCGATGTTTGTAGGCATAATAGGCCTCTCAGGGATCGGGATTGTCCTTTACGAATCATTTGACCTTTTGGAAAAGAGGGCTTGCCAATGGCAAAGATCATAGAGAAAAAATACCCAACAGTAAATCAGGTGACCGATACCCAGCGAATAGGCATGGTGAAAGATATATTCTCCACAATCACCGGAAAATATGACTTCCTGAATCATTTTCTAAGTCTGCGTCGAGATATAGCCTGGCGACGATTTGCCGTAAAGAAAATGCGATTTTTCCAGACATACCGTTTTTTGGATGTGGCAACAGGCACGTGTGATCTGGCCATTGAGGCAGCGCTGCACTATCGGGACATTCAGGTGGTGGGATTGGATTTCGTCCAGGAAATGATGGATTTAGGAAAGAAAAAGATTGCAAGAAAAAAACTGTGGCCAAGGATAAAAACGCTGACAGGAGATGCACTGCATATTCCTTCTCCATCTAACAGCTTTGATGCGGCCGGCATAGCTTTCGGTATACGAAACATCCCGGATAAAACCCGCACCCTGAAGGAGATGATGCGAGTGGTGGTTCCCGGCGGACAGGTTCTGGTTTTGGAAATGACCTCTCCAAAGACCCGATTTTTTAATGGGGTCTATCGCATCTATCTGAGGAAAATCCTTCCTGTCTTAGCCCGTGCCTTTTCCTCCAACCCCAATGCCTATTATTACCTGGGGGATTCCATTATGAATTTTCCCACAGCCCATGACTTTGCACACCTAATGGAGCACGCAGGACTCGTGGATGTGGAAATGCATTCTCTTACCCTGGGGCTTACCCATCTTCATATCGGATATAAACCGAGGACGGAATGACATCGGATCGAGAAAAGGTGAAAGCCTGGATTCAAGCCAGCCGACCACCATTCTTCATTGCAACCCTTATCCCCCTGACAATTGGGTGGATTCTGGCAGCCCATAAGGGAGACTGGCACATCCGGCGATTTTTATTAGTCATACTGGGGGCGCTAATGGTTCATCTGGCAACTAATCTGGCCAATGACTACTTCGATCATCTGCAGGGTACCGATGCCGGGGAATCAATTGGCGGATCACGGGTGATTCAAGAAGGAAAGATATCACCCAATGCACTGGCCGGGGCTATAGTTCTGGCATATAGTCTGGCCTCCCTTGTGGCATTCTATTTAATGATTACCTTAAACCTATGGGCGATGTTACCCCTCCTCTTACTGGCCCTTTTCAGCAGTATCTTTTATGTTGCGCCACCCATACGCTATGGATATCGAGGTCTTGGTGAACTGTTTGTAGGTATTAATATGGGGCCGACAATGGTGGTTGGCACTTATTGGGTTATTGCAGGAAAGCCGGGTTGGGAACCTTTTTACATTTCTCTTACCGTTGGATTGATGGTGGCAGCCATTCTTTATTATCAGAGCCTGCCCGATATGAAGACCGATGCAGCAGCGGGAAAAAATACACTGGCCGTTCTTCTTGGAAAGAAACGCGCGTTCGAAGCTTTCATCATACTTTGGATTGCGATTTATCTGAGCATTCTCGTTTTGGTCATTTCAGGGCTTCTATCCTGCTTTGCCTTTGCATCTCTTGCTACATCTCCAATTTTTATAAGGCTGTTGGGTATTATCAAAAGAACTCAGGATTGGGTGCATCTTGACCAATATGGAAACTATGTGCGAATGCTGTATTTCTTCAACGGATTGGTCATTGTCATCTCTTTGTTGCTGTGATTGCCGACAAGTAACAGTTCACAGGAGCAAGGGATTCGTAGTCGTATATTCTTTCCCTCCAATATTATAACCTATAACCAGCCGTTAGAGTTCTGTAATTCCAGAGGCATAATACCCCCGCAAAATTTTTCTTGACTTTCGATATTTAATATATACAATATATTAGAAGATGCGAATATATGAATTTAATAAAGGAGTAATAAATGGAGTTTTCAGAGACGGAAATGGAATTATTAGAACTTCAAGCAGACATATTAAAGATGCTCGCAAATCCTAAGCGTTTGGCAATTGTTCATATCTTAAGGGAGCAAGAACGGACAGTTGGAGAGTTGATCAAGATTACCGGCTATCCTGCCGCCAATATATCCCAGCATTTATCTCTCCTCAAATCTAAAGGTCTGGTCGTTACCCGTCGAGAAGGAACATATATTATTTACGCTTTGTCGAGTCCCAAACTAGACCAGGCCTGCGATATCATGCGCGAAGTATTGATGGAACAGTTGGAGCACAAAAGGAATCTTATGGCAAAAGCACTGTAGTCCATGGTTAAGATTAAGCGAAATCAAGGGAATTTTCCAGTGTGAACTATTAAGATATATTGTTGGAGGTAAATAAAATGGCGCGTCTAACGTTAAAACAAAAAGACTGGTTAAAGAAGGAGTTTGATCAGCGAGTAACTTTCGATAAGACGGAGCGTAGGCTCTATTCCCACGATACAGCGGCTATACCGGGCATAATTCACCCCTTCATAGGAAGTACTATCCCGGATGCAATTGTCCAGCCCGAGACAGAACAAGAGATAGCTCGCCTGGTTTCATGGGCAAATGAGAATAACATGCCCCTTACCCCTCGAGGAAAGGCCTCCAGTGGGTATGGAGGGGCTATCCCTATGAAGAAGGGTATAGTAGTCGATTTCTGGCGTATGCGGGAGATCATTCACACGGACAGTGATGGTTTGAAGGTTACCGTTCAGCCCGGGATAACATGGGAAAAACTACAGAAGGAACTGGTGAAGCAAAAGTTGGATCTCCGTCTCTATCCTACAAGTGCGCCTTCATCCTCTGTTGGTGGATGGTTAGCTCAGGGTGGTGCAGGTATTGGGTCATACGCCTATGGGTATTTTAGAGAGAATGTAATAAGTGCCCGTGTGGTATTACCTGATGGCACCATTAAGGAATTTTCCGGTGACGATCTTGATCTGATTGCGGATGCCGAGGGGACCACCGGGTTTATTACCCAGGTAACCTTGAGAATCAAGAAGTTGGAAAATATTGCCGTTAGTGCCCTTGCTTTTCCTGATGCCAGGAAGTTGCAAGAAGCAGTTGAGGCCATGGACAAAAATGAATTACCCTTCTGGTCGATTGTTTTTATCAACCCGAAAATGGCGGAGCTTAAAAATAGGACTCCTTTGATGGAACACCTGGGGCACACAGTGGAAGACCGTATTATTTTACCGGCTGCATATGTAGTAACGATTGCTTATGCAGAGAAAGACACCTCAAAAATAAAGGAGAAACTAGCTGAAATTGCTGGAATGTTTGAAGGCGAGGTCTTGTCTGATAGAATTGCGGAGCATGAATGGGAAAAACGGTTTAAGCTTATGGTTGTGAAACGCCTGGGGCCTTCCCTTGTCCCTGCGGAGGTAATTGTCCCTCTTAAGAGTCTGGGTGAGGTGATGGGTGAAATAGAGCGAAAGGTTGATCAGCCTATTGTAAAAGAAGGGGTAATCATTCACAAAGGCAGGGGGGGAAGACCTGAAGCGGTTATCCTTGGTTTTATCCCATCCGACCAGAGAAAATTCTCTTACAATTTCGTTTTCGGTCTCGTCCTAACTATAATCAAAATTGCCGAACGACATGGCGGACGGGCTTATTCAACAGGTCTTTACTTCACTAAGAAAGCCGAAGATGTCCTTGGTAGTGAACGATTAGAAAGGCTTAAAAAGTTTAAAAAGGAAGTGGATAGGAGGGGTATCTTCAACCCCAAAAAGGTTCTGAGCAGTGGAATCATCGGATTACTGATGAAGACAGTCAGTATCTTTGAACCACTGATTCGACCATTCGGGAATGCCGTAATAACCCAGGTTGGAGAACGTTATAAAAAAGCCATAAGGGGTATCCCGCCTGATGTGGCATGGTATGCCTATTCCTGCTCCCAGTGTGGTTACTGTGTTGACGAATGCGACCAGTTCTATGGTCGCGGATGGGAGAGCCAAAGTCCGAGAGGGAAATGGTACTGGCTCAGGGAATATATGGAGAATAAAGTAGACTGGGATCAGAAGATGGTAGACACCATTATAGCATGCACGACCTGTGAGCTGTGTAATCAGAGATGCTCTGCCTCTTTGCCTATTGAGTCTTCATGGATGAAACTGCGCGGGAAGCTGATCCATGAAGATGGTAAGATGACTTTTCCGCCTTTTGAGATGATGGCTGCTGCCCTTACCAAAGAAGGAAATATCTGGGCAGGATACAGAAAAAATCGAGATGCCTGGTTCCCTGATGAGTTGAAGGAGAAACACGGCCCCAACAAAAAGGCCGATAATGTCTATTTTGCCGGATGCACGGCAAGCTATGTGGAAGAAGATATTGGGAAGGCATCTGTAACCCTTCTGGATGCGGCCGGAGTTGATTTTACTCATCTTGGGCCCAAGGAGAATTGTTGCGGAACTCCCATGCTTGTAGCCGGCAAGTGGGATATCTTCCTGAGTAATATGAAGAGGAATATTGCCTCTGTAAAGGCATGCGATGCAGATACGGTTATTACATCTTGCCCTGCCTGTGATATGATGTGGAGACACATATACCCCCAGTGGGCTAAAAAACATGGCATTGAATTCGATATTAAGACCAGGCATTACAGCCAGATTATCAGCGAACAGATTCGAGATGGTAAGTTTAAGTATACCCACGAGGTTCCTAAGAAAGTGACCTGGCATGACTCCTGTCATATGGGGAGAGTCAGTGGAATTTACGATCCTCCCAGGGATATGATTAAGGCGATTCCGGGAATCCAGTTTGAAGAGATGGAGTATAACAGAGAAGATGCTCACTGCTGTGGTTCTGTGCTGACATTGCTTAAGGAACCTCTGGTTGCCCATGATGTGGGGGATGTAAGAATCAAGGAAGCCGAGGCGATAGATGCCGAGGCGATTCTGGCCCTATGCCCTTGTTGTGAGTTTCAACTTCGTGTCAGTGCGGACAAAAAGGGTAAAGCTATAGGTGTTCATGATTTGGCGGCATTTGCTTGCCTGGGTCTGGGCAAAAAATTCAAGGATCCTGGGCCGGAAGTGACACGGCAATGGGCGGTTTTTGAAGGGATGATCGCCTTGATGACCCCTCAAGGATTTGCAAACCTGATGAGCAGCATGTGGCCGGAGCTCATCAATGCTATGCCCATGGGAATGGGCGGCATGATGCGCTTTATCGGGAAACTTGGTCCACTGGGTGGCGCTTTGCTTTGGATGATGAAGCCCATGTTTCCTATCCTGTTCCCGATCTTGCTGCCCAAAATGATGCCAAAGGTTATGCCTGCCATGCTGGAACGTGTTGCAGAAAAGATACCAATGCCGGACTATATGAAAGAACAGATGCCTGAACTGATGCCAAAGGTAATGGATAATCTGATGCCCAAGATGCTCCCTGATGTTGTTCCTCTAATTGTAGATTCTATGATTGGCTATCTTAAGGGAAAGCTCCCCCCCCTTGTCTTCCACAGGGCCCAATAACATCCGTAGTCTTTATTAATTACCCCCTGTTATTTTTTAGTTAGTGGTTGACAAAGTAGGAAAAACCCCTTATAATTGTTAAGAAAATAGTCAATCTTGAGTGTTTTCAAGGGGCAAAGGCGTACCTTAGGCTCTTTGATGACATCTCCTTGATGTCCCTGTTCTCTTGTAAAATACCCTGAACATGTTGATTTCTTTGCAGTTTTGACATGAGCAAAAAAAGTTAATGCATTCCGCACGAATAAAGGGTTTAATAGCAAAAATTACAATAAAGTGGTGGCACTGTGTATATCCTAAAACTAAACTATTTGTAATCCCTTTTTATCCACTAATAATCTAGATTTCTAACTCAAATGCCTTTAACTTGGCACGATTAATGCTTTCATTATATAATTGTGATCTATTTCTATTATACCTTCTATGTACTGGAAGAAACGTTTCTTGACTTTCTCTGAGGTGTAGACAGGTCAAAGATAAGAGCTTAGCATCTGTTTCAGGCAGTGTATAATTTAAAGGCTTTCCACCCATTCTAAATACAACCTTTTGTTGTGATGATATTAAAAAAACACAGTAAAATTTCTAAAGGAGCAATTGATTATGGCCCGTGTACTTATTGTAGATGATGACGAAAACCTTCGTTTTTGCTATCAAAAATTTATCTCCGACCTTAGACACGAGGTAGTCACAGCCGAAAATATTGCCCAGGCTAGGTCTATACTTGAAGAGTCAGAATTCGATGTAGCCTTGGTTGACTGTGTTTTTCCCGAGGGAGATAATGCCGGGATAGAGTTGCTAAAATATATTTATGAGCAAAAACCACTATGTCAGGCGATTTTGGTTTCCGGCTATCCGAGCTTTAATAGGGCGATAACCGGGCTTCGTTATAAGGCATTTTCATGTTTAGTCAAGCCGGTAGCAAAGAAAAAGCTTTGTCAGGTTGTTGAATCAGCAGTGAAAAAGAATTCCCTTGAGAAAGAAAAGATACTAAAAGAGACTGTTCCGAAAAAACTGAGGATTCCTTTAACTACTTGTAGTTAGATGTAATTTGTGATCATTCTAATAAAACTGCAATAAGCATTGTTTTTATGGTCTTTTGGTAAGGTGATTCTTGTAGAATCAAATAGTTACAGATAATCTTATATTATTTGTATTCTCTCTTTGTAACTCAATACAACCAATAGAGAATACATAATTAAAAATCAAAGGAGGTTTTAAATGGATTTTTCTTACACGAAGGAACAAGAGGTATTGAAGAATGTAGTGCGGGAATTTTGTGATAAAGAGGTAGCCCCAAGAGCAGCGGAATTTGATAGAACAGCGGAGTTTGACTACAGCATTATTGAAAAGCTTTCCAAACAAGGACTCTTAGGTGTAATCATGCCCAAAGAGTACGGTGGCATGGGAGGCAGCCATGTAGATCAGGCGATAATCTGTGAAGAGATTGGCCGGGATTCTTTGACGGCAATGGTGGCAACTAATATGGCGTGGTATATGGCATATGAGTGTTTGGTAGTCGGAACAGAGGAAAATAAAAAGAGATGGATTCGGTATCTGTTTGATGGAAAAAAGATGGGCGCCCATGCCGGTACTGAGGCCGATGCAGGAACTGATGCAGCATCAGTCAGAACCTGGGCTAAGCTGGAAGGGGATGAATGGGTCATCAATGGCACAAAATGGTTCGTTTCAAACCTTGGCAAGGCAGACTTCTATTTTATTACCCTGCGTACGGCTGATAGTCGTTACGGTGGAATAAGCACAATACTGGTGGAAAAAGACACTCCCGGTATGACTATTGGTAGAAGAGTAGATCTTATAAGCAACCGGGCTATCAGCAATGGCGAGTTGATTTTTGAAAATTGCAGAGTACCCAGAGAGAATTTGATTGGCAGACTCAACAAGGGTTTTCTCGACATGATGGTACTGTATGATGTAATAAGGCTTTACCTGGCTATAGGAGCAGTTGGAATAGCAAGGGGCGCCCTGGAAGAGTCCTTGAAATTTGCTCAGGAACGCCGACAGTTCGGTAAGCCTGTTGGGGAGTTCCAAATGATCAGAGCAATGCTTGCCGATATGGCTACAGAGATTGATGCTGCACGACTCATGACATACAGAGCCTTAGATATGGAAGAGAAGGGACTCAGACATACAAAGGAGACTTCTATGGCAAAACTCTATGCCTCCGAAATTGCTGACCGGGTGACCTATAAAGCCGTACAGATACACGGAGGATACGGACTTACGATGGAATTTCCTGTGCAGCGTTATTGGAGAGATGCTAGGCTTTGTTCTATAGGTGAAGGGACGAGTGAAATCCAAAGACTGATAATTGCTGCCGAACTGTTAAAGAGTCAGAATATCGTACTCGATTCGGCCCTTGATTAAATGGTGGTATTCTATGAATATAGTGGTTTGTGTGAAACAGGTGCCTCAAGAGATTCGGATAAATAAAACAAAGGGCACTTTGATCAGGGATGGGATAAAAGGGGTTATTAACCCCTGTGACAAGAATGCAATAGAATTAGCGGTAACCTTGAAAGAGAAGCATGGAGGTAAGATAACGCTTGTCTCTATGGGACCAAAGGATGTGGAAAATACCCTGACCCACGGGTTAGCCATGGGAGCGGATCAGGCGGTTCTTATCTGTGACAGGGTATGTGCCGGTGCTGATACCCTGGCTACTGCGTTCGCTTTGGCAACGGTTATAAAAAAACTGGATGATGTTCAATTAGTGCTCTGCGGCAAAGAGACCGCTGACAGTGGTACGCAACATGTAGGGCCACAGGTTGCCCATTATCTGGGAATCCCACAGGTTACATATGTTGTAAACCTGTTAATTGAAGGCAGTAAAATACGGGCAAAAAGACAGTTGAAAGATGAATATGAGACCGTGGAAGCAGGGCTACCGGCTTTGGTTACTGTTGTTAAAGGGATAAATGAACCGAGGATGCCGACCTATCTTGACATCTACGAAGCTTCAAAAAAGGATACTCATAAATGGTGTGCAGAAGATCTCGGTCTGAAAGAGGATGAGGTGGGCATCCAGGGGTCACCCACAAGGATTACTAAAGTCTTTGCACCGGAGGCCAAAAGGGAGTGTAAAATGCTCAGGGGTTCGATAGAGGATATATCCAGCAGTTTAGCCAATGACCTAAAAAGTAAGGGATTAGTATGAAAGAAATGGACCGGTATAGAGGTGTTTGGGTATTTGCAGAATGGAAGGACAGCCAGGTAATAAAGGGTAGTCTTGAACTCTTGTCTTTGGGGCGAGGACTTGCCGATGAGCTTCAGGTAGAACTGTCGGTTCTTTTGATGGGGGATCGTTTAGGCGGCATTCCGGAGGAATTGATATACTATGGGGCAGATGTAGTATATGTGATAGAGAACCCTATTCTTGAAAGGTATACTACATCTCCCTACCATAGAATCCTATGTGATTTGATCAGAGAAAACAAACCAGAGATAGTCCTCTTTAGCACCACGCATCTTGGTATGGATTTGGCTCCCAGGGTAGCCTGTGAACTGAAGACAGGCCTAAGCGCTCACTGTGTGGACTTAAAGATGGATAAAGAAAATAGACAGTTGCTTCAGATTTGCCCGTATTTTGATTATATGGCGACTATTGTAACCGATACAAGGCCGCAAATGGCTACTGTTCAGCCTGGCATAACCTCTCCACCAAGGCGAGATGATTCCAGGCAGGGAAAGACAGTAAGGGTTGAATTCAAGATAGAACCCGGAGATATTAAGATCGTTGAGGTGGAGGCAAAAAAGGAAGAGGATACCGAAAAGATCGAAGAAGCGGATGTTATTGTTGCCGTGGGCCGTGGGCTTAAAGATATGCGCTTGGCTGAGGAATTGGCTTCTGTTCTTGGGGGAGTCCTTGGTGCGACCCAACCCATTACCGAGGCCGGCCTGTTACAGGAATCTCGTATGATAGGACAAACAGGCAAGATCGTTCAGCCGAAGTTGTATATTGCCTGTGGAATTTCCGGTGCAGGGCAGCACATTGTAGGAATGCAAAATTCAGGCACTATCGTAGCCATAAATACTGATGAAAAGGCCCCTATATTTAAGGTAGCCGATTATGGTATCGTTGGAGATGTTTCTAAAGTAATACCGGCACTCATTGAGTCTTTGAAAGGTTAGAGGAGCGCCTCCATCCATCCGTCTTTACCTTTCTCCACCATTATATATGTCGTTCGTCTAACTCCGGTCACTCCTTATAAACCCATCTTCTAAATTAAACCAAAAAATAAACTGTAATTCGGATTACTACCAAAATTAACCTTGCAAATTGAAAGTGTTTGTTTTAATATTCAATGATGATAACACGAAAGGTACAAAAAACCGTTGAACTTTCTCTGAAACAATATCCTGTTGTTGGAATCCTGGGACCCCGTCAGGTTGGTAAGACGACCCTGGCAAGAGCCATACAAAGTATTCTGATACAAAAATCTGTTTATTTAGATTTGGAATTGCCTTCGGATTTGAGTAAACTCCAAGATCCTGAATTGTATATGGGGCAGTTTAAAGATTGTCTTGTGATTATAGACGAGATACAGAGAATGCCAAACCTGTTCCCGCTGATGCGGGCGCTGGTTGACCAAAAACGAGTGGCAGGAAGATTTCTTATCTTGGGTTCAGCATCGCCGGAGTTGCTCAAACATGCATCAGAGAGTCTGGCGGGGCGCATTATTTACCACGAACTATCACCGCTGATTTTGGAAGAAACCGGTTATGAACGAACACAGCAATTGTGGCTCCGGGGAGGCTATCCTCTAAGTTATTTAGCAAATACCGAAGAAGAGAGCATCTCCTGGCGGGAGGCTTTTATCAAGACTTATCTCGAGATGGACATCCCGCAATTGGGCATTCACGTACCGGCAACGCAGCTCAGAAGATTCTGGACCATGCTTGCTCATGTTCATGGTCAGCTATGGAACGCATCACAGATTGCCAAAAGCCTTGGGGTTTCATCCCCCACGGTGCGAAATTATCTGGATATACTTGAAGATACATTCATTGTCAGAAGATTGCCGCCTTTTTATGCAAATATTAAGAAACGTTTGGTAAAATCCGCCAAGGTGTACATTCGGGATTCAGGCTTGCTTCATGCCTTGTTGAAAAATCGGACTTTGGATGATTTATACAGTCATCCTTCATCAGGCAATTCATGGGAGGGCTTCGTAATTGAGCAGATTATCGGCATAATCCCTGAATACTGGCAAAGCTTTTTTTATCGAACAAACGCAGGGGCAGAAATTGATCTTTTGCTCCTTGATCACAGGAATGAATCAATCGCTGTAGAGATAAAGTATTCCCTGAGTCCGAAGGTTGAAAGAGGCTTCTGGAACGGTATGGAAGACTTAGGTTGCAAAAAGGGATTTGTCATTTATCCGGGAGATGAAATATACCCGATTGGTAAAGATGTTTTTGCCCTGCCAGTTAAAAATATGGGGAGAATTTTTGAGTAACTTTTTATGATCATGCGATATATTGGGGAAAATCGGGGCTTCACCATGGTAGAGGTGGTGGTGATGTTGAGCATAGCATAGAAATCATTGAGGCAGGAGAAGTCTTAGACTTTTTTACGCCACCAAGGGAAGATTATCTATAAAAAGGGTATAACCAATCGTTTCACACGGATGCTCATTCTTCGCGCCGGTGAACTCAGTCGATGCCAAGAATCAAAACCATAAACTGTGTGGGATATAATTATGAATATGAATCTGCCATCAGGTCTCCGACAAGTTTTGGAAGTCTACAGGCTTGTCCGTCACGTCGTCCAAGAATAAAACATTCCTGAAGAGGCGAGACGAGAAATGTCCGAAATCAAGAAACAGATTGACACTGCATAATGAGTTGGTCCACAGGGTGCGGCAGAACAGCGTTCCGCGTCTTTGTGCTAGGTAACAAAAACATCTAATATAATGGGCCGCAGGGAGGCCAGTATGGAATTTGAGTGGGACACCAAAAAAGCTGTCGCAAATGTCCAAAAACATGGCGTCACATTTCAGGAAGCAGCGGCAGTCTTTGGAGACCCGTTGGCTATTACATTTGGAGACCCGGATCATTCCACGAATGAAAACCGATATATCACTTTTGGGCTATCACCCCAAAAACGATTGCTCATTGTTTCCCATACAGAACGTGGTGAGCGAACAAGAATCATAAGCGCGCGTCTTATGGACCGCAAGGAGAGGAAAATTTATGAAGAAGGTTAAAGAATCTGATGAACTTCGTCCTGAGTATAGGCGGGAAGATTTAGGTCAGGGAATCCGCGGCAAGTATTTTGAGGCTTATCAAAAAGGCACCAACCTAGTGCTCCTCAGCCCTGATGTAGCAAAGGTCTTCACTACAGAAGAAGCCGTCAACGAGGCGTTAAGGTCGCTCATAAAGGTCGCGCAGAAATCAGCTGGCCTAACAAACCACTACCTTAAGGCAAAAAGAGTCAAGTAAAGATTTAGTTTCTCCTTAGGAACGTTGTATAAAATCTCCTTTCAAGCCCTTTGGTAAGTGTTTCTCAACTGGCAACTCTACCAGGGCAAGAAAGGGGACGTTGTCCAAAGTTATCACTTTTTCTCCTCATCCTTCATTCTCCCTATCGCCATCCCTATCGCTGAGGTCCCTACTCCTAAATTCCTCGCTATCTCCGCCATCGAAAGCCCCATCTCTTTACTCAAATAGAAGGCAACTTCCCCCCTCACCTTCGTAAGATCAGCAGCAGTATCGAAGACCCATCGGTGATCCAGGCCATCCTCAATCACCTGGGTATCTGGCTCGTCAGGTCCAGGCCGACGCCGAAAATCGGATTGCTCAACCGGAAGATTGGCCAACCCGATACATACCTTCCATTATCACTGATACCGCACCCCATATTTTGTGGTAATTATCCCATTGACACACAAAACTACTTGTCTTATGATTCGTCCGTCATAAAGCAATGTCTTATCAATTCAATTTTTATGAAACCGTCATAAAAACTGGCTTATATTTAATCATGGAAACCATACATAATCCTCAATTACAACTTGCTTTTGATTTTGTTCAATACACCGGAAAGAATGTTTTCCTTACCGGGAAAGCCGGTACAGGCAAAACTACTTTTCTTCATGACTTAAAGAAAATATCTCCCAAACGCATGATTGTTGTAGCGCCAACAGGCGTTGCTGCTATTAATGCCGGGGGTGTGACTATTCACTCGTTTTTCCAGATGCCATTTTTACCTTACGTGCCTAAAGAACAAACAGGAAATGAGATAGTTAATAAAGATGGTGATAAGCAAGATACTACCCGTATTCAAAAATTTGGCCGCAATAAAATAAATATTATTAAAAGTCTTGACCTGCTTGTAATTGATGAAATAAGCATGGTCAGGGCTGACCTTCTTGACGGTATTGATGAAGTGCTGCGGAGGTTTAAAAACAGGTATAAACCATTCGGCGGTGTTCAGTTGCTTATGATAGGCGATCTTCAGCAGTTAGCACCTGTAATTAAAGAAGACGAATGGAACATTCTTAAAAATTTTTATGATACTGTGTTTTTCTTCAGCAGCAAAGCCTTACAGAAAACCCAATATGTAAGTATTGAATTAAAACATGTTTACCGCCAGAGCGACCAGGCTTTTATCGAAATTCTTAATAAAATACGTGATAACAGTTTAGACCCCGAAACACTCCGTGAGTTAAATAAAAGGCACATCGCCGGATTCAACCCTGATGAAAGTAAAGGCTATATTACTCTTACCACGCATAATATCCAGGCGCAGGAAATAAACAAATCCAAATTGAATAAGCTGAAAGGGAAGGCACATGTTTTTACTGCAACCGTGGATGGCGATTTTCCTGAATATTCATACCCAACCGATTTCGAACTTACACTCAAAACAGGTGCCCAGGTTATGTTTGTTAAAAATGACATTTCCCGTGAGAAGCTATATTATAATGGTAAAATAGGTATTGTTACCAATTTTAAAGAAGATACTATTATTGTAAAATGCCAGGACGATTTAACCGAAATACCGGCACAAAAACTTGAGTGGCAAAACACAAAATACTCAATTAATGCTGAAACAAAAGAAATACAGGAAACTGTTGCCGGCTCTTTCTGGCAGTATCCGTTAAAATTAGCATGGGCCATTACCATACACAAAAGCCAGGGATTAACTTTTGAGAAAGCTGTAATTGACGCTAATGCCGCCTTTGCATACGGACAGGTTTATGTTGCCCTAAGCCGCTGCAAAACTCTTGAAGGACTGGTTTTGAGCACTCCCATTTGTTCTCGTTGCATAAAAAGCGACCCGACAGTTTCGGCATTTACTACCGAAGTTGAACAAAATCCACCCGGCAATAAGCTTTTAAACGATTCGAAAAATGCCTTTCAGCGCATGCTGCTCGAAGAACTATTTGACTTTAGCCCTATACAAAGACGTTTAGGCTATTGTTTAAAGCTGATGAACGAAAATATTACAAGCCTTCATGTTAGTTTTCGTGATACTTTTGAAAGAATGAATGTATCTGTAAAAACTGAAATATCTGAAGTTGCGGAAAAATTCAAACCTCAAATGGAACAGCTTATTGCACAACAAAATTCAATTGAAGAAAATGTTCCTTTGCAGGGACGAATTAAAAAAGCATGTGCTTATTTTGCTGAAAAAACAGAAAGCCTTGTTTGTGAGGTATTACAGAATGCATCCATTGAAACAGATAACAAAACCGTACAAAAAGCAATCAGGGATGTGTTGGGTCGGCTGCGTGAGGAATCTTCTGTTAAACTATCCTGCCTGAAAGTTTGCCAGGCAGGCTTTATAATTAAAGATTACATGGAAACCCGGGCAAAATCTGCCATTGAAAAACCTGAACCAAAACGTGTGCGCAAAACTGCTGTTGAATCAGTGCCGGAATATATTGTTCATCCGAAACTCTATGCAATTCTGAAAAACTGGCGTAATGACAAAGCAGATGAACTTGATGTGCCTGTATTTTTTATTTTACCGCAAAAAGCGATGATAGCTCTTATAAATAAACTACCCGTATCAACAGTAGAACTGAGAACCGTAAAAGGAATTGGAAATAAAAAGATAAAACAATTTGGCATAGAAATACTTGAATTAATTTCGGCGTACTGTAAAGAAAATAATATTAAAATCCCCATGCAGGACATTGAAACATCAACACCACAAAAGACTAAAAAGCCAGATACAAAAAAAACAAGCTATGATTTGCTGAAAGCCGGAAAAACCATTTCAGAAATAGCTACTGAAAGGAATATGGCTGTTTCGACAATAGAAGGACACCTGGCACATTTTGTGGGCACAGGTGAATTAGACGTGCATCAGTTTGTTACCCCGGAAAAAACCACTTTAATTTCCGATTACTTTATAAGTAGTCAAAGCACTTTATTAACACCTGCAAAAATCGTCCTGGGCGAACAGGTTTCTTATGGCGAATTACGGTTGGTTTTAAAGCATTTGGAATATAAAGGACAGATAGTCAAGATGCAAAAAATGGGATATTAAAGATCAGTCTTCGGAGATGGGGACACCATACTGGTTTTTGAAATATTAGAGATAATTGAGGAGATAACGTCCTTCTTAACATATTTTCAGCAAAAATAGAGAGGAGGCTAAAGGTCATGTATGTCGGCAGAACAAAAGATGTAAAAGTGGACCAGTTGCCTATGGAGGGGGTTAAGAAGGCAACCATCCAATGGCTTATATCCGAAAAAGAAGGGGCTAAACATTTCGCCATGAGGCTTGTAACCATCAAAAAGGGGGGTGTTATCCCTCTACATTCTCATTCGCAGGTACATGAACAGTATATCTTGAAAGGACAAGGAATAATCTTTACCAATGATTCTCAAAGAGAGCTAAAACCAGGTGGTTTTGTGTTTGTGGATGAAAACGAGGCTCACGGGATGAAGAACACAGGTAATGAAGACCTTGAGGTCATATGTTGTGTGAATCTATAGTAAACAGATTAATGCTACTTACGGAAAAGCACGAAAAGACGATTCTGTGAAGGCAATTATTATTACTGGTGCGGGTACTTCTTTTAGTGCAGGACTGGACTTGGTCGCATATTGTGGTAAATACAGCCTGGTATTATGCCCCAAACTTTGCAAGACGTCCTGCATTGGCAAGTATAATGGTCATCAGATTAACAGTAGGCTGGCGGCCTAACCCTCCCTGGATGCAGCTTATCTCATCGAATTTTGTCACCTGATCAACCCGACAAAACTTAGAATTAAGTATTACCGGAAGGGTATGCCAGCTATGACCACCCCACTTTGCAGGGGTAGAATGGTCCCCGGTTACCACCAGTACATCAGGGTTTAGTTCGGTTATTTGTGGTAAAAAGCCATCAACCTCTTCAATCACCTTCACCTTGGCATCAAAATCCCCATCTTCTCCTCGGGAATCAGTATGTTTGATGTGTAGATAGAAAAAATCATAATTGTTGTACTGGTCTTTCAATGCCTTAAATTCATCTTCAATGCCCTCCAGAGATGGAAGAACAGTCATCCCCAGTAACCGGGCTATTCCTTTATACATAGGATAAGTGGCTATGGCAAGGGACTTCAAGCCAAACCTCATTTCTAAAGAAGGATATGCCCTATGTTTGGCAAATCCCCTGAGGAGGATCATATTGGCCTTCTTTTCATCAGCCAGTATTGATTTGGCCTGAGACAGAAAGTCCGAAGCCAAGTTAGCCGTTGCTTTTGATTCGGGATTATTGGCCTTGGGTTCTAAAGGGAATAATCCAACCTTTTGAGGATCCGTATCTTCTATGTCTCCTTCAAGACCGTCTCCCCTTAATACCAGTACCGCCCTGTGTTCTTTGACTGGTTCAACAAGAACCTCAGTATTGCCAAGCTTGGCATTTTCTCTTAGTTTTGCACATATCCTATTGTTTTCAGAGGTGGTTATTCTGCCTGCCCTGCGGTCAATGACCCTCCCTTCTTTGTCGATGGTTGCATAGTTTATCCGAGCTACCACATCTCTGGGTGTTAAAGGAAAAGCTATTCCAGATGCCTCTAGAATTCCCCTTCCAATATTGCTTTCGAAAGGATCATAACCGAAGAGGGCGAAATGAGAGGGGCCACTTCCAGGGGTGATTCCTGGGGCAATAGGGTCCAATAAACCGCAGATAGAGTTTTTAGCCAATTCATCCAGGTTGGGTGTGTGGGCAACCTGCAGTTCGGTTCCCCCTTTTCCTTCCACTTCTAGCCCACCGACCCCATCTAAAATGAGATACACTATCTTAGTGTCATTTTTTATTACCAGTTTTTCAAGAAGACCAGGTAAAAGCATTTATTTCTCCCCCGTTCAAACCTGATGGACTCGTAAAAAGTCAAAATTGGGATGGCAAAGTAAAAAGCTCCAGATGCAAGGCGCGCAAATCCTGAGGAGTGAAGCGTACTTATAGTTACGCTGCAACGACGAAGGATGCAGTGCAACGCCGCAGATGGACTTTTCAAGAAGCCATCAAACCTTCTTTTCTACAAACGCATAGGCATTATGATTGTGAATGCTCTCAAAGTTTTCTGCCTCCACACTAAACCAGGTAATATTTGTATCGGCATCGAGCTTAGAGGCTACATTCCTGACCACGTCTTCAACAAACATAGGATTTGAATATGCCTTTTCTGTAACGAATTTTTCATCGGACCTTTTAAGAAGGGAGTAGACTTCACTGCTCGCTGACTCCTCAACATATTTTATAATGTCTTCAATCCAGAGAAATTTTTCGAAACGCAGTTTAACTGATGCTTTACCCCTCTGATTATGGGCGCCATCCTGGCTAATTTCTTTAGAGCAGGGGCATAAGGTGGTGATGGGGACGTCTACCTGAATATATAAATCTCTCTCTTCATTGTGGGATGCACAAAATTTGCAGGTATATTCCATCAGGCCCTTTGCTTTCGAAACAGGAGCCCTTTTCTCTATAAAATAGGGAAATTCTATCTCCAGGTGAGCGGATTTGGCATTGAGTTTTTCTTTCATCTCGTCAATTATGGTAAAGAGGGTCTTGATGTTTATTCTTCCCCTGTACTCATTCAGTATCTCAATAAATCTACTCATGTGGGTCCCCTTGAAATGGTGGGGAAGGTTGACATACATATTTATGTTGGCTATTGTATGTTGAGTCTTATTCTTCCGATCTAAAACGATGATCGGGTATTTGATATTTTTCACACCGACTTTCTCAATCTCTATATTCCGATGGTCAGCTTGGTTTTGAATATCGATCATCTCCTCTTCCCCGCTCTACTCTTGATGGACTCGTAAAAATTCAAAATTGGGATGGCAAAGTAAAAAGCTCCAGATGCAAGGCGCACAAATCCTGAGGAGTGAAGCGTACTTATAGTTACGCTGCAACGACGAAGGATGCAGTGCAACGCCGCAGATGGACTTTTTAAGAAGCCATCACTCTCCTTCATAATAAGAGGCACAGGAACCCTCAGATTCCCAGACAGCTACCCTGCTTATTACAACATTACCATCGTTGATCTCTTTTTCTAAGTTCTTGAAGATATAAGCCGCAATATTCTCAGAAGATGGGTTTAACTCAGCAAAGTAAGGAAGTTCATTTAGATACGTGTGATCTAATCGGTTTAAAATGATCTGGGTTTTTTCCTTCAAGATTCTGAAATCTATTGCCATACCAGTGCCATCCAGTTTTTTTGCCCTTGTATGGACGTCTACTCTAAAGTTATGCCCATGGAGACCTTCACATTTGCCTCCGTACTCCCTAAGGCTATGGGCAGCAGAAAACCCTGATTTAATCATTACCTCATACATTGAACACCTCTCCTTGTTTTAAGGTAGTAATACTTCGGTTTTTTATTTCTGCAAGATCATGTTCCAGTTCAGGAAGGTGCTGAGGTTTCATGTGAAAGACAAGGATGGATGCGTCAGGGCTCTTTAATTTATCCAATTGATCTTTTAGCATCGAAGGGGTGAGATGTCCACTAATCTCAGCCAGCTCACTTAAACGATTTGGGAAAGATGTTTCTATAAATACTGCCTTTAGGTCAGGTAACTTATTGGCTTCTTCCCAAATCTTGTCGGTAGTGCCTGTATCGCCGGTATATACAATGGAGCTCTTTTTATCCCTGATTATATAGCCCACAGCATCCACTGCGTGATTGACAGGAATGGCAATGACAGTTAGCCCGGCAATACAGATAGGCTCCCCTGTTTTTATCGGTTTAAACTGCAAGATAGGCTTTTCTATAGTAGGGAGGACGGTAAAATCCGGGTATATTTTATCGTTCAACAGGTGGGATTTTATATTATCAATGACTTCGGGAATGCTGATTATTTCTACTGAGGTGTTGTTTTCCCCTACAATTAAATTATCGGCCAGGAAGAGGATATCCTTTGTGTGATCGAGATGAGAGTGAGTGACCAGGATACTGCGGATATTCATCTGCTCGTCCAGGGTTAAGGCAGACGTTATTGTCCCGGCATCAAGAAGTAGAGTATCATTAATGAGAAATGTTGTACTATGAAAACCCTTCAGTTCCGCTCCATAACAACCAAGTACTTTTATTTTCACGTGTACTCCTAAATACTGAAAGGTTTCACCACTTTAGTGGGCTTTACTGTCTGCTTCAACTTTTTATCCTATTCCATCCTTTAGGCTTTTGACAAACTGCCCCACCTTTTTAACCATATCGGGACTATTTAAGTTATCTTCGATAATCTTTACAATAGCGCTGCCTACGATTACTGCATCAGCCCACTTAGCTACTTTACCGGCTTGCCCAGGGGTTGAGATACCAAACCCTACCCCAACCGGAAGGTCTGTAAGTTTCTTAACCTTGGTCACATAGATTAGTTTTATTCTCTCTTCATTACTGGTAGGGGCTGTTAAGAATATAATATCCAGGCCAGCCTTGTCAACATAAACCTTTAATTCGTCTACTTCCTCAGGGGGAAGATCGACTATAAGTACACCATCTACGCCAGCTTCTTTGGCATCTCTGGAAAATTTTTCAGCACCATAAGTAAAGAAAGGGTTGTAATAACCGAATAGTATGATGGGTATCTCTGTATTCATCCGTATTTCACTGACTAAATATAGAACGTCCTTCAAGGAGACACTGTTTGCCAATGCCCGTTCTGAGGCGCGCTGTATTGTGGGTCCATCTGCCATGGGATCAGAAAAAGGAACACCCAGTTCGATGATGTCTGCCCCACTCTCCTCCAGTTGAAAAATGAGTTTCTTTGTTAATTCCAGAGATGGATCTCCTGCAGTAATATACGGAATTAGTGCCTTTCCATTATTTGCGCTTAACCTTTGAAAAACCTTGGTTATCCTAGTCATAATTATAATTGTATAGAAATTTCCTTTCTAAAAATTTGGTTCTTCTCCCGCTTAGCCCTTACAGGGCAACCACAAGGGATTGCCCCTACCCCTTGAATCCTTTATTTCAAATTGCAACTTTTTTGGAGATGATCCTTATATTTTAACCCCCAGGGCTTCGGCTACTGTATTTATATCTTTATCTCCCCTACCTGACAGATTGACGATTATAACCTTCTCTTTGTCGAGTTTTGGGGCTAATCTCATTGTATAGGCGATAGCATGGGCGCTTTCCAGTGCAGGTATGATACCTTCAGTTATGGTCAAGAGCCTGAACCCATCGAGCGCCTCTTTATCAGTGACGGAAGCATATTTTACTCTGCCGATGTCATGGAAGTAGCTATGTTCAGGACCTACCCCAGGATAATCTAAACCAGCAGCAATGGAATGGGTATGCTTGATCTGACCATTTTCATCCTGCAAGAGATAGGTTTTGCTTCCGTGGAGGACCCCAACGCTTCCATCCAGGATAGAAGCTGCGTGCTTACCCGTATCAATGCCAAGTCCAGCAGCTTCCACGCCGGTCATTCCTACTTCCACATCATCCTTAAATGGATAAAATAAACCCATTGAATTACTTCCACCACCGACACAGGCAATTAGATGGTCTGGCAATCGTTTCTCCACCTCTAATATCTGCCTTTTTGTTTCCCTGCCAATTACGCTTTGAAAATCTCTAACCATCATAGGGTATGGGTGAGGACCTGCCACAGAACCAATAATATAAAAGGTATTATAAATATTGGTAACCCAATCCCGCATAGCCTCGTTCATAGCGTCTTTTAATGTATTAGTCCCGGACGATACGGGCTGAACCTTGGCACCCAATAGCTTCATCCGAAAGACATTTAATGACTGGCGCTTTATGTCCTCCACGCCCATATATATCTCGCATTCCAGTCCAAACATAGCAGCTACAGTTGCAGTAGCTACCCCATGCTGACCTGCCCCGGTTTCTGCTATAATGCGGGTTTTGCCCATCTTCTTAGCCAGAATGATCTGACCCAGAGTATTGTTTATCTTATGGGCACCGGTATGACACAGGTCTTCTCTTTTAAGATAGATCTTGGGTCCTCCCAGTCTTTGGGTCAGTCTTTCGGCTAGATATAGAGGGGTTTCTCGTCCGACATATTCCCTGAGATAGTAGTTAAGCTCCTCTTGAAATTCTCTGTCATCTTTGTGTCTGTAATATGATTCCTCTAATTCTAAGAGGGCGGGCATTAGAGTCTCTGCTACATATCTTCCCCCATATATCCCAAAATGCCCCTTTTTATCAGGTAACATATAATTTTCCTTCCTGTTGCTTACGGTTCACAGTTCACGGTTGAGGAGTTATCGAGTAACTATTCAGGCACAAAGAGACAAAGGCACATAGGCACAAAGGAGATCAGGGTCGTTTCGTTGTTTTTTCCTTCTTTGTGCCTTTGGTACTCTGTGCCTTTGCGCCTGCCTGAATAGTTACTTGCTTTTTAACTATTTTTATAAACTCTTCTAACTTAGCACGATCCTTTTTGCCTGGTTTAGATTCAACTCCACTGCTTACATCCACCCCATAGGGTTCTGCTGTCTGGATTGCTTTCATAACATTGCCAGGATTAAGCCCTCCTGCAAGGATAACTCTGCCGGCAAATCTTTTTGCCTCAGAAGCGAGTTCCCAATTGAAGGCTTTTCCGCCCCCCCCATAGATTTCTTCATAATATGTATCGAGTAATACAGCGCTTACCTGATAAAAGGGAATAACCTCAAGGCACTTTCTGTCATTAATACTGAATGCTTTTATCACTTTTTTGTCGAAATGAGAACAGAAATCCGGTGATTCATTGCCATGGAACTGG
This sequence comes from Desulfobacterales bacterium, assembly GCA_016209225.1. Taxonomy (GTDB): domain Bacteria; phylum Desulfobacterota; class UBA8473; order UBA8473; family UBA8473; genus UBA8473. The sequence continues at coordinate 28,660 of JACQWO010000003.1, forward strand.
AGGATGTCCAGGCAACAGTCTGCACTAATCTCTCTGACTCTATCCTCTTTCTCATTAACAAACACCCCTACCGAGGATACGAAAGGGGGAAGCTTACGAATTATTTTCTTAGCCGCATCCTTTCGAATATAACGGGGGCTGTCTTTACAAAACACAAAACCCAGGGCATCAGCCCCAAGGTTTGCTGCCCAGGTAGCATCCTCTATATTGGTTATTCCGCAGATCTTGATCTTTGTCATTTACACCAGGACTAACCCCTCCTGAAAAGTGATCCATCAATGGAAGGTCTTATCATTATTCTTCCCACCATCGATGATTTTATAACGCCTTTTAACCCTTGACCACTTCCATCTCATATAGTACCGGTATAAGAATCTCCATATACCATGGTAATTCAAGTATATTATACCAAAAACCATCCCCCCCAGGTGAGCAATGTGGGCAATGCCTCCACCTGTTCCAGCTATGGATGCATAGAGCTCAATTGCCCCAAATATCATAACAAAGTATTTTGCCTTGATGGGAAAGAATAGATAAATATAAATAATGCGGTTAGGGAAAAACCAACCATAGGCTAAAAGGATACCATAGATTGCTCCAGACATTCCAATAGTAGGAATAAAGAGGTTAGGGGTTATAAGCACAGTACATATTGCGGCACCAATGCCGGTAATAAAAAAGTACCTTAGAAATACCCTGGAACCCCAGTACCTTTCCAATTCACAGCCAAACATCCAAAGGGCAAAGAGATTAAATAATAAATGAAAAAATCCTCCGTGGAGGAATATATAGGTCCCCAATTGCCAAAGAAAATATTTCTGCCATACCAGAGCAGGAACCAATCCAAAGATCAGGTTCATCTGCTGACCAACTATTGCTTGAAGCAAGAAGACCGCCCCTGATATGATTAAAAGCTTCTTAACAGTAGGGGTCATTGAAGGCCCAAAGGAAAGATATGGCCTTCGAGAGTAGTATTCCATCTTATATTCCTTTTTGGGTAACCGTTTACGGTTACCCGTTTACGGTTTGTATTCTAGTAACTGTTAACTGTAAACCGTAAACGGTTTTGAAGGTTGAGGTACAAATATACCTGCTCCTTTTCTCAAGTCAAGGTATTTTTTCAGTACAAATAACTATTTGACAGTGAATGGATTGGATGCTAATCTTCGTATCAAAGTAAGTTTTTTATTTTTCAGGAGGAAATAGAGCATGACGACAATACTCCTTGTTCGACATGGAGAGACCGATTGGAACAAACAGCAGGTATTTCGAGGAAGGATTGATGTACCCCTTAACTCTGTGGGGCTTGAACAGGCAAGGGCAACCGGTGAAGCCCTCAGTAATTACAAGATAGATGCAATTTATTCAAGCCCTTTGAGCAGGGCTATGGAGACAGCCAATGCCATCGGTAGGTCCCGCCCCTGTATCTCGATAAAAGAGGCAGAGGGTTTTATCGATATTGACTTTGGAAAATGGCAGGGTATGCCACATGACAGGGTAAATGAAGAACATAAGGAGCTTTATAATAAATGGCAAAGAGAACCTCATAATGTTAAGATGCCTGATGGTGAAAGCCTGGATGAGGTAAAACTCCGATCTATGGGAGCTCTAAATGACATACTTGCCAGACATGAAAATGAGATCGTCGCAATCGCCTCACACAGGGTAGTAAATAAGGTGATTCTGTGTGCCGTACTGGGGCTGACCAATCAACATTTCTGGTGTATAAGACAGGATACATGCGCAATAAACATATTCGACAACTCAGAGAGAGGATTTATTGTCTCTGTGATAAATGATACCTGCCATATCAAAGCACTGGCTGACAGCGCAAACAGGGCGGATTTTTAAGTAAGCGTTCATCTGTTAGCCATCAGGTCTCAGTAAAAAACAAATCCTTTAGCTTTTTTAAAAAGCCATTATATGTTTTGATAGAAGGTTCTGGTATGTTAGTAGATTCTCACGCCCACCTGGATTTGCCTGAATTCGATGATGACCGAAATGAGGTTATCAAAAGGGCAAAAGATAGCGGAATAGACTATATCCTTAATATTGGGATCAATTCGGATTCATGCATCAACACCATAAAACTGGCAGACTCTTACGATTTTATCTACGCATCCATTGGTATACATCCCCATGATGTAAAAAATATAAACAAAAACACCTATGCGGTTTTAAAGTCACTTGCCAATAACAAAAAAGTACTTGCTTTTGGAGAGATTGGCCTTGATTTTTACCGTAATCTCTCTCCAAAGGGTACTCAAATCAAGAGGTTTCGAGAACAGATCAACCTAGCCAATGAATTAAAGCTTCCTGTTATAATCCATAATAGAGATGCCCATAAAGAGACCCTGGAGATTTTGAAAGAAGACGGCGCCAAGAATCTGGGAGGGATTATACACTGTTTCTCAGGCGATTACTCTATGGCGAAGAGTTGTATAGATATGGGGTTTTATATCTCAATTCCTGGTACGATAACTTTCCCTAAGGCTGTAGAACTTCAGGAGATAGTAAAAAAACTACCCCTCTCAAAAATAATGATCGAGACCGACTGCCCGTTTCTCACACCCGTTCCCTACCGGGGTAAGAGAAACGAACCCTCTTTTGTAAGATATGTGGCGGAAAAGATAGCTTCCCTTAAAGATACGTCCTTTGAAAAGGTGGCAGAGATTACGTCCCAAAACTTCAGAAGCCTTTTTGCTTCCTCACTAATCCCCTAAACACATTGTTTCGCAAGTAAGGTTGTTAATCCTCTCTATAAAACCGCCACTTTTTTCTTGTATGCCTTCCCCAGGTGATCCACAATGTTGCCGATCAGGTTATCTTGATTCTTATCCTTCATGACTTTGCGATAGATGTTTCCATGGCAGAAAGCCGACTGTTCCACTTCTGTAAAATAGTTACCCGGGTTACGGTTCAGAACCAGCTTTCCAGTTAGTTTATTTCTTTTTTCTTCCATTGACGGCCTCCTTTCTTTGTTTATAAGGTTACATCTGTATAACGCTGCGTATGAGGAGCATACTTTTACGAAAACTGCATCAGTTCTCTCCGTCTGCTTCCATATGCTTGGTTATGAAATGATCTGTTTTAGTGAGAACCTGCCACTGCTTTTATAAGTTCGTCAATCTTGTGGTCTAATTTTTCAACTGCCAACCAATAATCGTGCATCTTAGAATTGCTGACATCAGTCATCTTCTCTTTCTCAACGTCGATCTGAATCAGCTTATCACCTTTTGCTTTGACTATCTTCCATGTCTTTTTAATATCAGATAGAGCAGATGCCTTTTTGTCATTTAATTGCATAGTCTCCAGAGCGGAGATCATCCGGTTTATAGTATCGATATCGTCTTTATAGTCTTGCAATGCTATTCGCTGGTCATTGCGAGCACGGTCAGCGATATGAAAATAGATGGCAGCTGCCGACTCCCATAGGTTGGCTTCTATCTTGCCCAGTAGAAGCGTTGCCTTCCCTTCGGCAGCATGCACCACAGATAACGATGTAAAGATTATCAGCGCTATGATAATAGCATTAATGTATTTTTTCATAATAGAATGCTCCTTTGCTTTTGTTGGTTTTTTTATTTGTTAGAGATTTCAACATAGAACTGTTCTATTCAATCATTTGCTTTCACCTCCTATCAAAGCATAATGCACCATGCACAAGCACTTCTATAAATGGATTATCACTCATTTCACCATTCCAGTACCGTGATGCACGCTCCTGCCATTGGTCTTGAGAACCGTTTAACCAAATTGTATCTGCTCGGGAAAAATTTGACCCCTTTATTATTCTGCATTCATGAACTTCTTTGGGATCGTTTTGAAACCATTCTGCTTGGGCTCTTTCCGCCAAGCTATATTCATCAAAAACATATAAAGTTTTGATTCTTGGAGGGAGGTGGGGGAAATTTTTCGTCTGACTTCCTCGAATAACCTTTCTTCTAAATCTTCTATTCTTGACAAAGAATACAGAGTTTGAGCATTTTCGAGATGTGGCTCAGCTGCAATACCTACCGAAATAGATAGCAAAGCCCCCTTCCCGACCCGAACATTATTCTTAAACATATCCACATTAAATCCTGATGGCGGTACGAGGTGCCAATATACTTGGTCTCTAATTTCTTTTAGCCCCCAACAAGTATTTACTGTTGCCATTATTTTGTGCCTTTATGCATAACAATTAAATATTACGAACTTAATCAATGATATTTGCCATTAATATGTGTCATAATTTTTAATGGAAAAACAAGAAGTTAGAAGGTAGTAGTTTAGTTCTTTATCTTCCAGATTGTGCCTTCAGGTTTGTCTTCCAGAGTAATACCCTTTTCGGTCAGTCGATCTCTAATATCATCTGCCAGTGTCCAGTTTTTCTCGGATCTTGCCTTCACCCTCTCTTCTATCAAACGAAGGATTTCCTTTTCATCTATCTCTATCTCAGATATCCCTTTTAGCTTCTGTTTCTCAAAATAATCCTCCGGGTCTGTGTTGAATAAACCAAGAACAGAGCCAATCTCCTTTAATGTCTCTCTTCCATATTTCAATATGCCAATGGAGCTCGGTGACCTGTCAAATCCTGTTGTGTCGCTTATATACCTGTTCAGGAGTCTTACCCCCTCATAGATGTGACCGATGGCAAGGGCAGTATTGAAATCATCGTCCATTGCCTCTTCAAATTTTACAGAGAGAGCAGATAATGTTTCGTATAAATCCTTCTCTATTTTAGTCAGATTCTCCAATGGGAGATTTTTGTCCTTGTTTTTGCTCCCTGTAAAATCATCTATGTTTTTTAAGGTAGTATATATCCTATCCAGACCTTTTTTAGCCTCTTCTATATTTTTATCAGAGAAATCTACAGGACTCCTATAATGATTTGATAGCAGGAAAAGGCGAATCACTTCCGGATGGTATCGCTCAAGTATCTCCTTTATGGTGAAGAAATTTCCAAGGGATTTGGACATCTTTTCTTTGTCAATATTGACGAAGCCATTATGTACCCAGTATTTAACAAAAGGCTTACCAGTAGCCCCCTCCGATTGGGCTATCTCATTTTCATGGTGAGGGAATATAAGGTCCTTTCCACCACCATGTATGTCAAATGTCACTCCAAGATACTTCTGGCTCATTGAAGAACATTCTATATGCCATCCAGGTCTCCCCTTTCCCCAGGGGCTATCCCAGGAAGGCTCCCCTGGTTTGCTTGCCTTCCAGAGGGCAAAATCCATGGGGTTTTCCTTCCTCTCATCTATTTCCACCCTGGCACCCGCATACATTTCCTCGATGGTTCTTCCGGAAAGCCTTCCATACCCCTGGAATTTGCTTACTGAGAAGAAGACATCATCTTCTATCCTGTATGCATATCCGTTTTCAATAAGCCTCTCGATGGTCTTAATCATATCCGGGATATGGTCTGTTGCCTTTGGTTCTATAGTTGGGGGGGCAATTCCCAGTAGTTGCATATCCTTGTTAAACTCTTCTATGTATCTTTCCGAGATCTCCTGACAGCTGACCTTTTCACTGTTTGCCCTGTTGATTATTTTGTCATCCACGTCTGTGAAGTTTCTCACATAGGTTACCTCATAACCCTTATGCTTGAGATACCTGAAGATGACATCAAAGACAATTGTTGAACGGGCATGACCGATATGGCACAGGTCATATACCGTAACGCCACAGGCATACATTCCAACTTTGCCTTTTTTTAAAGGTTCGAAGTCCTGTTTGGTTTTTGTCAGCGTGTTATATACCCTCAATGTCATTCTGTTTTTCTCCTGTCGAAATAGAATTCTCCTGGTTCTTCCCGAAGCTTCCTCAACTCATCCTTTTTTACACGGTGGGTCAATGTTCTTGGAAAATCCGTTCTATATACAATATATCGGGGAACTTTAAAATAGGCCAGCCTTTCTTCACAGAACTGTATCAACTCCATAGGAGGTACGGTTTTATGGGTCTCTCCCTCTTTAAGGATAACATATACCTTTACCTCCTCGCCCCGAAGCTCATCAGGAAATGCAATGACAGCCGCTTCCTCTACCTTTGGATGAGATCGGATCACCTCTTCTACCTCCAGAGAGGAGATATTTTCACCGCTCCTTCTTATAATATCCTTTTTCCTGTCAACAAAATAGAAGAAGTTGTCCTCATCTCTATAGGCATTGTCCCCTGTGTGGAACCATCCCCCTCTCATTGAGGTTGAGGTAGTCTCGGGGTCTTTATAATAACCTTTTAAGACCATAGGTCCTCTCATAACAATCTCACCTACTGTGCCTGCGGGGACTTCTCTGTCATCTTTGTCGAATATCTTGATCTCATTGGGACCATGGGGTCTCCCGCATGAGCCCTTTTTATGGGGACCATTGATGTGCTCGATGGTTATCCCCCCTTCACTCATCCCCCAGTCCTGAAGCATCTTACATTCCCATCTCTTACCCAGACGCTCTGCAAGTTCAGGATGCCCGGCGCTCAACGCAACCCGAAGGGTATTATTCTTTTCATCCTCTGTGACCGGCAATTTGTCCAAAAAGGCAAGGATTGCCCCTATACAGTGAAATACCGTAACCTTGTGTTGATATGCCTGCTCCCAGAATTGCCGTGGGTGAAAACGGTCTATGAGGACAAGACTTGCACCACTGATTAAAGATGTCATAGTGATAACTACTTGGGCACCGATATGGAAGAGTGGAAGAACACAGATAAAACGGTCTTTTGAGGTTACAAGAAGGTTATCCTTAATCGATTCTGCAAAGGCGATATAATGGAAATGGCTGAGTACACACCCCTTTGGTTCACCGGTTGTCCCTGAGGTATACATGATGGAGAGAACATTTTCTCCTGTAAGTTTTTCTTCCGGTATTCGGATGCTTTCCTCGTTTATAATCAGGGAGAAATTGATTACCTCCGGATGCTCCTTATTTCCTACACAGAAAACAGCCTTTAAATGGGGAAAATGCCTTCGTTTTTTCTGAATGATGTCTTCATAGAGGCCAGGCTCCGTAATCAATGTGTTTGCCTCGGAGTGGTCCAATATATAGGAAGCCTCTCTTTCTTTAAAGGCTACGTTTATGGGGACCATAATTGCACCCAGCTTGGCTATTCCAAACCAACTATAGAGAAATTCAGGGCAGTTGTTGAGAAACAAAGCCACCCGGTCTCCCTTTTTTACACCTTCTTTTTTTAATGCAGATGCCACACTATTGACCCTTTTACCAAAAGTGCTGTAAGAAATTTCGTCATCCTTGAAGAAGAGAAAGGTCTTATCGGGTTGAATTTTTATCTGGCGTTTCAATACGTCATTCAGATTCATGGTCTCCCCTTGGGAATCTGCTGAGCACTAAAAATATCTTTGTTTTCATCATGGGATCATTATATAATAAGATCAATTGCTGTCAAATTAAATCCAGACCATTTGATATAAATCTCTTCAAGTAACGTAACCATCAGTTGACAGAGTGGAATCTGAATGTTTACAAAAAGGTCATTTGTCCATGCAGTCTTTTCTCTTTGTAATTTCTTGGCGATCGATTTTCCTTGTCTTTCCAAGTAGTTGTCGTTTTATCAAGTACGTTTTCCCCTTTGGCACGATTTTTGAGTTATCTAAAAAATTTATAGGGGTTGTCAGGTTTTCATATGTTTGAATCTAGAGTTGATGCCCTTTATAGAATATTAGAAGATTGTGCTTTATGTCCAAGGCAATGCCACGTCAACAGGAGAGTCGGCCAGTTGGGTTACTGCAATGCCGGATTTAACTTGAAGGTGGCGAAGGTGATTTCCCACTTGGGTGAAGAGCCGGCAATTTCAGGAAACAAGGGTTCCGGTGCAATATTCTTCAGTCACTGCAACCTGAGATGTAGCTTCTGCCAAAACTATCAGATAAGCCAACTGGGGATGGGGGAAGAGATGACTCCTGAATATCTTTCAAAAAGGATGCTTTCACTCCAAAATTCCGGTTGCCATAACATAAACCTGGTGACACCAACACCGTACTTGCCCCAGATAGTAAGAGCCATTTCAATGGCGAAGGCTAATGGTTTGAAGATACCGATTGTATATAATACAAACGGTTATGAAAGAGTAGAGACCTTGAAATTACTGGAGGGGATAGTGGATATATACCTTCCTGATGCCAAATACGGAAGTAATAAGGCTGCCTCTTTTTATTCTGGTGTAGAGGACTATTTGGAACATAATATATCGGCTTTGAAAGAGATGAAGAGGCAGGTTGGTAATCTTAAAGTGAACAATATGGATATTGGAGAAAAAGGTATTATCGTAAGACACCTGGTACTTCCAGGAAATGGCGCAGAATCCTTTTCTCTTTTAGATATGGTTGCTGGAGAACTGGGGACAGACATCTCTATAAGTCTTATGGGACAGTACTTTCCCAGGTATAAGGTATTGGATAGTGAGGCACTGGGAAGAAGACTAACCAATGAAGAATTTGAGGAATACCACTTCGCCCTGGAATCAAAGGGCTTTGAAAATGGATGGGTCCAGTACCCCGACGAGGTTGATGGTGGTTTTCTGCCTGATTTTCAAGTGAAGGATGGGTGGAATTAGAACGCAAAAATGAATGAATGTTCATTTTTTTACTTGACGACACGTAACTTGCGTGTTACAAGTAATATCGTAACTGCGAAGAACGATAGGCTGTAGCCTATTAGCCTGTAGCCTAACAGCCTTCAGCCTAACGACCTGTTAATCAACTAAATAGTTTAACAGAAGAGAGTTTAACAATGATATACCAATTAAATGCCGATGTAAGAAATTTTGGGAAAACCATATCTAAACTCAGTGATGTGGATATATATACCTGTTATCAGTGCGGGAAGTGTACTGCCGGTTGTCCCATTGTGATGGAGATGAGCCATACCCCAAATCAAATAATGAGATTGATTCAACTGGGACTAAAAGAAGAGGTTTTGAATTCTCTGACACCCTGGTTGTGTGCCGCTTGCGAAACCTGTACAACCCGTTGCCCTAAAGGGGTGGACATCGCCAAGATTATGGATACCCTGAGGATACTTGCTCGCAAAGAGGGTTATCAGTCTAAGGAACCAAATGTAGTGAAGTTCAATGATATTTTCTTGAACTGTATAAAGGACAAGGGAAGATTGCAGGAGACGCATTTGGCTATGGTGTATAACTTAAAAACCAAGCAGTTTTTTAAGGATGCTGATATAGGCCGGAAGTTATTTATGAAGGGAAAGATATCCCTTTCCAGTGATAAAATAAAAGGTACGGATGCGATGAAGAGTATCTTTGAGAGATCAAGGGCGTTTTTGGGCAAAGGGGAATAGATTATGGTATATGGATATTATCCAGGCTGCTCCTCTCATGGTACGGCCAAGGAATATGATATTTCAACAAAGAAAGTTTGTGAGAGATTAGGATTGAAACTGGAAGAAGTGAGAGATTGGAACTGTTGTGGTGCCTCGCCAGCCCATGCTACCAGTGAAGAACTCGCCCTGGCATTACCCTTCAGAAATCTGGTCCTGGCTGAGAAACAAGGTCTGGATAGCATAATGTCCACTTGTTCCGCCTGTTACAATCGCCTTAAAGTTGCCCATGAGACACTGAAAAAAGCTCCTGAGATATTGAATAGAATGAGCGAAATAGTTGGAGAACCTTATAATAAGACTCTTAAGGTTATTCACTTCCTGGATCTTATCTCGAAGGAGTTTGGTGTAGAGAAAATAAAGGAAAGTGTGGTAAAGCCTTTAACGGGTTTAAAGGCTGTATCATATTATGGTTGCCTTTTGACAAGACCCCCAAAGCTGGTATCTATTGACCCGGATGGAGAAAATCCCACTATAATGGAGGAGATTATAGAGGCATTGGGGGCAGAATCACCTTATTGGTCTCACAAAACGGAGTGCTGTGGCGCCAGTTTTGCCCTGGATAGAACGGATATTGTCTTGAGGTTGAGCAACGAAATTCTAAAAGCTGCCAGGTTTGCTGATGCGGATTGCATTATTGTTGCCTGTCCTTTGTGTTTTGCCAACCTGGATATGAGACAGTCACAGATAGCTTCCAAATATGGTATTAATTATTCCTTACCTGTCTTATTTATTTCCGAGTTGATGGGTGTAGCTATAGGAATGGGCAATAAGGAACTTGGGATTGATAAGCATATTGTTAGTGCAAAGAATCTATTAAAAGAAAAGGATTTGATCTAAAAAAAGGACTTTGGAAAGGTATCCCTTCAAAGTCCTCAATCTAAAGAAGATGAAGTCGTAAAAAGTCAAAAATCAGATGGCACAGTAAAAAGCTCTAGATGCAGCAAGGCGCGCAAATCCAAAGGAATGAGGCGTACTTACCTGCACGCTGCAATGACTGAGGATGCAGCGGAACGCCGCAGATGGACTTTTTACAAAGCCGTCAAAGAAGGGGTGTCACTGTGTCAAAAATTGGAGTATTTATCTGTCACTGCGGTGTCAATATCTCAAGCACGGTAGATGTAGAAAAGATTACTGAAGAGTTGGCCAAAGAAGATGGGGTGGCCTTCGCAACAGAATATAAGTACATGTGTTCTGACCCAGGGCAGAAGATCATCAAGGACGCCATTAAAGAGCACAACCTTGACGGAATAGTGGTAGCCTCCTGCTCTCCCAGATTACATGAGAGAACATTCCAGTTGTGTATAGAGGCAGGCGGTCTGAACAGATACAAACTCGAGATGGCCAATATTCGAGAGCAGTGTTCCTGGGTACATAAAGACAAAGAATTCGCAACAGAAAAGGCTAAAGACCTGATCAAGATGGCTGTAGCCAAAGTTCGAAAGAACCAGCCTCTTACCCGGTTTTCCATCCCGGTTTTTAAAAAGGCACTGGTAATCGGTGGAGGTATTGCCGGGATGCAGGCATCCATAGACATCGCCAAGGCTGGATACAAAGTCACCTTAGTGGAAAGGACTCCGACTATTGGCGGGAGAATGGCGCAACTGGACAAGACATTTCCTACCTTAGACTGCTCTGCCTGAATACTTACACCCAGGATGGTGGAGTCATCCCAAAACGAAAATATAGAGATACTTACTTATTCAGAGGTTGAAGAAGTCAGTGGATATATAGGCAACTTTGATGTAAGGATTCGCAAAAAGGCCCGTCTCGTTGACATGAAGAAGTGCACAGGATGTGGAACCTGTTATCAGAAATGCCCTGTAAAGGTTCCCAGTGAATTCGATATGGAGACAGGCATGAGAAAGGCCATATATATCCCCTTTCCTCAGGCTGTTCCGAATGTGCCTGTGATCGATAAGGTAAACTGCAGGATGTTTACCAAGGGAAAATGCCAGATTTGTCAGAAGCTCTGTCAGGCAGAGGCAGTAGATTACGAACAGGAAGACGAGGTCATTGAAGATAAATTTGGTGCCATTGTAGTGGCAACGGGGTACGACCTTTTCGATGCCAGTGTCTACGGTGAGTATGGTGGTGGAAGGTTTAAGGATGTTATTAGCGGACTCCAACTGGAGAGGCTGATAAGCCCGGCCGGCCCCACAGGGGGTCATATAGTTAGGCCTTCAGATGGCAAGGAACCGAAGAATGTTGTCTTTATCCAGTGTGTTGGATCTAGGGATCCTGAAAAAGGATTTCCTTATTGTTCCAGCGTGTGTTGCATGTACACAGCGAAACATGCGGTATTGCTTAAGGAACATATACCCGATGTTCAGACGAACATCTTCTATATGGATATCAGATCAGCGGGGAAGAACTATGAGCAGTTTGTGCAGCGAACAATGGAACAATACGGTGCGTTGTATATCAGAGGAAGGGTCTCAAAGATTTATCAGCGAGGGGATAAATTAATAGTTAAAGGGGCAGATACCCTGGCAGGCAGCCAGGTAGAGGTAGAGGCGGATTTAGTTGTGCTGGCTACGGCGATAACTGCGCGCCACGATTCAAAGGAATTAGCCAAAATCCTGGGTATCCCTTATGATCAGTTTGGATTCTTCACGGAGTTGCACCCAAAACTGGCTCCGGTTGAAACGGTCACATCCGGTGTCTTTCTGGCAGGTGCCTGTCAGTCTCCTAAAGATATTCCAGATACTGTCGCTGCTGCCAGCGGCGCTGCAGTGAAGGTTGCAGCCCTTTTCAGCGGTGACTTTCTGTCGATGGAGCCACTAGTCTCAACTATAGATACCTCTGTCTGTTCTATGTGCAAGGCATGTATTGAGGTATGTCCTTACAAAGCTATCCAGGAAGAAGAGATTACCCTACGGGATGGAACCAAGAAAAAGCAGCTCAAGGTACTGGAAAGCGTATGTCATGGGTGTGGGGCATGTGTTTCCACCTGCAGATCTTCCTGTATTATGCTGAAAGGGATGACCGACGAACAGATCTTTGAGGAGTTGATGGCAGTAGCTCAGTAATTATAAAGAGGGGTAACAGGTTACAGGGTTCAGTTGTCAGAGCTCAGGAAAATACTTTAGCCTGCCTGACACCCGATCCCTGACCCCTGTGAACTTTACAAAGAGGTTGTGCTATGGAAGAAACAAAATGGGAACCAAAGGTAGTGGGGTTTTTGTGTCACTGGTGTAGTTATGCCGGCGCAGACCTGACCGGTTCAGCTCGCATGGAATATCCCCATAACATAAGGATCATAAGAGTTCCCTGTTCTGGAAGGATAGACCCTATGTTTATTCTAAGGGCACTGCAAAACGGACTTGACGGTGTTTTGGTTTCTGGTTGTCACCCGGGGGATTGCCATTATCAGTCTGGGAATTTTCATGCAAGAAGAAAATTTGCAGTGACCAGGAAGCTCCTTGAATACGTCGGGATTGAACCGGAGAGGGTTCAGTTTAGCTGGGTTGCTGCATCTGAAGGACCTAAAATGGCTCAGGTAGTGAAGGAATTTGTGGAGGGAGTGAGGAAGGTAGGTCCCAACAGACTTTTTAAGGATGAGATAAAAGATGGAGAATAAATTAAAGGAAGAGGCCAGGAAGCTATTAAAGGAAGGTAAAGTTGACTACATAGTGGGGTACGGAAAGGGAACCGTTAAGTTTAGAACTTCCCCATTGATAACTAATAAAGAAGAGGATATTGAAGGCCTAGTTATTAATCCTTTTATAGCAAACAATCTGAGCAGATACCCTGCTGAGATAAAAGGGAAGTTAGGAATAGTAGTAAAGGGTTGCGACTCCAGGTCTCTTGTTAGCCTTATACAGGACAACAAAGTGAAGAGGGATGACATTGTAATATTGGGAGTCCCCTGCGAGGGAGTGGTTGACATAAAGAAATTAGTGGAACAAATCGGTGCAGATATTGATCAGGTAAAGGAGATAGATAAGGAAGGCGATAACCTTATTGTAAAAATGGATGGTTCAAAAAAGACAGTTCTCTTTGGAGATGTGATATTTGACAAGTGTTTTGGGTGTGAGTATCCAACCCCTCTCGAATACGACATACTCTTAGGCAGTGAAGTATCTCCAAGGGTTGAGTTAGAAAAGAGCCTGAAGAAGATAAAAGAATTTGAAGATATAAATGCTCCGGAGAGATGGAGATATTGGAAGGAACAGTTCAGTAAATGTATTCGCTGCTATGCCTGCAGAAATGTCTGTCCTGCATGCTTCTGCGAAAGATGTTTTGTCGATGTAAACATCCCGCAATGGATTACTACGTATGGAAGTTGGCAGGACAATCTCGTATTTCAATTGATAAGAACCCTCCATGTTGCAGGGAGGTGTTCAGACTGTGGAGAATGTGAACGGTCATGCCCTGTGGGGATCACTTTGAGAAGTTTGCAGAGGAAGATGGTGGAAGAGGTCAAAGGCCTTTTCAATTACGAGACAGGTGTGGATAAGGATGCTCCCCCGGTCTTTACCCATTATGAGGCTACAGATCCAGAGGAATTTATTAAATAAGGTAACTACTTAGGTGGATAGGCTGTAGGCAGTTAGCCTGTAGGAAAAAATAGGAAATTGCATTTGAGTTGGATGTTCCCTAATGCGATTAGAAAATGGTGGAGACCGAGAAGGTTCTGAGCGCCTTGATTCGGTCAATGCATGACTAACAGCCTTCAGGCTTCAGCCTAAACAACCTGAGTAGTTACAAATAAGAGAGATAACTATGGGTTATAAGAAGATCAAAAAAGACCAACTGAATACATTTCTTAGCGAACTGAGCAAGGACTATACAGTAGTTTTGCCTTCCCGATCAGGAGGACAGGTAGTTTTCGCCCCCTGGGATGGTAAAAATACGGATTTTCTTGACTGGTATAAAAATACAATTATACCCCCTAAAGCCCTTTTTTTCCCTCCTGTAGAGGAGATGTTTCGTTTTCGTAAGGGGGAAGAGGGATACGAGATAGAGGAGTTAATGCCTGATAAAAGGCAGCAGATTATCTTCGGCATAAGGCCATGTGATGCCAGGGCTTTAAAGATCATAGATATGTTATTTGCCGATACTTATAAGGATCCTTATTACCTCAGGAGAAGGGAAAATAGTCTTCTTGTCGGTTTGAGCTGTAACGAGCCTTGCGATACCTGTTTTTGCGCCTCCCTGGATATCTCTCCAGGGCAATCTGAAGATGTAGATATATTGTGTACGGATGTTAGCGATAACCTTTTAATAGAGGCTATATCCGAGAAGGGAAGTAATCTACTATCTGAGATGAGTGGGCTTTCTGATGCCGGCAGTGAGGAAGAGTCAAAGGCAAAAGAGATGAGGAAATCGGCAAAAGAGAAAATAGCCAGACAGATAAACTTATCCGGGTTACAGGAGAAGATGAGGTCAAATTTTGAAAACAGGGAGTATTGGGAGAAGGCATCAAAGAAATGCATGGCATGCGGTATATGCACCTATGTATGCCCAACCTGTCATTGCTTTGATATAAATGATGAAAATAGGAAGAAGGAGGGCAAAAGGGTAAGGAGCTGGGATAGCTGTAAGTTCCCATTGTTTACCAGAATGCCTATGGAGAACCCCCGTCATGAAAAATGGAGGCGGATGAGACAGAGGTATCACCATAAGTTTGAATATTATCCTATGAATTTCGGTACCATAGCCTGTACCGGATGTGGAAGGTGCATAAGAGAATGTCCTGTGAATGTGGATGTTACAGAGATAATAGGAGGGATATAGGAGCTTTAGTTTAACGTCTCGGAATTTCTATCCCGATAAAATTGGGGCCTGAAATTCCGAGATAATTCAGAATTCAGGAGTCAGAATCCAGAAGAAAAGCGTATTCTTAGAGGGGAACTATAGTCCATGATGGTTGCGGTTGAAAAGGATAAAGGAGATTCGTTGATGGAAGGTGACAATGTTTATATACCTCACGTAATGAAAATTGAAAAGGTAATCGAGGAGACCCAGAATATTAAGACCTTTCATTTTAATTTCAAGGACGAAACCCAGAAGGCTCAATTCAGCTTTAAATCAGGGCAATTCGCTGAATACTCTGTATTTGGGGTAGGAGAAGCCACCTTCTGTATATCTTCAAGTCCCACAAGGATGGACCACTTAGAATTTAGTGTAATGAGAGTAGGAAAGGTAACCCAGGCTATCCATGAACTCCAGGAAGGAGACGAGATAGGTTTTAGGGGACCATACGGGAACTGGTTTCCTTTAGATTCGATTCAGGGGAAGAATCTTGTCTTTGTTGGTGGAGGCATTGGTTTGGCGCCTTTGAGGTCTTTGATCTGGAATGTCCTCGATAACCGTGATATTTACAAGGACATAGTTATCCTATACGGTGCAAGAAGCCCAGCAGACCTCTCTTTCAAATATGATTTAGAGGCATGGGACAAAGATGATAGAGTCAATATGTACACCACTGTGGATAGGGGAGATGAGAGCTGGACTGGCAGAGTGGGACTTATCCCGCCGGTTTTAGAAGAGATAGGCCCTTCTCCAGAAAATACTGTGGCAATTACCTGCGGTCCTCCCATAATGATAAAATTTACACTGCAATCGTTAGAAAAATTGGGGTTTACCCATGATCAGATAATAACCACCCTTGAGATGAGAATGAAATGCGGTATAGGTAAATGTGGAAGATGCAACATTGGGAATATATACGTATGTAAAGATGGTCCTGTCTTTACATATTCCCAGATCCGTAATTTCCTTTCTGATGAGTTTTAACCTTACATCCCCTCTTATATTCACCCCAATCTTCACACCTAACTGGAGCATCGTTTCCCCTTTTGCTAGAAGACCTGCAATATAAACCTAAAATACCCTTTGATCTCACAAGTGCCTGACTTTTTGTACGTGAATTCACCCCTTAAGATGTTATCTCACTGTCTTGTTTTTAAGCTTAGTTCACAGAAATCATCCTCTGACAATAATTTTATTGACTATATCGCTAAAATGTGTTAAATTTCATCAAAAAAAACAATTAAAGAAGAGGGAGGTACTATCGGATGTTTAAGATCGGAGATATAGCCGTATATCCTTCCCATGGCGTAGGGGTTATTCAGTCTATCGAGAACAAAAAGATTTTCGAGAATGAACAGACATTCTTTATATTCAGGATATTGGACAGTGACATGACTATAATGATTCCGATAAATAATATTGCAATGGTTGGGTTAAGAAGGGTGATTCACCTGGAAGAAGTTCCCAAAGTATACGACATATTAAAAAAGAAAGACATTGAGATTGAAAATCAAACATGGAATAGAAGGTATCGTGAGTATATGCAAAAGATAAAGAGCGGTTCAGTATTTGAGGTGGCCGAGGTTCTTAGAGACCTCTTCATCTTGAAACTAGAAAAAGACCTTTCTTTTGGGGAAAGAAAGATGTTAGATTCAGCCAGGAATCTTTTGGTAAAAGAACTCTCCATTGCTCAAAATAGTTCTGAAGAGATAATAGAAGGTAACATTATGAGTATTTTTAATTGTTAAGATGTTGCCCTTATGCGTGTGAACTATATCTTACCTATAATTAAGCTTTTTTTACCTAGCCATTTATCCCTGCCCACAGGAGAGGGGTGAATGGCTGATTTTCATGTGCAGAATCTGACTTGGGGTCTGACCCGACATTTGGATTATATTGCCACGGGGCTGACCCCAAATGCACATAAGAAAGGAGGTGACACTAAATATGGGTACTACTGTTTTACGTATTTTTTTGATTTTATCCTGCTCGGCTGTTGGTTACTATACTGCTTATGAGTTTTTGAATTCTGTATACCCAGCATTGTCGGGAGCAATAATAGGTTCAATCATTTCAGCCGTAATCCTTATCTTAGAACAACGCATTGTGAGATATCCTTTGAGGGCTATAATCGGAGGGGCCATAGGGTTAATCGCTGGTCTTATTGTAGCAAATCTGTTTTCCTATGTATTTTTGCTGGGGTTGCTTAAAGGGCAGGTACCCGGTCTTTTAGTCCATATATTAACAAACTTCATAATCGGATATCTAGGCTTAAAAATAGGGAGCAAGAAAGGAGAAGAACTTCATCTCTCTGATTTAACGAAGCTTTACAAGAGACAACCTCTGGGAGAAAGTCCTAAGATATTAGATACCAGCGTGATAATAGATGGCAGAATAGCCGACATCTGCGAAACTGGTTTCATTGAGGGAACATTTATCATACCCCAATTTATTCTTCAAGAATTACAGCATATTGCTGATTCTTCTGATTCAATTAAGCGAACCAGGGGCAGGAGAGGTTTAGATATTTTGAATAAGATGCAAAAACAGGTTGACCTTGACGTAAGAATAGTGGAACATGATTTTCCAAAGATAAAGGATGTTGATACCAAGCTGGTAGCCCTGGCTAAAGAAATGAACGCAAAGGTTATTACTAATGATTTCAACCTGAACAAGGTGGCAGAACTTCAGGGTATCTCTGTCTTAAATATAAACCAACTGGCAAATGCTCTCAAACCGGTGGTTTTGCCGGGTGAGGTTATGAATGTCAGGATACTGAAAGAGGGTAAGGAATCAGGACAGGGGGTGGCATATCTCGATGATGGTACTATGGTTATAGTAGATAATGCAAAAAAGTATATGGGGAAAAACATTGGGGTAACAGTGACCAGTGTTCTTCAAACTACTGCTGGCAGGATGATTTTTACTGAATTAAAAGACGAAGCACCGGCTGAGCTTGTTCATAATTTAGGGTACTAGTAGAGCGTTTCGTAATTAAGATGTCATATCGACCGAAGGGAGATATCTTCTAACAATGCATATTCATTAAGATTTCTCGCTTTGCTCGAAATGACAGTATTGCATATGTATTTATGGAACGATAATCTAGTTAAGAGGATTACATGAGGGTTATTGCCCTGATCCCCGCTGCTGGTGTGGGGAAAAGGATGGGTACAAGTATTAATAAGCCGTTTCTTCATATAGGCAATAAACCAGTCTTAGCTCAAACCCTTTTAAGGTTCCAAGATTCAACAAGTATCAGTGAAGTTTATGTTATTGTCTCCAAAAAAGACGAAATACGTTGCAGAGAAAATATAATAAAGCAGTACAATTTAAAAAAAGTTACTAAGATAGTTATAGGTGGTATTGAGAGACACGATTCTGTTAAGAACGGCCTGGATGCAATCGAATCGAAGTGTGATATAGTGATGATACACGATGGCATTCGCCCATTTATTACCACTCAACTAATAGATAAATCCATATCAAAGACCCTCAAATATGATGCATCTGTAGTTGCCATTCCAATAAAAGAAACAGTTAAAGCCATTTCTCCTAATGGAGAAATAATAGAAACATTGGATAGGAATAAGCTCTGGCTTGCCCAGACTCCTCAGACTTTTAAGTATGACATTATAAAAAGGGCTTACGAAAATGCCTTTGAAAAAAATATCTGCTGTACTGACGATTCATCCTTGGTAGAGCTTTTAGGAGTACAGGTTAAAATCATAATGGGTTCTTATGAGAACATCAAAATTACAACGCCGGAGGATTTGACTATAGCCGAGGCTTTTTTAAAAAATCAAGAAACTTTAGGCACTTAACTTGAGGTTTGGGGCTGGATTATGAAAGTAGGTTTTGGTTATGATGTTCATCAATTGGTAGAGGGCAGGAAACTCATATTGGGCGGTGTAGAGATACCTTATAAAGAAGGGTTGATGGGACATTCTGACGGCGATGTTCTTCTTCATGCTATTTGTGATGCTTTACTGGGGGCTATCGGAGCGGGTGATCTGGGTAAACATTTTCCTGAAAACGATCTGAAATCTAAAGGCATATCCAGCTTAGAATTACTGCAGGTAGTGAAAATTTTAAAAGAAGATAGAGGATTCAGGACAAACAACATTGATTGTACCGTAGTAGCCCAGAATCCCAAGTTGGCTGAATACATACCCAGGATGGAGAAAAGTATTGCCGGGGTTTTAGGTATCGATGCCAAAAAAGTTAATGTAAAGGCTACTACCACAGAGGGATTGGGCTTCACTGGTAAGGGAGAGGGGATAGCTGCCTATGCAGTGGTCTCGGTTAGGTCCATCGAGTTTTAGAACCATAGACTGACTGCCAGAAGAAACTCGAATAAGAAAGTGTTACTGCAACCATACGATTGAAGGCTAAGAATAACACTGTTGTTGGTGACTTAGATATGTTTAGATATAGTTAAAAGAGTATTAGGGGATTTTTAGAGGGAAATTTTAATGACTGTTTTTCAAGCGATTGTCCTTGGTATCATTCAGGGTTTAACGGAATTTTTGCCTATTAGCAGCTCAGGCCATTTGGTTATCGCACAGCATTATTTAAAGGGGTTTAATCAGCCAGGACTTCTATTCGATGTTTTATTGCATATGGGGACATTATTTGCTGTTTTGATATATTATTGGAGGGATATTATCGGTATTCTGAGATCATTCACTACTAGGTTGGGGACACTGGGGGGGCGTAAAAATGGTGATTTTGACACATTTAAGCCACAGCGGAGACTGGGATTATTAATTATTGTCGGAACCATACCCACTGCAGTGTTAGGGTTTTTCTTCAAGGATTACGTTGTGATATTATTCTATTCCGTAAAGTTAACTGCTTCCATGCTGATTGTAACGGGTATTCTTCTGGCCATTGCTGACCACGTCAAAGAAAGAAAGCGAAAAGTAAGCTCTTTAACTTTTAAGGATTCTATCCTTATTGGTTTTGTTCAGGGAATCTCTATTACGCCTGGTATCTCTAGATCAGGTTCTACAATTGCTACTGGTCTTTTCCGAAAGATTGATGATGAAGATGCGGCAAAATTTTCTTTCTTACTGTCGATTCCAGCGATACTTGGCGCAATCGTACTGGAGATCCCACACTTCTCTCACGTCCAGGCTGGTGAAATTCCAGCCTATCTGTTGGGTACCCTGAGTGCTATGCTAACAGGTATTCTTGCCATAAAATTCTTGATTAGAATGCTAAAGCAAGAGAGGCTAAGATACTTTGCTTATTACTGCTGGCTTCTTGGATCAGCAGTAATAGTCTTTGGTTAATCTCTATGATATGTTTTAAAAGCTCTCGTTTCTAAATTAATATAGGTTCATCTCCCCAAGAGTGGGTCGATGAAAAGGATTCAAGGGGTCAAGGATTCGGGTGGAATGATTTGGATTATATTAAAGCCGGAGAACTCAAGAAACTTCAGGCAGATATAGGAGAAGTTGAAAGGATGCTTAAAGCATTGACTAAATCATTAGAAAACAAACACTTGAATCCTTGAATCCTCGAATCCTATACCACTTTATTCCAACTAATTGGGAGAAGAACCTTAATATAAAACTATCAGCCAAATTGGAGGTGAGATGAATAAGATAATATCGTTCATCTCTAAAAACAGGATAATAAGGGAAGTCTGTGGATTAATAATCTTTGCCGTAACTGTTTTTATCACTTCCAGCCTAATATCTTATGACCCGACAGACCCATCATTTAATAACTATGTCCCTAATGTAATTAAGGTTAATAACCTATGGGGGGTTGTTGGGGCTTATTTGTCTGACGGCCTTTTACAGGTTTTTGGTTTAGCTTCTTATCTCTTTTCGATTATTCTATTTGTTGTTTCTTTCCGATTATTTGTTAGGAAAGAGGTCAAATTCAATTTATACAAGTTGATAAGTTTTGTCTTCTTGCTGTTATCAACAACCGGAATTTTGAGCATGGGAGTTACTCAGATAAATTTTTTTGACCAGCCAATCATTGCGGGAGGAGTTTTAGGTGGGGTTTTGGTAAGCGAACTAGTGAGATACTTCAATAAAATGGGGGCTTATACGCTACTCATTTTAGCCTTTATATCCTCTTTAATGATTAGTGCAAACATATCTTTTGTATGGCTTGTAAATAAAATCAGAGATTTATTAGCGAATACATTAGAGCGTTTTAAGAGTGGTTCTATCATATATAGAGGGAGATCCAAACGTGCCATGGGAAAATCATCGACCATAGAAAAAAAGAAGATGCCCTGGGTTTCTCCCCCCCCTGTCATTACAGATTCTTCAGGCAAGGATCAAGGAACAAAAGAAGGGAATGCCTTAATACAGGAAGAATTTGACTTCCCGAAGCCAAAAGGGACTTATCAATTACCTCCCCTGTCGCTTTTAGAAGACCAGGAACAAAGGACTGCCAAGGTAGATAGAGAGAGTTTAATAATGAACTCCAAGATTCTTGAGAAGAAACTCTCCGATTTCGGGGTAGAAGGAAGGGTTACAGAAGTTAGCCCTGGCCCTGTGATAACCATGTATGAATATGAGCCTGCACCGGGGATTAAGATCAACCGAATAGCAAATCTGTCTGATGACTTGGCACTGGCGCTTAGTGCGATCAGTGTTAGGATAGTAGCCCCTATCCCTGGCAAGTCTGTTGTAGGGATAGAGATACCAAATTCTATCAGAGAGGCGGTTTTTTTTAAGGATGTAGTCGGTCAAGAGACTTACCAGAAAGCCAATTCAAAACTTACTATAGTTTTGGGGAAGGATATATTCGGAAACCCCGTGGTCACAGATCTTGCAAAGATGCCGCATTTGCTGATAGCCGGGGCGACAGGAACAGGCAAGAGTATCTCTGTAAATTCAATGATCTGTAGTCTTTTGTATAAGGCCACCCCAGAAGAAGTGAAGATGATAATGATAGATCCCAAAAGGCTGGAACTCTCAGCATATGATGGGATTCCACATCTTTTAAACCCAGTAGTAACTGAACCCAAACAGGCTGCTAAGGTATTGAAATGGTTAGTTGAGGAAATGGAACGCAGGTATCGGCTGCTGGCAGAAAAAGGGGTTAGAAATATAGACCGTTATAACCATAAGTTGGAAAGTGAATCAACGGGTTCCGCACGGATAGTCCTGGACATAAAGAAGGATCATTCATTGGATGAGGAAGGCGAACCCAAAGAGCGACACAAAAGGTTACCTTATATTGCGGTAATTATAGATGAGTTAGCGGATCTGATGATGATTTCATCGAAGGAAGTGGAGGAATGCATAGCCAGGTTAGCTCAGATGGCAAGGGCGGCCGGGATTCACATGATCGTTGCCACACAGCGTCCTTCTGTAGATGTATTAACCGGCATGATTAAGGTGAATTTTCCTGCCAGAATTTCTTTCCAGGTGTCGTCCAAAATAGACTCACGTACTATTCTGGATGCAAACGGTGCAGAACACCTGTTAGGATCAGGAGATATGCTTTTCCTGTTGCCAGGCACCTCAAAGCTCCAACGAATTCATGGGGCGTATCTTTCTGAGGGGGAGGTTAAAAGGGTAGTTGCTTTTATTAAAGTGCAAAGTCCACCAGCTTATAACCAATCTATTCTTGAGCATAGAGGAGATGTTTATTCCAAAACCGATAATGAGTATGACGAAAAGTATGATAATGCCGTGGAATTGATTGCTAATGCAAGACAGGCTTCAATTTCAATGATACAAAGGCATCTGAGAATAGGTTATAACAGGGCGGCTAGAATAATTGAAAGGATGGAAGAGGAGGGAGTAATTGGCCCGTCAGACGGGGTTAAGCCAAGGGAGGTTTTGATAAAAAAGCTTTGAGATGTTTACCTTCCGCTCATCAAGATGGGTACAAAGGAAAGAAATCTAGGAGGTTGTTATGGAAACTCTGAGAGAAGAGGTTAATGCGAAATTAAGACATATCCTTCATGATATTAAGGCCCTTCAAAAAACCATAATCAATCTAAGACAGGGAGAAAAGAAGGCTGATAAGGAGCGTGTTTCAAAATGGCTACTTTTGGGAAAGGAAATATCCGGTAACTGGGAAGGAGCTACCGCAGTAGATGAAATAAGAGAACAAAGAGAAAAGAGATGGTAGAAGCATTCACCATAGACAGCTCAGTAATCGTGGCATCTCTTCTCGAACAGGAAAGAGAACATCTCAATGCTCTGAGCATATGGAGAGAAGTGATTACAGGAAATGCTATCGCAATAATGCCTTATACTGTTCTTGTTGAAGTCGTGGCCGCCGTCAGGCGTAGGACGGGACAGAAGGAACTTGCGCAAAAGGTAAAAGAGGAACTGCTCTCCACGGATACAGTCAACTTCGTTATCATAGACCCAGAGTCTGCATCGGATGCATCCGATATTGCCATAGAATTGGGAGTAAGGGGAATGGATGCAGTAGTGATTCAGACAGCCAAGGAACACAAGACAACACTTGTAAGCCTTGATAAGGAGATGACAGAAAGGTCAGCCACGATTGTTAAGATAAGAGTTTTGTAGCAAAGAAATAGGAAGCACCCATTAACGTGCTGTTGGCATTTACCGGAATGTGTGTATTCCTTCCGTTTGCGGTGTTAACCGACAAGTGAGTATAATTATATTAATGGGTTATACCGATTTATTTTACAAAAAAGCCTATTTTTGCTACACTCGTTTTGTCGCTTAATAACATCGTTAACCATAAACGATAAATAAAGAGAAATAATATGGATATTTTTATTTGGCCTTTAGTTGTTATTGTTATTAGTTTTATTGCAATGATTATCTTTAGATCTGCCCTTTCTCGTCTTATTGATCGTGTTTCTAAAGCCAGTAAAAATGGTATATCCTTCGATAGGGGGCAAGAGAGGGGAATACCAGAAACACCTCCTTTGTCCTTCGATGATCTTATGAAACTCCCAATCACAGCGTCTATTCTTGATAGAGAAAAATATCTTAAAACCTATATCGAAACGCTTAAACTTAAATCCGATAGTGAAAAAACTGATGTTCTTATCCGGTTTCTCTCTTTTTCCCGTCTTGAAGTAGAATTTAATAATATTTCCTATCATATTTTTGGTAGCCAAGTTGGTCTCCTTAATCATTTATCGGGTAATTTATATGGCTTAACATTGGCACAAATTGAACCAATTTATAATCTGGCAAAAGAAACATACCCATCTTCTTATGAAGATAGAACCCTTAATGACTGGCTTAATTATTTGATAACTAATAATCTGATAATACAAAACAACGATAGAATAATTATCACTCAATATGGCAAAGATTTTTTAAAACATCTCATAGATACAAATCAAGTATATGAAAGATACGGTTAACAACAGGATCAAGCCGTCCCTGAAAAGCGGGCGGCTTATCCTGAACGTTGAGCCTGTAGAAAAACCCTGGATTTCTCTAACAATTACTTTATTAGATAGCAGATTTATGATACTATCAATACAATAATATGAAGTCAAACCGTTTAACCTTTACACAGGGAGATTGCAGTGGCCCGGTACAAAGATTATTCCTATTCCCAGGGAAAGTTCATCCCCATCTTTTTCGAGAAACAACTCCTACCAGGCACCTTTGAGTATTCCCTGAATCAAATTAACAACCTGAAAAAGTCTAAGCTGGTCGGAAAACTAATTCTCTGCCAAAGGACTTCTTCTACAGGCTTGGTATAGATAAAAACAAGAGGATTAACGTTGATGGAAAATGAACTACCTCGTATAAATAAGACAGTACTGATAGTCACTCAACTTGGTGATGACAGTGAAGAAAAGCAGTATTGGCTGTCACAAACGATAGCCGACCGTTTTAATGCAATTGAATACAACCGGAGAATGGTTTATGGCATCCATAGAACTTCATCCAGACTTCAAAGACTTCTTGAGACTGCTGAACTCTTACAGCGTTGAGTACCTTGTAGTCGGAGGATATGCGGTGGGTTACCACGGTTATCCCCGTGCGACTGGAGACATGGATGTTTGGATTGCAGTCAGCGATGTAAATGCCGAGAGTACGGCAAAGGCTTTCCATGCTTTCGGGATACCGGAACCGGAGACAACGAAACGGCTCTTTACTGAAAAGGACAAGGTTATCCGAATGGGTATCCCCCCGGTTCGGATTGAAGTGATAACCGGGGCCTCTGGTGTCGAATTTGATGAATGTTACAAACGCCGTGAAATCGTGGAGATTGACGATGTTCTGGTAAACTTCATTTCGTTGGATGATCTGAAGTTAAACAAACGAGCAGCAGGTAGGCATAAGGATTTAGAGGATATAGAACATATCCCATAACAACCGCATCAACCAGTACTGACAATTCCGCTGCGCTCCTTTACAGCCGGTTACACGGAGCCTTGAACCTCTAGAAAAAACCTGGATTTCTCCGATAATTACTTTATTAGACGGCAGGTTTATGGTACTATCACTGCAATAATATTAGGTCAAACCCTGTCTGCCTGACAGGCAGGCGTTTAATCTTTTGACAAAGATATAAGATGAAAAAGCTTTTTATTGATAATTGGAAATCTATAGAAATCTATCGGTTTATTCTCCTTTTTGGATTAGTATTAATACTCTCGGTTTCTTCCCCCAAACCGGCTTCATGTATTCCTCTGGAAGAAATAGTTGCTAAGGTTCAAGGGGTTTATCAAAGAACAAAGGACTTTAAAGCCGAGTTCATTCAGGAGTCTACCCTGAAATCCGTTAATAAAACTCAAGTGGCAAAGGGGAAAATATACTTTAAAAATCCAAGTAAACTGCGTTGGGATTATTATCATCCTAATAAACAGGAGATTGTTACAGACGGGAAGACCCTTTGGATGTATATATCTCAGGATAAACAGGTGATGATAAGTGAACTGTCAAAGGTATATCGCTCGAATACCTCTACTTTTTTCCTGTCTGGGATGGGAAATCTCAAGAGAGATTTTGATGTCCAATTGGTTGAGCCGACTCAAAAAAACGAAGAGAAAGGCTACCTGTTGAGGCTCGTCCCTAAAGAATCTCAGTCGAATCTTAACGAGCTGTTTCTTTTAGTAGATAAAGTTACCTTTCAGGTAATGGAGACCTATTTTTACGATTTCTATGGAAACCTTATTCGAATTAAATTCAAAAATCCCGTTATAAACCGAGGATTGTCAGATTTAATATTCGTCTTCACCATCCCTAAAGGTGTTGAGGTTATAGAACCTCCTCAGATGTCCCAGGATCAATAAAAACTTTGTATATGTTATGCTTATTGTGATGTATATTCAGAAAGTGGTAAATCCCTAATTTCCCACCATAATTACTCATAATCAGCAAATCCGTTAAGGTATATCAAAAAGGCAAAAATCTCCTATGGAATTAAAAGAACGTGTGAGCCTGGTCAGTCTGGGTTGTCCGAAAAATCTTGTTGATACTGAGGTAATGCTGGGATTATTAATTGAAAACGGCTACCGGGTATCCCAGCGAGAGGAAGAAGCTGAAATAATCATAGTTAACACTTGCGGCTTTATTAAAGAGGCAAAAGAGGAGTCTATAGAGACAATACTGGAATTGGCAGAACTCAAGAAGAAGGGGAACTGCCGTCTCTTAGTCGTAGCAGGGTGTCTGCCACAGCGTTATCAGGATGCCCTTGTAGAGGAACTGCCTGAGGTAGATATTTTTATCGGTACCGGAGAGTTTCAAAAGGTGGTTGAAATTTTAGACAAAGTAAAGGAATCTGCAAATCCGTTAAAAAGTTATATTGGTGTTCCCCAGTTTATATACACCGATAAAACCCCCAGGGTGAATACCTTTTCTGATTATAGTGCTTATGTCAAGATAGCGGAAGGGTGTTCTAATTCTTGTTCTTATTGTGTTATCGGGAAAATACGGGGCAAATTTCGCAGTAGACCCCCGGACCATATTATAAGTGAAGTTAAAAATCTGGTGAGAATGGGGGTAAAAGAGATTAACCTAATTGGGCAGGATACTACCCTATATGGCAGAGACCTTAATCCAGTTACAGATCTGGAAGAGTTGTTGAGGAGATTGACTAAGGTTGACAAACTTGAATGGATTCGTACCTTATATACCCATCCTGCCCATTTTACTGAAGGTCTGGTTAAGGTAATAAAAGAAGAGGGAAAGGTCTGTAACTATATAGATCTGCCAATACAGCACATCAATAATAAGATATTAGAAGCTATGAACCGAAAGACAAAGGGTAAGTTTATCCGGAAATTGATAGAGAGGCTGAGAAAAGAAATCCCAAATATCTGTATTCGTACCTCTCTGATCGTTGGGTTTCCGGGGGAGACTGACGAGCAGTTTGAGGAGTTGTTGAAATTTATTAAGGACGTAGAATTTGATAGACTGGGTGCCTTTGAGTATTCCAGGGAAGAGGGTACACCGGCATCTACCTTTTCAGATCAAATTTCGAAAAGAATAAAGACAAAAAGATACAGAAGATTAATGGAAACCCAGAAAGAGATTGCATTGAGGAATAATAAAAGACTTATAGGTACTACTACAAGGGTTCTCATAGAAGGAATAAATGAGGATACTGGATTATTGAAAGGAAGAATCCCATCACAGGCTCCGGAGATAGATGGGGTAACGTACCTTGCCAAGGGTCAGGCGGATCCGGGTGAAATTTTTGATGTTGTTATTACGGATGTCCATGAGTATGACTTGATGGGAAAACTAATAATCAAATAAAATGCCATTTTTAGATTGACAAAAGATGAATATTTTGTATTATCCGTTTCCTAATCAGATGCTATTGCTATTGAGAGATGTATACCATGGTAATTCGTATCCGTTCACAGTTTACGGTTGGCAAAAATTAAAATACAATTTAAAAGGGAGCTGTTGTGTACGAATCAGCAAAAGAACTATTACTGAAAATGAAAGAAGATATACTAAACGAGATAATAGAGAGTATGAAGGAGGAGTCAAGCAAGTCCCGGTTTGAATTGGGGGATATCATGGATTTAGCTGGTGATGAAAGGGACAGAGAACTATCCCTTCTGCTGTGCGATCGTGACAGGAAGAAAATTATTGAAATAGAGGAGGCATTGGAAAAGATTGAGGAAGGAACATATGGTGTTTGTGAAAGATGCAGAAAAAAAATCAATGAGAATCGATTAAAAGTAATGCCTTTTGCTCGGTTATGTGTGCCTTGCAAGAGCGAGTTAGAAAAAGAAGAACCCAAGATTAAGAGAGTGAGTGAGGGAGTGGTTTATCGGAATCTGGTATATATGGATACTGAGGAAGACGAAGATTAGTTAAAGGATAAATACTAGGATGAGAAGGATACTGAGTACTAGAAGAGGACTGGAAATTATATCGAAGTTCGAAAAATCAAAGATCCTTGTAATCGGTGATATAATGGTAGATCAGTTTGTATGGGGAAAGGTATCCAGAATTTCTCCTGAAGCCCCTGTTCCTGTGGTTAACGTTACCTCCGAGAGCCTGCTTTTGGGTGGTGCCGCTAATGTAGTAAACAACATTTGCTCTTTGGAGGGAAAGGTACTGGTGTGTGGAGTAGTTGGAAATGATGAGATGGGGAATAAACTAATTGGTGATCTCAGGAATATGGGAGTTGATCCTGATGGAATAATTATTGAGAATAACCGCCCTACCACGGTAAAGACAAGAATAATAGCCCATAGCCAACAGGTAGTTAGGTACGATCGTGAAGATATCTCAGAGATTGCTCTTTCCAGTATGCATAAGGTCATTTCGTACCTCAGAAAGAATTTGAATGGTTTAGATGCCGTTATTATATCAGATTATGGAAAGGGGGTAGTCTCTGAACAACTTATCAGGGAAGTCCTCCGTATTGTCAGGGACAACGAGAAGATCATATCCGTTGACCCAAAGGTAAGCAAATTTTCTTTTTATAAGGGTGTCACAGTAATCACGCCTAATAATAATGAGGCTAGTGAGGCTTCTGGTATTGAGATTAAAGATGAGGATACTTTACTGCGAGTTGGGGAGATTTTGTTAAATAAATTAGCCTGTAAATTGCTTTTAATCACTCGTGGTGAAGAAGGTATGACTTTGTTTGAGGACAACGGAGACGTAACTCACATTCCAACTCTGGCAAAAGAGGTCTATGATGTGACTGGAGCTGGTGACACAGTAATAAGCGCTCTGACACTGGGATTAACAGTAGGGGCTTCTTTAAAAGAGGCAGCAGTTATTGCCAATTACGCCGCCGGGATTGTAGTAGGAGAGATAGGAACAGCTGCAGTAACCAGGGGTGAGTTAATAGAAGCAATAAAGAGAAATAAAGTCAGAAAAGGATGAGTAAACCTAAGACTCCTGAGTCAGTTAAATTGATAGCAAGTGTATTTTCCCAAACCCAAGAGTTGATTACGGCGGTCATAAAAGAGTTATCTAAGAAATTTGGCAGTGTTGATTTTATTTCCGAGATATTCCCTTTTGAATTCACATCATACTATGAAAAAGAGATGGGTGAGGGTTTAATTCGGAGGTTTTTCTCATTTAATAAGATGGTTTTGCCCTATAGTCTGTCCCATATAAAACTCTATACCAATAAAATAGAAGGGCATTTTTCTAACCATCAGGGAAACAGAAGGTTGAACATTGACCCTGGTTATATTTCTTTAAGCCATCTCATACTGGCAACAGGAAAAGGGTATGCTCACAGACCCCATTTAAGAGATGGGATATATGCTGATTTAACCCTGATATATGAAGATAAAAGCTTTCATGCTTTAGATTGGACATATCCTGACTATAGGTCTAAAGATATAATAGAATTGATGAATACAATTAGAAAAAAATATGTGTTTCAACTTAAGGGTTGAAAGAGAAGAGAATTATGTTAAAGAGTATGACAGGGTATGGCTCTGGAGAATGTGTCTTCGAAGGTGGTCGTATAGTTGCTGAGGTTAAATCGGTTAATCACAGGTATATGGATATCTCTTGCAAGGTCCCCAAGAGATTTTCTCCTATGGAAAGTCAGGCAAGAAAGACTATCTCCAAGAGATTTTCCAGGGGGCGCTTTGAGGTTACTATCCAATCAGATTTTGACGTAGGAGAGAACCAGAGGCGAGGGTTTGAATTAAATCTTCCTTTAGCGCAAGAATATTGTTCTGTTTTAAAAGAGTTAAAAGACAAATTACATCTGAGTGAAGAAATCAGCTTAAGTTTGCTGGCAGGGGTTAGGGATATAATCGTTGTTAAAGATATAGAATCTAACCAGGAAGGGGAGGAAAAGGCATTTAATGAAGCGTTTAACGATGCCTTAAATTCTCTGGAAAGGATGAGGGAATCTGAAGGAGAAATACTTTACAAAGACCTTTTGGAGAGATTGAATAGCGTTGAAAAGCTAATTGACAGCATTAGGGTTAGGTCCCCGCAGGTATTGGTATTTTACAGAGATAGACTTGCTAAAAGAGTTAAGGAACTGGGCGAAGTTTTTGAACTTGATCCTCAGCGACTTAACCAGGAAATAGCCTTCCTTGCAGAAAGGAGTGATATTACTGAAGAGCTGGTTCGTATCACAAGTCATCTTGAACAATTCAAGATGATAATGAGCACTTATGACTCTGCAGGAAGAAAATTGGATTTTCTGCTTCAAGAGATAAATCGTGAAGTCAATACCATAGCGTCCAAGGCCAACGATGCAGATATTTCCCAGAAAGCAGTAGATATCAAAAGTGAGATGGAAAAGATAAGAGAGCAGATTCAAAATATAGAATAACTTATATCAAGTATTCTAAATTCTAAAAAGTCGGAGGATGTCGATGAGTTTAAAATTATTAAATATCGGATTTGGAAATGTAGTTGTGTCATCAAGGGTGGTAGCAATTGTTTCTCCTAGTTCTGCCCCCATGAAGAGGCTGAAAGATGAAGCAAAAAAGGATAAAAGACTTATAGATGCTTCTCAGGGAAGGAAGACCAGGTCTATTATTGTTACCGATAGTAACCATGTTGTGCTATCTGCGGTCCAGGCAGAAACGGTTGCGCAAAGATTCGATTCTGATGATTCAAAGATAACTTAAAACCTGAACCCACCTATCAGACTGATTTAAATGAACAAAAAGGGATTGTTATTTATAATATCAGCTCCATCTGGTGCTGGCAAAACATCCTTGTGTAAAGAGGTTGTAAAATTCTTTCCTAACTTATATCACTCAGTGTCTTGTACTACAAGGCTTCCTCGGCCAGGAGAGAAAGATGGTGAAGATTATCTTTTTGTCTCTAACGATAAGTTCCAGAAGATGATAGATGATAGGAGATTTGTCGAATGGGCTGAGATTCATGGTAATAGATATGGAACAACCATAGATTCGTTAAAAGAGTACCGGCATAAGGGAATTGACATAATTCTCGACATAGATGGACAGGGGGGCAGACAACTTAAGAATGAGTATCCAGATGGCATCTATATATTTATTCTTCCCCCTTCATGGAAGGATTTGGAAGAGAGGTTAAGATTAAGGAGTACAGATAGTGATGAGGATATTGAAAAGCGGTTAAAAAATGCAAAAGAAGAACTTCAGTACATTTATAACTATGATTACATAGTGGTGAATAATGATTTAGAAGAGGCAGTATCCGCACTGAAATCAATAATAATTGCGGAGAAGTGTCGAAAAGATAGGGTTTTACCGTTGGTTAAGGGTCTCTTTCAACTGCCCTAAAGTTTGATGGACTCGTAAAAAGTCAAAATTGGGATGGCAAAGTAAAAAGCTCCAGATGCAAGGCGCGCAAATCCTGAGAAGTGAAGCGTACTTAGGGGTACGCTGCAACGACTAAAGATGCAGTGCAACGCCGCAGATGGACTTTTTACGAAGCCATCAAGTTTTAATAATATGCTTTATTAATAGAGAGGGCAAATTTAGTGCTAGTTAAAGGGCTTGACCCGAAGGATAGGCTTATTATAGCCCTGGATGTAGATAACCTCCAAGATGTTAAGAGACTGGTAGAGCAACTTCGGGATTATGCAGGAATTTTTAAAGTCGGTAAGCAACTCTATACCAATACCGGGCCTGAGATTTTAGAGATAATCCACAAAAATGGGGGGAAAGTATTCTTAGACTTAAAGTTTCATGATATTCCCAATACAGTTGCCAAAGCTGGACAGGAGGCTGTTAAGCTTAAGGTTTTTATGTATAATCTTCACGCCCTTGGTGGTTTTGATATGATGAAAATGGCTGTTGATTTTACAAAGACCAAAGCCAAGGAACTGAATATTCCAAGACCTATTGTGTTGGCAGTGACACTGCTTACCAGCTTGAATGAAAAGGATATTAGAGAGGTTGGGATCAACTATTCAGTAGATGAGGAAGTTCTCCGACTGGCTAAGCTTTCCAAAAAAGCAGGGGTTGACGGTGTAGTAGCTTCCCCCAGAGAAGTTAGGATAATCAGAGAAAGCCTCAATGAAGACTTTATAATTGTGACTCCTGGAATAAGACCAAAACCTGAAGTCATTGATGACCAGAAACGGATTATGACTCCTAAAGAGGCGATACTAGCAGGTTCGGATTTTATAGTAATCGGTCGTCCTATAATTGAAGCTTCAGACCCGGTTGAATCGGCTAAAGGGGTTTTAGAGGATATGAAAAAAGGATTGGTTGTGTGAGTTTCATGGGAGGAGTCTTCATTTTTTCTCCACTCCAAAATGCCTTTCCCATTCATCCAAAAGCTGATGCTCTTTTGGACATTCCAGATAGTTTTCTATTCTTCCTATATTAAAATCCCCCAAGGTTTCCACTCCAAAATTTCTACTCCAGAGCTTTTTAATTTTGTGTTGTTTTTGAATATCTTTATATCTGCCCATGATCAAGAACGATGTCCTCTCCCTTATATCCTTAACTACATTAGGTATGAAATGTGTGGGCTTGGTGCCCAGAATCAGATGGGTATGATTTGGGTGAATAACCAAACCGAAAAGCTCATATCCCTTTGTGGTGGTAACCTCTTTAAAGATTGCCTCCAATTCTCTTGATATTTCATGGGTAATTATTGGCAGATATCTGGGGGTAAAAAGGATTAGGTGGTAATAGATTCTGTAAACGACGTTTAAAGATTTCTCCCAATGAATCTCTCTTACGGGCTGGAAATAGGACGACAGGATAGTGTTTATCATAATCTCCTCGCAAAAGATCAAGCTTATGCTTTTTCTAAATGGATAGAACTATAACCAATTTTATCTTCTTAGTCAATAAGTTATCTGAATAGGCAAGACTTGCCAGAATATAACCGATATTAAGGAGGCTCCATGAATGCCTTATTTGAGGAATAGATACCTGCCTAGCCATAAAAATGCATGCAATATATTTTTCTTGACTTCCAAAACCCTTTAACCTATTATTTTCCTTAAAAAAGTCAGTTTTTGTAAAGTATATTAGAACTGATATCTTTGCATATTATCTAATACTGTTTCAAATAAATTTGGATAAGATTTGTAGGTGTAATGCTAGGAAAAGTAATGTGTCCAAAAACCTCTAAATTGGATATAGATATATGACAATGGATCAAAGTAAAGATAATGCCATTGAGAGACTTTTCCATGAAGTGCAAGACACCAAGTATCAAAGGTACCCGCATAATGGACTCTGTGTTGTAATAATATCTGGTCTAAATAACACCAGTAAAGCGGCACTCTTAAACAGAGATCATATCATTTGGCACTTCCCTTTCACTATTGGAAGAACCTCACCGGAGGACAGATTTGCTTTTAAGTGACAGGATCTAATTCTTGCTGATAACAGGCCCTACCGTATTTCACGACAACACCTTTCCGTAGAAAGACGCGAAGATCAAATAGCTCTGGTCGATAGGAACAGCAAATTCGGATCGTGGGTTAACAATACTTTACTTGGGAAGAATGCAGCAGGTGGTAAGGAGGAGATAACGCTGAGGTATGGGGAAAATGAGGTCATTTTAGGAGGGCAAACTTCTCCCTTTATTTTTCAAATGCGAGTCATAAAAAGCGAGGACGTAGATGTTCTTTATGACTATGTTAAATGGCGGGATCATATGATCCCTGTCGCAGCACTTTACATCCGACTCTGTCATGCCACAAGTGATATCATTACCTCTTCGAACTATGATACCCACGATCGGATACAAAGGGCTTTGGATCTAGTAGTGGGTATCATTGCTTATCCAGAAACTATAGACATGCTGTATTATTACTCTGCCCATCCTGATACGTTTGAAGACTTAATTGTTGCTCACTCGGTCAATGTAGCTATCTATACCATTAAAATGGCTCTTAGTTTATCCTACTCCAAGGATGAGGCAACAATAATAGGCGTAGCCGCCTTACTTCATGATATTGGTTTGTATGATATTCCTAGAAGTATCATAGACAAAAGGAGAATTATCTCCAAAAAAGAATACGATGTTATAAAGAAACATTCGAACATAGGTTACGAAAAACTTCTAGAAGTTGCCAATGATTACAAGCTTATTCCCCAGATTGCTCTTGAACATCATGAACGTGTGGATGGCAACGGTTATCCCAACGGGATTAAGAAACTCTCGGATAATACAGAACTTATTGGGATGATAGATTTCTTTGAGGCAGTGACCCATTATCGTCCCCAAAGGGGCCCAATAACTCCTCATGAAGGCATTAAAATACTATTGGACCTGAGACATAGCGTGTTCAGCATTAACCTGACTAAGGCTTTCCTCAATGTGTTCTCCACCTTTCCTGCATATAGTGTTATTCGTTTGAATTCGGGAGAAATAGGACAGGTAGTAAAAGTCAAGATAAACTGGCCCCTCAGACCTACGGTCAGGATGCTCTTTAGAAACGATGGTCAACCGATAGAGGGAGAAAAAGAGATTGACCTCGTACAGAATAAAGACCTTTTCATTGCCAAAGATATCTCAGATCGTGTATTCATCGATAATTATTTCAAGTTATAGCAGGGTAGTGGTTTCGTTAGATAGTGGCGGAAGGTTCCTTCCGGGGGTACAGAAGATATTTAGATATCAAGGGAAGGGAGTAAGGTTATCTATCCCTGAATCTTCAGAGAGTCCACACATAATATTCATATTTTGAACCGCCTGACCTGAAGCACCCTTAACAAGATTGTCTATTACCGATATTACTATTATCCTTTTCGTTCTTGGATCGAATTGGATACCTATATCACAGAAATTGGTGCCTTTTACAAAGGATATATTGGGAAAGTTACCTTCGGGATATATCCTGACAAATCTCTCTTTCTGATAGAAGTCTGTGTATATCCTTATCAGCTCTGATGTCGAGATATCTTTAAGAGATTTTGAATATATAGTACTCAGTATACCTCTGTTTGTTGGTATCAAATGCGGGGTAAAAGAGATAATTATTTCTTCACCAGCAAGGAGGCTTAACTCCTGTTCCATTTCAGGGGTATGCCTGTGCTGTCCTATCTTATATGCCTTAAGCCCTTCATTAACTTCACAGAAAAGATATTCCGTTGACGCTTCCCGGCCTGCTCCTGAGGCACCTGACTTAGAGTCCACAACTATGCTCTTTAAATCTATCATCTCGTTCTTCAGTAAAGGAGCCAGGCCAAGTATGACACTGGTTGGATAACAGCCTGGATTGGCAACCAGTGTTGCCTTTCTTATTTCAGCCCTGTAGAATTCAGGGAGACCATAGACGGCATCCTTCAAGAGACTTGGAAAGGTGTGTTTACAATACCACCTTTCATAAACCTCATGATCATTAAAACGGTAATCTGCACTCAAGTCTACTATTTTTTTCCCCTTCTCAATGAATTGGGGAACTATATCCATGGCTACCTTATGGGGTAAGCACGAAAATACGAAATCCGAAAGATCACAGATTGCTTCTGTAGATGGGTGAATGAATTTAATATCCATCTCTCCTGTAAAGACTGGGAAAGCCTCTGACAGCCTAGCTCCATTAAACCTTCTCGATGTCAATGCAGTGATTTCCACACCGGGATGTCTGAGCAGAAGTCTGATCAATTCCTGACCGGTATATCCACTGGCACCTATTACAGCAACTCTTAGCATCTTTCTTTCTCTCCAACAAAAAAAGGAAGGCCAGAGGGGCCTTCCTTTTGGCGCAGCCAAACTCTATCTTTTTGAGTACTGGTATTTCGCTCTGGCTCCTTTTTGCCCGTATTTTTTTCGTTCTTTGACCCTAGAATCCCTGGTAATAAACCCAGCTTTTTTTAAGACAGAACGAAAATCACCGTTTATCTCCAATAATGCCTTTGTAATACCGTGTCTTATTGCTCCAGCCTGCCCGGAGATTCCCCCGCCATGAACATTGGCAAGGACATCATACTTCCCTGCTGTATCGGTAAATTCAAATGGTTGTTGTATAATCATCTTCAAGATTTCACGTTTAAAGTATTCATCAAGGGATTTATTGTTAATCTTAAATTCACCACTACCTGATCTCAACCAAACCCTGGCAATGGATGTCTTTCTCTTGCCTGTTGCGTAGAACCTATCTTCTGCCATTATAAAAACTCCTCAATTCGGTAGTTCAAAAATTTACCGGAAAGTGATATGAAAGTCGCCATTTTTTTAAATAGTTAATATTTCAGGGTTCTGAGCCTGGTGAGGATGTTCTTCTCCGGCGTATACCTTTAGTTTCTTAATCATATTTCTGCCAAGGCTATTCTTTGGCAGCATACCTTTGACAACCAGACTTATAAGGTCTTCGGGTTTTTTTTGTTGTAACTTTTCTGCAGTAGTCGATTTAAGTCCACCAGGATATCCGCTGTGGCGATAATAAACCTTTTGTTTCAGCTTCTTGCCTGTTAGGAGAACCTTTTCTGCATTTATTACAATTACAAAATCGCCAGTATCTACATGGGGAGTATAGATAGGGTTGTGCTTGCCTCTCAATCTCACAGCGATTTCACTTGCCATTCTCCCAAGTATTTTTCCATTGGCATCTATTAGGTACCATTTTCTTTCAACTTCACTCTTCTTAGCACTGAAAGTCTTCATTGTATGCTCCACACTTAAGATAATAAGTTTCATAACTTAATATATTCCCTCACTTTTGTCAAGAAAAATATGGAGTTTGCCGTGTTAAAGTTACTTATGCCTTATCACCTCAAGCTAAAGGTAGAACGTTCTTATCAATGGCTTCAAGACAGACTCGTAAGAACCTGTGTACGGGAAGATGTCAAAGATATTAGACACGCCCAAACAATTCTTCATCGCAAACTTCAACGATACAACTACAGGCAAGTTCACTCAACCACCCAGGAGGTTCCTTACTATCGGTTTCAAAGGGCCCTTAACGAAGGCAAATCCCTGTTCCGAGAATTTAAAGTACCTTATATATCTCTTAACGGGATACAACTAAAAGTCAAAAACGCTACCCCCAGAGAGACGGTCTCCCTCCGGATTTATCCCCTTAATCAAACCGTCTCTGAGTTTAGACTCTGGCATCAAAATCCTGAAGAGCACTCAAGGGGTACGCGCTCGCACTGTATCCTGCCCCGTGCTTGACACGGGGCAGGATACAGTGCAACGCCGCAGATGGACTTTTTACGAAGCCATCAAAGTTGATTTTGGGGGATTTTTTGGTGGCGGTGCAGGGATTTGAACCCCGGACACTGCGGATATGAGCCGCATGCTCTAACCAACTGAGCTACACCGCCATAGATAGGCTAATTTCTGATGCTGTTGATTTATTTATGCAATAGTTATGCTCGCTTGTAACGGGTCATCATAAGTTTTCAAACCGTCAAATGGTCAGCTTTAGATCAATTTATTAATTTATAGACTAAGACATAACTCTTGTCACCTTTAAAGATTGAGCCAATAGAGGTTTGGATAATTCCAACCACTAATTCATCTTTTCCGTCGTTATCTACATCCTTAATTTGAAAGTCCGCAATATACCCATAAATCTTTTTTGTTCTCCAATTCTCTGATAAACCCAGACCATCCCAGGTTAGACTATAAATTTCGCTGTCTTTATACATTCTAGTTCTTTCAAATAACTTTCCAGCACCTGGAATATTTCTTACAACAACTACTTCATTTTCTCCTTTATGATTTTGAACCAGTATCCGATTTTGAAGGTACAATCTAGTTTCAAGCCCTTCAGTGGCATCAGTTGGCTTTGTACCGCTTAGATACTTAGTTAAAAAGTTCTTTGTCCCTCCATATATTTCATCACTCTTCCACATTAACTCTCCGCTATTAGAAAAAACCTTCAAGTTGTCATAATTATCGATCAGAACAATCTCCTTTTTTCCGTCTTTATCAACATCAATCAAGTTGAAACCATACACTATGGCACCCGGGGGGAGGGAAATATTTTGTTCTTCCATGTATTTGTTGTCTTTCCATATCAGTTGAGTTACACCACCGTAAAAAATACCATCCAGCCCTACCTTTTGGCCAAGAAGCATGGAACCATTTTTGGACGTCTCAATCACCTTAAAAAAATAGTTGATGCCTGTTGCAATCTTTACAAAATCTCCTTTTTGGAACTCTATAACAAAGGAGTCCAGTCTGGTATCGACAAGGTTGGTTACAAAGATCTCTGAAATTCCATTTTTATTAATATCGGCAACATCAATGGATAGATAGTTATCAGATTTCTTTCCTTTAATCTTTTTTATCAATGTCAGCCTATCTTCTGAGTATCTATATATCGATATGCTGTTATTGTCCATAACAACCGTTTCATTCTTTCCATCCCCATCCACATCTCCAACAGCAATACCTTTAATCTCCAGGTCCAGTCTTTGACTCTTCCAAAATCCCTTCTTGAGACGCAGAGGATCACCAGACATTACAAACTCAGAACCGGTATCGGAAGAAGTGCCTTTCCCCTTTTTAGAAACAAGAAATTCTGACATAAAAGCAGATGCCTCTGCACTGGCAGTAGGAGGTGGAGGAGAAGATGAATAGACAGGATAAGGTTTACCTGTAATCCTGGAATTGGCCTTCAAAGCAAACTCACTGATTTCAGGAATTACATTATCCAGTCCTTTGCTTGTGGCGAATAGAGACGTAACAGACTTTTTCTCCTTCAGGTCAAACATCTTGGCATCAATACTAACACTCTCACCTATCTTAGTCAGGCTGCCCGAAATAATAAAATCCACACCAAGCTGAGTGCCGATCTTCTTTATTACTTCTTCAGTTATGGGACTCTCGTGAATTCGAGACAGGACTTCATTTACTTGTATACCCTCAAGAACTACAACCTTATCCTCTACAGAAATCCTGGATGTAAGCATATCCAGGATCCCCTTCTTCAGATAATCCAAATTTTCTGAGCTGTTTATCTGGAATGGAAGCACAGCTACCTTCACTATGTTATCAGCATAAGTGATTGAGTGAAATATAAAGAGATATAATAGGATTAAGGAAGATAGTTTAATAAATTTTAGAGTCACCTTCTTCATAATTCTCCACCCCTATTTCTCGCTTATCTCTATTAATACTCCAAAAGTTGATTTGGGGTGCAAAAAGGCTATCTTTGCCCCTCCTGCTCCCCTTCGGGGAGTTTCGTCAATCAGCTTCACACCCTTTTCTTTTAGCTCTCTCAATGCCTCTTCAATGTTTTCTACTTGAAAGCAGATATGCTGAATCCCCTCTCCTCTCTTTTCGATAAACTTAGCTATAGCTCCCTCTGGAGACGTGGATTCCAACAACTCCAGTTCACTGTCTCCTATTGGTAGAAATACGGTAGTAGCCTTTTGCTCTTCCACGGTTTCTGATCCAACAGACTTCATGCCCAGTATATCT
Organism: Desulfobacterales bacterium; assembly: GCA_016209225.1. Taxonomy (GTDB): domain Bacteria; phylum Desulfobacterota; class UBA8473; order UBA8473; family UBA8473; genus UBA8473. Next base: position 68,477 of record JACQWO010000003.1, read on the forward strand.
TCATAGAACTTCAAAGCCGGAGCACAGCTTTTTACTGCTATACCGATATGATCAATCTTCTTTATCTTCATTTGTTCTCCCTTTTCACTTCGTGAGCATTCACCTATCACCCGTCAGCTTTCAGCAAAAAAACAAATCCTTTAACCTTTCACCTTTTGCCTTGTTTATTATAACACTATACATTGGCGTTCTTTGATATCCTTTTGGCTATCGTCTCTACTGTCTTTTTTGTTAATAGATATGGATCTTCCTTTTTGTTTACGATATCCTCCAGGCGCTGTTCAAAAAAATCCTTATTTTCTGCTATTAAACCATCAAGATACCGGTATATTTCGTGTTCGATCATCTTAATTATTTCGCATCGGATCCTTTCTTTCCGTCGGCAAGCCAGCATACCGCTTTTAATCAAAAAATCTCTATGTTCATTAATCTTTTCAACAAGGGTGCCGATACCCTGATCCTCTGTTGCCACAGTCTTAATGATGGGAGGGGTCCATTCTCTCTCAACTGAACTCAGTCCTAACATCATCTTAATCTCTGTAACCAGTCTGTCAGCGCCATCCCTATCAGCCTTATTTACTACAAATATATCTCCAATCTCCATAATGCCGGCCTTTATTGCCTGGATATCATCGCCTCCACCTGGCATTACAACGAGAATCGAAACATCAGCAGTTCTAACAATGTCCACCTCGTCTTGCCCAACCCCTACAGTCTCAATTATAATATAATCCTTACCATAGGCATCGAGGATCTTTACCGTGTCCGATGTTGCCCTGGAGAGACCACCCAGACTTCCTCTGGTAGCCATGCTGCGAATGAAAACATCCTCATCACTACTTACTCCCTGCATCCTTACCCTATCACCTAACAATGCCCCACCGGTAAACGGACTTGTTGGATCAATAGCTATAATTCCCACAGTATGGTTCTGACGCCTAAGCTCTTTTGTAATCCTATCAGTCAGCGTGCTTTTGCCTGCTCCAGGAGGTCCGGTAATACCAATTATATAGGCATTGCCAGTAAGAGGATATATCTTTTCCATTGCCTCAATCCCACCAGGCATCTCGTTTTCCACTAAGGTAATGAGCTTGGCTAATGCCCTAACCGACCCCTTACGTACCTCATCAACCAATTCCATAGTAGCTCCCCAATCTATTCTGTTAAATATACCAAATATTTATACCTGAGACAGGCTCTCTCTAATGTAGTTTATTAGTGTTTGAGAAGACATACCAGGCCCAAAAATCTCAGAGATTCCGAGTTTTTTTAACTCAGGAACGTCGTCTTCCGGGATAATGCCCCCCCCTAAAACCAATATATCACCTAGACCCTTTTTTTTCAAGAGTTCCATTATCCTCGGAAACAAAAAACCATGGGCTCCTGAGAGGATACTCAACAAAATGGTATCTACATCCTCCTGAAGAGCTGCATCAACAATCTGTTCCGGGGTTTGACGAATCCCTGTGTAAATAACCTCCATCCCTGAATCTCTTAAAGCCCGAGCGATAACCTTAGCGCCTCTATCATGGCCATCCAACCCGGGTTTGGCCACCAAAACCCTAATCCTTCTATCCTGATTCATCCAGGTCCTCCTTCCCAAATCGCCCCTTTTATTGCATAGATCAAAGAACCTTCATATTACCGAGGTTCCCTCATATTCACCAAAGACTTCTCGGAGCACATCACATGTCTCACCCAATGTTGCATAGGCTTTAACCGCCTCGATTATCGGAGGCATTAAATTGGCATACCCTTCAGCAGTCTTTCTTAATGCTAAGAGAGTGGATTGAACCTTTTGATTATCCCTATCTGTTTTAAGTTCTTTGAGCTTTTTTATCTGAATAGCTCCAACCTCAGTATCAACCTTTAGCAAACCTTTGGGAAGTGGTTCCTCTACCTGGTAACTATTCATCCCTACCACCACTTTTCCTCCAGACTCCACTTCTTTTTGATAGCGGTACGCACTCTCTTGAATCTCCTGTTGAATATAGCCCTTTTCTATAGCAACAGCAGCTCCTCCTAATTCGTCTATCCTCTCAATATAGTCGGTTATCTTCTCCTCCATCTTTTTTGTCAGACTCTCTATATAGAAAGAACCGCCCATTGGATCCACTGTGTCGGTAACCCCGATCTCATGGGCTATTATCTGCTGGGTTCTCAAAGAAAGACGTACTGATTCCTCTGTTGGCAGTGCTAAGGCTTCATCAAAGGAGCATGAAGCCAAGGATTGAGCGCCTCCCAATATCGCTGCCAGGGTCTGGAATGCTACCCTTACAACATTGTTGAGTGGTTGTTGGGCAGTTAGTGCACTGCCGGCTGTCTGGGTATGAAACCGAAACATCCATGATCTGGGGTCAGAAGCCCCAAATCTTTCCTTCATAATCTTTGCCCATAGCCTTCTGGCAGCCCTATATTTGGCTATCTCCTCAAAGAAGTTATTATGAGTATTAAATATCCAGGAAATTCTTGGAGCGAAGTCATCTACCCTCAACCCAGCCTTTATCCCCGCATTTACATACTCAATAGCATCTGCAAAGGTGAAGGCTATCTCCTGTACTGCCGTGGCACCGGCCTCCCTCATATGATAGCCTGCTATATTTATAGTATTCCATTTAGGTACATGTTTTGAGCAGTACTCAAATATATCGGTAATCAACCTTAGGGACGGACCCACCGGAAATATATATGTTCCTCTGACCGTATACTCCTTTAATATATCGTTTTGAATCGTGCCGTTCAGCTTCTCAGGGCCTATCCCCTGTTTCTCTGCAACTGCTAAATACATTGCCAGGAGTATGGCGGCCGGGGCATTAATAGTCATAGACGTACTCAATTTATCCAAAGGGAGTCCGTTGAAAATCGTTTCCATATCAGCAAGGGAATCAACTGCTACCCCTACCTTTCCTACCTCACCCTGGGAAAGAGGATGATCCGAATCATAGCCAATCTGGGTAGGCAGATCGAATGCCACACTCAGTCCTGTTTGTCCCTGTTCAAGGAGATACTTATATCGTTTATTGGTTTCGTCTGCTGTTCCATACCCGGAATACTGTCTCATTGTCCACAGCTTTCCAAGATACATTGATGGATGGGGAGCTCTAGTAAAAGGATATTCACCCGGGAAGCCTATCTCTTCAAGATAATTGATATCTTTGGTGTCATCCACAGTATAAAGGGGCTTAATCTCCATACCCCAATCCGTCTCAACCTTCCTGAAGGTATGCTTTCCCATGCAATCTTTGTTCCACCTTTTTGTTTCTTCTTGTATCTTTTCTATATCCTCTTCCAATGCTAAATCCTCCCACGAGGGCTTCTATACTCAAAAAATTGACCGTCGGTCTTTCTGTGCCTTCATTACCCTATTACAGCAATAACCGTATCCGCCTGAACCGTCTGCCCCACTGATACATTTAATTCTTTTATTGTGCCAGACACAGGAGCAACCACTGGAATTTCCATCTTCATTGCCTCCAATAATGCCATCTGACTGTTCTCTTCTACCTTATCTCCAACTTTTACATCTACTGCTACTATCTTTCCCACCATGGGAACCACTACTGGTGTTCCTTTAGATTCATCAGCCACTTGAGTTTTACCTCCTTCTTTTAATTACGCTTCTATTAATCTCTCACCTTCCCACAAACTTGGGAGCCCTCTTTTCAACGAATGCTGTCATCCCTTCTTTCTGATCAGCGGTTGAAAAGGCAACTCCCATTGCATCGATGTCTCTGTATACCCCATCCGGATCAGGAGAATCCTGAGCTTCATTAAGGGCTTGTTTAGCCAGCTTTAAAGTAATCCCACTCTTTGATGCAATATTACGGGCCAAGGACTTAACCTCATCCAAAAACTTATCTGCAGGGAAGACCCTGTTTGCCAATCCAATATCTTGGGCGGTCTTTGCATCAATAGGGTCTCCAACGAAGACCAACTCTTTCGCCATCCTCATCCCAACAGCTCGGGCTAAACGATACATTCCCCCCGCGCCAGGAAACACCCCTATTTTTATTTCAGGGACACCAAATTTTGCTTTTTCTGATGCAACTATAAAGTCACAGGCCAAAGCCAGTTCACACCCCCCTCCAAAGGCAATTCCGTTTACTGCGGCTATCACTGGCTTAGGCATTCTCCCAATGGCCTCAAATGAATCGAACAATGCCCTGGCCCATTCTCTGGCTTCACAGGAGTTAGCATCTTTAAGTTCTTTTATGTCTGCGCCAGCGGCAAATGCCCTTCCCTGACCGGTTACAATAATAACCCTCACTTCATCGTCTTCCCTTAAGATTTCTGCTGCTTTTCTCAGGTCTCTACCCACTTCGGCATTGAGGGCATTCAACGCATCAGGCCTATTCAGGGTTATAACTGCTAGTCCGCCCTCATCTTTTGAAACTATTATGTTCTTATATTCCATAACAACCTCTCCTTTTTGACGTCATCCCTTACTGACTTCCACACAACAGCGGGCTCAACAGCGGGCTTAAGCCCGCTGTTATATGTTCAACATTGAACCAATGAAACCAATCAAACAACTCTATTCACCTGTGTCTAAAAAGGAAATTCCTATACGATCTAATTACTATTGTCAAGGGGGTTTTAGAGAATTTTTTTAAACGCCCAGTTCTCTAGCTATGACAATCTGCTGAATCTCTGAAGTCCCTTCAGTAATGGTTAGAAGTCTTGCATCCCGCCAATGGCGCTGAACAGGATATTCCATTATATATCCATATCCACCATGTATCTGCATGGCTTCACTGGTAACCCTTTGAGCCACCTCACTCGCGTAGAGTTTTACCATTGAGGCCTCTTTCATACAGTCTTTCCCCTGATCAAACAACCAGGATGCCCTATATGTCAACCACCTGGCAGCCTCAATCTCCATCGCCATCCTGGCCAGTTTGAATTTGGTTACCTGAAAATCCTTTATGGGTTTGCCAAATTGAACCCTTTCACCAGCATATCGAATGGATGCATCCAAGGCCGCCCTTGCTACCCCGATACACCTTCCACCATAGGAAATCCTTCCACTCTTGAGGGTGGCTATCAGGTAGGGGAACCCCTTCCCTTCCTCTCCCACCAACTTATCTTGTGGAACCCTGCAGTCTTCGAAGAGCAACTCTGCAGTGTCAGCCGAACGGTTCCCTACTTTCTTCAACTTTCTGGTAACAGAATAACCAGGGGTGCCTTTATCCACGATGAGTATGCTTACTCCGCCTTTGGAACCCTTGCTTTTGTCAGTGTATGCAGCCACACAGATATAATCGGCAATACTTCCATTGGTGATGAATATCTTCCTGCCATTTATCACATAATGATCCCCATCCTTTACTGCCGTTGTCTGTATTGACGCTGCATCAGAACCAGCATTGGGTTCTGTGAGGCCAAAGGCTGATATCCTCTCACCTTTAATGGCCGGGACAAGGTACTCCTGTTTCTGTTCCTCTGTCCCATGCTCAAGAATCATGGACGTACCAAGGCTAGATTGGACAAGAAGTCCGGAACCTATCCCAGAGCACACCCGCATAAGCTCTTCTATGTAGATATTTTCAGTGAGCTTATCTGTCCCTGCAGCGCCGTACTTTTCAGGATACCTGACACATAGGAAACCCAGCTTTCCAGCCTTGGGAATTATCTCCACAGGATAGACCTCTGTCTCTTCTGCCTCTTCAACCAGTGGTCCTATCTCATTTTCAGCGAAGTTTTTTATTGCCTCCCTAAATATCCTTTGCTCCTCTGTAAACTCAAAATCCATTTTGTCCCCTCCTTAAGTAGTTCAAGGTTCACGGTTCACGGTTCAGGATTTAACGGTGAACGGTAAACGGTGAACGGATACATCCTCTCTAACCGAGATCATTGCCATATAACATTACACAGGATACAGAAGGATGTCCCCCAAGGGTATGAGCCAATCCAATTTCAGCATTTTTAACCTGGCGCTTATCCCCTTTCCCCTGTAACTGTTTGTATATCTCATAGCTCATCCGGAGTCCACTTGCCCCAACAGGGTGACCAAAACACTTGAGCCCACCATCAGTATTGACAGGAAGCTCCCCATCAAGAGCAAAAGTTCCGGCATCGATATCCTCTTTTGCCTTCCCTTTGGGGCTAAACCCCAGATCTTCATAAATAATAAGCTCAGTAATAGTAAAACAATCATGAACTACAGCAAGGTCTATCTCCTTGCGAGGGTTTTTAATACCTGCCTGCTCGTATGCCTGTTTGGCTGCTATTTGAGTCACTTCAAAACCTGTCCAATCAAACCCTGGCTGGAAATGAGGCATCATGCTATTTTGAGAAAGTCCTATCCCTTTTATATAGATAGGATCATCCCTGAACTTCTTAGCCAGGTCAGCCCTGGTAATAATCGCCACAGCAGCGCCATCGCTGTTACCGCAGCAATCAAACAATCCAAGGGGCCAGGCAATAATAGGAGCTTTTACGGCTTGCTCCAGGGTAATCTCCCTCTGAAAATGGGCCTTTGGATGCATACTCCCGTTTTTGTGATTCTTGACTGCGATCTTGGCTATAGTTTCTTTGCCTTCCTCTGGACTAAGACCATAGGCATGAAAATACCTGGTAGCAATAAAGGCAAAACTACTGGGGGCTGTTCTCCGCATCTCCATCACAGGATGCATCCCCCGCCCAACTCCCAACCCTGGAAAACCTGTATCCTTGAGTTTTTCAAAACCAACGGCGATGGCAATATCATACATGCCGCATGCCACAGCAAAAGAGGCATTCCTCAGTGCCTCATGCCCGGTGGCACACCAGTTCTCCACTCTGGTTATGGGTATCCCCTGAAGTTTGAGGGGGTCGGCCAAAGCAAGGCCTCCCATCCCTATCCAATGGGCACCGACTGTTCCAAGCCAGGCAGCCTGAATATCCTTAGGATCGATACCCGCATCCTCATATGCCTCATAAGCCGCCTCTATTATCATATCTTCAGGGCCTTTATTCCAGTTTTCACCAAACTTACAACACCCCATCCCGATTATGGCAATCTTATCCTTGATACTTTCCATTTTGTTCCCTCCTTATCTTGCCGGCCTGCACTTCCAGAAATAGTTATAAAAACCCCCTTCTCTGTGAAATCTTCTGAAAGTCATCTCCACTGGCAAACCTACCTTAACCTCTTTTGGATTACAGTCGGTCATCAGGCAATAGATTCTTGCCCCCCCTTCCTCTGATTCGACAATTGTCTGAACTGTTGGAGGATCTACACCACCAGCAAGGTTATCCAAAGAATAGGTAAACACCTTCCCCTTCTTATCAGAAAGTCTCACCTCTTCAAACTCATCCCGAGAATGACACCCAAAACACACCCTCTGAATTGGGAAAGAAACAAGCCCACAGTGTTTGCATTTGCTCCCGTGGCAGCGTAAGACCCACTTTTGGGTTCTCCACATTACCGATGCTGAGGGGAAAAGCTTTATAAACTCCTCTGGCAGGGATACAAGCTGCCGATAAGCAAGGTATTTTTCGTAACTAGACAACATCATCTTCAATCCCACACCCCTTTTGACCCCTCGCTTGTTTTTTGCTTTTTCAATTGCATCCGTTACCTGTATAACAAAAGCATCGCTTCCATCTCCATAGCTAGCCAGGAGAATCCTATCACCGGGTTTTGCCTCTTCCAGGGCTGAAACGAGAAGAACCAAAGGCTGCGCACTCCCAACATTTCCAACGGTCGTAATTAAAGGATCCTGAAGCTGGGTCTTGGGATCAAAACCCAGGCTCTTTGCCAAATCTATATGACTTCGGGCATCAGGGGTGTACATCACCACTTTGGTAAAATCCTTCGGCGTCAACCCACTTTTCTTCATGATCCCAGAGATTGCCGCCTTCATATTCTTTGTGTAACCATTAATCAATACCCAACGATCTTCCCATGAACGGACAAAAGTATCCTGATCTGTTCTCCAAACATCGGTAATATCATCAGACACGGAGTAAACATCTTCTATAGTGGCTATAACATCTGAATCTCCCAGAAGAAGGGCTGCTGCACCATCTCCAAAGGTCTGCTCATCAACAGAACGAGGAGTCCCAAGCCTGCAGTCAGCGGCAGTTACCATGATACTCTTTGCTTCACCACTTTTGATGGTATTGAGCGCCGTTCTCACCGCAGAAGTCCCTGCCCGAAGAGAGTTAGCAAAATCACTCGTCCAGATTTCCTTGTTTAAATCGGCAACGGTAGCCACTATGGACGAGCATGCCTTCTCCTTATACGGCGAAGTTGTTGAGGCAAAGAACAACCCTTCAACCTCTTGGCGATCTTCTCCATTTAAACAGTTTATAGCGGCCTCTACAGCCATAGTCAGGCTATCCTCATCATAATTGGCAACGCTCCTTTCGCCACCTATGGAACGGGTGCCCCATGCATTACCGATCATATCTCTATTCATTCTAGAGATGGGTATATACGCCCCGTATGATTTGATTCCAACCATAATTACCTCCTTAACCTAAAAAACATAAATAAAAAGCTTTCGTATCTCTTAAAATTAAAAAAAATAAAGAGAACCCTTTATAAACGGCAAGATTAAAGAAAAAATCTGAATGAACATTCATTCAAAAATTACCACACACATCGAAGGTTGTCAAGATTTTTATCGTCTCTTACCCTCTTAATAGATACGATATATTGGCCTTTCAATGTACGCTTTTTTACAACTGGGGCAACGACTAGGAGGGGTGAATCCATCACCGATGAGTGGTCATACACCTCACGATCCACCATAGCCTATCTTTACTCTTTCACCTTCCACTATAACCGGCACTTCCCGCACTCCATTGGAAACCTTGAGCATTTCCTTAAGTTTGTTCTTGTCTTCAAGAACATCCATGTAAATGGCACCCTCACCGTAAGCCGACCTGGCTTCCCTTGTGTAGGGTCAACCGGCCTTACCGTAAATAATGATTTTATCTCCCATATCTTATCCTCCTTATACAAAGCTGAGGAACCTCAGAAAATATTTTCTGAATGCCTCTATTCATAAAGGATCCCCTTTGAAGTGAATATTAGCAGAATATTTACAATTCTCACATAAGACAATTACTTTTAAACCAGTAACTGTTCGAAGGTTATAATTCAAATCTACCGTCAGAAAAAAGTTTTACACAAGCTTCAACTACTGTTCGATCATAAAGGACATTTTTATTCATTGAAATTTCTTCCAGAGCTTTATCTACACCGAGAGCCGGACGATAGGGCCTGTGGGAGGACATAGCTTCAACAACATCCGCTACAGCCACTATTCTTGCTTCATAGAGAATGCCTTCTCCTGAGATGCCCTGAGGGTATCCTGAACCATCCATCCTTTCGTGATGCTGAAGTACTATTTCGGCCAATGGCCACGGGAATTCTATATCTTTCAATATGTTGTAACCTATCTGGGAATGAGTCTTAATCAGTTCAAACTCGCTCGTGGTTAACCGACCCGGCTTACTGAGAATCTCAGACGGTAAAGCAATCTTCCCGAGGTCATGAATCATGCTTGACATTCGGATAGTATCGATACTTTCCTTTGAAAGGCCCATATCTTCAGCTATAGCACAAGAAAGATCTCTCACACGGCGTTGATGGCCAGCAGTATAAGGATCCCTAATTTCAATTGTCATTACCATCGCCTGAATAATCCCTTCCGTGGCTATTTTCAACTTATTAAGAGTCGTTTGGAGTTCTCCGGTACGTTCCAAGACCGCCTGCTCTAAATCCTCACGTTGAATCCGATTCTTAATCTCCAATTCCCGACGCCTTAAAGCATTGGCTATACTTATCATTAACTCGTTGTGCCTAAACGGTTTAATAATGTAACCGAAAGCCCCTATTTCCAAAGCAGTCTCTGCAATCTCAGTATCATCTACAGCACTGACTATAATGACTGCTGTCTCCTGATGCTCGGCAAGAACATATCGAATTAAGTCTAACCCAGACTCGCCAGGCATCTTTACATCACAAAGAATAAGATCAAAATCTTGATCCCTAATGAATGTCCGGGCCTCTGCTGCATCGGCAGCTAGGGCGCATTTGTGTCCACTCATATCCAACGTCTCACCAAGCAAGCGCCTGATAGACCCCTCATCGTCAACAACCAATATACTTGCCATATTAATCATCCAATTCTGATGGCTTCGTAACACCCGATGTATTCACGCCCACCTGCCGAGCTATCTCGGCCGACGAAAGGACAAGCTCATCTCTACCCCGTAGGGCAATTACAGGTCGGGTATCGCTCAAGAAACAGTGTCTTATCCTGATCGTCATCAATTATGTAGGCTTTGTTGACCCCCCACACTATGATGTGATGCAAAGCACCGAGAATATCCAATCGTGCTTGTCGAGGCATTATACGATTCTATAGAAAAACCACTGCCTGTCAAGTAATTTATTGATTAGAAACAATGTCCCTGAGTACTTCCCCATAATAGTTACCGTAGCCTGCATGCCCTTGTTGGATGCATCATTGTCGTTTGGCTAGGGCAGGATTCCCCCAGTTTTTACGGAGAACCTGTAAGTTTGATTATCTCCTGTCTTGAGAAATAGGACAGCATGCTTGTCATCGAACTTTAGCTCAGACCTCCAAAAGAAGTGGCTCACTGTATGCCTCAGTTTTGATTCGTCATGAATCAGGTCTTTGATTCAGTACTTTTTGATTTCCTTTCCGTTCTTGTGAAAGGAAAGAGCCAGTTGATGAGTGGATGAAGCCCACGGTCCCATCCGAACAAGATGCTTGCCGTCGGAGCTGGGGAAGACCTGAAATGCATACCAGTCCAAGGTACAGATCGGGGTATTTGAACCGTCATTCATATAAAACCCTGACTGCTTGTAGACTTTTCTAATTTCGGAATCGTGTTCGGCCACTCCGTTGGGCGCCAACATAACGAAGACGTATTCCTGGTTCTAGGTCACTTTCTTGAAGTCACGTGGTGGCAAAGTGCTGTCAGCAAACGCTTGGGCGTAGAAAAAGAACACTGCGACGATGATGTGTAGAATTTGAATTAGCCTGGAAATTGGATTCATTATGACCTTCTCTCTTTCTCTCTTTTCTCTGCACCCAACGCCTGGTTAGCCGTTTTTCTATTCGTTTTTAGTCGTCTTTATGCCCAACACGGTGTAAAGAGGACAAAAGCCAACTAGGCTCGTCAACAAGAAAACAATGGCGAAAATACCCAAGACGATTGCAGCAAGACCTGATAGGTTGTTTGTAAAGTACAGGATTGCTACGACCAATGCCAATGATGTCCTAATGGCTCTGTCTATCGTTCCCATGTTTTGCTGCATTGTGTTTCCTCCTTTTTGTTGATATGCCTAACGTTCATAAATGACACAGCTAGCTATACTTATTAATGACGGCATTAAGCACAAAAAGAAAATTCTCCCTATCTTGATCGCTAATAAATATCTTGTTCCATGCATATCCACGAAAGGTAACGTGGTAAACGGCATTTGGATATTCTATTCTTAATGGCCGGGCCATGGGATCACCTTAGCATACTATTTACTTATAAATCAAGACATGTCGCTAAGTTCCCCCTTAACAAAAAACGGCGCATGGTTCGAGGTAAATATCGGCGGATCATTTTTGATAATAGCGGAAACAGCCTTGTGCTTTTTAAACTCATTATCCAGAAATTGCCTCACAATCTTTCTGTCCCATCCCTTAGGATGCTTGAAATCTGTGTAAAGAGAGAGGTCACCCTCGTAAAACCTGCCGGTTTTAAATTCATCAGCATCAGAGGCGCCAACCGGCATATTAAATATCGCAAGGTTAAGAAAACCTATCTCTATGCTGTGTCTGACCGTAAATTCGAGTGTCTTCCCGGCATCTGTGAATGTCTCGGAAGGTGTGCCGAAAAGGAGATACACATAAGTTGCTATACCTGCCTTTTTGAGGTTCTTTAAGACCAAAGACGCGGTCCCAAGATCGATGCCTTTTTGCATTTTGTCGAGTACTCCCTGATCTCCCGATTCGATGCCGAGCTGAAGCATCACACAGCCTGACTTTTTCAATGCCGTGCAGAATTCAATGTCCGCGAGATGTTCGCTGATCCGGGCAAAGCCGTACCATCCTGCTCCGGGAGGCTTGTCCATAAGGGCCTTCATAAGAGCAGCGCTTATGGAATTGTCGAGCAGATGAACAAGCGCCGGCTTTATCTTTGCCGACAATACTTCAATATCATCCGCGCTCTTGAGAACAGGAACAGGGGTGTACGGATTGTCCTCAGCTTTTTCAGGGCAGAAGGAACATTTATTCCAGAAGCATCCGCCCGATCCGCTGTATGGAAGTATCAGCCCCGGTGAAAGATAATCGTTTACAGGCAGAGAATCGTATTCAGGTCTGTAATATCCTTCTGTGATTTTATCAACTCCCAAAAACGACAGCAGAGGCTTTTCACCTTGACCTGCAATCAGGCAATCAACCAGGCCTTTGAAGGGATTTCTCCAGCCGGGTCTTTTCATCCATGACGTAATGAGGCCTCCGCCAAGGACAATTTTCACGCCCGGAAATTCCTTCCTCAAAAAACCTGCCATCGCAAAGACAGACAATGCCTGGCTCAGGTAATTCAGCGAAAATCCCATTACAGAGGCGCTTTTCTCCTCAAGAAGCCCGGAAATCCGTTTGGTGAAATAAGTATAAAATGGGTTCTGATCCGGTGTTTCCGCAACCCTGATAAGGTCGCTGCTCTTTACCGGAGAGAGTTCATGATGCCGGTAATTTGCGAGGCCCAAGGTTGCGTTGTTCCGGGATGTGGACATTTCAAGGACACGATTGATATCAGTGACAGTGCGTTTATAACGGTCGAAATTACCGCAGATATGACTCTCTTTAAGCGACCTGAGATTCTTTGAGAGATTGCGGAACGCACGGTCCGTCCATTTGTCGGATATTGACTGGGGCTGATGAATGAGGTAAAGGAGTCCCTCTAAATTTGCATCAAGGACTCGGTGTTTTATCCCGTGCCGATGTAGCGCGCCCGAAAGCTTGGCAATGCCCGCCGGCGGCTCGGAAGGCTTTGCAACAGGAGGATATACAAGGATCATAATTTCTTTATCGCTTAATATGCATGTAGGAATAGTGTAGGAATAGGGTCTGGTCTTGAAATATCACAAGGTGATAATGGTTGTCCATCAGACAGTAGGCATGACACAGCCAGCTATATTTCTTAATGACGGCATTAAGCACAAAAAGAAAATTCTCCCTGTCTTGATCGCTAATAAATATCTTGTTCCGTGCATTTCCATGAGAGGTTACGTGGTAAACGGCATTTGGATATTCTATTCTTAATGGCCTGGCCATGGGATCACCCATGCATACTATTTCTTGTAAATTAAGACCTAACTAACCACTTCCAAAATTAAAAAATGTGGTTTTTTCGAAAAATTAAGTTACACCCTGGGGTGGTTTTTTGGTTTTTTCCACCTGCGCTCATACCCCGTCGAAAGCCATGAACTGAATCAACACCTCGCTCTTTGAAAATATACTTCCGCCGGCGTCTGATCTTTCAGCGTCTGGTGAGGCCGGTCATCATTGTAGAGACCGAAGTAGGAATTGATCCCCTGCCTTCCCTCGGGAACAGATCCGTAATGCATGAGATAAATGTTCTCATATTTCTCTGTTCTCCACAAGCGCTCAATAAATATGTTGTCCATGCAACGCCCCCTACCATCCATGCTGATAAGAATGCCGTTATTATTGAGCATTCCTGTAAAAGCGCTGCTGGTAAACTGGGGAAATAGGGAAATAGGAAATAGAGGAAATAGAGGGACACTTCCCGTATTTACAATTTCTCCTTTTTAGGACGGCCCGCCTTTCCAGGTAAAATCCGCCGTGACAGCTTTCGCTCCAGCTTCTTCATAAATCGCTCGCTTCCAAGCGGACGGCCTGTTGAAGTCGCATGCCTGATCTTCTGCTCGGTTTCGGGGTCTTGTTGCATCAAAAATTGCCTGTATATGTCCCTATCCTTTTCATCAAGCCATCCCTGCTTACTCAGTCTCCCGTCACTTTCGCCACTTATATTAGACTTACAACTTGACCATTTATAGTCTTCAGGTCTTTTCACAAGCTTTGACTTCACCGAATTTTTCTCTATGTAACGCACTACCGCCCACAAATAAAGCTCAGTCTCAACAATGGTAGAAAAGAAACGATTCTGCCACAGCCTGCCGCTGCGTTTGTATTTGCGGTTTACATACTGCGTATATAGCAAATTTGTCCTGCCAACACACCGTGCTAGTGATTCCTCGTATTCAGGCACTGCAAGTATATGCACGTGATTTGTCATTAAACAATATGCCCATATCTTTACATGGTATTCATCCCCATATTTCTTCAGCGTTTGCAGGTTAATACTCTTTGTCTTCATCGTCGAAAAAAACATCGGCACGGTTATTACCTCGCTGGGTTATATGATGGGGATATTCGGCTGCTATGACTCGGGCTATTCTCGGCATATTAGATTCTTTTACTCCAAAAATTCACCAATATCAATTAAAATAATATGGGAAGTGTCCCTATATTTCATATTTCCTGTGGGACTTCTCAGTATACATACTGTGCAGATATGCAACTTTGGATGACAAATCTGACGGATTCGGAACAAAACTGACAAGAGTAATTGCGCCGCTTGAAACAATTTTTCCTTTATCCTCAATTACCCAAGCCTTACAAACTCCGCTTTCCATTTCTGTTTCTAATTTCTGAGTGTAAGCTTTTTCAATTTCTCTGGCTCTTACAGTTCCAAGATGTTCGCCTTTCAGTTCCCAAATTTCCTCAAACATCTTTCTGTGATGCGCAGCCATTATTGAAATATCATCGCCTGCTGCTTCACGGAGATGCATTTCACATATTTGTTGAGACTCAAGGGACATTTGTTCTATATCCTTTTTTGTGCACATAACGACCAAGCTCACTGGTGGCAATGAAGCGCAGCGGAATTGCCATCCAGTGCAGCGCGTGGTTGGCGTCAGGCTTGGTATCTCAAACTATTGCGCTGCATCGGCCTCAACAAAGACTGGTTCCTACTCGATGAGTAGATGCGGACCCGTTGCATACCATTCGGGTATAGAGTCCGGTCTGTGATGTATCTGTACGAACGGGCATCCTTGGAACAGAACAATGGACACCTCGAAACACCAAGAAGGGCAATTATGTGCTGGTCATCACAATTACTCCCGGCCGTCCGGCCCCTGATCTCCGTCTCCGCCGCATCGACGACATTATCTTGTATTGCAATCGCTTGGCCAGAAATTTTCATCTGTCGCACCAAGCGAAGATAGCGATATGCCTTCCCCAGTTCTTCTTTATACCGTGTACCACCAAAGACCAGAAAACCATGCCCTGTCTCTATCCATTTTTTCACCGGCGCAAATTCAGGATGGCAGTTGCAAGTTTCGTTGAAGACAGGTGCGAATGTATTGATATCCACGACCATACACATGACTCACACCTCCAGAAGATTCATCTCTTCGCGAACGAAGAAGGCTCTGAACTCCGGAGGCTGATCATTGGGATATCTCCCATCCTTTCCAATTGGAAGAACTATTGCCCGGTTGCCGGTGGCTGTCCGTTGGAAGAAAATGGTTTGCGCCTCGACGGGCTGATCTTGTTTGGACAGGTTTAGTCGGCACCGGTCGATTAGGTAATCCGAGTGCGTCTCCAACATGAAACGATGGCCGCGCCCCGCTGCAAGCTCTGCGATCAGATCACCAAGAGCAGCCTGTGCGCGCGGATGAAGGTGCACTTCCGGCTGTTGGACAGCAAAGGTACGGTTCTTCTGTTTCGACAAGAACTCCACGACAAGAGGGAGTACCTGTGATACTCCGTACCCGACATTGCTGACATTGAGGTCCGCTCCGGGAAAGTGAATAAGGATCTCGAAGGGAGACTGCGGGCTCTTGTCGAACGGATGCGGGATGATCGCCTCAAAGAGGCCACTCGCATCGCCAAACACACGCAGCTTCTCCGCGAAGTCCCCGGTTTTCGAACTAGTTTGCAGTGACCGACGAAGTATAAATGGCGTGTGATCTCCCTCAGGGGAGAACGCCTTTCTCATGCCATCGTAGAAACGCTGGGGTCGCGTTCGGATCGGGGCGATCCAGGTCAAATCCAAGGGGAAGGGAATCTCTGCAGCGAACCCCCCCTTGGTTGTTGGTTTTCCTTTGCCCATACTCTTGAGAATGGCAACGGCTACAGGGATTGGGGGGTCGGGAGGAATATTCTTTGGAAAGAGACTGAGTCCGTCAGAATCCTTGCGGTCAGAATGCACAGTGTCACGAAAGAACGCGATGACATCATCCATGGTGCCAAACTCTTTATCCAAATGAGTCATCTTGTACTTTGTGCGACTTTTCTGAAAAACAAGTTTGGCCAAACTTCCGTTAGAAAACTGCAAGTAGCGAGATACATAGGGCGAACCATCTCGATTGCCGAACGTGTGAACCGAGAAAGAACATGAGAACTTGCCTGTTTTCCTCACTGTTCGCACAGACAATACACCAAACTGGAAGTAGGTCTTGTCAGACGACCATGCGGAAACCATATCGTTGAAGCCCCCAAGTTCCGCTTCGTCTGGGAATGGGGCCTCCGGCGAGAACCAGAAATGTGGCTGCGACAACACATAGAGTAGTTTGAGGAACGAGCTCTTTCCAGTGCTGTTCTCCCCCACAAGGAAGTTGATATGGCGTAGCGGCAAGAGAGTGTCGCTAAACCCTCTGAAGTTGTTCATAAACACGTATAGCATAGATAGTTACTCCTTCCTTGAGACGCCAACGTCCGAGTTCAGCGGTGTTTACAGCGTTTGGCCTGTTTTTGGCCGCTGTAAACATCCGCTGGAACGACTTGTTATGCGGGGATTCCCCGCTTTTTCATCTCTTCGGCAACTTTTTCAGGAATAGGCCGACATGCGCAGTGTTTAACGTGTTCCGAATGCCACTCTATCCGTTGTTCCATTGTGGCGTTGGCAGGCATTCGGTGTTTGTGGTGCCAGTCTGCATTTAGCTTTTTCACGGTTAAGCCTCTTGATTGTCGTAAGCTTGAAGGGCAATCGGCAAAGAACGAGTAACCGCGTTGCCTGCTGCCGGTAAGCCAACCAATATAGCACTGATTACTTCTTCGCGCGTCGCGCCGGCCTCTTTTGCGATTGCTACATGAAACGGAACGCCGCTTTCAAGTCGCAGTACCGATAAAACCGCCAAGTAGGCAAGACTTTCCGTTTTCTTGTCCAATGCACTCGCACTGCCCAGACCCTGAACTGCGGTCATCCATGCTTTGGCATGTCCTGGCGCTTCGCGCATGAACGTTTGGAAAGCGTCGCTCATTAGATTCTTTTTTTCATTCATTTGGACTCCTTGTTTTTATTTTGTCCGCATAACGATTGAGTTCAGCGGTGGCGTACTCGCCGTCCGCTGCAACGACTTGTTATGTGTTTTAATCATTTTTCAAGTTTATATTTTCCAATATGGTCAGTCATATCCCCACCAATAAAAATGTAACCATTATGCTCTTCGATTGAACTGGCTTCAGAAACATATTTACCGCTTGTGTCATAATATGTTTTTAGGATTTCTCCGTTTTCGCTAAGGTGCATTATCATTCCAAAAGCCTCTTGTTCTGGTTGCATCCACAGTGGAAGAGCATAAATAAGTTTCTTAAAAAAAGTTTTCGGTTGTATATTGTCAAGTAAATTATTCCTTCGTGTTGTAAAACCCAACCAAAAACTGCCGTCTTTTCTTCTTGAAATTCCATTTGGAAATCCTGGAAGATTGTCAAGAAAAACTTCTGTTTGTCCTTTTTTATCTCCTTTTAACCAATGTCTAAGAACCCTATATTTTGTTGTTTCAACCAGTAATACAAAGTCATCATTTTGAGAAACTGCGACCCCGTTGCCGAAAAATGAACCTTCAATAAGTGTTTTTACTTCTTTTGTTTTAGGGTTGTAACTGTATAGACCGCCATCTGGTTTTACTTCCAAGATAATTTTTCGAACATTTAATCTGCTAAACGGAACTTTTGAAGATGTATTTGAAAAATAAATAATACTATCTGAGGCAATTTTAACATCATTTGGAATCAAAAATGGATTCCCATTTTCATCTTCCCTGGCAAGAATTGTTATTTTCCCATTTTTATTGACGCTTATCAAACCTCTTTTTTGGTCACAGGCAATAAGGTTTTCCTTTTCATCAAAATGTAATCCTGCAATCCAAGATCCTGTATTACTAAATACGCTAACAGTCCCATTTGTATCAATTTTTATAATTCTACCATCACTAAAGTCCGTCTTGCTAATATGTACACCAGCATATAAATTCCCCTGTTTATCAACTGCAATATCTTCTGGGCCATACCAACCACCTAAATCCATCCATTCAGTAGCACTTAGCAATTCATTTTCTGCAAGTTTACCTGTTAATTCAGGTTTGATTGGTGGCGTCCACGCCAAAGGTTGTAATGAGCATCCTTGAACTGTCAAACTACCAATAATAATTATGACTATTACAAAAAGTGCTTTAGCCATTGATTTCTTATTCATTATTTTTCTCTCCTGTATGGACACATAACGTTCAGGGTGAGCAGACCGGCCACCCTATGAATCTTAAAAACGGGACGGGCTCCGGTCTGCTCGACCCGCTTGTTAGCAAAAGGAGTGATAATGAAAATCGGCAATGGGAGACTGAGAGAACAATTAGAGTTAAGCGTGGTAGATAAAGACATATCCGATATATTTAATGAGATTGGTAGCGGCAAGTGGCCCCCAGGGTTAGCCGTTAAAATTCAAATAGCCCGGTCACTCAAAAGCCTTATAGAGGTGTTAAGGAGCAGGTCGGAATAAGCCCAGTACTGCTATAATAGCACCGATGGCTGTTGCAATGGTCAAAATGATATTTAACCAAAACACCTTTTTGGATAATTCGTGGCTTGAATTTGCGGTTTCTGACATTGAGCGTTCCAAGCTTTTAAGGGCGGCTTCAATATCTTCCGTGCATCGAACCAAGATACCAAGTTTTTGTTGTTCTCGAACATCCGATCCGGGTTCGGCCGTTCCAACGATTTCGGACAAGATTTCGTTTTTGCTTTTACCTTTAACCCATCCGTTTTCAGGCATGGTTTCTCCTCTTTGATTTTGTATGCTAACGACATGCATGAGGGGTGCGGGAGCACAGAGGCTATAATGAAAAAGAATGACGGCTGTTCCCGCGTCCCTCTCGATGCCTTTGTTAGAACGTTCAATGTTCTTTTGAGTTCGATGAATTATCCTTTTCTTTAATTTTTGCTTCTTTGTCAGTAGTATCCCTTTTTTTGACAATGTCACGATAAAGATACGGCAATACAACTGTTAATGATACTGCTAAAAGAGTCACAAGCATTGGCAGCAATAAAGTAATGTTTTCTTTTCCTATCCATACTGTTTCTTTAAAAATGTCACTTTTGGAAAATGCTAATATAATCGTCATCAGCGCTGCTAAAAGGCCCATCATCATGCTCATCATTTGTATCATTCTAGAACGATATGCCTCATAACTACTTGTGCTTCTTATTTCCCTTTCAACGGCGACAACAGTATATTCCGGCGTCTTTTCTGTGGCGATTTTTAGGCGTGCGAGGTTAGCAAGGCTGCCGCAGTATTCTTCCTTAGTTTTTGCAGATATGAAACTGGAATCCATTACTTCTTTGATAAGCTCCTGTGCAACTTCATCTGAGCCATATGCATCTTTCTTGTCTACACCATATTTTCGCACCGTTGCACTAATCAAAGCGTCAACGACCTCTGGGGTTGCTATATAGCCTTCAGAAATACCGGGCCGTATAGCGTAAATAACTTCTCTATTAGCAGAAAGCACTTTTTGAATATATTCACGCCTATCGCGGCGGGACAATATTGCCCGCGATATAAAAGTAACGATTAAGCCACTTAGAATACCGCCGCCGATGCCAATAAACCAAGGGTTATCTAAAATATTCATTGTGCCCTCACCTTATTATTGTTTGTTCTAATGCGGCAGTTGAGCAGTGCCCCGGAGGGGCAATCTGTCTCGAACTCCTGGTTCTCCCCGCAGCGGAGCGGAGGGGAGGTTCAGGAGTTCGCTGCTCAACTGCCGCATTCTCCCCGAGCGGAGCAAGGGGAGAACAAGTTATTCTATAGTTTCTGTATAACTCCCGGCTTCAAGGGATTCCTTCGGGGTTCTAAACAAATACCATTTGTTATTCGTTAAATTCCACTTAACTTATTATAAATGATAAATATTATCTTGACAATTTATTTTTAACCATTTATTTTTACTTCCTGTATATCATGCAATTTTACAGAATATACAGAAATAGGAGGATTCTTCATGTTGGCTATCCCTTCTGCCTTACAAACCCAATTTGAAGAATATTTGCGAAATAAGGTAACTCCAAACAGACTGCAATGGGAGTATAAAAAATGGCTTCGCTATTATCTGGACTTTTGCCAAAAATATAAATTCTCTCCTACCCATAAAGAGAGTCTGCCCCACTTTATCCGCAAACTGCAGGAAAAGAAGCAATCGAAAGACCGACAAGGGCAGGCCGTATTGGCGATAACATTGTATTATGAAGTGGTTACAAAAAATGTCCCCCTTAAAAAGATATCTCTTTCCCACCCTGACATTCCTCCGAGATCCCTGCCTTTTAACGATAAAAAGCCTCTTTCTGTCAGGGAAGTTTCTAAAAGTCCGATCCAATATAAAATGGTCGTCCCGCCTCTTTCCCGTGATGTGGCAACAATAAAGCAAGGCTTTTCACGGGCTTTTAGCCCGTCAGGGAAGGCGTCTGTTGGATTGGGAAACGGGGCCTCCTGGAAAGACGAATACTCCCGGCTGGCGGATGAAATCCAGGTACGTCACTATTCTCCCAAAACTCTCCAGACCTATAGAGGATGGATGCAAAAATTTCAGGTCTTTACGCACAGCAAAGGGCCGGAATTGCTCTCATCCAATGATGTGAAAGAGTTTTTGACCTTTTTGGCCGTAAAACGAAAGGTATCGGCTACCACGCAAAATCAAGCTTTTAATTCGCTGTTGTTTTTTTATCGGCATGTCCTGAATAAAGAATTTGGAAAGATCGACGGGGTGGTCCGGGCCAAGCGAAAGCCGTATATCCCGGTCGTTTTATCCCGGAAAGAGATCGAAACCGTTTTAAAGCACTTGGAGCCTCCTTTCGATCTGGTCGTAAAATTGCTTTACGGCTGCGGACTAAGGCTTTTTGAATGCCTACGCCTTCGGGTGCATTGCCTGAATTTTGACGCCGGCATCTTAACGGTACATGACGGCAAAGGGCAAAAAGACAGGACGGTACCGCTTCCTGAAAGGATAATACCGGAGCTCGAAAGGCATCTTGAATCATTAAAAGACCTTCATCAACAGGACTTGGACCGGAAATATACAGGTGTGTTTCTGCTGAACGCCTTAGAGCAAAAATATAAAAATGCAGCCAAGGAGTTTATCTGGCAATGGTTTTTCCCAGCCAAACTACTAACCCTTGAGAGAAAGACCGGGGAATACCGGCGGTATCATCTGCATGAAACCCATGTTCAAAGAGCAATTAAGAATGCAGTCAATAAAGCTCAACTCACTAAACGTGCTTCTGCCCACACCTTTCGACACAGTTTTGCCAGCCATCTGCTCCAGGCCAATTACGATATTCGGACGATTCAGGAGTTGCTGGGGCATAGTGATGTGAGGACTACCATGATTTACACTCATACAGTGAAGAGCGTCACGATTAAAGATGCCAAAAGCCCGCTGGATTTTTGATATGTCTTACATTTCGTTTCTTTAAGAAGGGATTTGTCTTTTTTGACCCGTCCAGCACTTTGCTAGATAGAGCATTCGAAATTACCAAGACATACTACGAATACCCGGGGTTCTCCGAGAAGGGAAGTCAGATGGATGCTGGAAAAACTTACATAAAAAGTTGAACGGACTGTCTCGCCAGATCCAGGTATGGAGAGGGGAATATCCCTATCAGCAGGGTTCCAATTACTGCAATGATCAGGGCAATGGCCATAGATGGCGACCATTTGAGACCTGCAAACTCTTTCACCGGCTCCTTCATATACATCATTACCGTAATCCTCAGGTAGTAATAAACAGAGACCAGGCTGTTCATCACACCGATGATGGCGAGCCAGATATAACCTGACTTTATGGCTGCACTGAATATATAAAACTTCCCAACAAATCCTGCTGTAGGGGGAATGCCGGCTAAGGAAAACATAAAGACAGTCATCAATAAAGCAAGCCCTGGGTATTTAAAACCCATGCCTGAGTAATCGTTGATATCCAGGTTCTCCTCACCTTTACGACCATAAAGGATGATAACACCGAAAGCCCCCAGATTCATAAAGGCATACGCTAACATATAGAACAGTATGCCGGATGTCCCCAATTCACTTGAAGCCACCATTCCAATCATTATATATCCTGCATGGGCGATACTGGAATATGCCAGCATTCTCTTTATGTTGTTCTGAGAAATGGCAACTACGTTTCCCAATGTCATGGTGAGGACAGCCAATATCCACAAGACATGGTTCCAATCAGGCTGAAGATTCCAGAGAGAATAGAGGAACACCCTTACAAAAGCCGCAAATGCCGCCGCTTTAACCCCAACAGACATAAAGGCTGTAATAGAAGTGGGGGCGCCTTCATAAACATCGGGGGTCCACATATGAAATGGGACAGAGGCTATCTTGAAACCAAATCCAACAAGTAAAAGCCCCATTCCGGCCAAGAGCATCGGATCTTTCAGATAAGCGGCCTTGGACAGGTATTCCGATATGCCCTTGAGATCCGTTGTCCCTGTAGCGCCATACATCATTGCTATACCATACAACAAGAAGGCAGAAGAAAAAGCGCCAAGCAACAGGTACTTCAATGCTGACTCGTTGGATTTGTTACTCCTTCGAAAGAAACCTGCAAGAACGTATATGGATATGGACATCGTTTCCAGACCTAAGAAAATCGTTATCAGGTTAGAGCCTGCGGCCATAAACATCATACCTACGGTCGCAAAAAGTATCAGGGCATAAAACTCTCCGTGACTCATCTCCTGTTCTTCTAGATAATTTACAGACATCAAGATGGAGAGTCCTGCCGCTATAAGAAAGATCGAGTTAAAAAAGAGGGCAAAGTTGTCCACCAGTATCATGTTATTGAAGGAATATCTTGGGTTTCCCCATAGGAATATCGAGCTTACAAAAGCAAAGAAAATGCCCAATAAACTGAGATAAGCAGCAGGGTCTTTTCTCCCCTTTGGTAAAAATACACTGACCAGCAAAACAAAAATAGCAGCAATACTCAGTATAAGCTCCGGCCCCAAACTGACCACATCTATCTTAGGAATAACCAAATCCATAGGAATCTCCCCCAATTGATATACTCGTTACTTCTTTACAATCAACTCTTCAGTCTTATTTACAGCATGAGTGTTATCTTTTTTCTGGATACTCGCCTCATACTTCTTATTAAACTCATTCAAAAAATGCTGGACAGACGCCTCGGTCTTACCCAAAAATGTCTTTGGATAAAGTCCAATCCAGAATATAAAGATCAAGATGGGCACCAGGACACCTATTTCTCTGAGGGAAAGGTCCTTCAGGTTCCTGTTTTCCTCCTTGGTAATCTCTCCGAACATAACCCTTTGAAACATCCAGAGCATATAAACCGCTGCAAAGATAACCCCGGTAGCAGCAAATACCGCATAGACAACGTTGGACTTAAATGTACCAATGAGAATCAAGAATTCTCCCACAAAACCGTTCAATCCAGGAAGCCCGATAGATGAAAGGGTAACGATCATAAAGAAGGTTGCAAACACAGGCATTACCTTGGACAGTCCTCCAAAGTCTGCTATCATCCTGGTATGTCTCCTCTCATATATCATGCCCACGATCAAAAAGAGTGCCCCTGTGCTGAGACCATGGTTTATCATCTGTATCAGACCACCCTGTACACCCTGTATATTCAGGGCAAATAGCCCAAGCATAACAAAACCCAAGTGACTCACACTGGAGAAGGCTACCAGCCTCTTCAGATCCTTCTGCACCATGGAAACCAAAGCCCCATAGATAATCCCTATTATAGCAAGGATAGAGATCAAGGGGATAAAGTCATGGGACGCCACAGGGAATAAAGGCATACTAAACCTGAGGAACCCATAGGTTCCCATCTTCAAAAGCACCGCTGCCAAGAGTACGCTGCCCACTGTTGGGGCCTCGGTATGGGCATCGGGAAGCCATGTATGGAAGGGAAACATTGGAACCTTAATGGCAAATGCCAGAAAGAAGGCCAGAAATAGCCATGTCTGGATATTTAAAGGTATAGAGAGTTCATACAGTTTTAAGAGGTTAAAGGTGTATTCTCCTGTTACGCTATGATTAAAAAAATATAGCACCAGGATAGCCACTAACATTAACAGGCTGCCAAACATCGTAAATAAAAAGAACTTTATGGCAGCATAGATTCTCCGGGCAGGGGCACCCCACACTCCTATTAAAAGGTACATGGGGATAAGCATGACCTCCCAGAAGACATAGAACAAAAACAAGTCAAGGGATACAAAAACACCTATCATGCCTGTCTCTAGCAAAAGGAGGCATATCATAAATTCCTTGACTTTGTCTTTTATGTCTTTCCAGCAAGCCACCACACAAATAGGGGCAAAAAAGGTTGCAAGGAGGATGAGAAGCAAGCTTATTCCGTCTATGCCCACAAAATAACTTATCCCGTATTCCTTTATCCAAGAAGCCTTTTCCACAAACTGCATTTCGGTAGAACCGGCATTGAAGTAGAAAAATAGGGGCAGAGAAAACAGAAAGTTTATGAAGGTGGTCATAAATGCCGTCCACCGTATCGTTGATGTCTCCTCTTTGTTCATGAGCATTATAAAAATCACTCCAAGCGCGGGTAGGAATGTAATCAGAGTCAATATAGGGAAGTCTAACTGATTCATTAACTAACTCCTTTTGTTTAGACTGTAGGCTAAAGGCTGTAGGCTACAGTCTAACTGCCTACAGTCTAACTGCCTAAGTGCTTACTTTGCCATCACAACTTTAGGATAATTACATGAAAAGGAAATAAGCGATAATGGCTCCTATGCCAACCAGTATAGAGAGGGCATAGTTTTGAACATAGCCTGTCTGAATCCTTTTCAAAACAGAGCTGCCAAACTCAACAAAGCGACCTGAACCGTTAACCATACCATCGACTACCCTGACATCGAAGAATGTCCAGAGGATTTCGGAACCCCTCTTGATAGGGTTAACGAACAGAAAATCATAGATTTCATCAACAAAATATTTGTTACAGATGAGATGATAAAGGAGTTTAAATTTCTCCGCTAATCTTTTAGGAAGAGATGGGTTTTTTATATACATGTAATACGCCAGGCCTAACCCACCCAGTGCTATCGCCAGAGAAATTGCCATCATCAACACCTCAAGACCGACAGGATGGTGGACTGCTTCCCCGGAAGAGACAGCAGTGCTTGAGGCATAAGCCAGATTGGTCAGTGTAACCTTTGCTGAACCTGCCAGATGTTCTCCTGTAACCGGCGCTAAGAAATCATGGAAGACATTTGCGCCCTTTATTATGGGGATACCCACAAAACCACCGATGGCGGACAGGATAGCCAGGACAACAAGGGGACTGGTCATAACAGATGGAGACTCGTGAAGGTGTTTTGCCACCTCTTCATCTACCCTGGACTCTCCATGGAAGGTCATAAACACAGCCCTGAACATATAAAAAGCCGTCATTAACGCTGCACCGGCACCCAATACCCATAGAACCGTATTCTTCTGAAAGGCATTCCACAGTATCTCATCCTTGCTGAAAAACCCGGCGAAGGGGAATATCCCGGCTATGGCCAGAGTAGCTATCAGAAATGTCCAGTATGTTCTGGGCATATGGGATTTTAATGCGCCCATCTTTCTCATGTCAAGTTCCCCTGCCATGGCATGCATAACACTTCCGGCACCCAGAAACAGTAATGCTTTGAAGAACGCATGGGTCATGAGATGGAAGATGCCGGCACTGAATGCCCCTACACCACACGCCAGAAACATGTATCCCAATTGACTGATGGTAGAATAGGCCAAAACCCTCTTTATATCGTTCGCAGCCAGGGCTATGGATGCTGTAAATACGGCTGTTACAACCCCAATAATGGCTACAACCGTGAGGGAAATAGGGGCGAGAGTGAACAAAACATTACAGCGGACTACCATATATACTCCTGCAGTAACCATCGTAGCGGCATGGATCAAAGCGCTCACAGGGGTGGGGCCTTCCATGGCATCGGGTAACCAGGTGTAAAGGGGTATCTGGGCTGATTTCCCTGTAGCCCCAACAAAAAGCAGAAGAGTTATAGCGGTTATTACCATGCTGCCAACCTGAAAGTTATAGTGGGCAATATTAAATACCTCTTTGAAGTTTAAAGTCCCAAATGTGACAAAGATTAACATCATGGCCAAAAGGAAACCATAATCCCCTATCCTGTTAACCACAAATGCCTTCTTACCTGCATCTGCGGGCTCCTTTCTTTGATACCAGAACCCTATGAGAAGGTACGAACACAACCCAACACCTTCCCAGCCTACAAACATCATCAGAAAGTTATTGGCGCAAACCAACACCAGCATAGAGAATACAAAGAGATTCAGGTAAGTAAAATACCGTTTGAATCCTTCATCGTCGTGCATGTACCCGACAGAGTAAATATGGATCAGAAAAGAGACCCCTGAAACCGTAAGCATCATTATCATCGAAAGAGGATCCACCAGAAAACCAACAGTGGTCTTAAGGTCTCCGGCAGCTATCCATGTATAGATAATCTTCTCAAAAGACCTGCTCTCTGGAGGAAGCTGTAACAGGCTGAAAAACACCAAAACCGATACAAGGAATGACAATCCTATAACTCCACAGGCTACCACACCTACGGTCTTCTTGCTCAGTTTAGTGCCAAAAATTCCGTTTATAATGGCTCCAATTATTGGAAACAGGGGAACCAACCATACATAATCCAACATATCTTTCCTCCAATTTTACCATTTCATAATGTTTATCTCATCAACGTTTACTGTTTCCTTGTTCCTAAATAGATTTATTATAATAGCCAGACCTACAGCGACTTCTGCTGCAGCAACAGTCATAACAAATAAGACGAATATCTGTCCGTCCAGAGAATCAAGGTGCTTCGAGATGGCCACAAATGAAAGGTTAACGGCATTCAACATGAGCTCTATTGACATAAATATAACGATTGCATTTCTCCTGACCAATACACCTATAACTCCTACCGTAAAAAGGACTGCAGAAAGGATAAGATAGTACGATAATGGTATCATCATTACAACTCCTTCTTTGACAAAACAATAGC
>JACQWO010000040.1 GCA_016209225.1 Desulfobacterales bacterium
CCCTATTTGACCGTCGTTATGGGCATCCGCTCATAATGACTGCATAAGGGATGCCTGACTTTTTACGAGTCCATCAACATATATTGGACAGAAAAAATATATTACAAAACACTTGACTAAAACAATTATTCAATCATATAAGGTAAATAGCGCATATACACCACCTCCTTCAGGAAAAACATTGGACAAATTCAATATGTTGCGATAATGATTTGAAAAGTGATATAATAATTCTGCCTAGCATAACACCGTAAATCGTAACTTAACTACTTGAATTGGATATATTTTATGATTGAAGAAAGTCAAAAACGATCTACAACGTCCCAAAAATTCTGGGATGCTTTTAAGTCCTGCGTGGAGGATAACCGAGTGCGGCCTGATCGTTCGCTTTTTTACGTCAAATGGGGGCAGGTCTTTGTTAATTTTCTGCCTGGAAAGCGATTGCGCGATCGCTCGCGTCAAGATATTGAGGCCTTTATTGCCAACCTGGGTAAACTTGATAAGGTAGCGCTTCCTCACGGCGGGAGTATATGAAGAATGATTTTGTTTGTCAAGCGGATTTTGGTTACATGTCAACGGCGGGTTGGTTATGCGAGGGGTTACTTTTCCATTCTCAGATCAATCTTGCAACGGCCATTATATCGGGCACCAGCTCCTCTCTGCCTATAGCCATGATGTGGACACCGTCACACATCCTCTCCTCCTTAATCCGCATGATCATACGGCCGGCAATCTCTATCCCCTTTTCTATAGCCCTGCCTTTAGGCGCAGATACCATTTCGTCGATCAGTTCCTGTGGTACGTTGACTCCGGCAACGTTCTTATTCATAAACCGTGCCATAGGAGCGGAGGTTAGCAGAATGACGCCGGCGAGGATCTTTGCGGGAAACTGTCTGGCGTAGTCCATAAATTGTTTAAATCTGTCAAGATCGTACACTGCCTGGGTCTGGATAAACTCGGCGCCTGCCTCAATCTTCTTTTCAAATTTGATAAGCTGAGGTTCGAGAGGGTTAGCCTCGGGGGTAACTATAGCACCGGCACAAAAAGAGATGCCTCCATCCAGGTCGTTCCCTGCCAGATCCTTTCCCCTCTCTAATCTTCTGATCGCCGCCAACAACTGACTCGAATCCAGGTCAAAGACGCTCTTGGCCTCTTTGTGGTCACCCAGAAGGACTGAATCACCCGTGAGACAAAGTACATTGTGAATCCCTCTGCTTGAGGCAAAGAGAAGGTCTGCCTGTAAAGCCAACCGATTGCGATCCCTACAGGTCATCTGCAATATGGGTTCTCCGCCCATCTCTTTGATCAAGATGGCACCTCCCAGGGAAGGAAACCGCATAACAGAGCTCTGATGATCTGTAATGTTTATGGCATCCACCTTATCTCTCAGAAGCTCGATATGGTGGATCATCTTCTCCAGATTTGTCCCTTTCGGTGGCGCTACCTCAGAGGTAACCACAAATTTGCCCGATTCCAGTGCCTTTTTAAATGAGGAAACCATAATTTTGGGGTCCTTTCTTGCCCTAAGATGCTGAGATCACTAATTTTCCAGGCTTAGGCTCTCCCTGGTGATTCCTGGGTTGTTGAAACCTTCTCATGGCATCCAGAGAGCTTAAGTCCTTCAATCGATTATATATCAATGTCCAGGCGCAGTCCTTTGCGCTGTCTATCTCACACTTTCCATTATTGGTGCCGCCACAGGGTCCATTCACTAAACCCTTATGACACGAAGTAACAGGGCAGATCCCGCCTGTTTCACCAAGTATGCATGCCCCGCACTGGAGGCATATCTCATCAAACTGACCTAAAGCGGTTTCCTTCCCGATAAACAGGGTATCCAGGGCAGGAACAACCAGCTTCTTTAACTGTCTTGCCACGGTTTGGACACCAAATGCACAGGTCATTATAAAAAGCACATCTGCCTGGGCGATCTGTTGGCCGTGCTTACTCAAGGCATCTCCGGTCAAGTTGTCACAAGCTACAGGCAACACCACACCCCCGGTAATCAGCTTGCCTTTATCTGATAGCTTTTCCTTCATGGCTTCCATTTCAGGCTCTCCACCTGTGTGTGTCAAAGTAACACATGTCCCGCATCCTATTATGAAAACCCTTACCAATCCCTCGAGAAGCCGCAGAATCTCCTCTTCTGATTTTTGTTGTGTAATAGACCTGATCATATTGTTGTCCTCTCCTTTTCCAAGTCACATCTAAGGCATCTCATAGCCTCAAGGTAGGCTTGCTCTTTAGAAAAGCCTTTCTCAACTTCCCGGAAGTCTTTCACCCTTTCCTCCGGTCTCTCGAGTTCGATATTGATTCTTGGCATTTCTTCAGTTGTTTCCTGGTCCAGGGCCAGGCCTGCATCCTCCTCCATGGACGTTTTCTCATCTACGATCTCTATGCGACCAGTATCACCTTGAAGGTATTTATCTATAGCAATGGATGCCCTCCTCCCCAGGGCTATGGCATTTATCACAACACTTGGACCTGTAGTAAAATCGCCCCCTGCAAAGACTCCCGGGACATTCGTCGCCAAACGGTTTTCCTCCACCTCCAGACTGCCCCAAAGGGCTCGCTCAAGCTGGCTGTCTTCAGACAAGAAAGATATGTCAGGGGCCTGTCCAACGGAAATAATCACTGCTTCAGCTTCCACCATCAGTGCTGTTTCCTCATCCACACTGATACGGGAACGGCCTTCTTCGTTGAAGACGGTGATGCTGCGTGCGAACTCCATACCGGTTACCCTCCCGTGCCGATGTATGATCCGCTTAGGCGCCCAGGAAGGATTGATAATGACCCCTTCCTCAATAGCCTCCTCAATGTCTTTTTCCCAGGCCGGCATCTCTTCTTTGGTTCTCCGATAGAATATCTGAACATCCGATGCGCCCACCCGCAAAGCGGTTCTTGCAACGTCAAAAGCCACATTGCCTCCCCCTATTACAATAACCTTTCCTTTCAGTTCTATATTCTTGCCCAGTTTTACATCTCTTAAAAACTGAAGACCGTAATAGAGCCCTTCCAGACCATCTTCTTCGCCCGCGATCTCGATCCGAAGACTTGCATGGGCACCCGCTGCAATAAAAACAGCGTTATACCCTTCTGCCATCAAGTCATTGACTGTATGCCGGGCATCAATCGGGGAGCTATAACGGATCTCTACCCCACAGCTCTCTATATACTCCACCTCTTCTTCAATGACCTTCCGCGGGAGGCGAAACTCAGGGACAGCAATTCCCAGCATTCCGCCAGCAATTGGTTGTGCCTCGAATACCGTCACCTTATAACCCATTTTGGCAAGAAAATAGGCACAGGTTAAACCGGCGGGTCCTGCGCCCACCACGGCAATTTTTTCATCTTTAGTTACCGGAAAAGGCTCGCTAGCCCGTCCTATGTGCTCGAAGTACCAGTCCGAAGCAAAACGCTTGAGTGATCTGATAGCCACGGGATCGTCCAGCTCACCTCGACGGCACTTCAACTCACATGGGTGGATGCAGATACGGCCGCACACGGCAGGAAAGGGATTCCTCTCCCGGATAATCTCCACAGCATTCTCGTAATTGCTGCGTGCTATGGCTGCCACATAGTTTGGCACATCAATTCCGGCAGGACAGGCGTGCTGGCAGGCTGAGATAACCATGGAATCACATGTTGCCCCTGCACAGCGGTGTTCCAGGATGTGGTCTTCATATTCCTTCATGAAATAGTTCAGGGTAGAAAGGGCAGGTTTGGGGCACGTCTGTCCAAGCCCGCAAAGGGATGACTCAGTAATCGTCTCCCCGAGTTCCTGGATGGTCTTGATATCCTCAAGCCGACCCCTGCCCTGGGTGATGCGGGTCAGTATCTCCAGCAACTGGGTTGTACCCACACGACATGGGGCACACTTCCCGCAGGATTCCGCCTGGGTGAAGCTCAGGAAAAACCGGGCGATCTCTACCATGCAGTTGTTTTCATCCATGACCACCATCCCGCCCGATCCCATGATAGCACCTATCCGCTGCAGGGTATCGTAATCTATAGGCAAATTCAAATACTGAGCAGGTACACATCCGCCCGATGGCCCCCCCATCTGGACCGCCTTGAACTTTCTCCCCTTGAGGATACCCCCACCAATATCGAAGACCACCTCTTTCATGGTCACACCAATGGGAACCTCCACCAGACCGGTGTTATTAACCTTACCTACCAGCGAGAATATCTTCGTGCCCTTACTCTTTTCTGTACCTATCTCTGTATACCACCCAACCCCATTTTTGATAATCAACGGAACATTTGCCCATGTCTCCACGTTATTGATATTGCTGGGTTTCCCATCCAGTCCTGCCTGAGCAGGAAACGGCGGCCGGGCCCTCGGCATTCCCCGTTTTCCCTCAATAGATGCCATCAGGGCAGTTTCCTCGCCACAGACAAATGCCCCCGCGCCCTTCTTCAGGGAAATATCAAGGTTAAAACCAGCTCCCAGGATATTTTCCCCCAAAAGTCCCCGCTCTCTCATCTGTTCTAAGGCAATACTCAAGTGCTCGACTGCAATGGGGTATTCCTCTCTCACATAAATGTACCCATATTCTGCCCCTATGGCATACGCTCCGATGAGCATCCCCTCAAGGACAGCGTGGGGGTCCCCTTCCAGAACTGAACGGTCCATAAAGGCTCCGGGGTCCCCTTCATCAGCGTTACAGATTATATATTTAGGTCGTCCCGATGCCTGACGGGCAAATTTCCATTTCAGCCCTGTAGGGAAACCTGCCCCACCTCTGCCTCTCAGTTTTGCAGCTGTGACATGATCTATTACCTCTTCCGGTGTCATACTGGAAAGGGCTTTGGCAATAGCCCCATATCCTCCGGCCGCGATGTAATCCTCAATATTGGTAGGATCAATCTGCCCGCAATTGGCCAGGACCCTCCTCACCTGTTTGCCGAAAAAGGGGACATCTTTTTCACATGTAATCTTCTCCTTACTCTCAGGGTCTGTATACAGGAGTCGCTCTACAGGTTTGCCATGGATAAGGGTTTCGGAGACAATCTCAGGCACATCATCCGGCTCGACTTTGTTATAGAAGATATTATCAGGGTCAACAGCCATAACCGGACCATTTTCACAGAAGCCTCTACAGCCTGTTTTCTTTATTTCTATCTTATCTTCTAAACCACTGATGGTGAGTTCTTGTTTGAAGGCATCAATGATTTTGAGAGATCCTCCGGCACGGCATCCTGTGCTACAGCATACCTTGACAACCTGCCTTTTGGGATCACGTTTGCTGAGGATGTTCTGCCGAAGGGCCTCCATATCTGAAGGGCTTTCAATCTTCTTCATCTCTAACATCCTTTAATTTTTCTTTCTTCTCTTTACCGTACTCAACCAGTATGTTAGTTACCTTTGGTGGAGAGAGTTTCCCAAAGTAGGCTCTGTTGACCATCATGGTAGGTGCAAGGGCACATGCCCCAAGACAGGCGGTAGTCTCAAGGGTAAACCGATAATCAGAGGTGGTCTCTCCTTCATCCAGTGCCAGCTCTCTCTTTACCAATCTCAGGATACTCCGACCGCCTTTGACGTGACATGCCGTTCCGCGGCATACTCTGAGTACGTATTTCCCCTTCGGCTTTATGGAAAATCCTGAGTAAAAAGAGATTACCCCCTGAACCTCAGTTGGAAAGAGCTTCATGGCATCGGCAATCAAATTGATGGACTCTGGTGGAATATAGCCGAACGTTTCCTGAATATCCTGCAGCAGAGGAATGAGCCCCCATTTCTCGTCTCGGTGTTCACCGATGATGGAGGTGAGTTTGTCCCAATCAATCCCTTTCGGCTTCATACGATCCCTCCCCTATACTATATTCATCTAGATTTATAACGCCCAGGCCATCTATCCTATCTACTAAACCTTTTCAAGTTTGATGGCTTCGTAAAAAGTCCATCTGCGGCGTTGCACTGCATCCTTCGTCGTTGCGGCGTACCCCTAAGTACGCCTCACTCCTCAGGATTTGCGCGCCTTGCATCTGGAGCTTTTTACTTTGCCATCCCAATTTTGACCCCAATTTTGACTTTTTACGAGTTCATCAAGTTTAACTCGACAGGTTTTCCAGCCCAATGAGTCATGCCTGGAAAGCTGGGCCAAGTTGATAAGATTCCGTGAATCGTTGTCATTAAAAGCCACTGGTATAAATATCAGCCCCGCTCTTAATCCGTCTTTCACTCTGATCCCTCTCTCTACCGCCCCATATCGGGAAAGGACCCGAGCAGTGTCCCCATCATGCAAATTTAATTTTGTCCCATCTTCGGGGGATATCTCTATCTCTCCCTTTGAATCAAACTCCTGAATACGCTTGGAACGGCTCGTCCGAGTACCGCTTCCCAAATGATAACGGTAAGACCCGAGGATAGCCGTCAAAGGATAAACATCATCAGGCACTTCATCTTCGGTGGAAACAACAGGAGAAAAAGGAATCAGGTCTCCTTTTCCATCGGGGCGAAAGAGAGCCTTTTCGCTCGTTTCCCTGATCCAGGGCGTGTATCCATGCCCGCCCGGATCCGCATACATAGGTACAGACCCAATGATTTCTTCCCTTACCCTTTCCAGAGAACTGTAGTGTTTGGAATACCCCATCTTACCACAAAATCTAATTTCTCCAGGGCACTGCGAACCCGTTCAGGTTGAGGGAGACTGCGGAGTGGGTTCTCTCCCATGATGTACAATGCTTTCAGGTTGCCTTTCTCGGCTTCCTCGATCATGCGAACCATATTGAGGCCTTCATCAGGTGAAATCTTTACCTGCCATGTCCGTTCCCATTGTTTTCGGGCTAAATCATTACTCAGGAACTGACCACCCGGCAGTCCGTATGGTACCGCCCCCATATCCCGTGCACCTAACTGATTGTTTTCCCTTGCAAGAATATACAGACCGGCCCCTTCATGTCCAAGACTTCCGGTCATGAGTGAAAGGTTGATAATGGCTTCTAGAGACTCCCGCCCATGTCTCTGTTGCAGGATTCCATGCCCAACCACAAAGGCAATCTTTTTCCCGTGTAACAACTCGGCAGCCTCTTCAATAGTACCCACATCTATAGATGTTACCCGACTAATTCTGTCAATATCCAGGGAAGAAAGCCCGCGACGGTATAGGTCAAACCCCTCGGTGAACTGGATTATGAAATCAGAGGCGTATGCCTTTTTCTGGTATAGCAGCATAGCTAGAGCGTTGATCAATTCAAGGTCACTCCCGGGAAAAACACGTAGCCAGAGAGATGAGAAGTCCACCAATTCCGTGCGCCTCGGATCAGCAACTATTAAGGGAATACCATTCTTTGCAGCCCTCTTGAGATAATAGCTCAACACAGGAACCGAGTGATTTGGGTCGGCACCAATAATAAAAATGGCATCCTCTTTCTCCAGCCGACCAAGAGGCTGAATACGATACCTTCCATCTGTTTTTTCATCGATGAGATTCAAGAGGGACTGTCCGGATAGATAGCCACCATTGTCCACGTTATTTGTTTCAAGAACGACCCTTGCTATCTTCTGAAAGAGGTAGTTTTCCTCATTTGTGCATTTAGAGGAGCCTAAAAATGCCACGTTTTGTGGGCCGTTTTCCCGTTTGATCTCAAGAAGCCGTCTTGCAACAACTTCCAGTATCTCATCCCATGAGGCGGAAACCAGCTCACCATCTTTGCGAATCAAAGGACTGCGCAACCGTTCACCGGCATTGAGAAAATCATGCGCAAAGTGGCCCCTCACACAGAGGGATGCCCCATTAACAGTGCCGGATAGGTGTGATGGGTTGACCTCTATGATCTGTTCATCTACAACCCCCATAGCCAGAGAACAGCCCACACCACAGAATCCGCAGATAGAACTAGATTCCCTTTGAGGAGTGCCTATATAACGCGTATTATTTGGGGACAATGCCCCGGTAGGACATATTGACACACACGTGCCGCAGAAGGTGCAGTCAGAATGCTCTAAGCCCAGATCATGAAGCGTGGCAGGGCGGGATTTAAAGCCTCTGAGGTTGTAATCTATTGCCCCCACAACAACCAGCTCATGGTCTGCCCTGATACACTTTCCACACAGGATACATTTGGAGAGATCCCTGATAATGAAAGGATTTGCCTGTTCCAGTGGTTTGTAGTTGGGCATAGGGTAAAGGTTTGTCTCCCCTATACCGAGCTTAGCGGCTATCTGACGCAACTGACAGCGGTTCCCTTTGCTGCAAAAGATACAGGATTCCGGATGTTCGGCGATCATCAGCCTGACTATATTCCGCCTGTGCTTATTTATACGGGGTAACTCTGTCAGGACACGCATGTCATGGGCAGCCGGCGTAACACATGACGCCATGATACGGCCGGTCTTCTCATCTTCTACCAGACAGAGACGACAGGCACCAAACGGTTTAAGGTCGGAATGATAGCAGAGTTTCGGAATCTCTATACCGTGCTGCTCTGCAGCATCCAGAATGCTTGTTCCGGGCGGACAGGTGATATTTCTCCCATTAATGGAAAGGGTGATATCTTCCATCAACTGACTCCTGACTTCTGGTTTTTGACTATCTGAGTTTCGCCGCATCAAGATAGTGCCTGAGTTTTTCTTCCCCCCCTATGGTTATAATATGAATCCCCTGACAGATGCCTTTAATGCCCGTTACTATATCGGCAAAAAGCTCAATGCTGGCCTTTTGCTTGTCTGAGGCTTTGGCGAGTTTTTGGATAATCCACTCCGGCACCAATCCTGACTTGAAGTGTCGGTTGAGAAATCGGCCCATGCCGGCTGTCCTTAGAATCATGACTTCTGCAATTACCGGAACTCCGAAGGTCTCGACAGTCTTTACGAATTTCTCAAACCGATCCAGATCAAACACCGGTGTTGTTAAGAAGTATCCGGTACCTATCCCGGTCATCTCCTCCATTTCTTTCATTTCTAGTTCCGGTACGTTCTTTCCCCATGAGGACTCCACGCCAGAACCCAGTACAAACTCAGCTTTAAAGGGGAGTTCTTTACCGTCAACTGTTTCTCCTTCCCGCATATGTTCTAGTACAGAGGCTAACTTCCCTGAATCCACATGGAAAAACATTATCTCCTGAAGGCTATCCCCAGTGATCCGGTAGTCTTCAGTGAATACAAGGAGGTTTTCTACACCTGCTTCATGGGCAAGTGTGAGGTCCTTTTGTAGTTGTAAGCGGTTCTTTTGCCGGGTTGAAGTCTGATATATGGCCTCAAATCGGTTCTGCCTCAAAACTTCACACGTCTTAATCGTATCCCCCACTATCCCTTCAATCTCAACCTCTGATACGGAAACTCCGTCAACACGCCCTCGCACCAGATTGAAAGTCTTGACAAGTCCTTCCGGCTCCTCATCGATAGGTGCCTGGATCTCAGTCGTAACCAGAAATTTCCCTTTTGCCAAAGCTTCTCTTAGCTTCATCAGCAACTCCTTGACCGTCTTGGAAGGTAATCTTTTGTGGGTGTATGAATCAGGGCAATCCCAATAACCGGCTCACCTCTTGCTTCAACTGGGGCAGAGGTAAAGGTTTGGAAAAACACACGTCTGCACCGTACTCCTTCATCATCCTGAATTTCTCTTCGTCCAGATACGCTGACAAGACGATAATAACCATGTCCCTGGTAGCCTCATTGGACTTAATCTTCTTGCACACCTCATACCCCTTAATATCGGGCATCATGATATCCAGTATCAATAGGTGCGGCTTGAAGTGACTGACCTGAAGACCGGCCTCAAACCCATCGGAAGCGGAGATAACCTCATAATCATGTTCATCCTCTTCCAGGGCTTGAACAATCGTTTCAACGATGATGGGGTCATCATCCACCACAAGGATTCTCTTTCTCTCTTCCATTTGTTCCTCTTCAGGGATTGGAATCCCCTGCCTTTGCATAAAATCTTCAAGATCCAGCTTCTTTATACGACGATGCCCCCCCACGGTCTTGTATGCCTTGATATAGCCGGACTCTATCCAGTTGATAATGGTCTTGGGGGAGACATTACAGTACTTGCCGGCCTTGAAAACAGTTAATACAGCATCCATCAAACGGGCTCCTTTGGTTTTTCTATTATTGCTATATTTTATATTATTATAGTTTTTACTGATTGTCAAGTAAAATTTTTGGTAACTATTCAGTAAAATTATTTTACGTTCTTTGAAAAAAGTTCTTGACACGGTTTTTAGGCTAATTTTTGAAAATCAGGCGCATTTTAAAGCCTTGCCCATAACGCCGCACAAAGGCTCTACATTCCGTTTGATGCGCCT
>JACQWO010000041.1 GCA_016209225.1 Desulfobacterales bacterium
ATGTATCATGCTTTTCACCTACAATTTGGTTGATTATCTGGCTTTTTTATACCAAAATGTAAAGAGAAAAGCAAACAAAAAATACACCTTTTTGTAATTATTTCAACTACTTAAAAGACATGACTTTTTACGAGTTCATCTATGTTAGATGAGAGAAAAAACCAGTTATGATGAAAATATGTTAAAAACCATAACGTCGATTTTCACAATTATAGGTGTAATAGCTGGGATTGCAGCATTAGGCCTTCCAATTATTCTTAATCCAGAACCTAAAACAATTGATTCTTATTTTTCTAAATGCGAAAGTTCTGAAGGAGTAATTTATTTGGGAGAATTAAGAAATACAGAAGCAGGACATGCGAAAGATCTAAAATTATCTGGTGCTTTAAATGCTGAAATAATTGACTTCCAAGCTAGTTTAAACAATGACGAAAAAAAAGAATACAACAAACCAAGAGGAACCGCACGCCTGTATATTCAAAGACTACCATCTGGCAGTAAATCCACATTTTATATTATAGCAGCCCAAAATACCGATATAAATGAACCATTTACTCTTTCATGGGGTGATAAAGGAAAGGCACTACTAAAACTACAAACATGCGATGAAAAAACTCAAAAGGGAATAGATATTGGGAGTCAGCTTTCAAAGCTAGCCCGCAAAGCAAGACAAACGGTTGTCAAGAGGAATGATAATTAGGTGTATACAATGAAAAATTTTAAATTGGTAATGTGGTTGTTGATTGTTATTTCGACAACCATATTTTCAATAAGCGTGTATTCAATATATACACTGGTAAAAGAAAAGCAGCAAACAACTGAAGTACTTAAATATGCCTCAGATGTCACTATCGATGAAGAAAAAGAGTTTGCAAAAGACCTTAATTATCTAAATGCTGTAAACGAATATAGAGCAAAAAAATATAGTAGTGCTATTTTAGAATTAAATGAAGAAATAAAAAAATATCCTCAACATGCTCAAGCATACTATTTATTGGGGAAAATATATGAGGAGGCAATTTTTAATGATGGAGTCTATTATTCAAGAATGGCCGATAATTATGAGAAATATATTCAAATAAAACCTAGGGGAAAAAGAATAAATGATGCCAAATTAAAAGCCGCACAGTATTATATTTATATTGGTTTAAGTCGGAAGACACCTCTATATTTAGATAAAGCTGAAAATTATCTTAAAGCCTTAGACCAATCTGATAGCGCTGTTAGAATGTCTTTAGGAGCAATCTATTTAGACAAACAGAGCTATGAACAGGCAATAGCTGAATTTGAAAAATCAACCAATTTTTCCATTTCTGAAATAAAACTAAAATACAACAGTTTAGGCCTTGCTTATCTGAAAAGAGGAGACTATGCCAAAGCTGAAAACGCTTTTGAAATTGCGATAATAATAAACCCTCAAAGCAAATATGCACATAATAACTTAGGTGTTGCATATGTAAAACAGGGGAAATTAATGGCAGCACAACATCAATTTTTAGAAGCACTTAAACTCGACCCTGCATATAGAAAAGCTCAGATAAATAAAATATGGACAGATAACGAGATACGACGAAAAAAGGTAGTACGATAAATTTACGAATTATTAATCGCGCATCTAACCAGACGCTTCATGGGATCGCGCAAAACTTCCGCACTCCCCATGAGCTTTTGCGTTAGACCTAAACTGGGAGCATTCACAATGTGGGAAAAAATAAAGGGGGCTGGAGCGGCTATACTGGGAATTGGGTTTTTCCTGGTAATTGTCCTCCTGATTGGTCTTTTTATCCATGGTGGGGCGTGGCTTAGTGCAAAAGTATATCCGTGGCTTACAATTGCGTTTTCTATCACATTTGGCATTGCATTGTTTATCCTTGCCCCCCTTGGCATCTTCCGTAGAACTAGAGGCTTTTCAGGCAATGGTATGGTTATATCATCCTACATATTCGGGCTGACGTTATGGGTATGGGGATTTTTATTAACTTACACTTTGTGGGGCGGATTAGCTGTTTTTATTGGCCTCTTTCTTTTTGGCGTTGGTGTTGTTCCAATTGCGATGTTGGCAACTCTATTTAAAGGTATGTGGTTAACCCTATGTCAATTACTGTTTCTGACTGCGCTTACTTTTGGCAGTCGTATTTTGGGGGTTTTCCTCTTAGGAAGGAGTGAACGTATAGAGTCAAAGTATGAAAAGATGCGTATTGAGGACTACGGCATTACGGATGATGACTTTGAATGAATATAATTATCATCTCACACCGCACGTTAGACCAAGAGGGAAAATATGACACAACTTCATAAAGTCTTTGTCAGTTACCATCACGCAAATGATCAATATTACCGAAATGCATTTGAAGCCCTTTTCTCTGGTTATTACAACATCCTAATTTCAAAATCAATCCAAATTGGAGATATTGATCCTTACTTGAAAACTGATACCATAAGACAGAAAATCAGGGATGAATACTTGAGTGATTCTACAGTGACGGTAGTTTTAATCGGAACTGAAACTTGGAAGCGAAAGCATGTTGACTGGGAGATATCATCCAGCATTCGTCAAACAAAACTAAGTTCACGTTCTGGTCTTTTGGGGATACTCTTACCCTCTCATCCAAGCTATGGAAAAGAAACGTATGATGGTAGTATAGTCCCGCCGAGACTTTACGATAATCAAGTTTGTGGTTACGCAAAAATTTATAATTGGAGTAACGATCCAAACATTGTACAAAACTGGATTCATCAAGCATATTTAAATCGATCAAGACTAACTCCTGATAATTCTTATCCTCACTTTGTGAATAACAAAAGTGGAGAAAGGTGGAAATGATGAAATGGAGAAAATGGCTTGAAAATTGGGACATGACATCCCTTAAAATTAAAGCTCCATTCCTAGACATGGAGTGGAAACCCCAAGACGAAGACAAGAACGCAGCTTGGGAACTTTACATAGAACTCTTAACAAGAATCGCCACACAGCCATTACCTGCTGAACATGGCGATGAGGAGACTGCATTAACAAGCGTCTATACATTATTTGGGTTAACTCGTGAAATAATTAGGAGAAACGGTAGGCAGTGCATTGAGTTCACAAAGATTGCCATAGTTGTACTTAACCAAGTTATAAGACCATTCACGGCAAAATGGCACAAACTTTCTCTTGCAGAAGCATTTATGGAATCCGAAAAATGTGACGTTTTCCGCAAAGAGCTTGCTGATCTCCAAGAAAGCTTAAGGAAATATTCAAAAATGCTTGCTGATATGGCTGGCGTTGAGGATCTTACCAGTCTTGAAGATGTTTAGGTCTAACAATGGGATGAACTCAGAATTCTGGGGACACAAGAATTCTGGGGACACAATACTTAATTCTTCAAAATAGTTTGTGGTCTCATATTTGTAAGTGTGTAATAATATTAGCAAGTTCGCCTAACCAGTCAACCTTTAGGCAAAAAGAGTCGTAACTATTCAGTAAAATTATTTTACGTTCTTTGAAAAAAGTTCTTGACACGGTTTTTAGGCTAATTTTTGAAAATCAGGCGCATTTTAAAGCCTTGCCCATAACGCCGCACAAAGGCTCTACATTCCGTTTGGCGCGTCTGTATAGCACTCCAGCACCCGTCCGGGGAATATAGGGGACGGGGGAATATAGGGGACGTAGTTAAATTGATTAAATATCTTGACAATTCTGATTTTGTGTGATAAGGATGAAGTATGCCAAGAGGACCGAGGTTGGATGCTCCCGGAAGCTTGCACCATATCATGGTCAGGGGGATCGAGAGAAAAAAGATATTTGAGAGTGAGAGAGACAAAGAAGACTTTCTTACGCGCCTGGGAAAGGTGGTTCAAGAGGGGCAGGCGAGCTGTTTTGCCTGGGTATTAATTCCCAACCACGCCCATATACTCCTCAGAACAGGTGCGACCCCCCTGGCAAAAATAATGAGACGATTATTAACTGGATATGCTGTCAATTTCAATCTGCGTCATCAACGATCCGGGCATCTTTTTCAGAACCGCTATAAATCCATCGTCTGTGAAGAAGACAGCTATCTATTAGAACTGATCCGGTATATCCATCTCAACTGCATTCGAGCGGGATTGGTGAAGGATATGGATGAATTGGATAAGTATGCTTGGTGTGGCCATTCGGTACTTATGGGGAATAAGAATCGAGCCTGGCAGGCGAAAGAAGAGACCTTGACCTATTTTAGTCAAAAAGAGGCTGAGGCTAGAAGGAAGTATCGGCAATTCGTTCAGGAGGGGATTTCTTGTGGAAAGAGGGAAGAGTTGGGAGGAGAGAGACCAAGGGGTCGTAAAAAAAAGGATGATCAGGAGACGCAGGGAAGTTTTGACTGTAGGGTATTAGGGAGCAGTGCTTTTGTGGAGAAACTTTTGGTAGAAGAGGAGAAGGTTATCCAAAAGGGGGCACAGTTGAAGAGAAAGAGAATTGACGTTGAAGGACTTCTGAGCCTCATAGGGAGAGACTTTGGGATAAGCAAGGAAGAAATGATAGGTGGAGGGCAGAGGCAAGTGATCACGAAGGCCCGGTCGATTTTTTGTTATTTATCCTCAAGGCAATTAGGATGGACGGGAAAGCAGTTATCGCAGGCATTGCACATTACTCCTGCTGCGATCCATTACGCTGTCGTGCGAGGGGAAACATTCTTAGGGGAGAATAGAGAACTGGAAGAAAGGATGACCAATTATTTAAAGAATTTAACTACGTCCCCTTAACCCCCCGTCCCCTTAACCCCCGTCCCCTTAACCCCGCAGGACCAAAAGGCGCCTTGCATCTGGAGCTTTTTACTTTCCTTTCCGAATTTTGACTTTTTATAAGCCTGTAAAGATTGATCTGAGAATGGAAAAGTAACCCCTCGCATAACCAACCCGCCGTTGATGCCTTTTCCCTTGACACAAAATTAGCTTTATCCTATACTGCCCCAAAAATAAAGAGGAAATTTCTATCATTAACGTGGAGTGTGAGGTAGATAATCTATGACCATTTTCTCCAAGAAGCAGACAGAGGTTAAGCAGATGATCGATACGTATCTGGATAAGGTCGATTCCTGCATACGGCAGTTTCGCGATTCCATGATGAGATTTCTGGTCAACGGGTGCACCCG
Source organism: Desulfobacterales bacterium (assembly GCA_016209225.1). Taxonomy (GTDB): domain Bacteria; phylum Desulfobacterota; class UBA8473; order UBA8473; family UBA8473; genus UBA8473. The sequence goes on from JACQWO010000041.1 coordinate 5,115, forward strand.
CGAGTTCATCTGGGATGTGGAAAAGGCACACAAGTTCGAGTCTGAGGCAGATGATTTGCGGCGCAAAATCCAGATGACCCTCTATGGGAAGGCCCTCCTTCCTGATTCCCGAGGCGATCTGCTGTTACTTCTGGAGTTTTACGACCGGATCCCCAGCGCGGCGGAAGATGCCTTATTCTTGACCAGGATATTATGCCTGGACATACCGGAGGACCTGCTCGAAGACCTGGAGAAGCTGGTGGAGATAAATGTAGAAGCCTACCGCCTGATCCGGGAATGCATGAATACCCTGTTCGAAAATCCACATGAGACCCTCTACCAGACACGCGGCGTCGATGCCAAAGAAAGTGAATCCGACAGACTGGAACGCTCTATTATCGAGCGGGTCTTCAAGTCGGACATGGCTACCGGCAAAATGATGCTGTTAAAAGAACTCGTCCAAACCATCGGCCAGATCTCTAACCGGGCGGAGAATACCGCCGACCGTATTAGTATCGTGGCTATCAAAAGACAGATTTAGAGATCATGTGGCAGATTGTCTCAGCCGTCTTCCTAGGGTGGTCATTAGGAGCCAACCATACAGCCAACGTATTCGGTACAGCGGTAGCTTCCCGTATGATCCGCTTCTGGACTGCTGCTATTGTATGCGCGGTCTTTGTCCTGCTGGGAGCCCTTCTGCAGGGCCAGGCAGGGATGGCTACCTACAGGGCAATGGCCGGAATCTCTCTCAATGCGGCATTCCTGGTTGCCCTTTGTTCAGCCCTCACGATCACCCTGATGACCTACCTTAAATTTCCTGTCTCGGTTTCCCAGGCTGTTGTTGGTTCACTGGTGTCCATTGGGCTTTTGGAGGGCAACTTCCATTGGGAGGTTCTGGTGAAGGTGGTGATCTGCTGGGTGGGAACGCCCTTAGGAGGGATGATCTTTGCCATCATCCTCTATTTCCTGGTGGGTAAATTTATGAATGGGTTGAACCTCAATCTCTTCCAGCACGACAGATACCTGCGCTGGTGTCTCATGGTCGTAGGCGGGTATGGTGCATACGCCCTGGGGGCAAATAATGTGGCCAATGTAACAGGAACATTCACCGGTCCCGGAATGCTTACACCGTTTCAGGCTTGTCTAATCGGTGGGCTCAGCATCGGGTTTGGCGTACTTACATACGGCAAAAAGGTAATAATGACGGTGGGCAAGGAGATAGTCAGACTGGATGGTTACACCGCCTTCATCGTTATTCTGGCCGAAGCAATCACTGTCCATATCTATGCTGGCATTGGGGTTCCTGTATCCACCAGCCAGGCCGTAGTTGGTGGAGTAATGGGCATTGGATTGGTTAAGGGTGTCAGGACCGTCAACCTAAAGAAACTTTACCATATCTTCTATGCATGGGTGGGGACTCCTGCCATCTCCTTTACAATGACCTTCCTTATGTACCTCATGTTCAGCCGTGTTTAGTATACGGTAAGCCTTCCAATTCATCCATGACGGCTTCGCAAAAAGTCCATCTGCGGGGCGTTCCGCTGCATCCTCAGTCATTGCAGCGTACATGTAAGTACGCCTCATTCCTTCGGATTTGCGCGCCTTGCATCTGGAGCTTTTTACTGTGCCGTCTGATGTTTGACTTTTTACGACTTCATCATCCATCTGAATTCCAAAAGACGACCCCATGACACAAGTTCCTGATGCATCAGAATCCCCAAAAGTATTTTAACTTGACACCAAAAAGGAATTATAGATAATCGGTAAAAGATGTGAGACAAGAGATTATTTAAATGAGATGCTTTAAATGACTATAGATTGGTTTGATGGAAATTACAAAGAAGACGCTGGTAGCTTTCAGGAAGAGATGTAGGAGATTAAAACTGATACGTATTATCAGAACTGAACCTTTACAGGAGGATTGCGTATGGTTAACGTTCAACCTATGAAAGTTTTTATGGAACCGAGATCAATTGCCATCATTGGCGTCAGCAGGGATACAGGGGAAGACTCATTCAATATCCTTGAGAATATAATGAACCATGGGTTCTCGGGAAAGGTTTATCCTGTAAATCCGAGCATTGATCAGATTCTCGGAGTAAAAATCTATCCTAGCGTAGGTGATATCTACTGAGGAAATTGATCTTGCCGTAATAGCCAGCCCCAGGGCTACGGTTCTTAAAATAGTAAGAGAGTGCGCTGAGAAGTGGCAAGGTAGGCGTTTTCCCCAGTTGTGAACGAGCTGTGAATGCATTGGCTCGACTCCGAGAATATGCCGAGTTCTTGGAAACGGTCAATGCTGAATTTTGATGATACTCCATAAATGATGGACTTGTAAAAAGCTCCAGATGCAAGGAGTGCAAATCATGAGGAGTGCGGCGTACTTAGGGGTGCGCCGCAACGTGCGCAGCAGATGAACTTTTTACGAAGCCATCAATTAGAAAGGAGCATGAGATGAAAGAAGCAGTTATTACTACCGCGGTTAGAACCCCAATAGGGAGAGCAGGTGGGGCATTAAAGGATATTCCTGTGGAAAATCTGGCAGCTTTGGTGCTTAAAGAGGTTATGAACAGAAGCGGTATTGACCCGGAGATAATAGACGAAGTGTATATGGGTTGCAGAGGGCAAGAAACTATTAGCAACATTGCCAGATATGCACTCTTGGAGGCCGGGTTGCCTATTTCCATTGCTGCAATGACTGTTCAGAGGACATGTGCTTCTGGTCTTCAGGCTATTACTTCCGCTGCTCATGCGATCCAGACGGGCAATGGGGAGGTCTTTATTGTTGGCGGTGCGGAAAATATGACACGGTGGCCATACATTATGATGAAGCCCACGGAGGCCTACCAAAGAACACCCCCAACATTTATGTTTGCTCCTACCTCGCCTCCCCGGTTTGAAGGAATTAACATGGGGATAACCGCTGAGAACTTACAGAAAAAATATAACATAAAGCGGGAGGAACAGGACGAGTTTGCCTATTTAAGTCATATGAGGGCGTGGAAGGCTACTCAAGGGGGGAGATTTAAGGATGAGATCGTTCCTGTGCCCATTCCTCAGAAAAAGGGAGAGCCAATTGTATTTGATACCGATGAGATCTTCAGGGCTGATACTACCGTTGAGAAATTGGCTAAACTTCGGCCTGTTTACATACCGGATGGAACAGTTACTGCAGGGACAGCCTCGCCTATAAGTGATGGGGCAGCAGCCTTACTGATGATGTCTAAAGAAAAGGCGAAGGAATTGGGTATGGAACCTTTAGCCAGCTTTAAAGCCTCCGCTGTAGTTGGCCTCGACCCTGCCTATATGGGACTTGGCCCTGTTTACGCTGTTCCCAAAGCATTACAGAGAGCAGGGCTTAAGCTCGATCAGATTGATCTTATTGAGGTAAACGAGGCATTCGCTGTTCAATATTTAGCCTGTGAAAGAGAACTGGGGTTAAACAGGGATATTGTCAATGTCAACGGCGGTGCACTTGCCCTTGGCCACCCCATCGGCTGTACAGGCGCTAAGATTACTGTTACGCTACTCCATGAAATGAAAAGGCGCAATGCAGAGCGCGGCTTAGTCACCTTGTGTTGTGGAGGAGGACAGGGAATGGCAGTTATTGTAGAGAGGTAGATCAAATTTTGTCCTATACTTGCAAGGACGGAAGATCGCAAAGGATCTCACTTTTAAAGGAGGTAGAAGATTATGACAGAGAACAACGAAAATCCCTATTTTACCCGTTTAAAGAACATGGAAAAGACCACAAAATGGTTGAAGGAACAGAGGGGCAAGAAGGCGGTAGAAGCATTGAAGAAGAATGGATTTGAGTCTCAATATATTAGTGATGGAAAGACTGCCTGTGCTGAAATCCTCAACCTGATTCCCAAAGATGCGAAAGTGGGGGTTGGGGGGTCTATGACTATGAGGCAGATTGGAGTCCTGGATACTCTGGAGAAGAAGGGTAATGTAATCTATGACCACTGGAAGCCCGGATTATCCCCTGAAGATGTCTTAAAGATAAGAAGGGCACACTTAACCTGTGATGTCTTTCTGACCAGCGCCAACGCCGTTACCATGGAAGGTATGCTGGTAAGTACAGACGGGGCAAGAAACCGGGTGGGGGCTATGATGTTTGGTCCGGGAAAGGTAATAGTTGTGGCTGGAGTCAATAAGGTTGTAAATGATCTGCATAGCGCCTTCAGGCGAATTAAAGAGGTTGCTACCCCTCAAGTGGTTAAAGATATGGGCTTAGAGCTTCCCTGTGCAGTTACCGGCTTTTGCAGTGATTGTAATTCTCCTATGCGGGCATGCAGGGCAACGGTTATTTTAGAGAGAAAACCCTTCTTTTCTGATATTCATGTTCTGATAGTAGGTGAGGATTTGGGATTTTAGGTGATTGATAGAGAGAACAAGCGGATTTTGATAATCCGAACAGGGGCAGTAGGAGATTTCATATTTACCCTGCCGTCCATCAGGGCCATACGCAAGTGCTTCCCAGAGGCATATATAGAAGTGATGGGTTATTCAGAGAGGGCTATCCTTGCGAAGAACAGGTATTATGCTGACAGGGTAAGTTCGATTGAGCGCCATGGCATCTCATTCTTCTGGATTGAGAACAGTGAGTTGCCGAAGAACCTGACAGATTATTTTGGGAGCTTTGGCCTGATTATCCTTTATAGTTACGATGAAGGTGGAATCTTCTCAGGTAATTTGCGAAGAGCGGGGTCTTTAGAGGTAGTTACTATTAAACCATTACCACCCTTCAGAGACCAGAGACATATAGTGGATTATTTCTTAGACACCCTTGAATCCTTTGGTATATATGGAGATGATCCCATACCAAGGGTATTCCTTGAAGAACCCGGCAGGGATTATGCCGTTAGATTCTTTCAAGATCACCACCTTGAATATGGGAAAGATGGTTTTGTGATCGCCATTCATCCTGGCAGTGGCGGGTCTAAAAAGAGGTGGCTAAAAGAACCTTTTGTAGACGTGATTGATTGGGTAGCCGACAGATATAATGCCGTGATGTTATTGATCTCCGGGCCAGCGGATACCGAGGCTGTAGATGAGATATTAAGGAATCTAAAAAAGGCTAAACCCATTTTGGTACAGGGTGTTTCACTTGTCCAGTTGGCGGCTATTCTTGAGAGATGCCATTGTTTTCTGGGAGTTGATTCAGGCATAATGCATCTGTCGGCAGCGGTGGGTACCCCTACTGTTGCTGTCTTCGGACCTACGGATCCTGATATTTGGGGACCGAGAGGGGATAATGTGTCTGTAGTTAGAAAAGAACTGGACTGTTCGCCATGCACCAGGGAAGAGTTGAATAGATGTCAAAACCAGAGGTGTCTGCAGCTCATTGGGGTTGAAGAGGTTATTGAGGAGATCGAGTTAGTGCTTGACTGCCATAAAGTCTTTAATATATAATGTTTATCAAAACTGTTAAAAAGTAGCTTTTCCCTGCTCAACAAGCACAAAAACCTTCGGTTAGCGATGGAAAGCTACTTTTTATATTTTTCAGGATAGACTAATTTATCGAGGACTGACATGTCTGAACAAAAGTTTGAAGATGCGGTGAAAAAGCTTGAGTCAATTGTAACCAGACTTGAAGATGGTGATATACCCCTTGAAGAATCCCTTAAACTCTTTGAGGAAGGGGTTAAACTTTCCAGGTTTTGTTCAAAGAAATTGGATGAGGCCGAGAAAAAGGTTGAGATTCTGATTAAAGATAAGGACGGAAGGTTAAAACCCCAGCCTTTCGATGTGAAAGAGGAAGAAGGGGAAACTGACTAGAAGGTTAATGTTTTGGACTTAAGGATTTATCTTCAGGAAAAGAAAAGATTGGTGGATTATGCATTGGAAAGATATGTGCCATCTTCGGATGGCCATGCTTCCACTATTTACAAGGCTATGAGATACAGCCTCTTTGCCGGAGGGAAAAGACTACGACCAATCCTGACTATTGCCTCTTCTGAGGCGGTAGGCGGGTATACAGATTCTGTACTTCCTTTTGCCTGTGCCATTGAGCTGATTCATACTTATTCACTTATCCATGATGATTTGCCAGCCATGGATGACGATGATTACAGACGAGGAAACCTTACCAATCATAAAGTTTATGGGGAGGCCGCTGCCATACTTGCAGGTGATGCCTTACTAACAGAGGCTTTTCGATTAATGACAGATTCAAACACCATTTCTGGGATCGATCCTAATACCGTTTTAGATGTAATTAATGATATAGCCGATGCTGCCGGAGCATCCGGGATGGTGGGAGGGCAGATGGTGGACATAGAGTTAGAGGGAAAACAGGTTGATATTTCCGACGTAGAGTATATCCACACCCATAAAACCGGGGCACTTATCGCTTCTTCTGTCAGAATCGGTGCAAGGTTGGGCGGAGGAACGGAAGATGAGGTCGGGCTATTGTCTATGTATGGCTCGGTTATTGGGTTAGCCTTTCAGACTGTTGATGATATCTTAAATGTGGAAGGCGATGAAGCCCTTTTAGGCAAAAGTGTTGGGAGCGATGCAAACAAGAAGAAAGCAACCTATCCTGCGGTTTTGGGTATTGATGATTCAAAAAAGACTGCTGATGAGTTGATAGATAAGGCTATTGGTTATCTGAAGCAATTTGATGATAAAGCAGAGCCCTTAAGGATGATTGCAAGATATATTGGAAAGCGAAAGGCTTAGGGGAGAGGACACTTTTTTATGGCTGGATTACTCGATGGGATTAACAGCCCGGTTGACATTAAATCCTTTACTTTGGATGAATTAGCACAGCTTGCAGGTGAGATAAGAGAGGAAATTGTCTCCGTTGTCTCCAAAAACGGCGGTCATCTTGCTTCAAGCCTTGGCACCGTGGAATTGACCATTGCCCTTCACTATATATTTAATGCCCCCAGGGACAAACTCATCTGGGATGTGGGTCATCAGGCATATACTCATAAGATATTAACCGGCAGGAGAGAAAGGTTCCATACCTTACGACAGCATGGAGGGATTTGCGGTTTTCCCAAAAGGGATGAAAGCCCTTACGATACCTTTGGTGTGGGGCATAGCGGCACCTCAATCTCAGCGGCTTTGGGGATGGCAGAGGCCAGGTGTCTTAAGGGTGAAAAATATAGGGTTATAGCTGTCATAGGTGATGGCTCTATAGCTTCTGGAATGGCATTTGAGGGACTTAACCAGACAGGACATCGAGAAAAGGATATGATAGTTGTCCTCAACGACAATGAAATGTCCATTTCACCCAATGTAGGCGCCCTTTCATCTTACCTCAACCGTATTATGACGGGACAGCTCTTTAACAGATTCCGGAGTGAGATGAAGAACTTTCTCAAAACAATCCCGGGTATTGGAGAGTCTGTGTTAAAACTGGTTAAACAGGCAGAGGAATCCTTTAAAGGTTTAATAATCCCAGGATTATTCTTTGAGGAATTAGGATTTAGGTATGTAGGTCCCATTCGGGGACATCGTCTGGACCATCTGATTGAAAATATGAAGAATGTTAAGAATCTAAAGGGGCCTGTTTTGGTCCATGTCATAACAACCAAGGGAAAAGGCTATCCTCCGGCGGAGGAGGACCCTATAAATTTCCATGGGGTTGGCTCCTTTGAAGTGCAGACGGGTAAACCTTTAAAAGAGGGGGGAACCCCTCCCACCTATACAGAGGTTTTTGCTGATACCATAGTTAGATTGGGCAGAATGGATAAAAGAATAGTGGGGATAACTGCTGGAATGTCTTATGGAACAGGTCTTAACAAGTTTTCTGAAGAATTTCCAGACAGGTTTTATGATGTTGGGATAGCAGAGCAACACGGGGTGACCTTTGCCGCCGGTCTGGCAACAGGGGGCTTTATCCCTGTAGCAGCTGTATATTCCACATTCTTACAGAGGGCCTACGATCAGATTGTCCACGATGTCTGCCTTCAGAAATTGCCTGTTATTTTCGTCCTTGACCGGGCTGGAATTGTTGGAGAGGATGGGCCTACCCACCATGGCCTATTTGATTACTCCTTCCTGCGCCATATTCCCAATATTATAGTGATGGCGCCCAAAGACGAAAATGAACTTCAGCATATGCTTAAAACAGCTGTTGATTATGGTAAACCTGTTTCGATAAGGTATCCCCGTGGAAAAGGGTACGATGTAAAACTGGACACCGAGTTAATATCCTTAGAGATTGGTAAAGCAGAAGTCCTTACAGAAGGAAAGGATGTTTTGATTCTTGCAATAGGCTCTATGGTTTATCCTGCTCTAGCAGCAGCCAGGCGTCTTAGGGAAGATAATATAGGGGTAACGGTAGTTAACAGCCGTTTTGTAAAACCCCTGGATGATAAGCTGATCGTTACCCTTGCGGAGAAAATCAGGAAGGTTATTACAGTGGAAGAGAATGTTCTTGATGGTGGTTTTGGCAGTGCGGTTTTAGAACTTATTGAAAAGAACGACCTTCAAAATTTAAGGGTAAAGCGAATAGGTGTCCAGGATAGATTTGTCGAGTACGGTCCCCAGGAACTCCTTAGAAGCAGATATGGTTTAGACGAGGAGGGTATTATTAGGACAGTTAAGTGGCTGCTGGATAATTAAACCGTGAACCGTAAACTGAGAACCGTGAACGGTTACCTGTTTTAATACCTAACCGCTTTTATCCCTTTTTCTCTTAGAAAAGATGCGATATTTTTGTCTACATTGGCTTTTGTGAGAAGGATTTTAGACAGATCGTTTCCCTGGAATAGAAAGCCGGGGATTGCAATTGCAATATTGTGGGGGTCTCCTTTCCCTGCAATGTCAAACTCGAATGTGGGAAAGGAGAACTCTATACCAAGAAAATCCAATACCTTTGAGATTACTGATTCTGGGGTTTCTTCTTTTTGCACTTCCAGAATCCTGAGTTTATTTTCAGTGAGTATCTCCACCATGTCGTGGGGTAGCTTTTGTAGACTGATAATACAGTCACGGACTTCCCTTTTGAGGAATATATCTGCTGTAATTCCCAACTGAAAGCCACTGTTGCCTTTACTCAAGAGAGGCAGCTTAGCGCCTGCGGTAAAGGGCTGATCTATCAAGGTTAAAAGGGCATGGATTAATTCGTTGTTGGTTGAGGAATTCAGGATGATAATCTCTTCTTCCCCGCTAATGCTGCCTTTTTTCTGATCCTGCCTATGATCTTCCTTCTCAGCTAGAGAGATATCTATAACCCTCATCCCAAACCTTTCAATATAATCTTTAATTGCCAATGGTACCTCTTTGTCCTTTTTGCCAATGAAATTAACGGCATAGCCCCGGTTTTTGATAAAACTCTCCTTATCTTTAAAGATAATCCAATCTGCCCACACTTTTATCGTTATTTTGCCCTTTAGTATCAGAGGCTTGTCTCCTCTGATTATTGAGTAATACCCCGATAGGGGGGAAAGCTTGTTAAAGATAGATTCTGTACCCTCATCTTTCCGGATATTTAAAATCTTATAATTCTTCCAATTCGATTCTATCAGCTTTTCTATCCTTGCCGGTAATTGATCACCAACATCTATGATTACCTTCCTTCCACTTTTCATTTCCAGGATGGGAAAAGTTTCATTATTTAAGGTTAGCTCTCCACGGCCGGGAATTGGAATGTAATAATTACCTTTATCGATATAGTGGTCCCCGGTATTTTTAAAAACGGTTCCAATGAAATCCTTGATGCCTTTCGTGCCAGATTCAGTAAGTAACGGTATTGTCTTCTCTATTTCAATTGGAGCCGCTTTATCGTTAGCTCCCGAAGGGAAGGATGGATTTTTCTCTATATTGGTTTCCTCAGCTATTGAAGGCTTGGCGGCTCTCTCTTTAGCCGATTTATGTTCCTTTTTTGAGATTGGTTCGTACACCGGAACAAGTATCCTTTGGCGGACTTTGAGTAAATTAGGATCCTTGATGGTTGGGTTTAACTTATGGAAGAGTTTGGTGTACTCATTGAAAGCCAGGTGTCCTGGCACTTTATATACATCGTGCAAAAAGATACTTGAAAGGCTCTCCCCAGGCTGTACGGTATGTTCCTTGATAGATACGGAAGGTGGCTGGGGAGAAGTGGGTGCAAAGCTGGTTTCAGAAGTCTCCAGTTTAAGTGGAATAAGGATCTTTTGCCCTGGATAAACCTTATTGGTATTGGGGATCGTAGGGTTTAATTTTTTCAGTACATGTAGAAGGTTTGACCTTTGATCTAAAGGAATCTTGTATCTATCCGCCAGTATCCTCCACAACCATTCTCCTTCTTTTACAGTATAAGGCTCATAATAGACCTTGAGGTTGCCGTATTTCTTTATGGATACTGTCTTGGTAAGAGACAGATTGAGATGGTCATTCGGATCATTCGCTACGGCTTTATAGAATGGTATGAGGCAAAGGGTCCAAAGCAAGGGTATTAAGACCAAGACCTTTTTCATTTTCATCCTCCCATGAACTTAGCATACTTTAGGTGCGGATATGTAGGGGTTCGATTTGTCGAACCCACAATAATAGGAGACATAAATGCCGTTCCTACAAGTACTTAAAGAGGAAATTCTTATACAAATCTTTAATTCTTATATCAGAGTAAACATATTATGTCAAGTTGTGGACGGGCTGTTGCCCAAATTCCTTTTCGCTTGGGCAACAGCCCCTTGAAGGTTTTATTTACTATTTTACTTGACATCTAAATGATTTCCTATGTATATTTTTGCCGGAGTCTTGATGGACTTGTAAAAAGTCAAAATTGGGATGGCAAAGCAAAAAGCTCCAGATGCAAGGCGCGCAAATCCGAAGGAGTGAGGCGTACTTAGGGGTACGCCGCAACGACGAAGGATGCAGTGGAACGCCGCAGATGGACTTTTTACAAGGCCATCAGTCTTCATCGATAAATATCACTGGAGGAAGAATAAATGGCAAGAGGTGAGATAATAATCAATGATAACAATTGTCGGGGGTGTGGTTATTGCCAGGGGTTTTGTAAACGGGGGTGTATTGTTATGTCCGAAGACAAGTTTACCCCCCTTGGGTATATACTCCCAATTCTAGCTGATTCTGATAGGTGTAATGCCTGTGGAGTCTGTGGTCAGATGTGTCCCCATTTTGCTATTGAGGTTTATAAATTTATTGAAAGCTAAACGGTCAGAGCGAATTCACGTTCTTAGTGAATTTCCAGGAGGAGATATATATGACAGAGAGGATGTTTGTCCAGGGAAATGAAGCGGTGGGCTGGGGAGCTCTGTATTGTGGTTGCGATGGATTCTTTGGCTACCCTATAACCCCGCAGAATGAAGTGACCCAGTGGTTTGCTCATGAATTTCCAAAGAGGGGGAAGGTCTTTTTACAGTCACAATCCGAGGTAGGGTCAATAAATATGCTTTTTGGTGGTGCCGCTGCAGGGTTTAGAGTTATGACCTCAACATCGGGTCCTGGTTGGGGGCTCATGCAGGAAACGATATCCCACTGTGTTGCCGCTGAGTTACCGTGTGTCATAGTATTGGTACAACGCGGAGGACCGGGGGCGGGAAGTATCAGGCATGCCCAGATGGACTATATAACGGCTACCAGAGGAGGAGGACAGGGGGGATATAAAAATATTGTATTAGCGCCAAGTTCAGTTCAAGAGATTCACGATCTGATTCAGCTTGGTTTTCATCTGGCCGACAAATACCGCAACCCATTAGTGATCCTAACGGATGGTATTCTTGGGCAGGTGTCCGAATCCATAGAGGTAAAAACCATCGATTTTGGGCCTTTGGATAAAAAGCTTTGGGCATTACGAGGGAGAGAAAGGCAAGAAGACGGTAAGTCTCGTATTGTTAACTCTGCTGTTGGTGTATTACCACTGCCGCCATATCCCAATTACATATCCTGGTTGAAGCATATAGAGGAGAAATACCGTGAAATGGAAGGTTCTGAGTTGAGGTATGAGACTTATGAGGCAGAGGGAGCCGATCTCATCTTGGTTGCTTATGGATACACAGCACGCGTTTCCAAAGAGGCGGTCAACATGGCTAGAGCAGAAGGGCATAAGGTTGGTATGATACGACCGATAACCCTATGGCCATTTCCTTATAGTGTAATCAGGGAAAAAGCTATGCTTGGGTGTAAATTTTTGGTAGTTGAAGATAGTTTGGGATTATTGATCGACGACGTAAAAATCGGGGTAGAAGGGCGAACAGATGTTCATTTAGTGGGCATACTCGATCGGCATATACCAACCGATGGAGGGATGATAATGCCGGGCAGGGTCTTCGAAGAGATAAAGAGGTTATTGTAAATCGAATTCATAAAGAGGTAGATACAATGAATAAAAAGAAGGTTTGTGGAAACCCGAAGATATGGAAGGATCCTCCAGGGGCGGTGATGTACTGCCCTGGATGTCAGCATCCGGTGATCCATCGGATTATTTCTGAGGTACTGGAAGATATGGGCATTGATGGGAAAGCTATCTGTGTGCTTGGTGTTGGCTGTCATGCTTTTGTTCAAATATCCTGGAACCTTGATATCTTGAGTTCTGCCCATGGTCGTGCCCTGGATTCGGCTACTGCCGTGAAGAGGCTGAATTCTGATGCCATAGTCTTTACTGTCCAGGGGGACGGAGACTGTATAGGAATCGGAGCCGGTGCGTTCATAGGCGCCATGGTTCGCGGAGAAAAGATCACAACGATTATGTATAATAACACGAACTATGGAACTACCGGTGGGCAGTTGGCGCCCACTACCCTCCTGGGACAGAAGACCGCCACTACCCCTCATGGGCGAGATGCTGCGTTGGAAGGATATCCGGTACACACTGCCGAGTTGGCAGCAACATTTAAAGGCACTGCTTATAGTGCCAGAGGATCGGTACATACTCCGGCGGACTACCAGCGTACCAAGAGGTATATAAAGACTGCCTTTCAGAAGCAGATAGATGGAGTTGGGTTCAGTTTTGTAGAAGTTTTATCTGCCTGTCCTCCCAACTGGCATCTCTCCCCGGTCAAGTGTTTAAAAAGGATAGGAGAGGATATAGTCTCTGAGTTTCCCCTGGGCGAATTCAAGAACGAGGATAGCACAGAAAGGTTGTCCAAATCCAAGTGAGAGGAATGATTATGGAAGAAAAATCAAATTCAAGAACTGATGTTATCATGGCTGGACTTGGTGGTATGGGGGTACTCATAGCAGGGCAGATTCTCGCTTGGGCAGCCCTTAAGAAATATCAACACGTCTCCTGGTTGCCTTCGTATGGTGTAGAAAAAAGGGGTGGACTGTGTGAGTGTACGGTGATCTTTTCCGATCAGGATATTGCATCACCTTTAATAGATCGAGCCCAAACGGTAGTAGTCTTTGATGGTTCTCAGCTTAAAACCTTTGAACCCAGAGTTCTTCCAGGTGGAATGATATTGGTCGAGAGCTCTGGCTTGGAGGATGAGCAAGAGAGGAGAGATTATGAGTTAGTTAAGATTCCCGGAGTAGAGATTGCTGTCAGTATGGGGATAAGGCAGGTCAGTAACCTTATTCTACTTGGAGCATACATCAGTATAAGGGATGCAATGCCTTCAGAACTCATCGAAAAAGAGCTGGGGAGAAGGTTTGGAACGAAAAAAACTATACTTGAATGCAACCAAAAGGCCTTCAGACAGGGTCTTGAACTGGGGCGAAACGCAAAGAAGTAACACGGCGTTCACTATTTTGTAATAAGCAAATTAATAAAAGGGCAATCATTATGCAAAAAGCAAGACCTGACCCCTTTCTTGCTGTCAAACCTCGTCAGAATCGGAACCGGAACAGGCAGCATCGGCATTGAACAGTTAACCTCCTAAGAATATAAATTTGGTATTGAACAAGTTAGATAATATAATAATGTCATATATGTTTGTCAATAAAATTTAAATCTGATATTGACAGTCTCAAAATTTCCCGATATTGACAGGAAACTATTCAATATATTGTTGGGCTTCAAAGTTAGGATAAGAATGTCTCTTTTTATGATCATCCAATCAAAAATAAAAGACGCTGAGAAATATAATCAATATATTGATCAGGTCCTTCCAATTGTTGAAAAGTATGGTGGCTATTATCATGTTCGCGGAGGGATCATAAGAGCATTTGGAAGCTGGAAGCCTGAAAGGATGATAGTCATTGAATTCCAAACTGAAGACCAAATTCAGAATTGGCTAAAATCGCCGGAATATTCTGCAGTTGCGCCACTACGTGAAGAAGGCGCTGATACAGAGGCCATTATTGTTGAGGGGTATCACAAAAATTAGCGACCGAACAAAACCTTGCACTGGATTTGCAGGAGGAGGCCGCTGTGGCTTTAGCAAAGGCTTCAGACATTGCTTACCTGCGAGGGTGAGCGTTGGAGGACGGTAAATATAGTTCGAAACTATTCGATGCCCCCTTTTTTACCTATTCGTAGGAGATGTTTCATGGGGAAAGTGAGTTTGGTAAAAACAGCAGAAGGAATAAAAGAAGGTCTATGCAAAGCCATCGATCTTATTGGAGGATTAGGTCTTTTTGTCCAAAAGAGCGACCAGGTAATGCTAAAGCCTAACTTAAACGGATTAGAAGGTTACACTAACAAAGAGCTTGTTGAAGCATTAATCCAGCTGCTGATTGACTTTAGCGTAAAAAAAATCTTTATGGCCGAGGCTACTTTTGGCGATGCACAAATGACAAATATGTTTTTTGAAAAAACCGGCTTCGCTGATTTAGCACGGAATTACAATATAGAACTAATCAATCTGAATAAATCTCAACCTATTGAAGTCAAAGTGAAAAACCCACTCGTGATGGAAACACTCAGAATCGCGAGAGAAATCTTTGAGGCTGATAAAATAATCAATTTACCTAACATGAAAGTACATTATGCGACTGGCATTACATTGGCTCTCAAAAATTTGAAGGGAATATTAGTCGGGGATGAGAAGAAGCGTTTTCATGAAATGGGTCTTGAAAAAGCCATTGTAGATCTAAATAATACCATAACGCCTCATTTGAATGTCGTAGACTGCATTTCCTGCATGGAACGAATGGGACCTCGTGGTGGAGACATAGTAGAGTTAAATCTCATTATGGCGGGTGCGAGTTCGGTCGAGGTCGATTATATCGGTAGCCGCATAATGTGTTATGAGGTCAGTGAGGTGAAGCATCTCGACTACTCTATTGGATGTAAAGATGTTGATGTGAAAACGATCAAGGTTGTCGGAGAACGCATAGAGGACGTAAGCTATCCCTTCAAGAAGGTATCATTGGAGCGTCTTATTCCAGCAGAGTTCAACATTCATAATAGTAATGCTTGTAGCTCTTGTATGAATGCTTTCTTATTGTCTTGCCAATTACTCGAGGAACACCGACAAGAGAATATAAATGTGTATATGGGTGAGTTGGTTGAATTGGGTGTTTCGTCAAATGGCCTTAAGATCGCATTTGGAAATTGTTGTCCCAAGGATATCGAATTTGACAAGAGAATTAAGGGATGTCCGCCATACCCTTTTGCGTTGAGGGATTGTCTCAAATAAAATCAGGCTTAAAGATCGAGTAATAGACTCATTGTTTGGATAGCCCAACAATGGGATGAACTTGGATTTTAAAAAGCCGACGCTTTTTAAAACCAGTTATCCCAAACGTTAGCCTTGAAGGAGAAATAGATGACAATAACCGAGAAAGAAAACTTGTTATTCGACGAGTGGCGCAAGAATCGCGAAGGGTTTGTCTCTGATGGTCTTGTTGACGAAGTAAGCTACCTAAAAAGCGGGCTGAAGCTCATGTTTGTTCTTAAAGAAGTCAACGATCCTGATGGAGGAGACTGGGATTTCCGCCAGTTTGTCCGAGAGGGAGGGCGTTCGCAGACGTGGGATAACATCACGAGATGGGTTAAGGGGGTCAGGAGCCTACCGTCAGAAGTGAAGTGGAATGAACTATCTGAAATCACCGAGACGCAAAGGCGTGATATTCTCATGTCCATCTGTGCTATAAACTTGAAAAAATCCCCAGGTGGACATACGACAGATAATCAGTCCTTGTGGGACGTCTCTAATAAAGATAAGGAGTTTATTCGTAGACAATTTGCGTTGTACGAAGCAGACGTTGTTATTGGATGTGGTAGTGTAACAACAGACCTATTGTACAGCCTGATTGACTTCGGGGCCGATCCTGGTTGGATGATGACAACGCGTGGTGTTTGGTACCACGAGTACCTGCCAAAAAAGTTTGTTATCTCTTATGCTCATCCCGAAGCAAGGGTGGCTGATTGTTTGCTCTATTATGGCCTAATTGACGCCTTGAGAGAAATTTTACAATGAAAGGCTAACAACTGCATCCAGCGGATCGCCAAAAAAGCTGGCTCCCGCTGATGCCGGCGTTCGCTGAATAGGAGTGAATATGTCTGAGTCTGATATGGAGCAAAAGCCGAATACCAATCGCAAATCGTCTTTGTTCACTGATTTCTACATTGATTTCATGAGGAAAAGGGGACAGATTTATTTTTGCCCATGATCAACTACCTCCTAACCAGGGCGTCAAGCGGACGTCGGGAAACTTGGCGAGGTTATCGGAAATTCACGGCGGCGTCCGCTTACGCCCGACGTTAGCAGCCCCAAAATAAAATGCCATCATATTCATTAAATTTAGATAACGAGGTCATTTACGCTTTAAATGTGCATATTAAACCCAAGGAAGAACGTCCCAGGTTTAAATGTCCCGAATGTGGAAACCGAATGGTTTTTGTTGAGTGCGAAAGGAAAATAAATCATTTCCGGCACTACAATATTTCTAATTGTGAATTTGAAAGTGAGCCTGAGACAGAAGAACATTATTACGCGAAAGATGTTGTAGAAAATATATTTGCTAACTTTGCATCAACGTCTCAAGCAACCATACATTACGGGAAAGAGTTGCCAGTCGTTGACAATGAACTCAATATAAAAAAGTACCCGGACGTTTATTTAGAGATCCCGAGTCTTGGTAAAAAAATCGCCGTTGAAGTGCAGTACACGAATTATGATATACGGACATTTCGTAACAAAATTTTATTCTATGCTTTCCGTAACATAACGGCAATTTACCTATTTTTTGGAGAGCAATTTCAAAAGAGATTTAAGGAAAACAACAATATTTACCTGCTTAAAGATATCGAGAAAGAGATTTTTTACAAAAATAGCTTACCGGTTCATGGAGGGTATTTAATTTATGACAAAAACAATGACCCATATATAGAAGTACCTCAGTTTAAACCAAAATACAAAAAAGGCAATTATGATTACTGCCTTGCCCTACCTTATGATCGTTATGTAGAAATTGCGTGCTGTAAAACTAGATTTAT
Source organism: Desulfobacterales bacterium (assembly GCA_016209225.1). Classification (GTDB taxonomy): domain Bacteria; phylum Desulfobacterota; class UBA8473; order UBA8473; family UBA8473; genus UBA8473. The sequence continues at coordinate 22,381 of JACQWO010000041.1, forward strand.
TAAAGAATTTAATCCGGTAATTGTTAAGCTTAATGATTGGCTGTACTCTAACTGCTTTAAACAAGTTCCAATGATTCCATTAAGAGATTTATGCAAACATCGTTCAACATCTTATCAGTTTTCAGACGGAAAAATAAAAAGATATAAAGAGGTATGTTCAATTTGTAAAAAATTTGTCAGATGGTTGCCCAAAACTGAAGCAATAGCACTTGGATTAGATGATGGAAAAAGCTGCTAACAAAGCAAATGAAGCTGACGTGAAGAAGCCGGGCGGTTTACTGTAAAGGCCGTGCAGACTCGGAAAGCATTTGGCACGCAGCTTATTTGCGGACGTTATGGCATAATAAAAAAAGGTAGGTGATAAAAATGAAGGAAAAATTAACAGCAATATTTCAAAAATCGCCATATGGATATATTGGTTTTTTGAAAGAACTCCCCGGAGCGAATACACAAGGCACAACTCTTGAGGAGGCAAGAAAGAATTTAATTGAGGCCGTTCAGCTTATTTTAGATGCTAACAGGCAACTTTTTGAAGAAGAATTTAAAGGCATTGAAATTATAAAGG
>JACQWO010000004.1 GCA_016209225.1 Desulfobacterales bacterium
ATGCTATTTATGTTGTCAAAGAACGTTTTTCGAAGGCTTGGGGCCAACTGAGAAAAATTTTCACCCTATTTGACCGTCGTTATGGGCATCCGCTCATAATGACTGCATAAGGGATGCCTGACTTTTTACGAGTCCATCAATCTTATTCAACAGATAAAGCAGATTATGTGTTTTTGGCGGCACTTCACCCAAAACTTTGTAATAGAGACCTTTCAGAGCTTTTTCGATGGACAAATGGCACATGAAAACAGCATAGAAATAACGACCACTGCTGTGCATAGCATCGGCAGTATCCATATCGTAATCAGCTTGTTTCAGCCATTCTTTGTGTTTATCACTCATAAAATATCCTTTTTGTTTGATAGCCTACAAAAACTATAACTAAACCACATTCTCTCTTCTCAAATCTTCAATCTCCTCCTTGCTGTACCCAAAGGCAAGGAGCACCTCTTCCGTATGTTCCCCCATTTGAGGAGGAGGACTTTTTACCTGAGCAGGGGTTTCTGAGAATTTAACCGGGAATGGGACCTGCTTTATCTTACCTAACTTAGGATCATCTATCTCTCGCACCAAACCCCTGTGTATGATGTGGGAATCGGAAAAAACCTCTTCCATTGTATAAACAGGGCCGCACGGAACACGGGCATCATTCATCTCTCGAAGCCACTCATCTCTGGTTTTCTTCAAAAATACAGACCTTAGTTTCTCAGATATCTCCTTACCATTCTCGATCCTCTTTCTATGAGTGCTGTATCGGGGATTATTCAGAAACTCTTCCAGACCCAGTACCTTGCAGAGACTTTCCCAGAAATGCTCCTCCAATGCTCCTACAGTAATCTTCTTCCCATCCTTTGTGTCAAATATGTCATTAGCAGGCGATAAATGACCCATCTCACTAACCTTTGGTAGTTCTCCTTTTGTGAGATAGCCCCCTGCACGAACACTCATCCACGAAACAATGCCATCGGTCATTGAGACGTCTATATACTGGCCTTTTCCTATCTTGTCTCGCGCCATTAAGGCTGCAAGGATCGAGACTGTAGCAAACATACTTGAACTAAGATCGCCTACCGGTATGCCGGGCTTTGCAGGTGGTTCCCCCACTCGACCTGGTAAACTCAGTATCCCTCCCACTCCTAAGTAATTGATGTCATGACCCGGTATGTCCCGGTATGGCCCATCCTGACCAAAACCAGATATGGAACAATAAACGATCATAGGATTTATCTTGCTGACCTTTCCGTAGTCAACACCCAACCTCTCTGTCACACCTGGGCTGAAGCCTTCTAATACAACATCCGATTTTTCCACCATCCGATAAAAGACTTCCTTCCCCTTCTCGGATTTTAAGCTCAAGGTAACGCTCTTCTTGTTTCGATTAACACTCATGAAAATCTCTGGAATCATCTCCCGTACATAATCCCCTACTCCTGGTTGCTCAAACTTGATTACCTCTGCTCCCAGGTCTCCTAGCAGCATAGAGCAATATGGGCCTGGCAAAAGTCGTGACAGATCCAAAATCCGTATCCCTTCCAAAGGCAGCGTCATTGTTTATGTCCTCCTCAACTGTTATTGCTTTTAAGGTTATTCTCCGATTCAGTTGTTAAAAAGGATTCGAGGATTCAAGTCACTTGACCCCTTGAATCCTTATGTTTTAATGAGCCTCACCCCAGCTCTTTCCAATCCCAATATCAACCTTTAAAGGCACAAGGAGTTCCATTACCCCTTCCATCTCCTCTTTCACCATATCCGCCACACTACCTGCCTCATCATCAGGTACTTCAAAGACCAATTCATCATGAACCTGCATGATCATCCTGGCAGAAAAACCCAACCTTGAAATCCTTCTTGAGATGCTGATCATAGCAACTTTTATTAAATCGGCGGCGCTGCCCTGGATAGGCGTATTTATGGCGGTGCGTTCAGCAAATTGTCTAGTGGGATGATTCTTACTGTTTATCTCCGGAAGGTAACGACGTCGGTTCAACAGGGTTGTTACGTATTCATCTTTTTTGGCATGAAGCAATATCCTTTCAATATATCTCTTTACTCCTTCATGTCTTTGAAAGTAGTTATCAATATAATCCTGCGCCATCTTCATGCTTATCCCCAATTCCTGGGCTAAACCAAAAGAACTCATCCCGTATATAACTCCAAAGTTGATTGCCTTTGCCTGTCTACGCATTTCAGAAGTGACCATTGATGGGATAATACCGAATATCTCTGCCGCTGTTTCTGAGTGGACATCCCGGTCGTTGTTAAATGAATTTACAAGTATATCATCCTCTGAAATATGTGCCAAAAGCCGAAGCTCTATCTGAGAGTAATCAGCAGATATTAAAGACCATCCCTCTTCAGGGATAAATGCCTGGCGGATCTTTCTACCCTCTTGTGTCCTTATAGGAATGTTCTGTAGGTTAGGATCACTGCTGCTTAATCTCCCGGTAGCAGTAACGGTCTGGTTATAAGAGGTATGAATTCTTCCGGTTTCCGGATGGATCAGTCTTGGCAGTGCATCCAGGTAGGTAGATTTTAATTTTGTCAGACTCCTGTATTCCAATATCTTTGCCGGCAATTTATGTTCAAAAGCCAGCTTGCTCAGGGTATTTACGTCCGTTGAATACCCTGTTTTTGTCCGTTTTGCTCCCGGCAACCCCAGTTTCTCAAATAGGATATTGCCCAACTGTTGAGTAGAGTTGATATTGAACTCCTCTCCTGCCAGACTATATATCTCTTCCATAAGCAGAGTTAACTTAACTTCCATCTCTTTAGACATCCTTAAGAGAAAGTCCGCATCCACCTTAACCCCATTCATCTCCATATCGGCCAGGACCAGGATTAAAGGCATCTCGATATTATAAAAGAGGTCAGCAAACCCCTCTTTTTCAAGCCTCGGCACCAATAAATTAGACAGGAGGAACGTAACATCAGAGTCTTCACATGTATAGATTGAGGCCTTCTCAATATCTATCTGATCGAATGTCAGGGCATTTTTGCCTTTTCCTGCTAAGTCTTTATAAGATACCATCTGGTGGTCAAGATATTCCCTGGCAATATCCTCAAGATTATGATTGTGTTTCGATGGATTTAACAGGTAAGATGCCACCATTGTATCACAATTTATCCCTGAAAGTTCAATACCGTACCGTCTAAGAACCACATAGTCATACTTCACATTCTGCCCAATCTTTTTGATCCTCTCTTCTTCAAGGATCGGCTTTAAAGACAGGAGCACATAGTCCATTCTCAGCTGTTTCGGGGCTCCCAGATAGCGATGGTCAAGAGGTATATAAAATGCCTCATGGGGTCTATAAGAAAAGGATATCCCCACTAACCGGGCCAGCATAGGGTCTTTTGATGTGGTCTCCAGGTCCAGGGCAAACTCGTGAGAGTTCTTCAACCCTTCAATCAATCTGCCAAATTCTTCTTCGGTAATGACCACATTGTAATTCTCAGTGGGGAGTACCCCCTGTGACGAAAACTCCTTTAGAAATTTTGTAAATTCCAGCTCCTTAAAGATCTTCTTTATCTTTTCCATGTCAGGTTCAGATAGAGAAAAATCATCAAAATCATAGGTCAGAGGGACATTGACATCTATTGTTGCCAACTCTTTACTTAGCCTCGCCTGATCGCCGAATTCTAAAAGGTTTTCTCTTCTGCGGTTACCCGTAACCTTATCCACATTATTGAGAAGATTCTCGATTGTGCCAAATTCTTTTATCAATTCTATAGCTGTTTTTTCGCCAATACCCGGGACACCTGGAATGTTGTCAGATGTATCACCTGCCAGCCCCATAATCTCTACTAATTGAGACGGCTCAACACCAAATCTATCCATAACCTCTTTGACCCCATATTTCCTGTCTTTCATGGTGTCAAGGTTAGTTGTATTTTCTGTTATGAGTTGAAGCATATCCTTATCACCGGTAACGATGACAACCTCTACCCCTTTCTTCTCACTCTCCTTAGCGACAGTGCCGATGATGTCATCCGCTTCAAAGCCGGTCATTTCCAGAACAGGGATATTGAAACCATCGACAACCTTCTTGATACAGGGGATTTGTGGAACAAGATCATCCGGCATGGCCGGTCTGTTTGCCTTGTATTGATCGTATATCTCATGGCGGAATGTAGGGCCTTTAGTATCGAAGACAACAGCCATATGGTCGGGTTTGTGGTCTTTTATTACCTTCAACAGCATATTACAGAAGCCGAATACTGCATTTGTAGGAAAACCGGATGAAGTAGAGAGGTGGCCTACAGCGAAATATGCCCTATATATATAAGAGCTCCCATCTATTAAAAATAGACGGGGTTTTGAAGACATAGCTTCCTCCAAATATACGGGTAACAGGGTTTAAAGGATTCGGGGTCTGACCCGACATCCACTCAATAACCTTTACTTTTTGTGCAAAGTAAATATATTAGTAACCAGGCATTATGTCAACGTTAAATTAAGTTTAACCATCTCTCTCTTAATTCTCTTGAATTTATAACTCTTTTGTCGTACAATGCAGTCAAAAATATCATACAATACTGTTTTCAATCCTTTCTGGTAGAGCGTTTCAATAATACTGTCACAGTGTTGTCTTTTCGAGCAAAGCGAGAAGTCTGATTGAAATCAATAGTATGAAACCGCGGTAATTTTCAGGATTTGTTGGCAGTCGTTCTATTTAACAAAGTAAGATTTCTTTTTGAGGCTGGTTTAGGACGCCCTGCCCTATTTTGAAATGGAAAGGAGGTGACTTAATCGTGGCAGAGCGTGAAACCGGCGTTGTTAAATGGTTCAATTCCAGTAAAGGCTATGGCTTCATCACCCGGGACCAAGGGACAGATGTTTTCGTACACTATAGTGCCCTTCGCGGCGAGGGCTATCGTTCGTTAGAAGAAGGACAGCGAGTGGAATTCACTGTGGGTAAAGGAGAAAAAGGCCCTCAGGCGCAAGATGTAGATGTTCTATCTTGAAAACCAAAAGTACACTTAATTCGTGCGACGTGCATATAAAGTACGTCGCACGAATTAACACTTCATTTATAATCTAGCGGCATCTCAAAGATTTAAGCACCTCTCCCTATTTTATTCTCCGCCCAATCCTGATGGACTCGTAAAAAGTCAGGCATCCCTTATGCAGTCATTATGAGCGGATGCCCATAACGACGGTCAAATAGGGTGAAAATTTTTCTCAGTTGGCCCCAAGCCTTCGAAAAACGTTCTTTGACAACATAAATAGCATG
>JACQWO010000035.1 GCA_016209225.1 Desulfobacterales bacterium
GAAAAGCAAACAAAAAATACACCTTTTTGTAATTATTTCAACTACTTAAAAGACATGACTTTTTACGAGTTCATCAATCCTTTGAAGAAATTAAATGATATAGAGGTGCATTATGAAAAGGATATTGGGATTGATTTCAATTTTGAGCGTGCTTATTTTGTTGGCTGGATGCGGGACCGCATTGACACAGGCTGCAAAAGAAGGAGACATCGCTGCCATCCAGAAACTGCTCGATCAGGGGGCAAATATAAATGAAGGCGGTAGTATGGGAGGTATTATGGCGGGATCGCCTTTAAGCTACGCTGCATACCACTGCCGTATTGAGGCGGTAAAGTATTTAATACATAAAGGGGCTGATATAAATAATGCAACAGGTTATACAGATTATGGTTATGGTGGTGGAGGGTTGAGACCTTTGCATATGGCTGCAAGATCTGGTTGCACAGAGGCAATAAAACTCTTGCTCGATGCAGGCGCTGACATTGATGTAAGAGCAAATGAGGGATGGGGGGCTGCTCTGGCAATAGCTGCATATAAGGGTCATATTAAGAGCGTAAAATATTTACTTGAAAGAGGGGCCGACGTTGATGATGCAAGCCAAGTTCTTAAAGCTCTTGAAAGAGAAAAGCTGACATCGACAGGTGGTAAAGAAGGTCTGGCATTGCTCCAGAAGTTTGAAAAGCAAATGGCTGTAAAACCGCGTGAGGAAAAATCTGTTTTGACTGTTATAAAATCTGATATTGATACTGTTCCTGCTCTAAAAGCAGACCCAAGACCTGATGACCTTGCAGTAGTCATAGGCATAGAGAATTACAAGGGCTTGCCGAAATCAGATTATTCAAAGTCTGATGCAGGTACCGTGAAAGACTATCTCAAGGCATTGGGATTCAAGGAACGGAATATAGAATTTATCACTGATGCGGACGCAACAAAATCATCCATTGAAAAGTCCCTTGAGGCGTGGCTTCCTAATCGTATCAAGAAAGACAGTAGGGTCTTTATCTATTATTCCGGTCATGGGGCGCCTGAGCCGAAGACAGGTGATGCTTATCTGGTGCCTTACGACGGAGACCCGAATTATCTTGAAGTTACGGGCTATTCGCTAAAGAGGCTTTATGACAATCTTGGCAAATTACAGGTTGCAGAAATAACAGTTGTGCTTGATTCCTGTTTTTCAGGTGCAGGCGGAAGATCTGTTCTTGCTCAGGGCGCAAGGCCGTTAGTGATGATGGCTGATATCAAAACAATCCCATCAAATATGGCTATTCTTTCCGCAACACAGGGTTTCCAGATAAGCACATCATCTCCAGAAAAGGGACATGGCGTATTCACATACTATTTTCTCAAGGCATTGAAAGACGGCAAAAAGACCATTGCAGAGATTTATGAATATATAAAGCCGCTGGTTGAAGACGAGGCAAAGGCGTTGAATGTCCAACAGAGTCCGAGCATAAGCCCTGATGCTGAAAAAATAAAAGGAAGGTTTGGGTTGAGGAAGTGAAGGTATACTTTAGTAGGCATGCAAGAAGGCAGATGAAGTGGAGGGAGGTTGCTGAAGATGAAATTAAGGATGCAATTCTCTACCCCAAGGATATTGAAGATTCTATAAAAGGCAGAAAAAATGCATTTAAGCATGTTGGCAATAAATGGCTAAAGGTTACTTTTAAACAGGAAGATGATAGAATAATCGTAATCACTGTTATTGACAAGGACAAATAGGAGGGACAATGAAGATTGAATACGATAAAGAGGTTGATGCGCTTTACATCAGAATTCAAGAAAAAAAAGTTTCACATACCAGGGAGATAGAAGAAGGGATAAATCTTGATTTCGATGAAGATGAAAAGATTATTGGCCTTGAAATTATAGGTGCGACCGAAAGATACCGCCTGGAGGATATCTTTAATCTATCTACCGAAAACCTGATTTTAGAAGAAGCAATTCAAAACCGGTGATAACAGAAATGAATAGACTATCAATTACAGTGATAATTCTTATCTTGATTACAACATTTTCCCATGCCTCTGAAAAGCCTGTATGGGTTGAATCGGAAGGTATGGCAATTATGGGGGAGATAGAAACCCAGAAAGAGGTAAAGGAAAGGGCTAAGATAGATGCTCAGAGCAAGGCAGTTGAAAAGGCAGTTGGCGTATTTATAAGGTCTCACACACTCGTCTCAAATAGTCAGCTTGCTGAGGATTTAATATATGCAGCGGTTAGGGGGAAGATTGAAAAGGTTGATATTATTAAAGAGGGGTGGGATGAGAAGGATAGAAATCTTTACAGGGTAAAACTAAAAGCCCTTATCAAACCTGTCTATCCTGAAAAAGGCGAAGGCATCTCATTGAAGGTTTCACTCTCAAAGGCAGATTTAAAAGAAGGTGATGAGGTAAAGATATTTTATCAGGCTAATCGCGACTGCTATGTTTATATCTTCTCCGTTGCTGCTGATGGCTCAGTGACGCTTCTTCTGCCCAACTCCGCAAATCCAGATAATACCGTGAATGCCGGTCAGGCATATGAATTTCCCCTGAAGGAAAGCAAAATCAAGCTTCAGGCAAGGTTTCTTCCGGGATATAAAGATCCTGTTGCTGAGGAGAGGATAAAGGTAATAGCTACCCGGCAAAAAGAGGACATAATACCTCTTGGTTTTCAAGAGGGTTTATTCAAGGTCTTTGATGCGAAATCCACCGGGATGATAAGCGACTTGGTAAAGAGGCTTAATCAGTTGGAACCGTCTGATTGGACAGAGGCAACAACCGTCTATACATTGAGGCGATGATTTCGATATTATCTCCAATTACTACTCACCTCTTAGAAATTCCGAATACTCCGCCAATCTTGATAGAGTTTTCAACGCCTTTTTGGACAAAGAAAAAACTGTCACTTTTCTATGGCCCTTTATATTGTTTTCTATTTTTGTAACTACTCAGGCATAAAGTGGCAAAGGCACATAGGCACAAAGCAGAGCGGAGCAGGGTCGTTTCATCGTTTTTTTCCTACTTTGTGCCTTTGGCGCTCTGTGCCTCTGTGCCTACCTGAATAGTTACCTATTTTTATGATATATTTATCTTTAGACATAAGATACAATTGCAAAGAAAGGACATTGGAAAGGGATAATGTCTTTATTGGGAGGTTAAAATGGTACAAAAAGGACAAATGGCGCTGGTAACTGGGGCAAGCAGTGGGATAGGAAGGGAGACAGCTATAAGGCTTGCAGAAAAGGGTTTCCAAGTTATCGCAGCAGCAAGGAGGAGAGAGCGTCTTGCTGAACTTGCAGATCAGGTTCAGGGCATTACTCCACGACAGGTAGACCTGTCAGATCCCGAAGACGTTGAAAGATTCTGCCGTGAGATTTCAAATCTGCAGGAGCCTGTCTCGGTTCTCATTAACAATGCCGGATACAGTATACGGGGAGCGCTGGAAGATGTTTCCATCGAGGCTGTCAGGCGTGTTTTTGAGGTTAATCTCTTCGCCATGATCAGGGTTACCCAGGCATGTTTGCCGGGCATGCGCCGGCTCAGGAAAGGGACCATTGTTAATCTCAGTTCCATAGCCGGGAAATTCACCTTTCCCTTGAGCGGGGTTTATGCCTCTACAAAGCATGCTGTAGAGGCCATTACTGATGCGTTGCGTATGGAGGTACGTCCCTTTGGAATAAGAGTAGTTGCGATTCGTCCTGGCGCAATAGCAACGGAGTTTAACGAGGTGGCCAATCAAATGACCGGTGACCTTCTTGCCAGAACCGCCGCCGATTATAAGCCAGTTTACCAGGCTTCAGGTGCCGGTTTGGGGAAGGTATTTGCCGGCATCTCTATTCCAGGGCCGGATTTGATTGCAGACATAATTTTGAAAGCCGTTCTCTCTGACGCTCCAAAGGCTGTATATTCCGGAGGCCCTATGGTAGAGGAGTTTCTGGGGCAACGTACCAAACTTGACGATGATGAGTTTTACCGCTTCATGGCAGAAAAGACTGGGCTGATGGGCCTGAAAGTATAAATTAATGGTTCATCTCCCAAAGAGTTGGTCGATGAAAAGGATTCAAGAGGTCAAGGATTCAAGGATTCGAGCGAAATGCTTAAAAATTACAAAGAACTAAAGGTCTGGCAAAAATCCTATCAGCTATGTTTAGAGATTTACAAAATAACTGCAAAATTCCCAAAGGATGAGAAATTCGGTTTGACATCACAGATCAGGCGGGCTGTTGTGTCTGTCCCTTCCAACATTGCAGAAGGTTATGGACGCAAGACAACAGCGGATTATATCAAGTCTTTATATATTGCCTATGGATCAAACTGTGAACTGGAAACGCAGATAATGCTAGGCGGAGACTTAGATTACATTGACAGTGATATACTTGAGGGTATCAAGGATGACATTCATGAGGTTGAAAGGATGCTTAAAGCATTGATAAAATCATTAGAAAACAAACACTTGAATCCTTGAATCCTCGAATCCAGTACCACTTTCTCCCAACTAATTGGGAGAAGAACCAAATTAATAAAACCTCTTATGCAAAAATTATATCGTTTCCTAGGTAATGCATTAAGTTTCTTGAATAAAATATTTCTCACTATTAGGAGAGAGCACCTGTTTAGGGTGATGGGTTTAACCTTTTTGGTTTTATCTCTCTGCTCTCTCAGTATCTATCTCTTTGAACGTGATGCGATGCAGGCTTCTATCAGAACCATGGGGGATGCATTTTGGTGGGCAGTGGTTACGGTTACAACAGTAGGATATGGAGACAAAGTGCCCAGCACATTGGCTGGAAAACTGGTTGGTATGGTACTAATGTTTTCAGGGATCGTATTGCTTTCCATTGTAACCGCCACCATAGCTTCGTTATTTGTCCAGGAGAAGATCAAGGAGGGAAGAGGGTTGGAAACAATTAAAGATAAGGATCACATCGTCATCTGCGGCTGGAATTCAAATGCTGAAAAGGCAATTAAAGTGTTTACACTGGATGACCATACAAAGAAGAACACCATTGTAATCGTAAACGAACTCTCTGTGGATGAGATAGATTCCCTGAGGTCTAAGTATGAAAAATATGATTTTAAGTTTATTAGAGGCAATTTTATCCATGAAGACGTATTGAATCGGGCCAACATAAAAAAGGCTAAGTATGCCATAGTCCTTGCCGATACGTCCGGAGATCACGCTTTACAGAAAGCTGATGAACGAACAGCTCTGGGGACTCTCGCTATAAAGACAATAGCTCCAAATGTCAGAACCTGTGCAGAGCTATTAAGTATAGAGAACAAACAGCATTTAAAGAGGGCAAATGTAGATGAGATCATCGTAAGGGACGAACATATAGGAGAACTATTGGCCAGCGCTACAGTACACCCCGGGTTATCTAAAGTAATTTCCAGCCTGTTATCATATGATGAGGAACATAGACTGGAGAAAATTGAAATACCAAATAGGTTTGTTGGAAAGAAATACGGAGAGTTGGTGCAATTTTTGAGGGAGAAGCACAATTCAGTTCTTATTGGTATATTAACTGAAAGGAAGGGGTTGCAATTAGAGGATATTTTGTCTGACGATGTCTCGGCTATCGACATGTTTATAAAGAAAAAATTTGAAGAGTCTGACAAGGACTATTTCTCTGATAAAGAAGAGATTGGGGTTAATATAAACCCAGAGGATGATTACATTATAACAAAAAACGACTTTGCTATCATTATTAGCGGCAAAAGATTTAAAAAAGGAAAACGTTCAGCGGTCAACATCTGATGGCTGAAAGCTTACAGGAGAAGCTATGGACGAAGTTGCTTTTTTGAAAGAGATTTCTGTCTTTGCTGACTTAACTACAGAAGAGATTGAGAAAATTATAACAATAATGAAGGAGATTAATGTCCCTGATGGGTCAATAATCATCCAGGAGGGGGATGTAGGCGATAGTATGTACATCATAATGGGTGGGTCAGTTGAGGTGTCCAAGACATTGACTATGAAAATCGACGGGCAAGGTTTTGAAGAAAAAGAAAAGATACTGACACGATTAAGCGCCAGTGACCACGTAATATTTGGTGAAGTAGGGCTACTGGAAGAAAATGTCCGAACTGCCTCCGTCATTGCAATTAGTAATTGCACCCTTCGTGAAATAAAAAAGGAAGATTTTCAAAAACTGACAGATAAAGACCCAAGAATGGGTTTTAAGATCGTCAAGAATATTGCCCGGTTGGTTTGTACTCGACTGAGAAAGGCGGATGAGGATACTATCAAGTTAACTACAGCTTTGAGTATAGCGTTAAGCAGATGAATAATTATAATTAGTTCGTCCTTAAAAATGAAAATTTCCTTTGGGGCGAATATTAGCAGGATTTTCGGAACCCACCTTAGCGGGCGTAGTGTAGAAAATTAACATGTTTGAGCCCGCCTGTCTGCGTGCTACGCACAGTCAGTAAGGGCGAGTTTGTTAATTTTCATGGAGCGAGCTTAGATTGGTCAAAAAGACTGCTCCAGAGAGCGGAATAAATAGACTATTTTACCACTATGAAAACAGGATATTTCTATTTGTGAGTGACAGGATTCGTTTTGCTGAAAGCTTTTTGCTGAACGCTTATTTTGGCTATTGGCATCTATTTGCTTTTATGCTATTTTGATAGTTAAAAAAGAGGAAAGGGGGGTTACAATTAAATGCCGCAAGAATTTTCATTAGACGATAAGGTAGCAATTGTTACAGGCGGAGGCAAAGGAATAGGGCGGGCTATAGCTTTAGGGTTGGCAAAGGCTGGGGCAGACTTAGTGGTATGTAGCCGAAATCTTCCTGATCTGGAAGGGGTTTCTGGGGAGATAAAAAAGATGGGGAGAGACTCCCTTGCCATAGTGGCAGATGTGACAAAAAAGGAGGATATTGAAAACCTCGTAGCAAAAACCAAAGAAAAATTTGGAAAGATTGATATACTGGTAAACAATGCTGCCACCAGTTATTTGAGACCACTGATGGAGCTTCGTGAAGAGGGCTGGGATAAGATATTCAATACCAATCTCAAGGCTGTCTTTATCTTAAGCAGGGAGGCAGCCAAGGTAATGAAGGAACAAGAAGGTGGGAGGATCATAAACATAACAACGGTTGGGGCAGAAAAGGCTGAGAACGGCATGGGGGCATACAGTACCAGTAAGGCAGCCTTAAAGATGCTTACCAAATCTATGGCACTGGAATGGGCACCGTTCAAGATTAATGTAAACGCCGTTGGACCAGGTTTAACAAAAACTGATTTTAGCAAGCCCTTATGGAGTAATCCAGATATAGCAAAGGCAATATCGGGCAGCATCCCACTCGGTCGTATTGCTGAACCTGAAGATATTGTAGGAACTGTAGTCTTTCTCGCCTCTGACGCTTCCTCATATATTACGGCTCAATCGATTTATGTGAATGGCGGGGCATGGGCTTAAATAAAAGAGCAGAAAAAGAACTCGTTGAACTTTCTGGAAACTTAAGGAAAATTGCCCTATGACCGAACGTAACAAGAAGAAGCTGGCTTTGATAAAATTGCCTGATCTTGATAAATTCAAGAAAGTTAATGATAACCTGAGGCACCAGATGGGAGATTGCTTAGACAACACCTTCCAATAATTTAATAGTATAGGAATTTCCTTTTTAAATAACTTTAGGCACTTTAAACTTTAGCTCACTTTAGGCACTTAACTTGAGTTCTCTCAATTTTCTCAATGTCTGCAAACCGGTGGAGACATCCCAACCTCTGATACGATAGTATTCATCCTTCATCCTTTCGAATCCCTCTCTGTCTACCACCATACCCTTTCTGGAAAAGGTTTTACCGTCTTCTCCAGGAAGCAAGCAGTCTTCATTCAAAAAATCACCCTTCAGGGGTACAGTAAAATTGAACTCCTCAAGGGTATCGTCTTCCCTCCCTTTATGACCTTCTCTGACAAGGATAGCCCTTTGAAGATTGAATATCCGCTCTCCAATCCTGTAAAGTCCCTCTTCGGCTATCTCCTTTCCTGTAACGGCTGAGTAGACCTTGCTCTCAAGGGTAGGATCCCCCACATGATCCTCTGTGATCTCGGTATGCATAATTGGCCAAATAAAATCGCACAGTATTAAACTCTCCTTTGCGTACTGGCGATCCTGAATCTTAGCAGCGGCAAGGGCCTTCCCTTCATACGTAGAGAAATCGGCAGCTATCTCACTCCCCCAAAATCGGTCTGCAATGGCTCTGAAAACCTGGGAAGTAATGTAATTATTACCATGTCCCGCAGCCTGAGCAGCCCACAGCATACCCAGAATACTTATTTCGTGGAGTTGTTGTATGGGAAGCCTCGGCTCCATGGCATAGAATAGTGCTGTAGTGATAAACATCCTTGCCCCATAAACAGGATTATACCCTGTTCTTGTAATATAGTCTTTAATAAGATTCTTCGCGGAGGGTCCCAATGCCTCGGCTGCCCTGTGGGTTCCGTTAGCAAGGAGATCACCAAACCCGTCTCTTCGAGATATGTCTCTAATAAGCTTCTCAACAAATTCAAGACTCCCTATCCTGGAAAGGGGAAGACCTGCTTGTTCCTCATTTAAAACATTGGCATTATAACACCTACCCAACCACATGATCATAGTTTCGATAGGATGGGTATCGAGGCCGTAATTGTCGCAGAGTTTAGTGGCTTCAAATGGAACCTCGTTATCCTCTCCGTAATAACGTTGCGCCCGGGTCTGATAAAAGAGGGCAGCCTGGCACATAAACTTACCCTTTCTCCCGCTCTTCCCGTGGAAAGTACTCCGAATACACTCATGGGTACAGCCGTAACATGAGTCCTTCTTGATTTTATCCGAAGCAAAAACAGTTGGAAGTGACAGCGTCATACCTTTGGTAAGCTCAGAAACCCTTTTGTTCAGCTCTTTTGCCCTTTCTGGTGAGGCAACATCGACCTTGCCTTTTCCATAGACAGCTATAGCCTTAAGATTTTTGGATCCCATTACTGCCCCTAAACCGCTTCCGCCTGTAGCATCATTGTCTGCGAGTAGTATAGCAAAGGTTACCCTGTTTTCACCAGCCGGGCCTATGGAAACTATCCTGAAAGAATTACCCAACTCTTTCTTTAAAGCCTCCCTGGTATCTATAGCACCTTTGGTCCAAAAGCGGCTTGCATCCCTTATCTCTACAACACCATTGTTAATGTAGAGATATATGGGTCTATCTGCCTTACCATGGACTACAAGGGCATCGTAACCAGCAAATTTAAGGTGCACACCCCAGGAACCACCCAGGTTGCAATAGGAAAACCGGTTATGCAATGGTGATTTGGCACAAACCTGCCATCTGGCGCCAGCAAATCCAGGAATACCACAAAGGGGACCTGTTAGAAAGATCATGCGATTTTCAGGATGAAAGGCGTCTGCTTCAGGAGGCACCTCATCCCAATAGATTTTACACCCAATTCCCCTTCCACCTATAAAAAGATCAGCATACTCCGAAGTTGGTGTCTCATATATTTTCTTTGCTGAAAGATCTATTCTTAAAATGCTGCCTGCATAGCCTTTTAAGTGAGACATAATATAAAGCCTCCTTGTATAAATAAAACAGAATACTATCAAAATTTTCACTGGAGAGAAAGAGAAAGTTTTGAGCTTACCCCCCCCCTGACTCTTCCCGATTTTCCAAAACTTTAGGAAAAATAGGGATAAGAGGGGACCACGTACCTTCCCTTTTCCCGACAACTAAAGAAAAGTAATTGACTTTTTTTACCAAGTACATTAAATACATAAATTATCGGTTATGAACAGATAAAACTTTTAGGAGACTTTTATGACTATGCTTGGGGAAGACAGCAAAAGATACCAACATTTTTTAAAAGATTTAACTGAGCACTTTGAGGATAAAGAGAGCCCAGATATAGTTGAATCGGTTGGTGAGAGAATTAAAAAGATAAGAGAAACAGAGGGGATCTCCCTTGAAGAACTTTCAACCAAGACAGGTTTCCCTACTGATTTGCTATCACAAATTGAAAACCAAACTGTCTCCCCGCAGATTGGAACGATCATAAAACTTGCTAAATCCCTAAAAACAGTCTTTGGAACACTCACTGCAGAAGAAGGAGAAAAAACCTATTCCATAGTACGTCATGGTGAAAGGAAGGTAGTTTCCAGATCAGCCTCGCAAAAAGGAAGCAATTATACCTATATGTCCCTTGCCTCAGATGTAAAAGGCAGACACATGGAATCCTTCATTGTAAAGCTGGAACCAGAAATCCCAGATCAAGAATTATCGGCACATGATGGAGAGGAGTTTATATTCGTTATTGATGGAGAAATGAAGGCACGAGTGGGGGAAAAAATGGAAATCTTATCTACAGGGGATACTATCTATTATCTCTCAAACATTCCCCATTTAGTAACCTCAAATAGAAATGAACCGACCTATATCCTTGCCGTTATTTACACGGGTTCTGATTGAAAGTAAGCGCTTAACCATCGGTGTTATTCACAAGCCTTTAAATAAATTTTACGAACATCAGTCTTTTTTTGATTACCTCGGTTGAGAATCTCTCATGTTTAGAGCTTTAAAGTCCCTCAAGCTATACCTTTTTACTATCTCCTGGGCTGATTGCTGATTGCGGGGAAATACGGGGTCAAATCTTTATGCAAATTTAGAACTTGAATACCCCGTTTTGTAAACGGGGATGAAAAGTTCTCCTGCCGCAGGCAGGGATAAATGTGCTATATTTATCGCATGGAACTGAAGAGAACCAGTCATGCGGTATATGATACGAAATATCA
>JACQWO010000005.1:0-35859 GCA_016209225.1 Desulfobacterales bacterium
GAGAATTCCTTTAACTACTTGTAGTTAGATGTAATTTGTGATCATTCTAATAAAACTGCAATAAGCATTGTTTTTATGGTCTTTTGGTAAGGTGATTCTTGTAGAATCAAATAGTTACAGTTTTCATAATACTTTTTTTCGTAACAGTCTCTATTACACTTTTGATCTGGACAAAATAACGAAACAACCGGAATAATTTATGAATAAAGCCAATCTTATAATCTTTACGGATCTGGATGGCACGCTGCTGGACCATAGCACATATTCCTTCGATGCGGCAAGAGAAGCCCTTGATCGGGTAAAGAAAGCCGGTATCCCTCTTATCCTTTGCAGCAGCAAAACTAGAGCAGAGATCGAGATATGGAGGGAAAGACTGAACAATAATGATACTATTATAAGTGAAAATGGTGGGGCTGTTTTTATCTCTAATAATTTAGTGCCCGTTAAAAATAAATATATTGAAAGAGATGGGTATCGGGTCATTGAGCTAGGAATACATTACCCTAAATTAATAGTGCAATTTAAAACTTTAAAAAATAGATTTGGAAATAGAATCAGGGGGTTTTCTGAAATGGCGCTGGACGAGGTGGTAAATTTAACAGGGCTCCCCCAGAGAGAGGCAGTCCTGGCAAAGCAACGAGAATATACAGAACCTTTTGTCTTTGACGGTGATAAAAACGAGGAAAGAGAATTAAAGAAGAACATAAAAAATTTGAATCTGAATCTTACAAAAGGTGGACGATTTTTCCATCTATTGGGAGACAACGATAAAGGAAAGGCTGTAAATATTATTGCCGAAATGTATAAAGAAACTCACCCTGAATTAAAAACTGTAGCCCTTGGTGACAGTTACAACGATCTGCCCATGCTGCAAACGGCAGATATACCTATTTTAGTCCAGAAACCAGGGGGACTCTATGACAGGCAAATAG
Organism: Desulfobacterales bacterium; assembly: GCA_016209225.1. Lineage (GTDB taxonomy): Bacteria > Desulfobacterota > UBA8473 > UBA8473 > UBA8473 > UBA8473. The sequence goes on from JACQWO010000005.1 coordinate 933, forward strand.
ATTTGCCAAATCTTAGCCGTGCCCCTGGAGCAGGACCCATTGGATGGAATAAGGCTTTATTAATGATTTTATCGGAAAAGATATAAAAGGGAGGTACTATTTATGAGTAAAATAGCGGATATTCGGGCTAGACAGATTCTTGACTCACGAGGAAATCCAACTGTAGAGGTAGATGTGATCCTTGAAAGTGGTGTTGTAGGAAGGGCATGCGTTCCTTCTGGGGCATCTACTGGAGAGAGGGAGGCTATTGAGCTGCGAGACGGTAATAAAAAAGAGTTTCTGGGTAAAGGGGTCACCAAGGCGGTCAATAATGTAAACAAAACAATTCGTCCGGAGGTTATAGGATTAGACGCCGTAAATCAGAAACTCGTAGACCGAAGGCTGATTGAGCTGGACGGCACTGAAAACAAGAAGATGCTTGGTGCCAATGCAATTCTGGGGGTCTCCCTGGCAGTGGCTAAGGCAGCCGCAGCATTATTGGATCTCCCCTTATATCAATATCTGGGAGGAGTAAATGCTAAGGCTTTGCCTGTACCTATGATGAATATCCTCAACGGTGGGGCACATGCCGACAACAATGTAGATATTCAAGAATTTATGATAATGCCCCTGGGTGCAGAGTCCTTCAGCCATGCCTTAAGGATAGGAGTGGAGGTTTTCCACAATCTTAAGACTACTCTTAAGGGCAAAGGGTACAATACCGCAGTGGGAGACGAAGGAGGGTTTGCGCCAAACCTAAAGTCCAATGAAGAGGCCATAGAGGTGATCCTGGAAAGTATCGAAAAGGCAGGGTATAAAGCTGGAAAGGAAGTATACATAGCCCTGGATTCTGCTGCCAGTTCATTTTACAAAGATGGTATATATATACTAGGGGCTGAAAAGGAACCTGAGAAATCCTCAGAAGACATGGTAAATTTTTACTCAGCTTTGGTTGAAAAATACCCGATAATATCCATTGAAGACGGGCTGGCTGAGAATGACTGGGATGGATGGAAGCTCCTTACAGAACGCCTTGGTAAGAGAATACAGATTGTAGGCGATGACATATTTGTTACCAATACAAGGATATTTAAAAAGGGCATAGAGCAGGGCATTGCAAATTCAATCCTGATAAAGGTGAATCAGATAGGAACCTTAACGGAAACAATGGATGCCATTGAGATGGCAAAGAGGGCAGGGTATACTGCTATTGTCTCTCACAGGTCTGGTGAGACTGAGGACACTACCATCGCAGACCTGGTAGTTGCCTGCAATACCGGACAGATCAAGACAGGATCGGTCTCGAGGACTGATAGAGTGGCTAAGTACAACCAGTTAATCAGGATAGAGGAGGAACTGGGAAGGGAGGCTGTATTTAGTGGCAAAGAGGTGTTATATAACCTTGTTAGCCCTATTGCATAAAGACCTGAAGGCCGATTTCATTATCGCCAATCCGCCGTTTAACGACTCCGACTGGTCGGGTGATCTTTTAAGAGACGATGCCCGCTGGAAGTATGGTGTTCCTCCTGCTGGCAATGCCAATTACGCATGGATTCAACACTTCATCTATCACATGTCGCTTAGAGGCATGGCAGGCTTTGTGCTCGCCAAGGACTCTCTTACTTCCAAAACCAACGGTGAAGGGGAAACCCGTAAAGCCATTATCGAGGCAGGACTTCTTGACTGCATCGTCAACCTTCCGGCAAAACTCTTTCTGAATACGCAAATACCCGCCTGTCTCTGGTTCTTGTCGCGCAAGAAGGAAGGCCGCCTTGATAGAGTTTTGTTTATTGACGCTCGCAATCTCGGTTATCTCATTAACCGCCGGACGAAAGATTTTACCGATGAAGACATTGCCAAAATATCCGAGACATACCATCACTGGAGCAATAAGACTGACAATTACGAGGATGTGCCGGGCTTTTGTAAATCGGTGACGCTGGATGAAATCAGAGAAAAGGATTACGTGCTCACGCCGGGGCGATATATCGGCCTGCCGGAAGATGAAGATGATTTTGATTTTGCGGAACGATTCGGTAAGCTCAAGGCAGAACTCGATGAGCAGATGAAGGAAGAAGTGCGGCTGAATGAACTTATTCTGCAGAACCTCGCGAAGCTGGAGGTATAGGAATGAGTGAGCACAAAGATAAACGGACATCGCGAGGCAGAGACAAAAACGAGGTGTTGTTTCCAGTAGCGCCCGACAAATCAGAATTACCTGGTACATATATTAATGTCCTTGCTGACATCAAAGAAAAAGTGCGGAAAACTCAGATAAAAGCAACCGTGAAAGTAAATACAGAGCTTCTCAACTTTTACTGGGAACTGGGTGCTGATATTCTCGAAAAACAGGCTCATACCAAATGGGGTGATGGTTTCTTACTGCAACTTAGCAAGGATTTGATGTCAGAGTTCCCTGATATGAAAGGGTTTTCCAAACGCAATCTTGAACTAATCCGCCAATGGTATTTGTTTTATAGTCAGGACAGCAGAACAGATCAAATTGCGAAACAACCCGTTTCGCAATTGAGGATGGAGCAAAAAATCCAACAACCTGTTGGCCAAATTACACAACAGACTGCTTTACAATTCTCGGCAGATCAGATTGTGCAACCGGCCATTGCACAAATAACCCAAATACCATGGGGACATAACATCGCCATAATTTCAAAATGCAAGAATATCGAAGAAGCGATTTACTATGTGCAGAACACGATTATTCATAATTGGAGTCGCAGTGTTTTGGTCCATCAGATGGAAAGTGGACTTTATAAGCGGGAGGGCAAGTCAGTTAATAACTTCGCTCTCACTTTACCAAAACCCCATTCTGATCTTGCCGTTCAGACGCTAAAAGATCCATATATTTTTGATTTTTTAAGCATGACTAAGGATTATAACGAGCGTGAACTGGAAAACGCGCTGGTGACCCATGTTACGCAGTTTTTGTTGGAACTTGGCGCTGGGTTTGCTTATCTGGGTAAGCAAGTACCTCTGCAGGCAGGCAAACGGGAATTTTTTATTGATTTGCTGTTTTACCATACCAAACTGCACTGTTATGTAGTAATCGAATTGAAAACAGCTGATTTTGAACCGGAACACACCGGGAAACTGAATTTCTATCTGAAAGCAGTTGACAGTCAGTTGCGCACAGAGCAAGACAAACCGACAATAGGTATCCTTATATGCAAAAAGAAAGATAAGGTAGTGGTTGAGTATGCTTTGAGCGACATCCATAAACCGATCGGCGTTTCAGAGTATCAATTAACGCAGTCATTGCCAAAGAAACTAAAATCAAGCCTTCCGAGCATTGAGGAAATTGAAAAAGAGCTGGAGGGGAAGGGATGAAGGCATTACTTGATACAAATATCATCATACACCGTGAAGCAAGCCGTGTCATAAGTCGCGACATTGGTACTCTGTTTAAGTGGCTCGATAAAGGAAAATACACAAAATGTATACATCCGATCACCGTCGAAGAAATTAATAAGAATGTCAACAAGGATACTGCGCATGCTTTCAGTGTGAAATTAGACAGCTACGAAAAGCTTAGAACGGTTGCACCGTTAAATGATCAGGTAAAGGCTATCTCTGATTCTGTCGATGTCACAGTAAACGATAATAATGATACTCTCATGCTTAACGAAGTTTTCAGCGATAGAGTCGATCTGCTCATTACAGAAGATAAAAACATCCATAAGAAAGCAGTATTATTAGGAATTAGCGATAGAGTTTTTACAATCGATTCGTTTCTTGAGAAGGTTCTTTCCGAAAACCCAGAACTGGTGGATTACAAAGTATTAAGCGTTACAAAAAGGCATTTTGGGGATGTCAATCTGAACGATTCTTTTTTCGACAGCTTCCGTGAGGATTATGTCGGGTTTGATAAATGGTTCAACAAAAAATCTGATGAAATTGCGTATGTGACGTATACTAGAGATACAATTCTGTCCTTCTTGTATTTAAAGATCGAAGGCACAGAGGAAAACTACTCCGACATTACACCTGTTTTCAAACCAAAAAAGCGTCTGAAGGTCGGTACGTTAAAAGTCGTGAGCAATGGCCTGCGCTTGGGCGAACGCTTTTTGAAAATTATTTTTGATAACGCTCTTATCAATAAAGTCGATGAAATCTATGTCACAATTTTTGATAAGCGTGATGATGAAAAACGATTAATTGTCTTGTTTGAAGACTGGGGCTTCAAGCCTCATGGGAAAAAGCAATCTTCGAGCGGTCAAGAATTGGTTTATGTACGCAGTTTTCAACCTGCCTATGATTCAAAGAACCCGAAGCACACATACCCGTATTTATCGCAGCAGGCGGCTGTATTTTTGGTCCCCATATATCCAGAGTATCATACCGAGTTGCTGCCGGATTCAATATTAAGGACAGAGTCTCCTGAAGATTTCGTTGACAATGAGCCACATAGAAACGCAATTAGTAAAGTCTATATCTCAAGATCATTAGACAAAGGTTTAGACGTTGGCGATATAATAATATTTTATCGTACCGGTGGATATTATAAAGGGGTCATTTCAACTATCGGGATAGTGGAAAAAGTTATAATAGACATAAAGGATGAACTCGATTTTATCAGCAAGTGCAGAAAACGAAGTATATTTACGGATGAGGAACTGAAGAAGCATTGGAATTACAAAAAAACCATGAGACCATTTATAGTTAATTTCCTCTATGCTTATTCATTTCCCAAAAGAATCAATTTAAAAGATCTGATTGATCTCGGCATTATTAAGAATATTGAGTCTGCGCCTCGTGGGTTTCAAAAAATCACGCTCAACCAGTTTAACATAATAATGAGGGAGACCAAGACCGATGAAAGTATTGTTGTCGATTAAGCCGGAATTTGCCGAAATGATATTTTCCGGAACAAAAAAATACGAGTTCCGTCGTTCTGTTTTTAAGAATCCAGATGTAAAAACCATTGTTGTTTATGCGTCTTCTCCTGTGCGGAAAGTTATCGGCGAGTTCGAGATAGGAGCGATCATTAACGATGAATTGGTGGCATTATGGGAACAAACAAAGGAATATGCCGGTATAAACGAGGATTATTTTTTTAAGTATTTCTCTAATAAAGAATACGGCTATGCCATCCAAATTAAGAATGTAACAAAATACAGAAAAGCATTGTGCTTGCGTGAAGACTTTAATGCTACACCGCCGCAGTCTTTTATGTATTTGAACGCGGAGATGGCATGAGTGAATGGAAGGAATGCAAGCTGGGGGACGTGGTTCGGCTCAATTACGGCAAAGGTTTACCTGAGCGAAAAAGAAAACCAGGTCACGTACCTGTCTTTAGTTCAGCAGGTATAACAGGTTGGCACAATATACCGATAGTAAATAATAAGGGAATCATAATCGGCAGAAAAGGTACGATTGGAACAGTTTACTATTCTGACAAGCCATTTTTTTGCATCGATACCGCGTATTATATAGAACCGGATGAAGCAAAGTATGACATCAAATATCTTTTTTATCTACTTAACACGATAGGATTAAAAGAACTTAACGAGGACAGTGCCGTTCCAGGATTAAATAGAGATACGGCATACGCTCAAGAAATCATTCTCCCCTCGCTCCCTGAACAGCGGGCCATTGCCGGTGTACTGTCCAGTCTCGACGACAAGATCGATCTTCTGCACCGGCAGAACAAAACCCTTGAAGGAATGGCCGAGGCCCTCTGGCGGAAGATGTTTGTGGAGGAGGCCGATCCGGAATGGAAGAAGGGGAAGCTGGGGGATTACGGACAGATTATTTGCGGTAAAACACCATCAAAAAAAGTTGTAGAATATTTTGGCGGCCATATCCCATTTATTAAAATTCCAGATATGCATAGCAATGTCTTTATTTTTGAGACAGAGGATTCATTAACAGACATGGGAAGGGAATCCCAGCAAAACAAAACTATACCCCCAAAATCAATTTGTGTCAGTTGTATCGCTACGGTCGGATTAGTCGGCATGAACGCTTTTACTAGCCAAACTAACCAGCAGATAAATACAATTGTGCCGAATAAAGAGTTTCAGCGATATTTTTTGTTTTTGTTAATGCGAAATACCAGGCGCAAACACTAAAGCTCGCCAGCCTCCGCGACACACTCCTCCCAAAGCTGATGTCCGGAGAAGTGAGGGTCAAATTATGACCGAACATAAACTGATCCCGCCCCATGGCGGTTTTCGTAAATTACGCAGCTTTCAATGCGCCCAGAGTGTATATGACGGAACCGTCGTTTTCTGTAACCGTTTTGTTGATAAAAAATCCCGCACACACGATCAAATGGTCCAGGCGGCCCGTAGCGGAGTGCAAAATATCGCTGAAGGAAGCCTTGCTTCAGCAACATCAAAGAAAACCGAGCTGAAATTGACCGGGGTTGCCAGAGCCAGTCTTGGCGAATTGCTGCTCGATTTCGAGGATTTCCTGCGACAGAAAAAAATGCGCCAGTGGGCCAAAAACGATCCCGAAGCCTTAGAAGTCCGGGGAAAATTCAGATCTGACAAGTCTGACAAGTCCTACGGGTCAGACATGTCAGACAATTATCATTTCTCGGAGCTGTCGGCAGAACGACTGGCAAACACACTCATCTGCCTGATAAACCAGGCAAGCTATTTGCTATGGCAACAGATAAAATTTCTGGAAAAAGAGTTTCTGAATACCGGTGGTTTTACAGAGCGCATGTATAAGGTTCGAAAAAACTTCAGGAAAGAATAATGACTGCCTTTACTGAGTCCGAAATTGAAGTCTTTTCTATTGACGAACTCAAGCAGCTCGGTTTTTCCTACATCTCGGGGCCGTCCATTGCGCCCGATGTTGAAGCCACTCAGGCTTTTATGGTGGCTGAATCTGAATCATCATACGGTGAACCGGAAAAGCGCGGAAGCTATAGCGATGTCGTTTCAAGGCATACGTTGGAACAAGCCATAAAGCACCTGAATCCAGCGGTGCCGGAAACAGCCCGGCAGGAAGCCCTTAAAGCAGCGTTGTCCGTGTTTTCTCTACAACTTATTGACGCGAACGAAACCTTTCATAAGATGCTTGCCGAAGGCGTTCCGGTCACAGTGCATAAAGATGGCCAGGAACGCGGCGAGCTGGTCTGGCTGGTTGATTTTCAGAATCCGGAGAATAATGTTTTCTTTACGATAAATAGAAGGCAAGAATCTTCTGGATATGCTTGAGGCATCGATCAAGAAGAATCAATGGATACCCGCCGGACAAGCAACAAAAAGCAGTTGATACAGTGCTTAAACAGGCTGAAGTGTTGGCAGATTATTGGGTGAATAAGTAAAAATCATGGACAAGACCACTCCTTCCAAATCTAAAGGAACGCTGTACATTGTTGCCACACCTATAGGCAATCTGGAGGATATTACCCTTAGGGCTTTGCGAACACTAAAAGAAGTTAATCTTATTGCCGCTGAAGATACAAGAAGGACAAGGATTCTACTTAACCATTACAGCATTAAAACTCCTTTGACCAGCTATTATGAATACAATAAACTTATCAAAGGCAAACAACTCATAGACAGGCTGGAGACCGGGGAGAATATAGCTCTTGTTTCAGATGCCGGCACCCCTGGTATTTCAGACCCTGGTTACCACCTCATTAAACTCGCACTCCAAAGCTCAACATCAGTTATCCCTATACCAGGGGTATCAGCCGTAATCACTGCTCTTAGCGTCTCAGGGCTTCCTACAGATAGTTTTGTCTTCCAGGGCTTTCTGCCGAACAAAATCACGGCAAGAAAGAAGCTTATTGAAAAGGTGGTAGAAGAAAAAAGGACTCTTATCTTCTATGAATCACCTAACAGGTTACGGGCTACCCTCCAGGACTTACTAGAGATATGCGGCGATAGAGAGGTAGTTGTGACCAGGGAACTGACCAAGATCTTTGAAGAGGTGATAAGAGGGAAAATAACCCATGTCTTAAACGTGTTAAAGGGACGACAAATTAAGGGAGAAATCACCCTTTTGGTATCGGGAAAGAGGGCGCTAGACAGTGGAGATGATACCTCGACATCTCAACTACTACAGGACTATCAGAAGAGATATAACTTGCCTATGAAGGACTTGGTCAAGATGATTTCAGAGGAGAAGGGTATCTCCAAAAGAGAAGTCTATCAGGAAAGCCTGAAATTGAAAAAGAAAAATTTGTTTGCCTAACCCACAATTAACCATTATAATTACCGTTGTACCCTTACTCTATCAAGTTAAGTGCCTAAAGTGAGCTAAAGTTTAAAGTGCCTAAAGTTATTTAAAAAGGAAATTCCTATACTGTTAAATTAGGATTCAAGGGGTGAGGGGGTGAAGGATTCAAGTGAAAAGCGCTTATTAAATACCTTAGAAAACAACCACTTGAACCCTAGAATCCTGGAACCCTATATAGTGCTTTAATATATTTACAGGAGGATGAAAATGGCAAAGATAGATGCCTTTTTTAAGCTGATGCATGAACAGGGGGCCTCTGATTTACACCTGGTATCCGGCTCTCAACCCATACTCCGTATCAGAGGCGATATGGAAAGGGTAAAATACAAGCAGTTTGAAAATGATGAGTTAAAGGCTATGCTTTATGAAATAGCCCCGGAAGAGAAGGTAAAGACTTTTGAGGAAACAGGAGACGTAGACTTTGGGTATGAAATACCTGGCCTGGCTAGATACAGGGCCAACTTTTTTCAACAGAAATATGGGGTAGGTGCCGTATTCAGAGAAATCCCCAGTGAGGTATTAACAGCAGAACAACTCGGCCTTCCACCTGTAATTACCAAATTAGCCTTGCTTCCTAAAGGCCTGGTTTTGGTAACAGGGCCAACAGGGAGTGGCAAATCTACAACACTGGCAGCCATAGTAGACTACGCAAATAAAAACAGGAAAGATCACATTATTACCGTTGAGGATCCCATTGAATTTGTCCATAAGAGTCAAGGCTGTATAGTAAACCATAGGGAAGTAGGATCTCATACAAAATCATTTTCAGCGGCTTTGAGAGGGGCATTGCGAGAAGACCCCGATATCATCCTGGTAGGAGAAATGAGAGATCTAGAAACTATTGCGCTGGCAATAGAGGCTGCCGCCACTGGACATTTGGTGTTCGGCACACTTCATACTACCAGTGCTGCTAAAACAGTTGACAGGGTTATAGAGGTTTTCCCGGCTAATCAACAGGACCAGATCAGGTCTACTTTAGCTGATGGCATTAAGGCTGTAATAGCTCAGACCCTGTTCAAGAGGATAGATAAAAAAGGAAGATGCGCTGCCCTTGAAATACTTATCTGTACAGCAGCCGTACGCAATCTGATTAGAGAGGGTAAGACTTTTCAGATACCCTCTACAATTCAAACAGGGAAGAAATACGGGATGCAGTCCCTGGATGATGCTATTATGCAATATCTGCAAAAAGGGCAGATTGACCCGGATGAGGCATATAATAAATGTATTGACAAGTCTAAATTCCTGCCTTTATTAAAAAAGCCCCCTGGTGATTTTACTGATGTATGATAGTAACTGCTTAGGTGGATAGGCTGTAGACTGTTAGACTGTAGCCTAACAGACTAAACAACCTGAATAGTAACGTCTGATAAAGGATTAACTGGCAGGCATTAAATACACAAACCTCTGTTGATTGGGAGAAACACTATGAGAAAACCTGAAACTGACCGCATATTGGATACCATGTTACAAACCCATGGCAATGTTTCTGATTTAAATTTTACTGCAGACAAACCCTTACAGGCCGAATCATCCGGACAACTGGTCTCTGTCCCAATGAATCCACCCCTAGATAAACTGACTCCCTTCCAGACAGAGATATTTGCCCTCAATCTCATTAACCAGGATCGGCGTCTTCTCCATACACTATTAAAAGAGGGGTCCTGTGACTCATCCTATTACCTGGCTGGAAAGGCCAGATTCCGGGTAAACATCTTTTCCCAGAGAGGCTCTTATTCTATAGTAATGAGAAAACTGGAGACTAAAATCCCTACTATCAAAGGGCTAGGCGTTCCGGAGGTCTTTTCTAAGATAGCCCAGGAGAAAAACGGCCTTATCCTGGTGACAGGTGCAACGGGTAGCGGAAAGACTACCTCTCTGGCTGCTATGTTAAACGACATGAATGAATCGAAATCTATCCACATAATTACCCTGGAAGACCCTGTAGAATTTGTACATCCTCACAAACAGGCCACCTTTAACCAGAGAGAGTTGGGCAGTGACTTTGATTCATTTGCCAACGGCCTCAGGGCAGCCCTTCGTCAGGCCCCTAAAGTGATTCTGGTTGGTGAAATGAGGGATAGAGAAACGGTAGAGATAGGGTTAAGTGCAGCGGAAACAGGACATCTGGTTATGAGCACTCTTCATACGGTGGATGCCGGGCAGACAATCAATAGGATTATTGGCATGTTCGATCAGGAAGAGGAAAGACAGATCAGGATCCGTCTGGCAGACACTATAAGGTGGATAGTCTGCCAGAGGCTTTTGCCCAAAGTTGGTGGGGGTAGAGTAGCTGTATTCGAGATTATGGGCACGAACCTCAGGGTTAAGGAGTCTATCTTAAACGGAGAGGCGGAGGGAAAGACCTTCTATGACATAATCTCAGTAGGGGATGCCTACGGTATGCAGACATTCGACACAGACATCATCGAAAAGTACGAAGCAGGTCTGATCACTGAGGAAACAGCCATGGCATACGCTTCGAAAAAGGCCATAGTGGGGAGAGGGATAGACATGATTAAGAGTGGAAAGGGAGAGAAGACTACCGATATTGAAGGGTTAGACATAGATGAAGACTACGGCAAAGAAGACCCTTATGGGAAAAAACACTAAGGGGGGATAACTACTCAGGTTCAAAGTTCCAAGGTTCACAGTTCAAGGTTAGAGAGTCCGCCAGAGTCGGAAAGATTGAACGGTTTGAAGATATTGAGGCCTGGCAACTGGCACGTGAATTGACTCGAAAAGTGTACCGTCTAACAAACAAGCCAGGACTTCCAACCAACCGTGAACTGTGAACCTGACAACCTGAATAGTTGCAGGAGGAGACAAATGGAGATCTTATGTGAAACGTGTAAAACCAGATTAAAGATTCCGGATGAAAAGCTACCTAAAGATAAGGTAGTAAACATCCCATGCCCTAAATGTAATGCTAATATCTCCGTTGATACTAGAACACTATCAGAGGAGACTTCTGATGAAACAATGGTCAACTCCTTTCAAGATGATGAAAAAACAGCCTTAATCTGTGACGATAATCAATCCAATCAAGAAATACTAATATCGGCATTGAAAGAGCTAGGATACAGGGTGAGTGCAGGAACAGATCCGAAAGATGTGCTGGAGAAAATGAGGTTTACCCATTATGATGCTATAGTTCTCAATGAGGAGTTCGGCGGAGGGCCTCCGTCTGAGAATCCTGTTTTAAATCACATCCAGCCTATGCCTATAGTCACCAGAAGAAATATCTTTTTCGCACTGATCGGGAAGCAATACACCACCCTTGATAATATGATGGCATTTTCAAAGAGTGCAAACGTGGTTATCAACCAGAAAGATTTGTCTCAGATAAAGAATGTGCTCAGAAAGTCTATTTCCGACAATGATAGATTTTACAAGGTCTTTAAGGAGACATTGAAGGCTTTAGGAAAGGGATAGAAGTTCTAGCATAAGGAGAGGAGAATAACATGCCAGAGCAGGACGAAAAACCTGAAGTTAAAGAGATAAAAGAAAAGCTGATGCTGAAGAGGGACATGGTCTGGGATCGACTGGACAGCAAAGAAAAAGAGGGGGTCTTTCTCTTTGCAGAAGGATATAAAGAATTTCTTAATAGAGCCAAGACAGAACGGCAAGCGGTTAAGGAGATTATTAAATTTGCAGAAGAAAAGGGATTTAAAAGGATTGAAGAACCTTTAGGAAAGGCAAAAAAAGTCTATCGGGTACTCCACAACAAAGCCATAGCTATGGGCATCCTTGGAGAAAAGCCAATAGAAAAGGGAATAAGAATAATTGCTTCCCACATAGATTCGCCTCGCCTGGATTTAAAGCAAAATCCCCTGTATGAAGACGTTGATCTGGCCCTACTTAAAACCCATTATTACGGGGGGATAAAGAAATACCAGTGGGTCTCACGCCCATTGTCCTTACACGGAAAGATCATCAAAAAGGATGGAAGCGAACTGGATTTAAGCCTGGGAGAAAAAGAGACGGAACCGATTTTTACCATAGTTGATCTGCTTCCCCACCTTGCCCATAAGGTTCAATACGAAAAGAAACTGGAGGATGCAGTTATTGGTGAAAAACTAAACATACTTGCCGGAAGCATACCATTCCCCGATAAGGATACCAAGGATAGAATAAAACTCCAGGTTCTTAAATACCTCAATGATAATTTTGGCTTGATCGAAGAGGATTTTATCAGCGCTGAACTGGAACTGGTGCCATCTGAAAAGGCCAGAGACATAGGATGGGATAGAAGCCTGATAGGTTCTTACGGGCAGGACGATAGGTCATGCGCATATACCGGCATGCGGGCAATAGGAGACATAGATAACCCAAAAGAGGCTGTTTTGGCCCTGTTCCTTGATAAGGAAGAGATAGGCAGTGAAGGAAATACGGGCGCTAAATCCAGATTTCTGGAGGCTGTGGTTGCCGATCTGTTATCCTTTGAGGGGGTTAAGGCAGATGATGGGGCTGTGAGAAGAACCCTGATGAACTCCCGGGCTATCTCAGCCGATGTTAATGGCGCCCTTGATCCGGATTACCAGGACGTTCATGAAAAGAGGAATGCTGCAAAGCTAGGGTTTGGAATCTGTATCACAAAATTCACCGGCTCCAGAGGAAAATCCGGTTCAAGTGATGCCAGTGCAGAATATGTAGGCTGGCTTAGGCAGGTCTTTAACCGCAACAATATTGTCTGGCAGACCGGAGAACTGGGCAAGGTAGATGAGGGCGGCGGGGGAACTATAGCCAAATATCTTGCAAGCTACGGAATGGATATAGTGGACTGCGGGGTAGCTCTCCTTGGTATGCACTCGCCCTTTGAAGTGTCCAGCAAAGCCGACGTTTATATGACCTATAAGGGGTATAGAGTATTCCTTAGTGAAGACAGGGGGTAAAATGAACTCATCAACAACATCTTCGATGAACTCAAAAAACAGCTGCCGATTTTTTTCTGTTAACCATTGACACCATAACTATTTCGAGATACAATTTATTAAAATGCGATACGAGGAGGATTGTGCCTATGCCTTTAAGCTTAAGAATACCCCCGAAAAAAGAAGAGATGATTACAAAAGCTGCCATAAAAGCGGGTAAGACAAAATCGGCATATATTCTGGATGCAGTGGATGAAAAATTGGGCTTGGTGAATGATCGCGAAAAGACGATCCGGGAACTTGCAGGATGGCTCTCACATGACGAAGCAGAAGAACTGAGAAAAACAACCGATATCTTTAACCAGATAAATGATGAGGATTGGAATTGAAACTTGTACTCGATACGAATATCTACAGTGACTATGCCGAGGGATTGCCTGAAACGGTAGACTTCTTGGCCACCCATGGCGAATACCTTTATTTACCCAGCATAGTTATAGGTGAACTCAATTTCGGGTTCATGAAAGGAAATCGCCAGCAATTCAATGAGAGAAAATTGTTGCAGTTCATCAACCGGTTGAAGGTACAAATTATTGATGTAGATGGAGATGTTGCCAGAAAGTACGCCATCATATTCTTATCATTACAAAAAAAGGGGGCTAAAATACCGATCAATGATGTATGGATCGCGGCATCCTGCATGGAAGTAGGGGGAACGCTCCTTACAAGAGACAGACACTTCGAGGTTGTAGAACAGATAGCGATGGTTATCCTGGGATAGGAGATCGTCCCTCTATGAATGGTAAAGCAATATCCCTAATTTTATGAGAATCGGGTAACCCAAACGAACGAAACGAAGCAATATGGGGGGGAAAGCAAATGAACTGGCAAGAGAGGATATCCGTAAATTCTGATATTTGTCATGGGAAAGCCTGTATTAAAGGGACAAGGATCATGATTTCTGTGATTCTGGATAACTTAGCTGCGGGCAACGAAGCAACTGAAATATTAAAAAGCTATCCTTCCCTGACCTCGGAAGACATTCAAGCCGCCATAGCCTATGCAGCAGAACTGGCGCGGGAGCGGGTTGTCGTCACGGCCTCTGGAGCCTCATGGTGAAATTCAAAATAAAACAACAATGACAGGACTTCCCATAATTAAATCGCTCTTTATTGAAGACGACGAGGGGTTTCAATTTCCTAAGTGTAGCCATCATTTTGTAAACTACTCTGAGTTTGCAGAAAATGAAAAAATGAATGTATTTTCAGGTTGTTATCCACCGGATGTCCCTCTTTTACCTAAAGTACTAACCGAGGGGTCAATTCCTTTTCTGCTACCTAAAGACGAAAAAAGCAAATACTATGTCTTTATAAAAGGGGATGTTAAGAAAAAAATAGAAGATGGAGTTGAAACAAAGAGCGAACACTATAATGGTTGGATCTACGTTCTGATAAATCCTACATTCCAGCAAAATCTTTTAAAAATTGGAGTAACCCAAAGAACTCCAGAAGAAAGAGCTATTGAGATGTCTAGACAAACGGGGCTTCCAACACCTTTTAGTGTTTACTTTAAAATCGAAGTGAGTAAGTGCAATATAGTCGAAAGAATAATCCATGATAAGCTGGCTAAATACCGCTATGCAGCTAACAGAGAGTTTTTTGAAGTATCCCTTGAAGAAGCCGTCTCGTTCATTAAAAAAGTCGCGGATGACTATCCTAAAGAAAAAGTACCTGATCCAGAAGAGCTGAAGAAACGACAACAAATCAAGGAAATAGAAAAGCAAATAAAACAGCTTAAAGAGGAACTGGCAGAACTGGAAAAGCAGTAAAAGCGGCTGCTTTTTTATACATTACGGGAAATGAAAAAAGTTACTAAAACACTAAACTATTCATCTCTCATTACCGAGCTTGCCTCTCTTATCGAGCAGGGACGCATGGCGGCGGTGCGGTATGTGAATACGGCTCTGGTCGCTACTTACTGGCTGATGGGTAGAAGGATTGTAGAGTATGAGCAAAAGGGTAAAGAAAGGGCGGGGTATGGTGAGGCTTTGCTTAAGTCTCTTTCCGATGATCTGACTAAACAATTTGGCAAAGGATGGGGTGAGCCTCACTTGAGGGCAGTTCGCCAGTTTTATCTGATTTATGGAGATATTGAAAAACGCTACACACTGTGTAGCGAATCTAGAAAGTCTGATGAAACTAACATCCGACACACACCGTGTAGCGAATTAGTTCCTTCCAAAGTATTGCCCTCAAAACTTCAGACACTGTCTGTAGAATCATTCAATAACTTGTTTCCCCTCTCATGGTCTCACTATCGCCTGCTTATGCGTCTTGACGAACCATTCAAGCGTGAATTCTATGAAGCAGAATGCACCCGGGGAAATTGGTCAGTGAGGCAATTAGACAGGCAGCTTCAATCTATGCTTTATGAAAGAACCGCTTTGTCCAAACGTAAGATGGCAGTTATTGCAAAAGCACACGAAAAACCCATCACCCTCAAACCCGAAGATGAAATCAAAGACCCTTATATTCTTGAATTCCTTGGATTGAAGGATGAGTATTCAGAATCACAATTGGAAGAGGCTTTAATCAAGCATCTTGAGCATTTTCTTCTTGAATTAGGAAACGGTTTTACCTTTGTTGCACGACAAAAGAGGATAACCCTCGAAGGGAGCCATTATCGTCTTGACCTCCTTTTTTATCATAGAATTCTGAGATGTCTCGTTGCTATAGATTTAAAGATTGGCGAATTCAGTCATGCAGATGCCGGACAGATGAACCTTTATCTGAACTATCTTAAAGACAAAGAAAAACTTCTTGAAGAAAATGACCCGGTTGGTATAATTCTCTGCGCTGATAAAAAGAAGACGGTAGTCGAGTATGCACTGGGCGGCATGAGCAATAAAATATTTGCTTCAAAATACAAACTGCAACTTCCTGACCCTGAAGTCTTGAAAACCGAGATAGAACACGAAAAACATAGACTTATAGAAATGAAAATCGTTAAAGAAGAAATGGGTAACTAACATTTCAGGTAGAGGGTTGGGGGAAAAACATTCGTCCCGCTGGGACGAATGTTTCGGCAGTAGAAGAAACCGCTAAACAAAGAGAGAAAAACTGAGGAAAAGGAGAGTCAGATGGCAATAGTTGAGGTAAGCATCGTACCTATAGGGCTCCCCCATACCAGCCTTAGTGAATATGTGGCGGGCGCTGTAAAGGTGCTTAAAAAATCTGGCATTAAATATGAATTGACCTCCATGGGCACTATCATCGAGGGAGAGCTTGACAGGATTCTCAGTATAATTAGAGAGATGCACGAAACCCCTTTTAAAAAGGGGGTTATGCGTGTGGTCACAACAGTAAAGATCGACGACAGAAGGGACAAGCCCGCCACCTCCGAAACAAAGATCGAATCTGTACTTGAGAAGATGGGATGAACAAGGTAACATAATCAATGAAAGAAGCGATGCTGTATGATAAATCAGGAGACGGAAAGGTTAAGTGCAGCCTGTGCAATCACAGATGCACCATCGCTCCCTTAAAGAGGGGGGTCTGTGGTGTACGGGAGAACAGGGAGGGAGTTCTCTACTCTCTGGTTTACAATAAGGCTATTTCAAGAAACGTAGACCCCATAGAAAAGAAGCCTATCTTTCATCTCTTTCCCGGCTCGGAATCCTTCTCTATAGCCACTGCAGGGTGTAACTTCAAGTGTCTGCATTGTCAGAATTCGGATATTTCCCAGATGCCCAGAGATCAGGATCTGATACCAGGCAGGGATCTTGAGCCCAAAGAGATTGTGTCCCAGGCACTACAGTATAATTGCAAAAGCATTTCTTATACTTACACAGAACCCACCATATTCTTCGAATATGCCTATGATACGGCAGAGTTGGCCCATAAAAAGGGAATAAAAAATGTCTTTGTTACCAATGGCTATATGACCAAAGAGGCGCTACATAAGATAAGACCTTATCTGGATGCAGCGAATGTAGACCTCAAGTCGTTTTCTGACGATTTCTATAAAGAAATCTGTGGTGCCAAACTGAATTTTGTGCTTGATTCCATAAGGACATTGAAAGAGCTGGGGGTTTGGGTCGAGATTACCACCCTGATAATACCCACATTGAATGATGGTGAAGAGGAACTTAAGAGTATTGCAGAATTTATCAAGGAAGTAGGGGAAGAGATACCCTGGCATGTGAGTGCCTTCCACCCTACCTATAAGTTGCTGGATCGTCCAAGAACATCTGCAAAAACGCTTCACAGGGCAAGGGAGATAGGCTTGGGAGTTGGCTTAAGGTATGTCTATTGCGGCAACATCCCGGGGGATGAGGGGGAGAATACCTATTGTTATAACTGCAAGGAACTGTTGATACAAAGATATGGATACCAAATCCTAAAGAACAGGGTTAAGGATGGTCTCTGTCCGGATTGTGAAGCAAAGATTGACGGAATTGGTCTTGGATAAGGGATAGTTTATTACCAGAAGACAAAGGGCTTCAAGGGATTTACAGCTCCAAAGACAACCTTCCCGATTCCGGAATTGAGACCGAGCTGGGCACCCCTAGCACAACTCCTGCCATGGTGGCTTCCTGGCAAGCACAAGAGGCGGTAAAGATTATTTTAAAAAGGGGGGGCTATTGAGGAACAGATTGCTCTATATAGATGGAGAGAAAGGAACAGTAGAAATTATAAATATTGGATAGGAGAAGCAGAAAGGGGAAATCTAAAAGTATCTGGTTTGTCAAGAAAGCGGATTAAGAACTTTAACAAGGAGGGATAAAAATGGCAAATACTACTATTAAATGGTTGAGTCATGCTTTTTTTTCTATCACCACATCCAAGGGCAAAGTAATCTTGATCGATCCATGGATAACCGGCAATCCACTTTGCCCTGTTAAGCTTGATGATTTAAACAAAGCTGACATTATTCTGGTCACACATGACCACTTCGACCACTCGGCAAATGCAGTGGACATTTCTAAAAAAACCGGCGGTGCGGTGATAGGGCAACCTGAGACGGTTGGAAGACTGAAAACAGGGCTTTCTTCACACGAGGGAGATGCGTTGCCTGGTAGCATTGGCATGAATATAGGCGGGAGTACGACCATAGCCGGCATCACCATTACCATGACCCAGGCATTCCATTCATCTGAAACCGGTGCCCCATGCGGGTACATCATTAAATTGGAAAACGGGCTTACTATTTACCATGCAGGAGATACTGGTGTCTTTGCGAGCATGAAGATCCTGGGAGACATCTATACTATTGATATAGCCCTACTTCCTATAGGCAGTCATTTTACCATGGATCCAATCCAGGCTGTTGCTGCCTTGAAGCTCCTAAGACCCAAAAGAGTGATCCCTATGCATTACAAGACCTTCCCTGTCCTAGAACAAGATGCCAGCAGGTTCGTCGATCTTGCAAAGAAAGAGGCTCCTGGTGTTGAGTTAATAGTCCTGGAGCCTGGAGAGGAATGTGTTGTCTGAGAAGACTGGGGGGGGCATTACCCCCTCAAAAGACACCTGATATTCTCCTTTTTATCAGATATGTCTTTATCTTGCAAGGAATTTTCCGCGGAGAGCTGCCTGCGAAAAATTGAAGAGAGTATCAGGGCGAGACTGTTGAAAGGCAGGTGTGGCAGGTCTAGGTCCAGGAAAAATGAGAGATAACTTATTCACATTGAAAACATTCTTCTCATTTTTCCCTTCTCATTGGTTTGAAGACGTATAAGCGAATCTTCATTATTATCCCTTCTTTTCTCTTGTCCTTAAAATTCTGCCTCTTTGCCAAAATTCTCAGAAAAAGTGAAATATGGGGGATGTCCCTAAATGCCGAAAAAATTGGGATCAGCTCCAAATATCTAAGCAGCATCGAAAGGGGCAAAGAGAATCCTACCCTTGATACCCTGATCCAACTGGCTTTGGCTCTGAAGGTTGAATTGTTTGAAATCTTCCTTTATGCCCATGAGGTCTCAAACTCTAAGGAACTCAAAGAACGCATTCAATCATTGATCGAAGAAGCAGATGTAGATAGGTTAAGGCTTGCAACAAAACTTCTCAGGGCTGTATTCCATTAGATTCATTACTCACCCCCCCCCTTCTCCTCTCCCAAAAACCCCTTGACACGAAACGATTAATCAGATATTTTTACGCCATTACTTGTTGCCGGCTGGTGGCTAAGCTAGAATAACAATCAATAAGGAAGAAAGTTGACTCCTCACCGCCCTACAATTGCCGAAATCGATCTTGATGCCATAAAGTTCAACTATGAACAACTACGGAAAAAAGTTGGCAAAGAGACGAAGATGCTGGCTGTGGTTAAGGCCGATGGATATGGACATGGCGCCACATTTATATCGGAAGAGCTCCAGAGGTTAGGGGTAGACCTGCTTGGTGTGGCCATATCTGAAGAAGGTATCTCTCTGAGAAAGGCAGGAATAAAGAAACCAATTATCATATTGAACGGTGTGTTCAAAGGACAGATTAAGGAAACTATTGAATACAATCTTACTCCGGTCATCTTTGATTCAAATACTGCCCAAAGATTGGCTGACGAAGGTAAAAGGGTAAATAAAAGGATTAAGGTTCATGTAAAGATTGATACTGGTATGGGAAGGATTGGGATATTACCTGGAGATATAAGGCCATTTTTTAGTAAATTAAAGACTATGGTGAATCTGGAGGTTGAAGGGGTGCTCTCCCATTTATCAACGGCTTCTGGAGATAGCTCGGAAGATCTAGACTTTACTTCCTTACAGTTGAAGAGATTTGAAGAGTGCCTCAAAGAAATAGAGAAGTTGGGTTTCTTCCCCCCTATAAGGCATATTGCCAATAGTGCCGCAACTATCGACTTATCGCCTTCCTTTTGCAACGTGGTGCGACCTGGTTTAATGCTCTATGGGGCATGCCCTTCTTCCAGATTTGCCGAAAAGATCCACCTGAAACCGGTTATGAGCTTAAAGACAGAGATTATGCAAATAAAGAGGGTCCCTGCGGGATATAGTATCAGCTATGGAAGAACCTTTACAACTCAAAGGGATTCGGTTATAGCTACCTTGCCTATTGGCTATGCAGATGGTTATAGCAGGCTCTTGTCCAACAGAGGATCCGCCTTGATTAGAGGGGAAAAAGCACCGGTGGTGGGAACAGTGTGTATGGATATGACAATGGTCGATTTAACCAATGTTCCCAATGTACACGTAGGTGACGAAGCAGTCTTAATAGGTAGACAGGGAGACAAAGAAATCTCCGTTGCTGATATTGCTGATAAGATCGGGACTATATCCTATGAGGTCTTTTGTGGGGTAAGCAAGCGTGTCCCCAGGATTTATATAAAAGGCGGAAGGATTATCGGGAAGAAATCTTATGCTTAAGTTCTTTGATTTTTTGGGTTCTCTAGTAATACGCTTTATTGAAGAGAGTGGAAGAATAATGCTTCTCTTTATAAAGACACTCATGTGGACATTTCGTCCCCCTCTAAACCTCAAAAACATTGTACGACAGATGGAAGAAGTGGGGGTTAATTCCATCCCGGTTGTGCTTATAATGTCAATCTTTACTGGAATGGTCTTGGCTTTGCAGAGTTACACAGGATTTCGAAGATTCAATGCTGAGGCATTCGTAGGTACAGTTGTTGCTCTATCTATGGTTAGAGAACTTGGGCCTGTGCTTTCCGGCCTGATGGTCTCAGGCAGAGTTGGGGCAGCCATGGCCGCTGAACTTGGCACTATGCAGGTAACAGAACAGGTTGATGCCCTTTACGCCCTGGCTACCAATCCCATCAAGTTTCTCATAGTCCCCAGATTCTTGGCCGCTCTATTTGTAATGCCGGTTTTGGTTATCTTGTCCGACATAATTGGGATTATAGGGGGCTATCTGGTCAGTGTGACCCTGCTGGGTACCAATTCTACAATCTACATCAAAAGGACATGGGACTATATGAAATTGGATGATATATACACCGGTTTGTTAAAGGCCTGTGTCTTCGGAATAATAATCGCTACCATAAGTTGTTATCAAGGTTTTAATACTCGGGGCGGGGCTGAAGGGGTTGGTAAAGCTACAACCAAAGCGGTGGTGCTCTCCTCCTTGACAATCCTGATATCCAACTACTTCATTACTGCCATGATGTTCTGAAAATAGGGGGGCAAGACAAACTTAAAATGCCAAACGATGGCCAACAATATATTAAACCAGACAGCATGATTGTGGTCAGAGACCTCTACAAATCCTTTGGGGAAAACCATGTGCTCCAGGGATTAAATCTAGAGGTGACTCGCGGCGAGGATATGGTAGTAATAGGCGGAAGTGGTACGGGAAAGAGTGTGTTGATTAAGTGCATAATTGGTCTGATCAAACCCGACAAAGGAACCATATTTGTAGATGGCGAAGACATGACTTCCTTCAATGAGGCTATGCTCAATGAAATGAGGAAGAAATTCGGTATGCTCTTTCAGTTCGGCGCCCTATTTGACTCAATGCCGGTATGGGAAAATGTAGGTTTTGGGTTAAAACAGCATACCAATCTTAAGGACGATGATATAAGGGGTATAGTTACTGAAAAGCTCAACCTCGTGGGGTTAAAGGGGATTGAGGAGCTAATGCCCTCTGAGCTTAGTGGTGGAATGAAAAAGAGGGTTAGTCTGGCCAGGGCAATAGCAATGGAGCCCGAAATCCTCCTCTACGACGAACCGACTACCGGGTTAGATCCTATAATGGCCGATGTAATCAATGAACTGATTATCCAGTTGAGGGAGAAGCTGAGGGTTACGTCTATAGCCATCACCCATGATATGGTAAGCGCTTATAAAATAGGTGATAGGATCGCCATGCTCTATAAGGGCAAAATCATAGAAATAGGCACTCCTGATGAGATAAGAAATTCAAAGAACGAGATAGTACAGCAGTTTATTCAGGGAAAGTCAGAAGGCCCAATAACCAGAGGGGAGTGAAGAATAGGGGGGTTTATTATGAAAAAGATATCTACTGAAATAAAGGTAGGTGTATTCGTGGTCCTGGGGATACTTGTCCTTGCCTATATGACTGTAAATATAGAGAAGATAGGGATTGGCAGGGCGGTGGGATATAGGATATTTACAAAGCTGGACTCTGCCGCAGGATTGGTTAAGAATTCACCTGTTAGGATTGCAGGGGTTGAAGTAGGCAGGGTAGAAAATATTGTCCTTGAGAATGGAAAGGCAAAGGTGACTTTACGCCTTCCCTTTCAGATAACACTGCCCATTGACTCTATGGCTTTTGTAAAATCAGAGGGTCTTTTAGGAGAAAAATACATCGAGATTCAACCGGGCTCGTCTAAAGATGTATTTGTCCAACAAAACGCCGAAGTCAGACAGGGGGCATCTCCGGCAGACATTGATCAAATCTTCACTCAAATTGGCTCTGTTGCTACAGATATTAAAGGAGTAACTGCCTCCTTAAACAGGGTATTGGGGGGGGGAGAAGGCGAACAGTCTTTGAAAAAGACCTTTGAAAATATTAAAGAGATAACCTCTGATTTGAATATAACAATAAAACAAAATAGAGAAAAATTTAGTACTACTATGAGTAATTTTGAAAATCTTAGCCGAGACCTGGCTGGGGTCTCCGCCAAAGCAGGAGATACCTTTAACACCATAAACAGGGTAGCAAAGAAGATCGATGATGGTGAGGGAACTCTGGGTAAACTGGTGGCAGATAAAACCCTTTATGACCAGTCCAAAGATGCCATGGCAAGCCTTAATAAGATAGTCAAGAAGATCGATGATGGTGAGGGAACTCTGGGTAAACTGGTGACGGACAAAACCCTATATGACCAGTCCAAAGATGCCATGACAAGCCTTAACAATATAGCCAAAAAGATTGAAAAGGGTGAGGGAACCCTGGGCAAGTTGATCACTGACGAGACCCTTTATACCGAGACAAAGAGCGCCATAAAGAAGGTTAATAAGGCAGCTGAAGGGGTACAGGAGCAAACCCCTGTAACTGTATTGGGGACTGTTTTAGGCACTGTGTTGAGATAGGAGAAAAGTAACTACTTAAGGAGACAGGATGAAAAGAACTATTATCTTTATAACGACTCTTTTTCTCTTGATCCTTGCTTCTGGATGCGCCACTTCTCTTACAAATAACCGCAGGTTCAATGTGGAACCTTTATTCAACTATGACAGGGACATCGACAAAGAATCAACCGAATTAGATGCTGCCGGTCCCTTTTTTACCTTCCAGTCTAAACCGAAGGAGAAAGAATATGGTTTCAGGCCCTTTTTTTATGTGAGGGAGAAGGAAGATGACCATTTTAAGGAGGTGGAGTTCTTATACCCGCTCGGCAAGTACAGAAAGACAGACAAAGAAAGGGTTTCTCAGTTTATTCCCTTTTTTTCTTCTCACAAGGATCTAACCGAAGACTCCAAGAAGACCTCTGATTTCGGGTTCTTCCCTGTCTTCTGGGGCAAAGATGGGGAGGATAAGAGCTACTGGGGGGTTTTCCCTATATACGGACGGTTAAACCACAGGTTTGGAAAGGATCAGATCCGCTTCGTCCTCTGGCCTGTGTATTCTGACTCCAAAGATGACGATTCCTGGACATACAACGTCCTTTGGCCAATCTTTTCCTATACCACAGGAGGAGACAAAAGAGGGGTCAGGGCGTGGCCTCTCTTCGGACATCGGGAAAAAGAAGGTGAATATTCCGAGTATTTCGGATTATGGCCTATATTTTTCTTTCAAAAAACTAACCTGGATACTGACAACCCCCAAAGGTTTACGGCTGTTTTCCCGTTATTTGTAGATTCCAGCTCCCCACAAAAGAACTCGAAGACCTTTCTTTGGCCTTTTTTCAACTATACCAATGATAAAGCGAATAACTATAAACAATGGGATCTGCCCTGGCCGATCTTCCATTATGGCAAAGGAGAAGAGATTGAAAGCTTTAGGTTGTTTCCTCTTTATGGATACAAGACGAAACCTGACTCAAAGACCCGTTTCTTTCTATGGCCATTATACACATATGACAAAGAAATTCTTGAAGATCACGAGGACACAACCTATAGATTCTTGCTAATCAATAAATATCAAAGAATGGTATGGAAAGGAGATTTTAGAGACGCAAAATCCGTTAGAATATGGCCTGTTTTCTATTATAATAGAAAGCACGATGGCTCTATTAAATTCTCCTTCCCGGAGCTTATTCCCTTAGAGGATGAGGGGTTTGAAAGAAACTGGGCTCCACTTTTCAGGCTTTACCAATATAAGGGAAATGCTACGGGTAACATGGAATCAAAATTCCTCTGGGGGTTGTACAGACACAAAAAGATGGATTCAAAAGAGTTTTTTGAGCTGACCTTTCTATTATCATATGAAAAAGAGAAAAACAGAAGGTGCTTTTCTCTATTAAAGGGGCTTTTTGAGTACCGGCAGGAAAATAGTGTGAATTCCATGAAGCTCTTTTATCTTCCACGTCTAATAAAATGGGAATCTGGCGAAGAGTACCCAAAACAGTCAGTCTTGCCAGCCTCAAGAAGATTAGGAGACAGCTTGGTTTATGAAGGGATAAAATAGGGGGGGTTAAAAAGATGGCAAAGATTAAAAGGGCATTGATAAGCGTCTCAGACAAAGAAGGTATTGGGCAATTTGCAATAGGGCTGAATGCGCTGGGAGTCGAAATACTATCTACAGGAGGGACAGCCTCTCTGCTGAAAGAGAAGGGAATGCCCATAATATCTGTATCTGATTATACCGGGTTCCCGGAAATGTTGGATGGAAGGGTTAAAACCCTCCATCCAAAGATACATGGGGGGCTTCTGGGGCAGAGAAACAAAAAAGAACATCTCGATAAGATGAAAGAGTACGGGATTAAACCTATTGACATGGTAATAGTCAACCTCTATCCCTTTGAAGAGACAATAGCCAAAGAGGGATGTGCCCTGTCCAAGGCTATTGAGAATATCGATATTGGAGGACCTACCATGCTGCGTTCTGCTGCCAAGAACTACACTGACGTGACGGTTATAGTTGATCCAGGGGACTACGAGAAAGTCCTAAAGGAGATGAAAGAGA
The DNA here is from genome assembly GCA_016209225.1 of Desulfobacterales bacterium. Taxonomy (GTDB): domain Bacteria; phylum Desulfobacterota; class UBA8473; order UBA8473; family UBA8473; genus UBA8473. The sequence continues at coordinate 26,062 of JACQWO010000005.1, forward strand.
ATGACGGTTTTATATCCTTAGACACGAATTTCCAGTTGGCCAAAAAGGTCTTTCAGCTAACGGCAAGATACGATGGCGCCATTTCAAATTACCTGGGAAGCTTAGACAACAAAGAAAAAAGACATGGATTCCCAGAGACTCTCACGTTACAGTTCAAAAGGAGCCAGGGATTGCGCTATGGTGAAAATCCCCATCAAGAGGCTGCATTTTACACAGAAAGAATCATCAATGAACCCTGCGTATCCAATGCTTCCCAACTTCAGGGAAAAGAGCTGTCGTTCAATAATATCCTTGACCTGGATGCTGCCTTAGAGACAGTGAAAGAATTTCAGGAGATAGCGGCTGTAATCATTAAGCATACTAACCCATGTGGTGTTGCAACATCTGAAAAATCCTTAGTAGATGCCTATTGCAAGGCCAGGGATTGTGACCCCACGTCAGCCTTTGGGGGAATTGTCGGTCTTAACCGAAAAGTTGATACCAAAACAGCGGCGGAGATTGTCTCAACATTCGTGGAGGCAATCATAGCGCCAGGATACGATGAGGATGCACTGGAAATATTAAAAGAGAAAAAAGACCTGAGGGTTCTCCTTGTCCCTACCATGGAAGGGTACCTTCAGGAAGGATACGATCTGAAAAAGGTTGGGGGTGGGCTTCTGGTACAGGATAGAGACCTGGGCATGGTAGACTTTAAATCCTTGAAAGTAGTCACCAAGAGAAGCCCTACAGAAGATGAACTCAAGGCTATGAGATTTGCATGGAAGGTCTGTAAGCATGTCAAGTCCAATGCCGTCGTCTATTCCACCTCAGATCAGGTTGTTGGGATTGGTGCAGGACAGATGAGCAGGGTAGATTCTTCAAGGATAGCCGTAATGAAAGCGAATTTGCCCACAGAGGGGACTGTTTTGGCCTCGGATGCCATGTTCCCTTTTCGAGATGGTGTAGATGCTGCTGCGAAGGCAGGGGTGACAGCCATTATCCAGCCAGGAGGATCTATAAGGGATGAAGAGATAATACAGGCAGCCAACGAACACAATATTGCCATGGTCTTTACCGTGATGAGGCATTTTAGGCATTAGCAAATCCAGGGGAAAAGCAATGAAGATACTGGTAGTTGGATCCGGAGGCAGGGAACACGCTCTGGTCTGGAAAATCAACCAGAGCCCTAGCGTATCAAAGATATACTGTGCTCCCGGCAATGGAGGGATAAGCAGGCTTGCAGAGTGTGTTGATATCCAGGCTACAGACGTTCACTCCCTTTCGAAATTCGCAAAACAAGAAAGGGTGGGGCTTACTGTTGTTGGTCCAGAGGTGCCCTTAACCATGGGCATGGTCGATGAATTTGAGAAAGAAGGGCTCCGGATATTTGGCGCCGGTAAAAAATCGGCAGAGATTGAAGGGAGTAAGTCCTTTGCCAAGGACCTGATGAGGAAATATGGAATCCCTACAGCGGAATACCGTACATTCATCTCTAGAGATGAGGCAGCAGGATATATAAGAGAAAAAGGCGCTCCTCTGGTAATCAAGGCCGATGGACTGGCGGCAGGAAAGGGGGTTATTCCTGCCAAGAATATTGAAGAGGCATTAGATGCTGTAGATCTTATTATAGTTAAAAAGGCATTCGGTGAAGCGGGCAATAAGATAGTGGTTGAGGAGTTTTTAACTGGTGAAGAGGCATCCTTTTTGGTCTTTACCGATGGTGAATCTGTGATTCCTCTGCCAACTTCCCAGGATCACAAACCTATATTTGATGAAGATAAAGGACCAAATACAGGTGGTATGGGGGCTTACTCCCCTGCTCCTATTGTAACAGAGGATTTACATAGGCAGATAATGAAAGAAATCATTCAACCAACTATCAGTGGTATGGCTGCAGAAGGAAGGAAATATAAAGGGGTCTTATATGCAGGACTGATGATTACGGATGGCAAGGCAAAGGTTTTGGAGTTTAATGCCAGATTTGGTGACCCCGAGACACAACCCTTGCTTATGAGGATGAAGAGCGATATAATCCCTGTTTTGGAGGCCACCATAGATGGAAATCTCTCTCAGATAAAGGTTGAATGGGATGAAAGGGCTGCTGTTTGCGTGGTTATGGCATCTGAGGGTTACCCGGGAAGTTATCAGAAAGGCTTTGAGATCTACGGGCTAGAAGAAACCTTAAAGATGCCAAATGTTGAAGTGTTTCATTCTGGCACGGTTATAAAAGATGGAAAGATAATTTCAAGTGGCGGAAGGGTTCTGGGGGTTACTGCTCTGGAACATGGGATTAAAGATGCCATTGGTTTAGCCTATAGAACGGTTAAGGATATTCACTGGGAAGGAGTATATTATCGGCAGGATATTGGTAGAAAGGCTTTAAATTGTAAATAACGCAGCAAAAAGGAGGAAAAAATTTCTGGTGCAATGAAAAAAGATATAAAGGGGAAAAATCCGTTGGTTTCCATTGTTATGGGCAGCGATTCCGATCTGCCTATTATGGAGGAAGCCAGAAAGATATTGGAATACATGGACATAGAGTATGAGATGACCATTTCTTCTGCCCATCGTTCTCCTGAGAGGACGACAAAATATGCCCAATCTGCTATCAAAAAAGGGATTGAGGTAATTATAGCCGGCGCTGGTAGCGCTGCACATCTAGCAGGGATCATTGCCGCAGAGACTGTCTTGCCGGTAATTGGTGTTCCTATTGACTCATCCTCTTTAAAGGGCCTAGACGCACTGCTTTCGACAGTCCAGATGCCTGGAGGTGTGCCTGTTGCTACTATGGCTATTGGAAAAACAGGGGCAAAGAATGCAGCAATCCTCGCTGCCCAGATATTGGGTGTGAAGTACACTAAAATTAGAGATGGACTGAAGAGATATAAAAGAGAGCTGGCATTTGAAGTGGAAAAAAAGGCACAAAAGCTGGAAAACGAGGTAAGATAAGGTTCCCCTTTCTCTATTCAGGCAGAGGCCAAAGACCTCTTTCTTCTAATACTGACTTTAGTGTCTTCAGCGCGGCATTGGTCGCCGGCATTCCTCCGTAAACAAAGGTTTGAAAGATTACTTCCGCTATCTCCTTGGGGTCACATCCCACATTCAGGGCAATCTGAATGTGCAGTCTCAGCTCATCGAGGCGGGATAGCACAGTTAGGGCTGCTACCGTTATTAACTGCCTAATCTTGTGAGGAATTTTCTCTCTGGCGTATACCTGGCCGGTTATAAATAAGGAAAGTTCTTTTGCCAGGTCTTTATCAAAGGCCTTCCAAAGATCATACGGCTTTTCGCCTATTATGTCTTTCATGTACAATCCTGCTGTTTTTTTGGTTTTCTCTAATACTTCTTTACTCAAAACAAAATCTCCTCTCTGCTAAAGGTTTTTTCAGGGTGAACTACCTAAATTTCTCATTGGGCAGAGTTATAGATGCCACTTGCCCTGAATTCCCGAGCTTACCCAGGGCTTTCCCGTTATAGAAAAGGTCAATCCCTCCAGCGTTTCCGATGGATAATTTAAGTGTGCGAAGGGCATTCCATGTTAAATTCTCCCCTGGCTTCAGAAGGACTTCAAAAGGTGGTTTATCGTCGATTTGAACCCTTAACCAGGTTGTTTCAGAAGTTTTTACCAGGAGGTTTTTTTCTCCCTCTTTTTGAGATTCGGCCTTTTTCTCTTCTGGTCTTAATGGTTCTGTCCTATCGGCCAATGAGACAGCTGATCCAGGTTCTTTCGGTGGTTTATCCCCTGTTACAACGCTCCCCGCCGTCTCTTCGGGCAAGGGGGGAGGGTAAACTGTGGTTTCTCCAGTTGGCATAGAGGGTGCCGCCGATGGTTTAGAAATAACATCTGTACGGGTTTTAATCTCTTCTCTTTTGCCAAGGTAAAAATAGAAAAATAGAAAAACAATTAAGATTATTGCCAATGGGAAAGCTATAAGTAAGCGTCTGGAGAAAAGAGGTTTTTTAGGGGGGGGGGTGATTTCCTCGACGTTTTTCAAACCATCTAAATACCTCTTATATTGCAGAACGACCTCGTCCTTGTCCAATCCCACATAACTTGCGTAGGCCTTTAAGAATCCCTTGAGAAAAACTTCCGCAGGCAACTTGTCTGTGTCATCGCCCTCTATTGCCTCTAGGAAGACCTTTCTTATCCTTGTAGCTGCTGAAATCTCTTCAAGGGAAACAGATCTTGATTCTCTCTCTTTCCTGAGATATTCTCCAAAAGAGTCCATATTGCTCCAAATAATATGTGTTTATAAACCGCCCAAAGATAATTATTTGTTTGACCAACTATTTTTTTAACACATATTAAAAATTCTTGCAATAAAAAGATTTGGATGCAAATAGACAAAATCCTAATTGGTTCACACTGAAAAATTCCCTTTTCCGCTCTCTAGTGCGGGTTTTTTGACCCATCTATGACTCGCTTCAGGCATTTTCAGGAGGAACTAATTACTCAGATGTTTAGGCTGAAGACCAAAGTGTCCTAACGGTCTCCCGCCTTCAGTCTATCCACCTGAATCAGTTGCGAAATTTAAACTTAATTTATAGCTTGATATAAGACATATTATCTGGTATATTCCCTCTTCATAATACATACCTTAAATTCGATTGAATTCTTTCTCTTCCTGTGAGAAGAATGGTTGAATTTCCTAAAATTAGAAGGGAGAATTAGATGCTTTTCGACTCTATTTTGGGCTTGTTTTCCAATGATTTGGCTATTGATCTGGGCACAGCAAATACCCTTGTGTACGTCAAGGGCAAAGGCATTGTCTTGAGCGAGCCATCGGTGGTTGCTGTCCGAAGCAACTATCCAGAAGGGATTAAAAGGGTTTTAGCAGTGGGGATGGAGGCAAAAAAAATGTTGGGGAGAACCCCTGGAAGCATCGTTGCCATTCGTCCCATGAAAGACGGTGTTATAGCTGATTTTGAGATTACAGAGGCAATGCTTAGATACTTTATACAAAAGATTCATAACCGCCGTGCACTGGTAAGACCTAGAATCATTATATGTGTTCCTTCCGGTATCACGCAGGTTGAAAAACGCGCTGTCAGGGAAACCGCCGAGTCTGCTGGCGCTAGAGAGGTCTACCTAATAGAGGAACCAATGGCAGCTGCTATCGGAGCAGGGCTGCCTGTTAGCGAACCTGCAGGGAATATGATCGTTGACATAGGTGGGGGGACCACTGAAGTAGCCGTAATCTCTTTGTCTGGCATTGTCTATAGTCAGTCTGTACGCGTTGCTGGTGACAAGATGGATGATGCCATCGTTCAATATATTAAAAGGAAGTACAATCTTTTAATAGGGGAAAGAACTGCCGAGTTAGTTAAGGTTACCATAGGCACAGCCTATCCCGACAAAGACATAAAGACTATGGAAGTAAAGGGCAGAGATCTGGTGGCTGGTATCCCCAAAATATTGGAGATTGATTCAGAAGAGATTAGAGCTTCACTAGCGGAGCCTATCAATACCATAATCGAGGCGGTTCGAATAGCCCTTGAGAGAACCCCTCCAGAATTAGCTGCCGATATTGTAGATAGGGGGATTGTTTTGGTCGGCGGTGGGGCTCTATTAAAAAACTTAGATCTACTTTTAAAAGAAAATACGGGGCTTCCAATAATACGTGCCGATGATCCTCTCTCCGCTGTAGTTCTAGGCGCCGGAAAGGCTTTGGACGAGCTGCCCCTTTTAAAGGAGATAATGATTCGATCTTAGTACAAAAAATTAAAAAGGGGAAAGATGCTCTCTATATTCAGAAGATATCGAGTAATAGTAATCACAGCCTCTCTCTGTATAGTTGCCATACTCCTTATCTCCCTAAATATTAAAGAAAGGAAGAAACCCCATCTTTTTGAAAAGATTATCTTCGAGGTCTCTTCTCCTTTTCAAAAGACAATTCAGTCAACTGTAAAAGCTGTAAAAACCCTGTGGGGCAATTATATCTTTCTTGTAAACCTTAAAAAAGAAAATACTGCTCTAAGCAAAACCATTAATGCCTTGAAAGAAGATAACCTTCGTTTAAAGGAAGCGGTTATCGCCAATGTGCGTTTAAGAAAACTCCTCCTCTTCAAAGAGGCATTCAGGAGTCCTATGATTCCTGCAGAGGTAATTAGCGAGGACCCTTCCAGTTGGTTTAAAACCATCATTCTCGATAAAGGCAGCAAGGATGGTATTGAAAAAAAGATGGCGGTAGTAACCTCGGGGGGAATGGTGGGGCGTGTCATAGAGGTTTCTAGGTCTGTCTCCAAGGTCCTGTTGTTGGTAGATCACAGCAGCGCCCTTGATGCTATGGTACAAAGGACCAGGGCTAAGGGAATCCTGGAAGGAAGGGTCAATCAGACATGTCAGTTAAAATATGTCTCGCGTGCCGATGATGTTAGAATAGGAGACGATATTATATCGTCTGGTTTAGGGGGAATATTCCCGAAAGGGCTGCTTCTGGGAAGGGTAAGCAAAATAAAAAAAGAAGGCTCTGGGTTGTTTCAATATGTTGAGGTAACCCCCAGTGTTGATTTTGCTAAACTTGAAGAGGTCTTCATAGTGGTCGGTGATAAATCCGCATCAGAGGAATAGGACCGGGTATCTTGAACAATCATGGTCTCCTGGTTTCCTTAATAAAGGTTGAGCATGGGGGGGGTTTTTGGGTTCTTATTTTTAGGAATAATTTTTTTGAGCTTACAGACTACTATTTTGAGCTTTTCCCCCCATATTCCCGTTAAGCCTGACCTTACTATAATAATGGTAGCCTATCTCGGGATATTTCAAGGGCCGGTGAGAGGTATATTTTTAGCTGCCATCCTGGGTTATCTTGTGGATACCCTTTCTGGGGGTATAATAGGGCTGTTCACCTTTCTAAGGATTGTAACTTTCTTTCTGACAAAACTGGCATGTGAGAATCTTTATCTTAAAAACGCTCTCTCTCAAACAATCCTAATAATAACGCTGAGTATTATTGATGGAATCCTCTTGCTTTCGACCTTGTATGTATTCAGTTCTGTTGAGAACCTATGGATTTTTGTCGCAAGGTTTCTCCCCATCCAGGCTATCTTAACCGGTATATTCGGCCCGCTAATATTCTTAATATTAAACAAAACAGAATTATTGCTTGAGCCTCGATGAATACCAGATTCTTTGGAGGTAACTGCTCAGGCAGATAGACTAAAGGTGGAAGGCCGTTAGGACACTTCAGCTTAAACACCTAAGCAGTTACTTTGATTGAGCCAATGGTCGTAGAAATCGAGAAGGTCTTGAATGGTTTGATTCGTGCCTTGCGAGATGCTTTATAGCCTTCAGTCTAAATACCTGAGTAGTTACAAATCAGCAATGCTACTGTATGATAAAAACAATAAGAAAGAATTTGAAAAAAGGCTGTTTTTTTCTATTGTATTCGCAATAGTTGCCTTTGTTATCATCCTCTCTAGACTATGGCACCTACAAATACTCCAGGGGAAAAAATTCAAAAGCCTTTCTGAAAATAACCGAATAAGAATTGTCAAGATACCCGCCCCAAGAGGGATTATATTTGATCGAAAGGGCAGGGTTCTGGTCGACAACTATCCTTCCTTTGATCTGTCCATAATACCCGAGGATATTAATGACCCGGAAAGGGCAATAAAAGAACTAAGCGGCTTATTAAACGTAAAAGCTGAATTATTCAAGGCAAAGTTAAAAGAGCATCGGGACAACCCCCCATTTAAGCCTATAAAGGTAAAAACAAACCTTGATTATAGAGAGGTGGCTATTGTTGAAACAAACAAACTGGATCTCTCCGGAATAACAATTGAAATAGAGCCCAAGCGTCTTTACGTGTTTGACAAATTAGCAGCGCATCTTATTGGATACGTGGGAAAAATCAGTGCGTCTCAATTGAAAACAAGGGGTTCAGATGGATACAACATGTTGGACTTAATAGGAAAATGCGGCATAGAACATGATTATGAAAGCGTTTTAAGGGGAAGTAACGGGGGGGCCCAGGTTGAGGTCGACGCTGTCGGGAGAAAAGTAAGGGTTTTGCGTGAACTTGAGCCAAACCCTGGTGAAAATATATTCTTAACTATTGAATTAGACATTCAAAAACTTGCAGAAAAGGCTCTCGCTGATATGATAGGTACTGTTATAGTAATGGACCCAAACAATGGGGATATTCTTGCATTGGCTAGCAGCCCTTCCTTTAATCCAAATATGTTCTCTCTGGGAATCTCTTCGAAAGAGTGGGAAGCTCTCGTAACTAATCCTTATAATCCGTTAGCAAACAAGGCTATCCAAGGACAATATCCGCCAGGTTCCGTATACAAGATAATTACCGCCATAGCAGGCCTTGAGGAAAAAGTTATTACGCCAGAAACCATCTTTTACTGTGACGGCTCCTACAAATTCGGCAGGCGAACATACAGATGCTGGCAAAAGAAAGGACACGGAAGAGTTAATCTCCACCGGGCATTAGTGGAGTCTTGTGATGTTTACTTTTACCAGGTGGGGCAAAAATTAGGAGTGGATAGGATCGCACATTATTCCTCTTTATTTGGTCTTGGCAAACCAACTGGTATGTCTCTTTTAAATGAAAAATCGGGTTTGGTTCCAACGAGATTATGGAAACGACGGGCTTTTGGCTCTCCCTGGCAAGATGGGGAGACTCTGTCTGTAGCAATTGGTCAAGGTTTTGTTCTGGTTACCCCCCTTCAAATCTTAAATTTAATATCCTCCCTGGCCAACGGGGGTGCGCTGTATCGCCCACAAATAGTTAAAAAAATCGAGTCCATAGGGGGAGACATTATCAAGGAATTCTTTCCTGAAAGGATAAAAAAAATTCCCGTATCCGACAACAGTTTTAGTTTAATAAAAGACGCTCTTTGGGGAGTGGTTAATGAAAGCCGTGGCACCGGATGGGGGGCCAGGATAGAGGGTGCTGATGTGGCTGGAAAGACAGGGACTGCTCAGGTAGTAGGGTTGCCAAAGGGTTCAAGCAATGAATATGTTCCTTTTGAGTACAGAGATCATGCCTGGTTTACCGCATTTGCCCCGAAAGATAAACCAAAAGTAGCTATTGTGGTGTTGCTGGAACATGGGGGGCATGGGGGTAACAAGGCTGCTCGAATTGCCAAAGAAATTATGAAAGAAGCCCTTAAAATTCTAAATAGCGACAGTGCCTCTTTTTAAGGTAAAAAATTCTTTATGAAATTTGATCGAAGGTTAGCTTCAAATCTTGATTGGTTTCTTCTTTTGATAACGATACTCATTGCTACTATTGGTGTATTTAATATCTATAGTGCAACTTTTGCCGTAAAAGAACCGGGCGGCATGCCCATTTATCTAAAACAGATCTGCTGGATCCTTATAGGAATCTTCATAATGTTTCTCTCTTTTTGCGCAGACTGTCGTTTATTAGAGCGCGTTGCCTATCCTTTATTTATAGTTGCAGTCTTATTGCTAATCCTGGTAATTCCTTTTGGCAAAAGCGTTTCTGGTTCAAGGAGATGGCTTGAGCTTGGGGGTTTTTCATTACAACCATCGGAGTTTTTTAAAATCGCCCTAATATTCATATTATCAAAGTACTTTAATAAATATCATGGTTATAATCTGGGGGCAATTCGTGGTATTCTTGTTCCCTTTCTTATGCTGGCATTACCGGTTGTCCTTGTTCTTCTTCAACCAGATTTGGGTACAGCTCTCATTATTCTATTGATTTTCCTTTCTCTTTTATTATTCAATGGAATAAAGATGAAAAATATCCTGATAATATCCTCAGTATTTTTAGCAGGGCTTCCTCTGTTCTGGTACTATTTAAAAAATTATCAAAAAATGAGACTCCTAACCTTTGTTAA
>JACQWO010000005.1:35898-49429 GCA_016209225.1 Desulfobacterales bacterium
CGATCCCCTTGGCTCTGGCTATCATATAATTCAATCAAAGATTGCGATAGGTTCCGGGGCTTTTTGGGGAAATGGGTTTTTAAAAGGGACCCAGAGTCAGCTACTCTTTCTTCCTGAGCAACATACTGATTTTGTTTTCTCGGTTTTTGCAGAAGAATGGGGGTTTTTGGGGGCTCTTGTGGTAGTATCTCTATATTTACTTATTGTGCTTTGGGGCTTACGGATCGTTTCCCATTCAAGAGAGGATTTTGGTGCCTTTTTAACCTTTGGTGTAGTTTCTATGTTCTTCTGGCAGATATTCATTAATATAGGCATGTCTCTGGGTATCATACCTGTGGTTGGTGTTACGTTGCCTCTTATGAGCTATGGAGGCTCCTCTACCGTATCATTTCTGCTGGGGATTGGTCTCCTTATTAATGTTAGTACAAGAAGATTCTTGTTTTAATTCGCTGTTATAAAAAACCTTTAATAAAACTCCAAATAATTCTTGATAAATGAATTCCTTTTGTTTATTATACCAACGTTGCATTTCTAAATTTACTAACAGGTGTTGATAACCCTGTGGAAAAATAGATCTTTCTTTCTATGGATATCTGGCAAGGCGCATTAGAAAAAATAGAAAAAAATATTGATCCGCGCACCTTTGAAAATTGGTTTCTGCCTATAAAATTAGTTTCTATGGATCAGGAAACCATAGAAATGGAAGTGCCAAATAAATTTTTTAAGGATTGGTTTTATGAAAACTACCTACCTCTTATAAAAGAGGCCATATTGACTTTTACCAATAAAGAATATACCTTCAAGTTTTCTTACTCTAAGCAAAAAAAAGGGGGCCGCCCTCATAATTATAATAAATCTATAACAATAAAGGCATCTCCCACTTTGCGGGGTTCATCAATAGGGGATCCGCTAAACCAAAACTATTCATTTGAAAACTTTGTGGTTGGAAACAGCAACCAATTTGCTCATGCCGCTTCTCTTGCAGTAGCAACCAATCCGGCAAAGGTATATAATCCTCTTTTTATTTATGGGGGAGTCGGTCTTGGAAAAACTCATTTATTAAATGCTATAGGAAATTTTATAACAAATAAATCTATACAGATATGCTATGTAAGTTCAGAAAACTTCATGAATGAGTTGATTAATTCTATACGCTATGATAGAATGGCAATTTTTAGGGAAAAATTTAGGGGGATAGAGGTTTTACTCATTGACGACATTCAGTTTATAGCAGGGAAAGAAAGAACACAGGAAGAGTTTTTTCATACCTTCAATTCTCTCTATGAATCTCAAAAACAAATAGTTGTAACAAGTGATAAGTTTCCAAAAGAAATCCCATGCTTGGAAGAAAGACTTCGTTCTAGATTCGAATGGGGGCTTATTGCCGATATACAACCACCAGAAACCGAAACAAAGGTTGCTATTTTAAAGAGTAAGGCTTCCTCCAACAACATACCGCTTCCTGATGATGTGGCGTTTTTTCTTGCGGAAAATATAAAGTCCAACATTAGAGAACTGGAAGGTTCCCTTATAAGAATAGGTGCCTTCGCTTCTCTCACCGAAAGTGAAATAAACTTAAATCTTGCAAAGGAAGTTTTAAAAGAAATAATTTTAAACAAGAGCAAAGATATTAGTGTTGATACTATACAAAAAGCTGTTGCCGGTTTTTTTAAGATTAAAATCTCTGATTTAAATTCTAATAAAAAACTAAAGACATTCTCTCTACCAAGACATATAGCAATGTATCTATCCAGGAAGCTCACCAAGTTTTCTTTTCCCGAGATTGGGGCCTCCTTTGGAGGAAAAGATCATTCAACGGTAATTTATGCTGTAAATAAAATAAACAAACAGATTCAATCTGATAATTTTATAAAAGAAGCCGTTGATTCTATTAAAGCTAAATTAGAATAACTTTTTTTCTACAACTATAAATAAAAATAAATAACTTTTTTCTATCTATCATCAACAAAAAAAGTAGAGTCATTGTTGGTTCTTAGCTATCTTATTAACAAATTCACAGCCGTTACTATTATTTTTATATATATTAGTAGTAATAATAAATTAATAGGTTGTTAAAAATGGAAATTATAATTAAAAGAGAGGACTTATTAAAGGTTCTTTTAAAAACACAAGGGATTATTGAAAAAAGAAATGTGATATCTATACTAGAAAATGTTTTAATAGATGCAAAAAAAGATAGAATGAATTATGCCGCAACAAATCTGGAAGTTGGAATATATGGTAATTGTGAAGTTGAGGTAATAGAAGAAGGAAGGGTTGTGCTGTTAGCTAAAAAGACCCTTGAAATAGCTAGGGAACTGCCAGAAGAAAAGGTATCTTTAAAACAGAAAGAATCTGCTCAAGGGGGGGGAAGCATAGAGATTGTTTGTGGAAAAGTTGTTTTTAATCTTATCAGCATGGACCCCAAAGAATTTCCCTCTTTACCAACTCGTGAGGATATTGATTTTTTTCCCGTAGATATTGATAAGATTAGGGAGATGATTAAAAAGACAATATTTGCTACTTCCCTGGATGAAAAAAGGCATAATCTAAGTGGGGTTTTCTTTGAAAAGGATGGAAAAACAATCAGGATGGTTGCAACAGATGGACATAGGCTTTCTATGATAGAAAAAGAAGATGAGGAGACAGAAGATTTCAAACTAGATAAAGGGATTATATTTCCAAGAAAGGGACTTAATGAGCTCAAGAGGATATTAGAAGACGATAAGGACAATAAAAAGGTGTACATTGGAATAAAGGAAAACAATTGTGTTTTTAAGATAGAACGGCTGTCTATGATGATGAGATTGTTGGAGGGAGAATTTCCTGATTATAGGAGGTTAATTCCCAAGGATAATGATAAAAAGTTTGTGATTAATAAAAGTAGATTTATAAATTCCTTAAGAAGGGTATCGTTGATTTCTGAAGAAAGATTGAAACCTGTTAAATTTTATATTTCTACAGGGAAGATAGAATTGAGGGCAAGCAATGCAGATTATGGGGAGGCATACGACGAAATGGAATTAGACTATGGGGGGCCTGATTTAATGATGGCTTTTAATGCGGGTTATTTTGTCGAAGCCCTGAATATTTTAGATGGAGAAGAAGTGTTAGTAGAGTTAAAAGACGCTGTAAGCCCAGCTGTATTAAAATCAAACAATAGTAACCATATAAGTATAATAATGCCAATGAGGGCATAAAAAAAGACATCAGACATTAGACTGAAGGGGAGAAAGTGACCAGAGATTATATAAAGACAAAGGGTACCCATTCACAGCTTACGGTTTGCAGCTAACAGTTGGTAAAAATGCTTCAAGTTTTATATAAACAGCGGGCTTAAGCCTGCTGTTGTAATTAAACCATGAACGGTAAACCGAGAACCATGAATGGTTACTTTTAAAGATAAGATAAAGAGGAGGCTATTGAATTGATAAATTTAAATTATACACTATTTATTCAAATTATAGTTTTTCTTGCCGTTTTATGGGTGTTGACCAGATTTCTTTTTAGACCGGTTATTAATACCTTAGATGAAAGGCTGGGGAAGACAGAGGGCTTAAACAAAAAGGGCAAGGAAATAGAAGAAGAGGCCAAAAAGAAGGCAGAAGAGTATGAATATAGACTTAAAGAAGCGAGACACTGGGCACGAGAAACGAGAGATGGCTTAAAAAAAGATGGTTTAGAAGAAGAAAAAAAGATAATAAGGGCTGTTGCAAAAGAGGTGAAAGACAGTATAGAAGAGAAGAAGGGGGGGATATATAAAGACATAGAACTCGTAAAAAGCGAGTTGGGGAAACGAATAGAGGAAAATTCCCGAGATATAGCAGAAAAGGTTTTGGGAAGGAGAATAGAGTAATGGACAAGGAGATGTGGAGCTTAATATGGAAAGCTACAAACTTTACAATTTTGGTCGTACTTCTTTATAAACTTCTGGCCAATCGCATAAAAATCTATTTCAAAAGTAGAAGCTTAAGCATAGAAAATGCTATAAGAGAAGCGGAGAAAACAGAGAAAGAAGCGAAAAAGAAGTATGAAGAATTAAAGGAGAAACTGCAAAACATAGACAAAGAGGCAGAAAACATTGCAGAGCTTTTTAGAAGAGAGGGTCTGGCTGAAAAAGAGAGGATTATAGAAAGCGCAAAAAAAGAGGCAGAGAAGATAAAAAAACAGGCCGTCCAAACAATAGAGCAGGAAGTAGCAAGAGCAAAAGAGATGATTAGAAAAGAGTTTGCCGAATCAATGGTCAAAACGGCAGCAGACCTAATAAGTAAAAAGCAAAACGATAACGATAACGAGCGGATTGTAAAAGAATACATAGAAAAGGTGGTAAAATTAAATTGATAAGCACTGGAATTACAAGACGATATGCGGAAGCACTAATCAGTATTGGAGCAGAGCAAGACTGTTATGAAATGTTCGAGTCCGAACTTACAAAAATAAACAATATTCTGGATGAAAATATTGAATTAAGGAATGTTCTATATGGCTCTGTATATCCAATAAAGGAAAGAAAAGGGATATTGAAGGAAATTATTAAACAACTTGACGTTTCAAAAAACGTTGAGAACTTTTTGAGTCTTTTAATAGATAAAAAGAGAATAGAGTTTCTTCCACATATCTTAAAAAGATATCGGGAGATACTTGACCAGATTGTAGGCAGAGTCAGAGCTAAAGTCATTATCGCAAGAAATATGCCTGAAGAGCTGGTTTCTAAGCTCAAAGAATCTTTGGAAAGGCACTCCGGAAAAGAAGTGTTGTTAGAAATTCAAAGGGATCCGACTATCATAGGTGGTGTAATAACGAAGTTGGGAAATGTTGTTTTTGATGGCAGCATCAGGACACAGCTTGAAAAGGTGAAGAAATCAATAGTAAGGGGGGAAAAGGGTTAAATGCAGATTAGAGCGGAGGAGATAAGCGAAATAATCAAAAAGCAGATAAAGGAATATGACAGAGAGATAGATGTTAGCGAAACGGGCACCGTACTCTCAGTCGGGGATGGAATTGCCAGAATATATGGTTTAGAAAATGCTATGGCAGGGGAACTAATAGAGTTTCCAGGAGAAATCTATGGCATGGTTTTAAATCTAGAAGAGGATAATGTTGGAGTAGCCGTCCTGGGGGAAGATCTTCATATTAAAGAGGGAGATACGGTAAAAAGGACAAAAAGGATAACAGCAGTGCCCGTGGGTGAAGAACTTATAGGAAGAGTTGTGAATGCCATTGGTCTGCCTTTGGATGGCAAGGGGTCTATTGACACCAAAGAGTTCCGGTCTGTAGAAGCGAAGGCGCCCGGTGTTGTTGCCAGAACCCCGGTTAAGGAGCCCTTACAAACAGGCCTTAAAGCTATTGATTCTATGATACCCATTGGCAGGGGACAAAGAGAACTCATTATTGGCGATAGGCAGACAGGTAAGACAGCTGTGTTGATTGATACTATTATAAACCAGAAAGACACAGATGTCTTTTGTATCTATGTTGCGATAGGACAAAAGAAGTCAACCATAGCCAGGGTTTTCGACACATTAGATAAGTTTGGTGCCATGGACTATACAACTATAATCTGTGCAGCAGCATCTGACCCAGCCCCATTACAGTTTATCGCCCCGTATGCAGGCTGCGCCATGGGAGAGTATTTTAGGGACAAAGGCAAACACGCCCTGGTTATATATGATGATCTATCGAAACACGCTGTTGCCTATAGACAGATGTCGCTTCTTTTAAGGCGCCCCCCAGGAAGGGAGGCATATCCTGGAGACATATTCTATTTGCACTCAAGATTGCTGGAGAGAGCGGCAAAGATGAATGAAAAATTAGGGAGCGGTTCCCTGACAGCTCTGCCTGTTATTGAAACCCAGGCAGGGGATGTTTCTGCTTACATTCCGACAAATGTCATCTCTATTACGGATGGTCAGATATACCTCGAGCCCGATCTCTTTTATGCAGGGATAAGACCCGCAATTAATGTAGGATTGTCCGTCTCAAGGGTCGGTGGGAATGCCCAGAACAAAGCAATGAAGCAGGTTGCCGGAAGCTTGAGGCTAGATTTAGCTCAATATCGTGAACTGGCAGCATTTGCCCAATTTGGAAGCGATTTGGATAAGGCTACACAAGCGCAGTTGGCAAGGGGAAGCAGGTTGACGGAGTTGTTAAAGCAGGGGCAGTATAAACCAATCCCTGTGGAAAAACAGATATTGATTATTTATGCCGGCACAAAAGGGTTTGTTGATGAATATCCCGAGCATGTTCTGGGAAAATATGAAGAACAGCTTTTCAAGTTCTTCGATGAAAAGCACGGAGATATTTTGGCAGAGATTAAAGAGAAAAAGGAAATTGATAGTGCGCTTGATGACAAGACAAAGAAAGCGCTGACCGAATTTAAAGGAATGTTTACCCCTTGAGAGGTTGAGTTGATATGGCCACATTAAGAGATATAAGAAGAAGGATAGGCAGCGTTAAAAACACACAGACAATAACTCGGGCTATGCAGATGGTTGCTGCGGCCAAATTGAGACGGGCACAGGATAACGCGTTAAAAGCCCGACCTTATGCAGAAAAGATAGGGGAGGTATTAAGCAGCTTGGCGCTGAGGACGCGAGGAGAAGCTCACCCGCTCCTTGAAAGAAGGGAGGTAAAGAGAGGTAGAATTATAGTAATTGCGGCAGAACGGGGGCTTTGCGGGGCATTTAACAACAATGTGCTTTCTAGGGCAGAAGGCATTATAAAAGAGAACAAAAAGAAGTCAATAGAAACATCGCTGGTAGCAGTTGGCATAAAGGGACGGGATTACTTTAAAAAGAGAAAATATGATAGACATCAAGAGTACATAGATGTCCTTGGTGATTTAAAATACAGCCTTGCCTCTGATATTGGAAGGGATATGGTAGAGTCCTACGGGGACAAAACAGTCGACGAGATCAGTTTGGTCTATACAAAATTTCGCTCTACGATGAGACAAGAGGTAGTTGTGGAAACACTTTTGCCAATTAAGCCTATGGAAACAGAACCGGGGGAGTCGGTTATAGATTATATCTACGAGCCTGATGAAGAAAGGATATTAAAAGAGATCCTTCCACGGTACGTTGAGGTTCAGATATTCAAGGCATTGTTGGAGTCAGTAGCAAGCGAATACGCTGCAAGGATGATGGCTATGGAGGCGGCGACTAAAAATGCCGGCGAATTGATTGAGAGCCTTACCTTATCCTACAATAAAGCAAGGCAGGCAACTATTACAAAAGAGATGCTGGATATTGTAGGTGGATCGGAAGCATTAAAATAAGTTAGAGTTATAAGGAGGAGGAAAAGAGGAAGATGGAAACTAAGGGAAACGTTGTACAGATTATTGGTCCGGTAGTTGATATCAGGTTTAGAGAGGAAAGCCTTCCCCCCATATACGGCGCAGTAGAGTTAACAAACCCGGCCATAAGCGATAAATTAGGCAACCTTATTGTAGAGGTAGCGCAACACGTGGGAGACAACACAGTAAGGTGTATCGCCATGGATACAACCGATGGTTTGTCTAGAGGAATGGAGGCTGTTTATAGGGGTAATCAGATTACTATGCCTGTGGGAAAAGAGACTTTAGGCAGAGTGATAAATGTAATCGGGGAGCCTGTGGATGAAATGGGGCCTATCGGCGAAAAGAAGAGATATCCTATACATCGCCCTGCCCCCTCTTTTCTTGATCAAGACACTTCTGTTGTACCATTCGAGACGGGGATTAAAGTAATTGACCTGTTGGAACCATACCCCCGAGGAGGAAAGGTAGGATTGTTTGGAGGTGCAGGGGTTGGGAAAACCGTTATAATCATGGAATTAATTCACAACATTGCCAGAGAACATGGTGGTTTATCTGTATTTGGTGGGGTTGGAGAGCGGACCAGAGAGGGTAACGATCTATGGCTAGAGATGAAAGAATCAAAGGTTATAGACAAGACTGCTCTTGTTTATGGCCAAATGACAGAGACCCCTGGGGCCAGAGCAAGGGTAGGACTTTCTGCCCTAACTACAGCTGAATACTTCAGAGATGAAGAAGGGCTGGACGTCCTGCTATTCATAGACAATATCTTTAGATTTACACAGGCAGGGGCAGAGGTTTCAGCCTTACTGGGACGCATGCCGTCGGCCGTGGGCTATCAGCCTACTCTGGCAACCGATCTAGGAGAGCTGGAAGAAAGGATTACGTCAACGAAGAATGGCTCAATTACGTCAGTTCAGGCGGTCTATGTTCCTGCAGACGACCTGACCGATCCGGCTCCGGCAACTACCTTTGCTCACCTGGACGCTACATCTGTTTTGTCTCGACAGATCGCAGAGCTGGGAATATATCCTGCTGTTGATCCCCTTGATTCCACATCTAGAATCCTTGATCCCCAGATACTGGGAGAGGAGCATTATAGGGTAGCCAGGGAGGTTCAGACAATTCTTCAACGGTATAAGAACCTTCAAGACATTATTGCCATCCTTGGGATGGAGGAGCTTTCTGAAGAGGATAAGCTCATAGTGACGAGGGCAAGGAAGATTCAGAGATTTCTATCTCAGCCATTCTTTGTAGCTGCAGAATTTACCGGCACAAAAGGGGTATATGTTAAAACAGAGGATACGATAAAGGGCTTTAGAGAGATAGTAGAAGGGAAGCATGATGATCTTCCAGAGCAGGCATTCTATATGGTAGGGACGATAGAGGATGCACTTCAAAAAGCAGAGCGGTTGATGGCTGCATAACGAATTGAGGGAGAGATGTCTGTGGAAGGGAAAATTCTTTTGGAGGTAGTTACACCAGAAAAGTCTGTAATAAAGGAGGAGGTTAGTGAAATAACCGCCCCTGGAGAAGAGGGCGAATTCGGGGTTCTTCCCGGGCATACCCCTTTTATTACAACATTGAAAATTGGAGAAATTAAATACCGGAAAAATGGAAGCCCAAGCTATCTTGTAGTGAACTGGGGTTTTGCAGAGGTGACAGCCAACAGGGTTTATATCTTGGTTGAGACTGCCGAAAAAGCTGAGCAGATAGATTTAAAAAGGGCTGAAGCGGCCAGAGCCAGGGCAGAAGACAGAATTAAAAAGGCAGGTAAGGAAGAGATAGACTATGCAAGAGCCCAGGCGGCGTTGAGCAGGGCTCTAGTGAGGCTCCAGGTTGCTTCAAGGGCGAGATAACCCCGAGACCATATCCCTTAAAGAGGGGACGGGTTTAAAAACCCTGTCCCTTTTTTATTTTAGTAAGCAACAGATACGAGCACCCAACAACTTTATCGGCACCACTTTATTTGGCTAAACCGGCACAGTTTTTTAAGAAAAGGGTCGATGTGAAAGAGATAGCCACTGTGATATTAGCTGCTGGTAAGGGCACAAGGATGAAGTCCAATCTGGTGAAGGTGCTTCATCCATTGATGGGTGAGCCCATGTTGTCCTTCCCTATAGAGGTGGCCAGAAAGATAAATTCTCAGGATATTATACTGGTAACGGGCTATCAGTCGGAGCTTATAAGGGAGAGGTTTAAGGGGGAAGGGCTAACTTTTGTCGAACAGAAAGAGCAGCTGGGTACAGGGCATGCTGTTCTGTGTACAAAAGACACCCTGAAGGATTTTAAAGGAGACATATTAATACTCTGTGGCGATGTGCCCCTAATCAAGGAGGACACTATCAGGGCATTGATAGAGGTTCATCAAGGAGGAAAATCCGGGGTTGCCGTTTTAACAACAAAACTCCCGAATCCTGAGGGTTATGGAAGGATAATTAGAGGTGATGACGGCGAGATTTTAAGGATTGTGGAAGAGAAGGATGCTACCGATCTGGAGAGAAAAGTTAAGGAAGTCAATACAGGGATATACTGTGCAAAAGCGAGCTATCTGTTTCATGCCCTACAAATGGTTGGCAGAGAAAATAAGCAGTCAGAGTATTATTTGACCGATGTCGTAGCGATAGCCACAGAGGATGATGAGAAGGCGAAGGGCTTTTTAGCAGAAGACCCTTTTGAGGTTATGGGGATAAACAATAGAGCGGAACTGGCAAAGGCGAACGAGGTCATTAGAAAAGATATCCTCTATAAACTAATGATGGAAGGGGTAGGCATTATGGATCCTCAGACGACATTCATAGAAAGGGGCGTCAGGATAGGAAGAGACACGGTGATTTATCCCAATTGTTATATACAGGGCAACTCGCAAATAGGGAAAGAATGCACAATTGAACCCGGATCCATGATTACCAATTCTATAATTGGTGATAGTGTCATCATAAAGTCTTGTTGTGTTATCAGTGATAGTAAGATAGCCAATAGAGTTATAATCGGCCCGTTTGCCCATTTGAGACCCGATACAGAGTTAGAGGATAGGGTTAAGATAGGAAATTTTGTGGAGATTAAGAAGACAAAGATTGGAGAAGGAAGCAAGGCCTCTCACCTCAGCTATTTAGGAGACGCCATACTGGGCAGGGGGGTAAATGTTGGGGCAGGAACCATTACCTGCAACTACGATGGATTGAAAAAACATCAGACAATCATAGAAGACAATGTATTTATAGGGAGCGACACCCAATTTGTAGCACCCGTTAAGATCGGTGAAGGGGCATACATCGGAGCAGGGTCAACTATCACAGAGGATGTGCCCTCAGGCAGTCTGGCATTGAGCCGGGCAAAACAGGTGACCAAGAAGAGGAAGTAAAATAGAGGCATAATTATGTGCGGCATTATAGGCTACATAGGAAAGAGGAAGAGTGTCCCCATCCTGTTAGAGGGCCTCAAGAGGCTTGAGTACAGGGGATATGACTCGGCAGGGATCGCTGTTTTTGATAATGGGGACATTGAAGTACGCCGCTGTAAGGGAAAGATAAAAAATCTGGAGGATTCTATAAAAAACGAGGTTTTTTGTGGAAGCGTTGGCATAGGGCATACAAGGTGGGCAACCCACGGTAGGCCCTCTGAGGAAAATGCCCACCCCCATAAAGCCGGTGGGGTGGCAGTTGTACACAATGGTATAATAGAGAATTATGTCGATTTGAAAGAGTCCTTGATCTCCGAAGGATGTAAGTTTCAATCCGAGACAGATACTGAGATTATATCCCATCTCATAGATAGGTTTATTACTGCAGGGGAAGACATTGAGTCTGCAGTGAGAAATGCCCTCAAGAAACTGAAGGGGTCCTATGCCATAGCAGTTCTTTATGAAAAAGAGCCAAGAAAGCTTATTGCCGCAAAGAAGGAAAGTCCGTTAGTGATAGGTTTAGGGGAGGATGAATTCTTTGTAGCCTCCGACATTCCTGCAATTCTGAACCACACAAGAAGGGTAATCTTCTTGGATGACAATGAGATGGCAGTTCTGTCGGACGATGGGGCAAGGATAACTTCTCTTGAAGGCAAGAAGATTAACAGGGATCCCAAGGAGGTTCTCTGGGACCCTGTTATGGCGGAAAAAGAAGGCTATAAACACTTTATGCTGAAGGAGATATTTGAACAGCCCCGGGCTATAACCGATACTATAAGAGGGAGGATTTTCAAAGGCAGGGGTGAGGTTTCCCTGGGAGAGATGAATCTCTCCCCTGGGGAATTGATCAAGATAAACCGCATACTCCTGATTGCCTGCGGCACATCTTTCCATGCTGCCCTGGTAGGAGAATTTATGATTGAGGAATTTTGTCGAATTCCTGTTGAAGTAGACTTGGGATCGGAGTTTCGTTATCGAGATCCAATAATAGATGAGGCTACCCTCTCGATCTTTATTTCCCAATCCGGGGAGACAGCAGATACTCTGGCGGCATTAAAAGAGACAAAGAGAAAAGGGGGAAGAACCCTCTCAATCTGTAATGTGGTGGATAGCAGCATCGTTCGTGAATCTCACGGGGTAATATATACCCATGCGGGGCCGGAGATAGGTGTGGCATCTACCAAAGCATTTACTACCCAACTGGCGGCACTTTATCTTCTAACTCTTTATCTGGCCAAAATCAAAAAGAGTATCACAGCGAGAAAAACAAAGAATATTCTAGGAGAGCTAGCCAGGATCCCCCATCATATTGAAGACATTCTGGAACGAGAAGGGGAGATCAAGGAGATGGCCAAGAAGTATTTCCGTTGCCAGAACTTTCTATACTTAGGCAGGGGGATAAATTATCCTCTTGCCTTAGAAGGGGCATTGAAGCTGAAGGAGATTTCATATATCCATGCAGAGGGTTACCCGGCGGGCGAAATGAAGCACGGCCCCATTGCACTAATCGACAATGATATGCCAGTGGTGGTCCTGGTATCAAACGATATATCTTATGAAAAGATTGTAAGCAACATTGAAGAGGTAAAGGCGAGGCGAGGGAAGACAATAGCAGTAGCAAGCATATCCCGCAGAGAGATTGCAAAGAAAGTCGACGATGTGTTTTTTATTCCTCAGACAATACCATCCTTAACCCCCATTTTGTTTGCCATTCCTCTCCAGCTTTTGGCATATCATATTGCGGTGCTGAGGGGAACAGATGTTGATCAGCCTAGAAACCTGGCAAAAAGTGTGACAGTGGAGTGAGGTTTTAACCTAGGACAAGGGGATGAAGATAACCAAAGAAGAGGTTGATAAGGTAGCAAAATTGGCACGTCTGGGATTTACAGAGGAGGAAAAGGAAAAGTTTGCCAGTCAACTCAACTCTATTCTCGTTTATTTTGACAATTTAGGAGAATTGGATACAATAGGAATTGAACCTACCTCCCACGCCAGCACCATAAGCAATGTATTTAGGGATGATAAGGTTGAATCGTCTATCTCGAAGGAAGAGTCCTTATTGAATGCCCCTGATGGTAAGAGAGACTGTTTCAGGGTTCCCAGGATTATAGAGTGAGAGAGGACTAAGAGATATGGAATTATATAGATTGACCATACACGAATTACAAGAGATGTTGAGAAAAGGGGAAGTTACTTCAAGGGATACAACAGAGTCTGTATTCAGGAGAATAGAGGAGGTTGAGGGAAAGACAAGAGCCTTTATCACTTTAATGAAAGAGCAGGGATTGAAACAGGCAGAAATGGCCGACATGAGAATCAAAGAAGGTAAGCTAAGCCGACTAACAGGTATTCCTCTGGCGATAAAGGACAACATGTGTATAAAAGGGATAAAGACTACCTGTGGTTCAAGGATACTGAAGAATTACATACCTCCATATGATGGGACTGTAATCGAAAGATTAAAGGAACACATGCCGGTTTTTATTGGCAAGACCAATATGGATGAGTTTGCTATGGGGTCGTCTACTGAAACATCGTACTTTGGTGTAACTCACAATCCCTGGGATATAGAAAGAATCCCCGGTGGTTCCAGCGGTGGTTCTGCAAGTGCAGTTGCTGCAGATGAGTGTATTGCAGCCCTGGGGTCTGATACCGGAGGGTCCATCAGGCAGCCGGCGGCATGCTGTGGCATAGTTGGTCTAAAGCCGACTTACGGGCGGGTCTCACGTTTTGGCCTGGTGGCATTTGCCTCTTCCCTGGACCAGATTGGTCCTATGACAAAGGATGTCAGAGACTGTAGTATCCTGTTATCCGTTATAAGTGGCCATGATAAA
>JACQWO010000006.1 GCA_016209225.1 Desulfobacterales bacterium
GTGGCTCGGGCGGCGGTTAAGGCCGATTCGCCGGCTATAATTCAGGTTTCCGAAAGCGCCATAGAATATATGGGCCTTAAACCGATTACTCATATAGTTTCCACGGTTGCTAAAAATGTGGCGGCCAGCGTACCAATAGCTTTGCATCTTGATCATGGCACTAATTTTGACACTATTTTTGAATGTATTAGCTCCGGTTTTAGCTCGGTGCACATCGATGCTTCCAATTTGGCTTTGGATGAAAATATTAATTTAACCAAACATGTTGTAAAGGTGGCTCACGCTAAAAACGTTTGGGTTCAGGGAGAGGTTGGCGCCATTGTCGGTTCGCATGGAGACATAAAAAGCAAATTAAAAGAAATACCGCTGGCCAAGCTGGAAGAAGTTATTAAATTTGTTAAAGAGACTAAAGTTGATACCATAGCGGCGGCTATCGGCACGGCGCACGGCATACACGCCAATGAAGACATCGTTTTTAGTTTGCTCAAAGCCATAAAAGACAAGGTAAAGATACCTTTTGTTTTGCATGGCGGCTCCGGTGTTTTAGACGCGAAAATAAAAAAAGCCATAAAAGAAGGCGTGAATATTATTAATGTCGGCACTGATTTAAAGATTGCTTTTTGCCGGACTTTAATTGAGGTCTGTTTAAAAAATAGAGAAGAGGCTGATCCGAGAAATTTATTAAAACCGACAATCGCGGCAATTGAAAGGGTGGTTTTTGGCAAAATGAAATTATTTGGCAGCGCCGGCCGAGCCGTTGGCAATAAAATAGAAACCTAGAAAATATTTTATGTATAATATAATTCCTTTATTATTAATTTTAATTAGTTTAAGTTTGATTATTGTTATTGTCAGCAGAAAATTTTCTGTTTTGGCGGCTTTAGACGTAGAAAATATACCGGCGGAAAAAGAGGCTAAATTTAAAGAAAGGATTGTTTCCAATCGTCTAAAAAGGAATATTATAAAATATTGGTCTAAAACAGGCAGGGTTTTAGCGCCGCTTAGCCAATCGGCCGGTGATTATTTAAAATCAAAATTAAATAAACTTTATCAAGCGAAAAATGTTTATCAGGAAAATTTTAGGACTGATGGCCCGGAAGCGATTGATCAATTATTTTCTCAAGCCGAGGAATTAAAAAAACGAGATGAATTGGATTTGGCGGAAAAAAAATATATTGAGATAATCGGTTTGGACAGCAAAAACATTAAAGCTTTTAAAGAGCTGGGCCGGATATATTTTGAGAAAAAAGAATTTGAGGAAGCCAAACAGACTTTTGAGCATATTTTAAAATTAAAGGAAGATGACGAGGATATTTATGGAAATTTAGCGAAAATTGCCAAAGAAAAAGGGGACTTGGATGAAGCTCGCGATGAGTATTTAAAATCAATAAATATAAATAAACAAAACGCCCAAACCCATTTTAGCTTAGCGGAGGTTTATCAGGCTATGGGCAAATTACCGGATGCCGCGCGCAGCCTTAAAAAAGCGCTAAAAATAGAGCCGGCCAATCCTAGATACCTTGACACTATGCTGGAAATCAGTATAATTATAAAAGATAAAGCGCTGGCCTTGGATACTTATGAAAAACTCTTAAAAGCCAATCCGGAAAATAATAAGCTTGAAGAATTCAAGGGGCAGATTGATGAATTATAAGGAAAATTTTTCAGGTTGCGTCAAAAATTGTCTCGCTACGCGAGATCTGGCGTAGCCAGAAAAATTTTTTTGTTTGCCGTTGTAGCTCCCCCTGCGCCGATGCTTCGGTTGTAGCTCAGCTGGTAGAGCAACTCCATGGTAAGGAGTAGGTCCGCGGTTCAATTCCGCGCAACGGCTCATAGGTTATTAGGGTCGGTACCAAAGCGGTCAACTGGGACAGACTGTAAATCTGTTGGCTCACGCCTTCGTAGGTTCAAATCCTACCCGGCCCACATAATATAAATACCATATTATATGATTATATTAAATCAGGTTTATAAATGCGGTGTTTGCGGCAATATAATTGAAATTATTCATGCCGGATCCGGTATTTTAATTTGTTGCGGCAAACCGATGATTTTGCAAGTTGAAAATACGGTTGACGCTGATTTGGAAAAACATGTTCCGGTTAAGGAAACCGTTGGCGACAGAATAACCGTTAAAATCGGTTCTGTCGCGCATCCCATGGAAGCCGCTCATTATATTGAGTGGATTGAAGTCCTTACTTCAAACCGTGTTTATAGAAAATATCTAAATCCGGAATTAGACAGTCAGGCAAAAGCTGATTTTATAATTTCAGGCGAAATAGCAGAGGTTCGAGTTTATTGCAATCTGCACGGATTATGGAAAAGCTAATAAATTAATATTAATATAACATTATGTCGCAAGATAACATGATAAAGATGGAATGCACGGTTTGTAAGCGCGTTAACTATTTTTCAAGAAAGAATAAAAAAACTCTTAAAAATAGGCTTGAACTTAAAAAATTCTGCGTGCATTGCAAAAAACACACTACTCACAAAGAAACCAAATAAATTCATTCCGCCTGACGGTGTTACGGATTTTAATTAAATCTCGGGCGGAAAATAGGCGGGTGTCGTATAATGGTAGTACGTTGGTCTCCAAAACCAACTGCGGGGGTCCGATTCCCTCCACCCGTGCCAATTGGGAAATGCATCGCTACGCGACGCCAGCTCCCACTCAAATTGAGCTAAAAATTCAAACTTTCCGCCTTGCCAGCCAAAAGCAAACTTTTCTTTTTTTTCTTAATTAAATTTTATGCATAAATACATCCTCTACGCACGCAAATCAACCGATGAAGACGACAGGCAGATATTATCCATTGAATCGCAAATGGCCGAATTAAAAGAATTTGCCGCCAAAGAAAAACTTGAAATCGCCGCCTCGCTCTGCGAGGCAAAAACTGCCAAAGAACCTGGCCGAATGAAATTCGGCGAAATGCTGGCTTTGATTGAGCAAGGCAAGGCTGATGGCATACTCTCATGGCACCCTGATCGCTTAGCTCGTAATCCGATTGACGGCGGTAAAATCATCTATATGGTTGATACCGGCAAAATAAAATCTCTTAAATTCCCCTCTTTTTGGTTTGAGGACACGCCACAAGGAAAGTTTATGCTTAACATCGCTTTCGGCCAAAGTAAATATTTTATAGACAACCTTTCGGAAAACGTTAAACGCGGACTTAGGCAAAAACTACGAAACGGGGTTTATCCGGGCTGGGCGCCCCTAGGTTATCTAAACGAACCAAAATATCATGGGATTATCATTGACCCAGTTAAGCATAAATTTATCCGCAAGCTATTTGAGGTATATGCCGGCGGCGAACATACGCTTGAAGCCTTAACGACCAAATTTAACGATCTAGGGCTAACTAGCGTGCGAAATAGATCCTTACAACTAAGTATGGTTCATAGAATACTGCGAAGCCCGTTTTATTATGGCTTATTCAAATATAAAGGCGAAACCTACCAAGGCAAACACGAGCCAATTATTGCCAAGAAACTTTTTGATCAAGCACAGGAAGTAATGAAATACAGAGGAAAAAAGAGAAAAATAATCAAACACGGTTTTATCTTTACCGGATTTTTAAAATGCACCTGCGGCTGTTCTATAACCGCCGAAACTAAAAAGGGTCATATCTATTATAGATGCACTAAAAAGAAAGGGCCTTGCGCTGAAAAATATGTTAGGGAAGAAAAACTGACCGAGCAATTTAAAAATACTTTACAAAAAGTTTCTTTGCCTGATGATTGGGCGGATAATATGTTAAATGAATTAGACAAAGAAAAAATAACAGCCGCCCAATCATCCGTTGCCCTTGTCGAAAAAACCCAGGCGGAAATTAAAAAAACCGAAATCAGGCTTGATAACCTGCTTAATGACCGGATAGACGGGATAATAGAAAAAACCGATTATGTTAATAAAAAAGACAGCCTGATTAAAGAGAAACTAGACCTCGCGGATAAAATTAAGGAAATTAAAGACAAGGGCAATAATTGGCTCGAACCCATGAGAGATTTTATTTTGCGTTCAAAGTTAGCAAAAAAGACCGCCGCTGAAGGCGATCTTTCTGAACTCAAAGCATTTCTAAAAAATATCGGCTCGAACTTTATTTTAAAAGATAAAAAATTCCGATTTCATTGGAAAATCGGCTGGCGAGCCCTCGCAGAGGGCGAGCCATTTCCTAACTGGCGGTGTGCGTTTGAAAAAATCCGAACAGAATTCGCCAAAAACTGACGCGGGGCGGGCGGAATTCCCCCCGAACCCCCTTTCCGCCCGCCCACGGAAGCGACCTTTCCTGATTGAAAAACTGCCAAAGAACCTGTAAAAAATATCGGCTCGAACTTTATTTTGGCCAAAAGCGGGCTTTTTCTCATTTATTAAGTATACCACAAAATGCTAACTATAGTATGTAGAACTAAAGGTATCATTACCATATACTAAAGTCAGCATTTTATTGATGCTACTTTATGAAAAAACAAATAGTTATAAAGTTTGGACAGAGAGTCAGAAAAGAACGCATTAAGCAAGGCTTATCTCAAGAAGAACTAGCTACAAGAGCAGGAGTGCACCGTACCTATATTGGAATGATAGAAAGGGCCGAGAAGAACATTACCCTCGAGAATATCGAGAAATTATGTAAAGCACTTAACTTAAAGCTCCGAGAGATTTTTAGTGATATTTGATTTATGGAAAAAGATTGGAAAGATAAAGTTTTAGAATTCTGCGAAAAATATAATATACCTCTTTTGTATCTTTCAGAAACAATGTATGAACCGAGGTACAATCAAAAAGTGGGTAAATAGAAGACAGGCGGTGTATCCTTAATTAGGTTGAACTTGTAATCAACAAAAAAAGGAGACACCACCATGAGAAAGAGTATCATTGAGGCGGCAAAGCCGTCAAGCAACAGGACGTATGATATGTTGGAGGATATGGTACGGTTGAAAGTGCAGGAGTATATCCAAGACATACTTGAAGAAGAGGTTGATGAATTTTTGGGGAGAAAGAAATCCGAAAGGATGAAATTAGTCGATGAGACTTGGGGATATCGTAACGGGCATGGAAAGCCGAAGAAATTCGTCTTGATGAACGGCACGATCACTGTGCAGCGTCCTCGTGTAAGGAACACGGAGGAGCAATTTGAGAGCAAGATTATGCCTTATTTTAAGCGTCGGACGAAAGAAGTAGGGCAACTTCTGCCGGAGCTGTATCTGCATGGACTGGCCAAGGGTGACTTTGAACTGGCACTGCGGGGATTACTGGGAGAGGGAGCGCCCTTGTCGGCCACATCGATCGGGCGGCTAAAAGCAAAATGGCAGATGGAGTATGAAGAATGGCAGGGGCGGGATTTATCGAGCTTTGAAGTGGTGTATCAGTGGGCTGATGGCATATACGTTAAGGCTGGCCTTGAAAAAGACAAAGCGGCACTTCTGATAATAATCGGGGCACTCACTAATGGAAAGAAAGTATTCCTTGCCTGTGAGAGCGGCTATCGTGAGAGCAAGGAATCATGGAGCGGTGTATTGAGGGATCTGACAGATAGGGGACTCAAACTTGGCAGCATGACGATTGCAGATGGGCATCTCGGCATATGGTCTGCTCTTGGGGAGATACATCCGAAGGGACATGAGCAGAGGTGTTGGAACCACAAGATCAGAAACGTGCTGGACTCACTGCCGAAAAGAATAAGGTCTGAGGCTGGTGAGTATCTCAAGCGTATACCTTATGCTGATACGATCAAGGAATGCATCGGACTCAGGGATGTATTCGTAGAGCGGTATCGGAAAGATTATCCGAAGGCTGCGGAGAAACTGTTGAGGGACTGGGATCGCATGGTGACATTCTATTCATTCCCGAAGGAGCATTGGGTACACCTCCGCACGTCAAACGTAGTGGAATCACCATTCAGCTCGGTGAGACTGAGAACTGATGCCGCAAAGCGTTTCAAGAAGGTCCTAAACGCAACTGCGATGATTTGGAAACTCCTTCAAGTCGCAGAGAAGGGCTTCCGCACCTTAAAAGGATATTGGTTATTGTCTGATGTGCATGCAGGTAAAATGTTTACCGATGGAGTCATGAAGCATGAACCAAAGGTGCCAGAAAGGATGGCCGCCTAAATGCTATTTACACACTTATTGACAAGACCTCCAGAATTCCTATCTTGATAAACCTCAGGCTTAACATTGTGACAACGCCTTCGTGTGTCTCGGGATTTGCACCCTCAAGGATCAGGATTGCCCTTGCTGCATTGAGTACCGAATAATAGCTTCTGTTTATTGCTGTTTTGTACGGTGAAAACGACAGCCCACTTTTTGTCTCTTCATCAACAATGATGCTTATAATTTCAGTCTCGATTTTCGGATCTCGTTCTCTTACAACCACAAGTACATCAAAATCAGACCACTCATCATGATCTCCCCTTACCCTTGAGCCAAAGGCATGAACGGATACAATTCTTTCCTGAAATCTATCCTTGAGTTTCTCTGCAATCCGTTTTAATATTTCCTTTTCATATGTATACATAAATAAGCTCTCCGTTCAGTAGATATTATACCATTAAAAAATTACAAAAAATTCCGTATAAACCTTGAATTTCTTTTAAGCTATCACTATAATCTATAATGCTTTCTAAAATACTTAGTGCGAGTGTTGTGGGCATCGATGCACATCCTGTTGATGTAGAGGTAGATATTGCATCGAGAGGGCTTCCCCATTTTTCGATGGTGGGACTTCCTGATGCTGCTGTGAAAGAAAGCAGAGACAGGGTAAGGGCAGCATTAAAGAATATAGGATTTAATTTCCCGTTAAAACAGATAACAGTGAACCTTGCCCCTGCTGACCTCAAAAAAGAAGGCTCATCGTTTGATCTCCCGATTGCAATAGGGATAATCACTGCAGAAGGCGTGATCGACATGAATTCAGCTAAGGGCTATCTCTTTACAGGAGAGTTATCACTGGACGGGAAGATAAAGTCTGTGCGCGGAGCATTATCGATGGCTATCACTGCAAAATCACTGGGACTGAAAGGAGTAATTCTCCCGGAAGAGAATGCATCAGAGGCAGCAGTTGTGAAAGATGTATCCGTAATCGGGATGAACAGCCTCCCCGATGTGATAGATTTCTTGAAGGATAACAATTCCGGTAAAACATTTTCTATTAACCTCGATATGGCAATAGAAGAGAATTCTCTCTATGAAGATGACTTCTCCGAGGTAAAGGGGCAGGAACATGCAAAGAGGGCAATGGAGGTTGCAGCAGCAGGAGGGCATAATGTCTTGATGATCGGGCCTCCTGGTTCCGGAAAGACAATGCTTTCAAGAAGGCTTCCGACCATACTCCCCAGGATGACATTTGATGAGGCATTGGAGACAACAAAGATTCACAGTGTCGCAGGGCTTTTAAAAACAGGTCAGCCATTACTTGCAATACGTCCATTTCGCTCTCCGCATCACACAATCTCCGATGTTGCGCTTATTGGAGGAGGGCAATTACCAAAACCCGGAGAGGTTAGCCTTTCGCATAATGGTGTTTTATTTTTAGACGAACTTCCCGAATTTAAGAGAAATGTCCTTGAGGTCTTAAGACAGCCTCTTGAAAACGGAGAGGTAACTGTCTCTCGTGCAGTGGCATCAATAACGTATCCTGCGAATTTCATGCTTGTTGCTGCCATGAACCCCTGCCAATGCGGTTATCTTGGAGATTCACGACATCA
Source organism: Desulfobacterales bacterium (assembly GCA_016209225.1). Taxonomy (GTDB): domain Bacteria; phylum Desulfobacterota; class UBA8473; order UBA8473; family UBA8473; genus UBA8473. Next base: position 7,710 of record JACQWO010000006.1, read on the forward strand.
ATGCACGTGTACACCAGGGCAGGTTCATCGTTACAGGCACAGGGTATCGGGCCCTCTGCTTGACAGGATTGATATCCACATCGAGGTTCCCGCAGTCCCATACAAAGAACTCTCGACAGAACATTCAGGAGAAAAATCAGAGGCCATAAGGCAGAGGGTTGTTAAAGCAAGAGACATACAGCTCGAGAGGTTTAAGAATGACAGGATATATTCAAACGGACAGATGAAGACGAGGCATATAAAGAAATACTGCAAGTTTAAACCTGATGCACAATCACTGCTCGAAAATGCGATGCAAAAGCTCGGGCTTTCTGCAAGGGCATATACAAGGATATTAAAGCTATCCAGGACTATCGCTGACCTCGAATCCTCCGATGAAATTCAATCCCACCACGTATCAGAGGCGATACAGTACAGAACACTGGATAGAGGGGTGTTTTAAGCCACAAAAAATATGTAGCGAGCCGGACGTATTGCTTGCAGATTTTAAGGGGGTATA
>JACQWO010000055.1 GCA_016209225.1 Desulfobacterales bacterium
AATTATTCTGCCCTGTATTGATACAATCTTCAAATCCGGTATGTTAACTTCTATTTCCAGTTCAGCGGACAAAAACGTATCATCTACCCTCACCCTTGCCATCGTGTTTCCGTTATCCACGTTTTCTGCGCCGGCGTGAATGTTTCTTGTGTAGTTGAGTATCCTATTGTCTACAAAGCTTTGAACCATAATTTCACCTCCGTTAAAAAGGGCGCATCAAAAAATTATTCTTTTAAATCTCAACAGAGCTTCCCACATTTGCAAAAAATACTCTACTCCCAAATTCCTGGGCCAATCGCACAGATACCTCCATCCCTGTGCAATGAGACAGTCCGATTCTCTCTATATCATATTCTTTTAGTGTCTCGATGGTCTTCTCAAGCTGTTCTGTACTACAAGACCCCAGATGGGTACCTCCAATGACAGAATATATCCTATCTTCAGCCGCTTTTTCAATAACATAATTCAGTATGTTTACTATTCCTGAATGGGCACAGCCGAGAACGACTATTAATCCTCTCTCTGTATCTATAACCAGGGACTGATCGTCCAGTATGGGATCAAACACCAATTCGCCATTTATATCAGCGAATAGGTGTGGGTCACCCTTTTCAAAATCTGTCAGACGGGGGGTCTCCCCGGTTAAAAACAATTCTTCCCCCACCTGATGAAACTGTCTTTCAAGTACGAATTCTGCTCCCGAAGTCTTAAGGGATTCCATGTCAGGCTTCATTCCTATAGGTCTTCTAACCACGGCCCCATCCTTTTCACCAATCCAAAAACGCTTCAGGAAGATATCGGGATGTGCCACTATCTTACATCCCTTCTTTATCTTCAGGAGATGCAACAGCCCGCCAGTATGATCGTAGTGGCCATGACTCAAAAAAACCTTCTGAATGCTCCGCAAATCCTTATCCATGCATAGGGCATTATTGACCAGAGAGAGCCCCTGGCCTGTATCAAAGAGGTAATTCCCGTTATCAGTCTCAATGAAGGCGGAAAAGCCGTGTTCACCCTTAGTTTCAGGGAGGTAAGTGGTGTTTTCACATAGTATAGTAATCTTTACTGTCATAGCCATATAATATCATTGTAAGTGATCAGTGGGGTTCATTTATCTCTCACAGGGCACACAGAGGCACAGAGGGATGAATACACTAACCCTAACGCCCTATAACAGCCCTTTTTATACATGGCCTTCTTCTAAGAGTATCTGATTATAAACCTTTTCTACCTGCCTTTTTGTCTCTTCCATCGATCCATCGTTGTAGATAACGAAATCGGCAAACTTTACCTTCTCATCTATAGAAACATGTGCCCCTATTCTCTTTTTTGCCTCTTCTACAGTAAATCCTCTATCTTTCAATCTCTTTGTTTGATTTTCTTCACTGGCATAAACTACGACTGCCCTGTCAACAAATATCTCCTTAATCTCAGCGGTTAGTAGAGGCACATCTTTAATTATTATAGCATTGGGGTCTCCACTCCTTATCTTCTCCACTAATCTTTTGTCCTCCTTAATGATCTCAGGATGAGCTATCTGATTCAGCCTTTGTAACTTTTCAGGCTTATTGAAGACCAACTGCCCCAGGATCTGTCGATTAATAGACTGGTCTTCGTTCAGGATCTCTGTTCCAAAATATTCCACAACACCTTTCCATGCCCTTTTTTGAGGGAGTATCACTTCATGACCAAGCACATCCCAGTCAATCAGGTATGCCCCTAAATCTATAAAGAACTTAGTAACCGTGCTTTTCCCGGAAGCAATGCCGCCGGTTACACCAATGATCACCATTTCAGACTCCGATTCTATTTTCTATACACTCTCTTCCACGGATCCCTTTTGTAAGCCAAATAGTCTTTTATGGCCTCCTTTAAGGTATTTGAGGCAAGAAGGGCACAATGCCTGCTGTCCTCAGGGAGACCTCCCAATGCATCAAGGATAACCTCCTGGCTTATCTTCAGTGCTTCTTTTATATCTTTTCCGGTTGTCAGGTCCGCTGCCATACTTCCCGTTGCTATGGTAGTCCCACAGCCGTCGGTCATAAACAAAGCTTTTGTTATTCTGTCATCCTTGACCTTCAAAGATATCTCCATGGTATCCCCACATGGGCCGGTTACACGCCCAAATCCATCCGGGTCTTCTATCTTACCGATGTTTTTTGGATTTAACCAGCGATTCACAACCTCTTCTGAGAATGTCTCCCGGGCATCTTCAATAATAGATGCCTGTGTCTCCTCAATCATCTTATCCAGGTCAGAAGTATCGTCCGTAACCATGCTTATGTATACTCCCCTCTCATCTTTTTGTCTATATCTAGCTCCCTCAACCTCTCCTACACCCGTCGCCGGCGGAACACGGAGGGGTATCACAACGTTATTCCCTTCCGCAGCATGTAGCGCCATGTGCCCGGCTGCTGTCTCTGGATACAAAGGACGATACCGAAATCAGCTTTTCCAGATTAGTGCTCCCACAGTTCCCACATAGAGGGAGATCGCTATAAGAACCAACGCCGGTCAATATTTCTGTCACCTCTCCACATTGATTACAACGATATTCATAGATTGGCATGATGAACACTCCTCCGGTTTAATCTGCCCTTAAGAGATTATTCAACTCCTCTGACATCCGATGATCCGTAACGACCATCTCCAATCCTTTTACCCCTTCTATCTCTTTAACTGTTTCCTGAATCTTTAAGGCCAGAGGGAAAACCAGGGGACATACAGAGGAAGAGGGACGAAACTTGAAACTGACCTTCCCTTCAATCGTAACTGCTAAATCCTTAATCAACCCCATGCTGACTACATCCATCCTCGTTTCCGGGTCTATTACCATTTTTAATTTCTCGATGACCTCACTCTTTAAGTCCATCTTGAAGTTTAGCCCTTATCCTTTCCCACATCTTCTTAATTATCTCAGTAACAATTCCCGAATCATATTCCACTACCGACTGGCCCTCCACCATTGCCCTGGTTACAACAGGATCATAAGGAATATTTCCCACCACTGCTATGTTTTTATCCTGACAGTAATCCTCTATCTTTCGTGCGTTTTCCGGGTTGATGTCGCATTTATTAATACAGACCATGGCGGGGACATTGAAATGTTTGGCTACCTCCAATACTCTTTCCAGATCGTGGATCCCTGAAAGCGTGGGTTCGGTCACTGCCAGGACGAGATCTACACCAGTGATAACAGCAATTACAGGGCAACCTATCCCAGGAGGGCCATCTATAATGATCAAATCCTTGTTTTCATCTTCGGCTATTAACCTTGCCTGCTGCCTTACCAGAGTAACCAGCTTCCCGGAGTTTTCTTCTGCGATCCCCAGCCTGGCATGAACCATAGGACCAAATCGCGTATCGGATATAAACCAGTGCCCCGAAAACTTCCCCTCCATTTTTATGGCTTCATTGGGACAGGCATGCATACAAAGCCCACATCCCTCACAGGAGATGGAATCTATCGCAAAATCATGGATAGCTTCAAAACGGCAGACCTCCATGCAGATACCGCACTCATCACATTTATCTTTATCCAGAGATGGAGTGCGACCCCCGTAAAACTCTTCTCCTCTTTTTATATGTGGGGTCAAGATCAAGTGTAGATCGGCAGCATCCACGTCCCCATCAGCCATAACGTGGTTTTGAGCCAGTGCGGCAAAGGCTGCCGTTATGGTGGTTTTTCCCGTTCCCCCTTTACCACTGATTACAGTCAGTTGCTTCATTCGATCTTCTCCTGCCCCCTTTTTCTGTCTTAACATCTCGGGATTTTTATAATTATTTCCATTCTGACTACTGACTTCTGACTTCTCAAGTTTGTTGCGAAGGAACTAACTTGGAGTAAAGGTCTTGAAACCTTTTTTTGTATTCAGGAAGCTCTTCCACTAATGGGACGCCTCTGGAATATGCCTCCGCTATTCTTCTGTCCGTAGGAATTTCCAAAAGGATGGGAATCTTTTCTGCTTCGCAATACTGCCAGACCTTACGATCACCTATATCGGAGCAATTTATCAATAACCCTAAAGGGATGCCTAACTTCCTTACCATTTCCACTGCTAATTTAAGATCGTTCAACCCAAAAGGGGTAGGTTCGGTAACCAGAAGACAGAAATCGCTCCCCTTTACCGCTTGCACCACCGGGCATGAAGTGCCGGGTGAAGAGTCTATAATAACAGTCTTGTGGTTATTTATAAACCTCTTTTCCCTGCGGATCAGGGGGGGTGCCATTGGTTCTCCCACATTTAATATGCCGTGAATAAACTCAATATTTCCCGCCTTTCCCTTTTCGATTATACCGATTTCTCTTTCCACCTCTTCTATGGCATCCACCGGACAAATATATGAACACCCTCCACAACCATGACAGAGTTCAGGGAAAATGAGTACCTTTTCCTTTATTATCACAATAGCATTGAACTCACAGACCCGGGCACACTCACCGCAGTAAGTGCATCTGGATTTGTCCACCTGGGGGACCGGAATACCCACAGAGACCCTCTCCTCTATTTGGGGCTTCAGGAAAAGATGTCCATTGGGTTCTTCCACATCACAGTCCATGTACTGGACATCTTTTAATGAAAGGGCAAGATTAACAGCAACCGTGGTTTTCCCTGTCCCCCCTTTTCCACTGGCAATGGAAATTATCATATAGAATAACCTCTATCAAAGATAATTGATTATACTTATTTGTATCTTATATAGGGCAAGAGAGGAAGGAGGTTCCCAAGGTGGTAGGGAATGTCCCTGGGAATGCATCGGTCCTCTGAATTTTGCACTCTCTTGCCCCAATTCAACTTTCTTACTTCCTCACCATACTGGTACCACATTTTGGACAGATTATCTGGTTACATGGAGATCCTGCCTGATGGGGGACAGCATTTCCGCAACTCGGACAAACACACTTTCCACCCTGACCGGTGCCTGGCCTATTACCACCCATCCTGCCTGCGCTCCTACCTCCTCTACCCATGCCTCTGCCCGTGCCGCCTCCTCCAGGAGGCCCTGTTCCATCTCTTCGTGGCATGTTTCTCTCTCCTCTTCCAAATATTCAGTTGAATTTATTGACTTATCACTGGGATCTAGAAAATAGAATTGGTGTCGAATCAAAATACGTGCCTTCAGGAGATCCGGGATCAGTTGTGTCTGGTCTATCTTTCAGAGCTTCTTTTATCTTTGAAAATCCCGTGACTTGCTTTCCTGGAGTAGGACATTCTCTCCTCTCTTGTTTATCTATTCTTCCCATAAGCCCATCTAGCTGGGATTTTAGTACTTGAAGCTCTTCTTTCAATGCCCTAAACTCATCATCCTTCGAAGGCTGAGTTGTCCTTATTTCCACACCTTTTCCCTTTTCCCCAGTACGACTCATCCCCAGGCCAGGTCCTGAGCCTTGACCTGAAGCTGAAGCAGTTCCTCTACCCATACCAAAATGGGCACTGACTGAAGGGCCTGAAGTGGGAGGCTGCAACTTTCCGTTTTTATAGTCCTCCACTGCCTGTCTGACTTTACCGGAGACGCCGGTAATTACACTTATGTCGGCAGCCTCTAATGTGTTGTACGCATTTGGGCCCGCATTTCCTGTAAGGACAACCTTCACTCCCTTATTGGCTACAAACTGAGCGGCCTGGATACCCGCTCCACCAGAGGCGGCGATGCTACTGTTCTCTATTGATTCAAATTGCATGGTATCTGGGTCAACAACAGTAAAGTACTGACATCGGCCAAAGCGAGGATCAACCTCGGCATCCAAACCCTGGCTAGTAGCAGTAACACATATCTTCATCTAATTCACCTCCTTTCTATACACAACGTCATTTGCCATTTGTCATTTGTAAAACCTTTTGAAACCAAATACCAGCTTGACAGAACTAATGACCAGTGACTAATGACACTGCGTACAATTAGACAAGCCGTTGGGTGAATTCACCACCCAAATCCTCTACCTCTGCCCATACCTCTTTTCATACCCCTACCTCTGCCAAAACCTCTCCCCATTCCAGAACCACCATATGGAGTATAGGTATAGGCTCTGCATGGATCTCCTGGTCCTGGATACGGAGCGCCCTGTCCATAATTCCTTGCGTAAGGGTTTCCCATGTAGGGGGCTCCCATTCCCGCAAAATTCGGGTTGCAGAATCCCCTTCCACCACCGGTCATTGGGCCCATCCCTCTTGGTCCTGTTCCATCAAATCCTGGCATATCTCTCACCTCCTTTTAGTGATCACAGATATTTGCCCCGGTTTCTAATCGGTCATTAATAAAGTCTTCCAACACCCGATCTATTAAACCAGATGCCCCTGTGATAACAATAATTCCTTTTTCAGCAAACAACCCCTGTGCCCTTCCACCCATACCACCAGCAATGATGCAATCTACCCCTTTCTCTGCCAGGAATACCGGCAAAAAGCCAGGTTCATGGCCAGGGTTATCTATCAAACTCCTGGTTGTCACCTTTCCATCCTCTATCTCAGCAATGGTATAGGATCTGCAATGGCCGAAATGCTGGGAAACCATGCTGCCATCGGTAGCAACGGCTATCTTCATACTCTTCACCTCCTTTAATATAGTATTTAGCTATCAGCAAGATGAGGAATATTAATGTTTTTTACCCTTCAACATCTCCTTCACCTTAGACATACCTGTAGTTCCCCCATTTATTGCTGCTGATTTTGCCCCGGAACTATTACCAAATTCCTCACATTTCTTGCCAATCTCTCGAAAGGCTTTGGCTGCCTTCGAGTCGGGAACGTTCTCCACAAAGGGTATCCCCCTGTCAGATTTTTGAACGATATCCGGATCGAATACGATCCTTCCAAGAAATGGTACACGAAGTTCCAAAGCTGCCCTCTCTCCCCCTCCTATCTTAAAAAGGTCGATGGATCCACCACAGTGAGGGCAAGAGAACCCGCTCATATTTTCAACAATTCCCACCACGGGGATTTTCAGCATCCGGCTGAAAGTCACCGCTTTCCTGGAATCAAGGAGGGCTACGTCCTGAGGAGTGGTTACGATAATCGAACCATCCACAGTATTGATCAATTGAGCGATGCTCAAAGGTTCATCACCTGTTCCGGGCGGGAGGTCGACTATCAGGTAATCGAGATCACCCCATGAAACCTCGCTTAAGAACTGTTTAAATGCCCCGTGCTTCAGCGGTCCCCTCCAGACTATGGGACTGTCAGGATCAGATAGGAGAAATGCCATACTGACTACCTTGAGATTGGGAGAGAAAGAAACCGGTTCTATCCCGTCAGGCGATCCATCGAGTTTTTTCAGGTCCAGCCCCAACATCTTTGGTATATTAGGACCGTGTATATCTGCATCGAGCAGGCCAACCTGATGCCCATTTCCGGCCAGTGTTACTGCCAGGTTAGCGGCTACTGTACTCTTGCCTACCCCTCCCTTTCCGCTCATTACCATAAATTTATGCTTTATCTTTCCCATCGTTTTCCTGAGTAATGCCTCGGAATGGGCATCCTTCTCCTCTTGCGAGCACGTGCCCTCTTGACCGCAAGGTTCACAAGTAGAGTTCTTGTCGCATACTTCCTGATTCATAATGTCCCCTTTCATTTATTTTTCTCATCATCCATCACCCATGGTGGCCCAAAGAATTTACCCTTTCTCCCTCTGAAACTCCTGCCTCCCCTTCTACATATCCTGAGACCAGGCTCTAATTCCCCATTTAGAAACAGACTCAATGCCTCGTTGGCATCACCAGCAATCTCAGGAATAACCGATATTCCCATGCTCTTAAGCTGGTGATGGCAGAACCCGTCTATTCCTCCACATATAAGGGTATCAATCCCCAGGGAAGCAAACTGGTCAAACCATTGAGGAAGCGCCAGCCCGGCCAGAGATATCGTCTTTTGGGATATAACCTTTCCACCTTCTATAGTTAATATCCACATCTCCGGGGAGAAACCGAAACGGGGAGATATCCAATTGCCAAAAAGAGGTATGGCAACATTCATCTTTCACCTCTATAGTTAAGAAGTAGCAAAGGGCATGCCAAGGACATTTTTTGGAGGATTGTTTAAAAAAGATTAGTACTTAAAACAAGTTGCGGGAATTGAAGGTTATAGGTCAGGAAGGGAAGGGGGGAATTTAGATGCAATTGTGCATTCTATTGCATGCAACAGTTGCATAAATGCAACCGCAATTCGTGTTTAAATGCCGTACTTCTTCATTTTTCTCCAGAGAGTGGATCGGTTAATCTTTAATTCCCTTGCTGTTGCTACTCTATTTCCATAGTGTTTTTCCAGGGTTCTCTGGATTAACTCTGCCTCAGCATTCTTTAAGGGATGACTCATGGTTGGTTTTGGGGGAATTTTTCTCTCCCTGAGACCCCTGGTAAGCTCTGGGGGCAGGTGTTTTATCTCGATGATCCTGTCCTTACACAGAACAAAGGCATGTTCAATGATATTCTCCAATTCCCTTATATTACCGGGGAAGTCATACCCCATCAGAAATTCTATTACAGCATCAGAAACTCCAACGATAATCTTCCCCTTCCTTAAATTAAACTTGTGAATAAAATTGTCTATAAGAAGGGGAATATCTTCCCTCCGTTTGGCCAGAGGAGGAAGTTCGATCTTTACTACATTAAGCCGATAAAAGAGGTCCTCCCTGAAGCTTCCGGTTTTAACCAGATCAGAGAGGATTTTATTGGTGGCGGTTATTGTCCTCACATCAGCCTTAATTGGGGTTATTCCTCCCAGGGGTTCATATTCCTTTTCCTGTAAGACCCGAAGGAGTTTTATCTGAAGAGCAGGGGACATATCTCCTATCTCATCCAGAAAGATGGTGCCCCCTTCTGCCAGGGCAAATCGGCCCGGTTTATCTCTCCTGGCGTCGGTAAATGCCCCTTTAGCATAACCAAAAAGTTCAGATTCTAAAAGGGTATCAGGGAGTGCCCCACAGTTTACCTTGATATAAGGGTTGTTTTTTCGGTGGCTCAGGTTATGGATAGCCCTGGCAAAAAGCTCTTTACCAGAGCCGCTTGGTCCCTGGATCAGGACCGTTGAATCACTTTCGGCAATGTCCGGGAGTATATGAAATATCTCCTGAACTTGATGATTTTTGCTGATAATGTCCTCAAGAGAATACTGCTTGGATATTTCCTTCTTTAATTCTTCTTCTACCGAGATGTCCCTAAAGGTTTCCACTGCACCAATGACCTCTCCTTTCTCGCCTTTGAGGACAGCCGTACTGATACTAACCGGCACTTCTTTTCCCTCTTTGTTCAGGATATTGACAGGTAAGTTGATGATAGCTTTGCCTGTCCTTAAGGTCTGTTTGAGGGCACAGTGAGTCTGGCAGATATTGGTCCTGAAGATATTGAAACAATACTGCCCGATAGCTTCATTTCTGGTAAATCCTGTGATATTCTCTGCCGCTCGGTTAAAAGAGGTAATCTGGTCCTGGGCATTGATGGTGAATACCCCATCAGCTATACTATCCAGGATGATATTTAAAAAGGAAGCTCCCTTATCTGCCTTCATGGTTTATTTGCCGCCTATAATTGGGATATAACTAAACTATCAGTAACGACTGATTAAAGAAGTTAATATTATAAACTCAAACGATAAACTTGGTTCTTTTCTCAAAATATGCAGTTAAATTAATGGGGAAATAGGGATTGCAAAACATACATTCCTTTCGAAAGAATAGGGAGTTATCTAAACAAACTATTCACAAGAAAGAAGTGATCGTATGTCAGCAGCAATCCCCAAAGGTATTTTATGTTATATATGGTGTAAACTCAAGCAAATTTCTTATTCTAAAGAATCTATAGAGGTTAATGTTGAACCTGAAAGAGATCGTAAACATAATCACCTTTGCTCTGTTTGTAATCGAAAGGCATCACTGGGGCGGAAGAAGGAGAGGACGGTTAAATCTCCAAGTTTCAGGTATTTAGTTCTGTCAAGAGTAAATAGAATTGTCCGCTTTTGTAGCAAATGAATTGTCCGCTTTTTCTGTCCTTCAAAGTTGCCTTTTTGGAACAGGAGGTGAGCGGCGGATGTTCGCTTCCCTCACCAGTTATTCTTGTGCAGGAGTTAT
>JACQWO010000056.1 GCA_016209225.1 Desulfobacterales bacterium
AGGGATACAGCTTGCGCCGCCTGATTTTGCTGAAACGGGGTCTGTCTTTTTTCCCGCAACTTGTCGATGAACAAACGCACCTGGTCAGGTCGGGCTTCGGGGACAGGATATTTGGCGCAGAAATCCAGAAAATATCTGAGCTACTTTTTATAGTCCGCACGCTGTTTCGGCGCAACGGCTCGTTTTTCGAGAATTGCGTCAAACCTTGTCAAAATGGGAACCGGAACAGGGCGCATCGGCATTGAACAGAAAACCTCCTAAGAGTATAAATTTGGTATTGAACAACTATGATATAATAATAATACCATATATATATGTCAACATAATTTAAATTTGATATTGACAGTCTCAAAATTTCCTGTTATTGACAGGAAACTATTCAATTTATTGTTATGCTGAGAGATTAAATAGAAGGAGTGTTAAAATGCTTAAATCAATTCTTACAGGCTATATTGACAGGGCATTGTCTCATGCCGAGTATGACAAATTGGAAGATGGGACATTTTCTGGTCGAATTCCTGGATGCAAAGGAGTAATCGCTTTCGGAAAAACATTGCGTGAATGTGAGAATGAATTACAGTCCACACTTGAAGACTGGATTTTCGTTGGGTTGAAATTAAGCCACCAGCTCCCTGTTATCGATGGATTTGATTTGAATAAGGAACCTACTCATGAGTCAATGGCAGCCGTGTAAACGAAGGCTTTTCATCAAACGACTGCGGAAACTCGGTTTCGATGGGCCATACTCAGGAACCCGTCATCAGTTCATGGTATTTGAAAACCACCGTTTAAGTGTTCCGTCGAATTCTGAATATTCCGTTCCCCAATTGAAAATGATTATTAATGAAGTGGAATCAATCATTGATCGTCCTCTCTCCGCTGATGAATGGAATAATTTGGCATAACAACGCCATTCACTCAGATGGGCAGGGTCTTGGCGTTTAAAGCTTTTATAGTGTTTTGTGTGTAATTGCCTTTTACAAGGGTCCGTCTACCCTGCCCACTGGTGATGGCGGGCATTGGGCGTGATCGGTGAAGAGGATATAGAATAGCCAAATCATCGAGATTAAAAAACAACAAAAAGAAATGATCAAAAGTGAAAAAATGACCTTTTCAAAAAAGGTGAGGCGAATGTCAATATTTGGTCTTGGATTGAATTCATGGGAGCACATAATGCTTCTATCATTGTGTATTGCGGGGATAGTTGCAGTTGTCGTTTTTATTGCTACTACGTCAGTTGTTGTTCTACAGAGACGAGAAAACGCAAAGACTAAATATGAGTACGAAGAATTTAAATTAAAAGTAGACGTAAGGGTAGCGGATGCTAAGCAAGAAGGAATTACAGCAGGTAAACAGGCGGGTGACGCTTTGTTCAAAGCCGCTTCCTTGGAAAAAGAAGCGCAGAAATTAAAGGCTGAAAATTTGTCTTTGCAACTGAAAATCCAGCCTAGACGACTTTCGGGAGAAAACTCAGCAAAGCTCATAAACTCTTTGAAGGAATTGCAACCGCTGGCAATTGGCGTAGTTTCTAGAATATTTGATTCAGAGGGAGCTGATTTCGCAGATGATCTATCTAACGCCTTCAAGGCTGCCAATTGGACATCGGTAAGACAAAAAGACTGGACAATGTCTAATAAAGGTGTGGCCATAGCGACCTTGGAAGGAACTTTTATACCATCAGAATTAAAAGATAGATTGTTAGTTGTACTAGACTCTGCCGACATCAAAGCGAGCATTATAACTATTGCAAATAACCAGAGAAACACGACATCAGCACATTTCCAACCGAATGTGTTATATTTGCTGGTTGGTGTCAAGCCATAGTTAATAGGAGAAATAATCTTCCTCCATGAAGACTTCTTGTAAATCCCATTATTTCTCTGTTCTATGTTCATTTTCTTCTTCATAAAATAAAAACCTTGCCCAACCAGTCAATCAACCCGATGCGTTACACGCACGGGTTATCTCATTGTTCCCCCCTCGCTCCGCTCGGGGGGAATGCGGCAGTTGAGCAGCGAACTCCTGAACCTCCCCTCCGCTCCGCTGCGGGGAGAACCAGGAGTTCGAGACAGATGCCCTTCGGGCACTGCTCAACTGCCGCGTTCGCTGGAGATAATAATGGATAAACCATTCCAACGTAAAGGTACAAAAAGTAATACTCATGTTGGCAAGGAATTTGAGAGGGCAGCTAAGGATTTTTTCACCTTAAAAGGTTTGCACCTTCAAAAAGATATTTCAATCGACATTGGAATAAACGGAAAAAAATCGCATAATTTTGATTTGGGAAATCTTAATGAAAAAATACTTGTTGAATGTAAATCGCACACATGGACTGAAGGCGGTAACGTCCCAAGTGCAAAGATGACGACGTGGGATCAAGCCATGTATTTCTTTTATGTTGCTCTCCAACAGGTTATCGCAAAATCTTCTTCGTTCTCAAAGATTACAGCCTAAAAAGGCAAGAAACACTTGCTGAATATTATGTCCGTACAAAATATCATCTTATCCCAAAAGATGTCGAAATTTGGGAATTTGACAAAGATAAATCCAGAGCGGAGAAAATTAGATGATCAGCGAACCAGTCGCTTGAGAGGGACTGGGCAAAGCCGTGCCGATTTTGAAAGGCAGTATTTGACCGGTAGTTTTTACCTTTATCATAGTTTTTCACAAAATTCTGGGGACACAAATTCTGGGGACACAATACTTAATTCTTGTAAATTCTGGGGACACAATACTTAATTCTTCAAAAGGTAGATGATGGGGACAAACCTTTAAATTTTAATTTATACATTTACTCTTAAGCTTCTCAATCTCCCTTCTAAATTTACTTGACCCTTTCATTTCATTTTCAATCTTATTCAGAGCAATACTTACAGCAGCTTCTTGATCCCAAACATCTTCCCTATCTCAACATTCCTGCCTCCTGTTAGATGTTTACACAGGTATATTCCTATATGTCTGCCTATATTGCATTTACGCTTGGTTTTGTGAAGAATAAAGGGGACGGTTCTCTTTATTGTCAAGAGTAAATAGAATTGTCCGCTTTTGTAGCAAATGAATTGTCCGCTTTTTCTGTCCTTCAAAGTTGCCTTTTTGGAACAGGAGGTGAGCGGCGGATGTTCGCTTCCCTCACCAGTTATTCTTGTGCAGGAGTTAT
>JACQWO010000036.1 GCA_016209225.1 Desulfobacterales bacterium
CGATAGTTTGGAATATCCAAAAGTTTTGTAATAGTATCCAATTGCATCGGATCCTTGCCTCCTTTGTAAGTTTTTTGTTCCCAAACTTAATCTTACCAAAGTCGGCTTAAATCCGATGTTTATTTTTTAAAAATCTGTACAGGACAACCTATTTCAACTTTTTTACGAAAGAACCAAAAATATTCATTTTTGATTAGGAGGTTTAATGGAAAAAACACTATCAATTATTAAACCCGATGGGGTAAAAAAGGGGGTAATCGGAGAGGTTATCAAGAGATTTGAGAATAATGGTCTGAGAGTCGTCGCCATGAAGATGTTATGGATGGATAAGAAAGAGGCGGAGGGTTTTTATGATGTGCATAAAGATAAGGGTTTTTATGATAGCCTGACTGATTTTATGTCTTCCGGCCCAGTAGTAGTCATGGTACTGGAAGGGAAAAATGCCATAGCGAAGAACCGTCAAATAATGGGTGCCACAAATCCGGAAAAGGCAGAGGAAGGAACTATCAGAAAAGAGTTTGCTTCTGGTATAGAGAGGAATATCGTTCACGGTTCGGATTCCCCTGAAACCGCTACCTCCGAAATTTCATATTTCTTCAATGCCTTAGAGATATTTGATTATTGAGTTTTTTAGGGCAAATTTAAGTATGCCAAATGAATTAGACATTAAAAACTTAACGATAGATGATATAGAAAGCCTACTTCTGAGTTTGGGTGAGGACAGATATAGAGCCACTCAGATAGTCAGATGGGTTTATCAACGTGCTGCCACTTCATTTGATGAGATGACCACCCTTTCCAAAAAACTCAGGGAAAAACTAAGTAAAGTATTTTATGTAAGTATATTGAATTCCGTCAAAGAGGTTAATTCAAATGATGGAACTCGAAAGTATCTCTTTAAACTCCAAGATGGCAATCTAATCGAGAGCGTTCTCATACCTGAAACAGATCGTTTGACTCTCTGTATTTCTACCCAGGTTGGTTGTGCCTTGGGTTGCAAGTTTTGTTTAACAGGAAGAGGGGGACTTATAAGAAACCTGAGCGCAGCAGAGATAATAAATCAAATCTGCTGCATCAAGGACTCTCTGCCAAAAAATGAAAGGGTATCTAACCTTGTATTAATGGGGATGGGTGAACCCCTGGCAAATTACAACAGTACATTAAAGGCTCTGCGTATAATTACCGATTCTAACGGACTACAGTTCTCTTCTCGAAAGGTAACCCTATCCACTGCGGGTTTAGTGCCAGAGATAAAGAGGTTGGGGAAAGATATTCAAGTAAGCCTGGCTGTTTCCCTCAATGCGACAGAAGACACCACAAGGGATCATCTAATGCCCATTAACAGGAAATATCCACTGGAAATGCTGTTAAAGGCTTGCCATGAATTTCCTCTTCCTCCGAGAAAAAGGATTACTTTTGAATATATCTTGATTAAAGGGATAAACGACTCCCTGAGTGATGCAAAACGGCTGACAAATATCCTCAAAGGCATAAGATGCAAGATTAACCTAATCCCTTTTAATGAATACCCTGCCTCTGAGTATAAAAAACCTCATAATGGTGTAATAAACAGGTTCCAACAGGTCTTGATCGATTCTAATTACACTTCCATCGTCAGAGCCAGCAGAGGCATTGATATCCTTGCCGCCTGTGGACAACTTGGAAGCAGCTTTCTAAATTCTTAATGCCTCTTTACCCGCCTTTATTATTTTTGCCAACTCCACTGCCCGTATGGCAAGAGCCCTGGCTCCATTTAATCCCCATTCATCCTTTAATATGCCAAGTTTATCTTTAGGGTCAAATTTTCCGGTACCCCCAAAGCTGGACACCCCACCTGCACCAAATAATGCCCCAGGGTGATGCACAGTAGCAGTTATCATTTCAAAGCCAAGGAAGAAGTAGTCAATACTAAGTAGCGAGGTCTCCACACCCCCGTGCCTCATCCATGCGACTGCTAAAGCTCCCCCTATCTTGTCTTTCAGCTTACCTTCATACACTTTACCAAAAGCAAATACCCTAAGTCTATCCAATACCTTAGCAAGGTGCCCAGAGACCCTAGCCACATATACAGGAGTGGCTATGAGGAGTACATCGGCGTCAAGGACTTTGGGAAAAATACCCACCATATCATCTTCTATAGCGCAGAACTTTCCCACCTCTTGCTTTCTCAAACACCAATTGCAATGTACACAGTCCTTGATATTCTTCCCTGTCAGGTTAATCGTTTCTGTCTTCACAGAGTCCATGCCCTCTACAGACTTGACTGCCTCTTTTAAGAAATGCTCTGTGTTTCCACCTTTAACCGGACTTCCACAAATTCCCAATACATTTATATCCATTCTATCCTCCTCCTTGGTTTTTTAGTAGCTTTGGAAGAAAAGTTATTCAAGCCCTCCCGATTTGGATGTTTCATCTCCTTAAAGAATAAGCCTATCTTAATTTTAAATCAAGGTGAAATTAGAGCAAAGACATCGGGGGTTGAATTATGAAACAACTTTTGCTAGACTTAAAGAAGTTACCTAATTAGTTCGTCCTGAAAAATAGGGTTTTTAAAAGTATTTTGTTGTTCTGTTCTTTGACAACTATGGCGGCCTTCTGCTGTGTCAACCTTCTGCTTCATTTCATCAGTAATACTCCCGGGACGTTTCCCATAAAACACATGAACCTGTCGAGATACGGTTTCCGGATTGCGCAGACATAAGGAACGTAATCGGCAATCACGGC
>JACQWO010000042.1 GCA_016209225.1 Desulfobacterales bacterium
ATTCTGAAGGTATTATTGGTTTTTCTATATAAGAGTGAGGGCTAAGAAGGACTTTTTCTGCCTTTAATTTCATAAAATCTTCTCTGCCAAGTTCATCATGGGCATGAGCAGTAACAACAATAAAGGGGATCTTTGCCCATTCTGGATTTTTTTGGAGATATGAGAGAAGTTTCACCCCTCCCATCTTGGGCATTACAAGGTCGAGAGAGATTAAATCAGGTTTGCATTCCTTAATCCTCTCTAAAGCATGTTTACCATTGTTTGCGGTTATTATATTGAACCCTGCATCCTCAAGTATAGTTTTTAAGAATAGCTGGATGTCGGGTTCATCATCCACAACGAGAATTGTTTTGTTTTTTATATCAACCATTTGACCCTCCATAAAGTGGTAGAGGCACAAAGTGACAAAGGCTTGAGAGGCACAAAGAAAAAAGAAGAAAAATATCGCTTTGTGCCTTTGCAACTATGTGCCTTTGTGCCTCAAGCTATCGGTTTTAGCCGATAGCAGTTGACTTTTCTCCTCAGGAGGAATAGGCAAACGGTTTCTCGGAAATTCAAGCCTGAAAACCGATCCCTTCCCCAATCCGGATTCGAAGAATACCTTTCCCCCGTGTTCATGAACGATTTTCCTCGTCGTAAGGAGACCCAAGCCTGTCCCTTCTCCAGACCCCTTGGTCGTAAAAAAACTGGTAAATATCTTTTTTTTCACCTCGTAGTCCATACCGCATCCATTGTCCCTTACTTCATAACAAATGTTACCATTTTTTTCAAACAAAGAAAATGTTATTGTAGTTTTTTTTCGATCACTCATAAGACAGGCGTCGATAGCATTAGAGATCAGGTTGGCAATACACGTATGTACCCCCTGGGCATCCATGGGAGCCTTGTCAATATTCTCTTCCAGTTTTGGCAGGAATTCTATTCCAGATTGTATCATAGTGTCTTTATAGAGATCTACAATATCAGTTGCTATAATGTATGGATCTGTTAATTCTGCCTTTAGGGTGGTCCCCCTGGCAAAATTCAGGAATTCTTTTACGAAAAAAGAAATCTTTTCAATATTATTCTGGAGCATACCCCAACCTTGTTCTACCAATCCATTGTCACTTCTCTTAATGCCGGAGTTGACAACGTACATGCCACCCTCTAGCCCCATTAGAACATTTTTTATCCCGTGAGCAAGGCCAGCTACCGTCTGTCCCACAGCGGCCAAGCGTTCGGCTTCAATTATTTCACTTTCCAATTGTTTAATTTTGCTGATATCCTGAAAAAACATTACTTTCCCAATATACTCATTGTCCTTTTTTAACCTAACACCTGAGAAAGCTATAGGAACTTTATTTCCCTTATAACCAGTCAGTTCGCCTTCTCTAAAACTTACGGTGTCATCACCTTCTTCGATTGCACTCAAAAAATTTCTTGGATATAACCTCTCTCCTGGGATTTTGCCGACAACTTTATTCGTTGGGTAATTGAGCATCTTTTTTGCCGAGGGGTTATATATATTTATTATTCCATCTTTATTATCAGCAATAATCCCAGTCAGTGTACTTTGAATCATAATTTGATGAAATTCCCTGGCTTCTTTTAAATGTCTTTCCAACAGAAAAGTTTGTGTTACATCAAGGGCCATCTCGATTACATACTTTAACTGCCCATCCTCTTTCGAATATGGGGTTGCGGTTACCATATATACAACTTTATTCCCTTTTTTGTCATAACCCTCCTGCAGAGAGTTGTGGGTTTTCCCATCTCGGAAAACCACCATAGCCGGACATTCTTCACAAATATCCTTCTGTTTCTTGTAAGATTCATAACAATGTGTTCCCTGATATTTTCCAAAGGTCTTTTGAAACTGCCTATTGCTTTTTACTACCTTAAAATCTCTATCAATGACAGTTATATAACATGGGACATTGTTAAAGATTGTCATGTATTCATTTTGGACCCGAACCTTTTCCGTAATGTCTGTTGACATTTCAATTATGTGAGTGATATTCCCTTCCAAATCTCGATAAGGAGATGTATGAACCAGATAATGGTTAAGGTTGCCTTTTATATCTCGCCCTTGCTCCTGAGAAACCCTGGTTACACCGTCCATAAATGTTTCAGTTGCAACACAGTGGCGGCATCTTCTTTTCCTGCCCTTATATACCTCAAAACACTTCTTGCCATTACATGCTCCAAATGTATCTTCAAATCTCTTGTTAGCGTCCACTATTCTGTACTTTCTGTCAATTATAGCAATACTGGTGGGAACCTGATCGAATAAATCGAAACTTCTCCATTTTTCGGATTTGCCTTCCTTTTTTCCCCCTCCCTCATATAATAATGAAGTCCCTTCCTGATCACTTCTTATTGCTTTATCATATAATTGTTTAATGGGCTGGAAAACCCGACACTCTTGACAGAATTCCATTTTTTCGCTCCAATCACCATAGGCTCTCCCTTTGCAAATCGTTCCATTTATAAACCAGCAAAGATGCCCTGAATCGAGTTCCCATGCGGGGCAATGCTCTTTCTTGTCCTGAGGGCAGCTCTCCAATTCCCAGCATGGTTTTAACGACTGTTCTTTTGTGCTTCTCATAACGAGTACATACAAAATCTGTCGCTCTATTTCGTTAGGAATTTTTCGCCATCCCTGTTCAAAACTCTGGATTGACCGCAGGGATGTCCCCAAAAGCTCAGCCATCTCTTTTTGTGTCTTCCCCATATTCAGGCGTATGGATAAAAATTCTTTACTGTTCATAATTTATAAGGTGAATTGCAGATATACCTTCTCCCTTCTTCGATAACAATTTGGCACCCCTTTTCAATACACGGTTAATGTTTAAATATCACATTGTGATATATTTGGCAAGATTTATTTTTATAAAAATTGAATAATTATATCTTGACAACTCACCGCAGATATGGTAGCTACTAAATAAATTCTCATTTATTAAGAAAAAGAAATTTACAGCTTTTTTGGTTAATAATATGTGTCACTGGTAAGCTACAATAGACTGTAACTGTTGGATTTTATTATTCAAAAGTGTAATTTGAATTGGAACATAGCATATCTGACATATCACACAGTGATACATATATGTGAAAAATAATTTGATAAAACATTACGAAAATTCTTGACAATATCCAGTACACATGTTAGGTTTTCGTCAACTTTTAATGAATACTCATTCAAAATCCTTTTTTATATACAGTCAGCGGGAGGTTTAGGGTGCAATCAATGACTGAACTGGAGAGTTGGGACTGGGAGACTAAAGAAAGGTTGGTTGCAGACATAAACGGATGGAGAAGTAAATTCCCGGTCATCCATGAATGTGTTGCCAGTAATGATGGCGAGAAGATTTCGGCGCCTGTAAGGACAGAAGATGGCAGATTTACAGCCTGTGTAAACGGTGAGAGTTGGGAGAACACCTTTGAGAAATTGTGGTCACTAAGATTCGGCCCTGATGACCGATTAACATGTCTGGTGAGGGAAGACGACCAATGGACTGTGGCTGTGGATGATGAAACATGGGGAGAAGGCTTCGAATATGCTTGGAATATCCAATTTACTCCCGATGGGAAAAGCATTGCAGTAAACGTAAAAGGCGAGAATGGGTATGGAATAGCCTTAAACAACAGGACATGGGAGAATGGATTTGCTGAAGCGAGGGATTTTGCCATAAGCCCCAATGGGGAGTTCACTGCTGCCGGTGTACAGACCAAACGTCTCGGAGAGGGGGATATCTTTGGATTTGCCGAAGGCATATGGACAGTGGCGGTGAATGGTAAGCCGTGGGGAAAGAATTTCTTGAATGTATGGGGTATTGCCTTCAGTTCTGATAGCAGCAAGGTGGCGGCGGAAGTCAGGGTTGGCGAATATGAGTATGCCATTGCAGTAAATGGGACCCCCTGGAATAAGATATTCAAGTGCGTCTGGGAGCCGATCTTTTACCCACAGGGGGATGATGTTCTGGCGCCTGTTCAGGTTGATGAGGGTTGGACCCTGGCAAAGAATGGCGAATTGATATGGGATAGGAAGTTTGTCCAGGCATGGCACCAGAAATTCAGCCCGGATGGGCAGAGAATCGCTGCCGTGGTGGCGCCGGAGTTTGGCAAATGGACGATTGCAGTAGACGGTTCTTCCTGGAATAGAACGTTTAGGGATGCGGTCTTACCGCCTGTTTTCAGCCCCGATAGCAAAAGAGTAGCGGCCATCGTTAAGGAGAATAACCGCTGGACAGTTGCGGTAGAAGGGTCCCCATGGGTAGAGGGCTTTGATATGATATGGGACCCCGTTTTCAGCCCGAGTGGTGATAGAGTTGCTGCCAAGGCTGAAAAAGAGGGCAAATTCTACATTGTCTTGGATGGTAAAATAGGAAAACAAGAATTCGAAGCCCTCTGGAGCCCTATCTTCAGCCCTGATGGAAAGAAGCTTCTGGTAAGAAGTATAGAGGACGGGAAATATTACCGTCGGGTAATCCCGGTGGAAGAGATATAAAAATTCAGACATTAGACTATAGACTTCGGACATTAGACTTTTCAATATAACTAATCAATCTTCGTAGAACCTTGTATAGTCCCATGCTAGTCTATGGTCTGATGTCTAAAGTCTTATGTCTGAGGGAGTGGGGAGTAAAGAGAAATGTATGAGTTTGTGAGCGGACCATTGGTATGGATATCATTCATAGTCTTCATTGGGGGTAGTCTTTATCGGCTGGGTTCCATGCATAAACTGGCAAAAAAGGAAAAAGTCATCTACCCATATATGAGTCTAAAGTATGGTCTGCGATCCATTATTCACTGGGTCATCCCCTTTGCCAGTACCAATATGAGAAGACGGCCTTTGATGACTATAATAACCTTCGCTTTTCATATCTGTCTGGTTTTAACGCCCATTTTTCTCCTGTCTCATAACCTTCTCTGGTACCAGTCCTGGAAAATTAGCTGGTGGACATTGCCGGAAGGGACATCTGATATAATGACTGTAATCGTCATTCTTGCCGCGATCTTTTTCCTTGCCAGAAGATTAGTACTACCTGAGGTGAGGTTCGTTACCTTTGCATCTGATTATATTTTGCTGGCAATAGCTCTGGCGCCCTTTCTGACCGGCTTTCTGGCATATCACCAATGGCTCCCCTATAAAACGATATTGATTCTTCACATTCTATCTGGTGAGCTTATGTTGATCGCTATCCCTTTTACAAGGTTGAGCCATATGCTGTATTTTGTCTTTACCCGAGCATATATGGGCAGTGAATTTGGTGCGGTGCGTAACTCTAAAGATTGGTAAGTGGTAACTACCCAAGTTCAAAGTTCCGGGGTTCACGGTTCAACGGTTTAAGATAATTATTAAGCATTTCACTCGAACCCCTGAACCCTGAATAGTTACGGTAAGTGTAAATATTTTTAGGAGGATTGCTTATGGCTGAGCCTGCAAAGGAAATTGTCGTTGATCCGGGCTTAGACGAAACGATAAAGAAACTTACCCCGAAGAAGATAGAAGACACGATAAATAGAGCCTTAACTAAAGGGGCTGCTGCCCGCTTAAAGGTCTACATGCAGACCTGTGTTCACTGTGGCTTATGTGCAGAGGCTTGTCATTTTTACCTCTCCCATGACAAGGATCCCCGTTTTTCGCCTGTTGGCAAAGTGAAGCAGACCCTCTGGGAGATAATAAAGAGAAAGGGCAGGGTGGATGGGGAGTTTATTAAAAACTGTTCGAGGATAGCCCACACAGAGTGCAATGTCTGCCGGCGTTGCAGCATGTACTGTCCATTCGGCATCGACATGGCATATCTTCTTCTTCTGGTGCGCAGGATATGCGCCTTATTAGGTGTAGTACCCCAGTATCTTCAAGACACGGTCAACAGCCATGCGGTTACTATGAACCAGATGTGGGTCAAGCAGGATGAATGGATCGATACCCTCCAGTGGCAGGAGGAAGATGCTCAGGATGAGGTAAAGAATGCGCGTATCCCCCTCGATAAAGAGGGGGCAGAGATCATGTATTCGGTTATAGGCCCGGAACCGAAATTCCTTGCCCAGCTTTTGGGCAATATCGCGATAATTATGACTGTGGCGGGCATGGATTGGACAATGCCTTCCTTTGACGGCTGGGATAATAGCAATATGCCCATGTATTCAGGCGATTTTGAGACCATGGCCCGAGTTGAGAGAAAACATTTTGAGGCGGCATTCAAGCTTAAGGCAAAAAAGATCGTGATGGGGGAATGCGGGCACGCATTTCGGGGTGCTGTATATGATGGTCCCAAATGGCTGGCATGGAAGGAGCCGCCTGTACCCGTGATTCATGCTGTCCAATTTTACTATGAGCTGATCAGGGATGGAAAGATAAGAATAGCCAGAAAATTCGAACAGCCCGTTACAATTCAGGAACCGTGTAATATTGTGAGGGGCAGGGGGCTGGGGGATATGCTCCGTTATATCATGCGGGCTACCTGTGAGGATTTTAGGGATGTTTCTCCCCGGTATGAACACAACTACTGCTGCTGTGCAGGCGGAGGCGTCATCAATTGCGGGCCACCCTGGAAGAAGAGTCGGGTAGAGGGCAACAAAGTCAAGGCAGAACAACTCAAGGCCACAGGCGCCGAGGTAGTCGTCACCCCCTGCCACAACTGCCATAGCGGTATTGAAGATATAGTCAACTATTATAAGCTTGGGATGCATGTTAAATTCTTTAGTGAGATACTGGTGGATGTTATGGAGGTTCCTGAGGATCTGAAAGTTTGATGTAAGAAGAAGGAAGTGGAAATGAACAAGAAATTCCTTGCTTTTGTTGCAATGATGGTAATGTCTGCTGGTATTTTCTTCTTGTTAGGGGATACCGGGGGGTCTCGTTCCAGAGAAACGGAGAAGACAAAGCCTTCTGGTTTACCAATTTTTCTGTCAGTTTCGAACCAATTCCAAGAGATGGAACGTCCGCCTGTTGAGTTTTATCACGATAAACATACGGTTGCCCTGGAAAAAGAAGGCTGTGGTGTCTGTCACCCTCAAGATGATAAAGGGATGCTTATATTTAAATATCCCAGGTTGAGAGATGATAGCACCAAACAAAGCCTCACGAATTCGTATCATGATAGCTGTATAGGCTGCCACAGGGAAAGGGCAAATGCCGGCAAAAAGGCTGGTGCAGTAACCTGTGGGGAATGCCACGTTGTGAAAGAAAAGTCTCAAGCGATGGAGCATCTATCAATTGATTCCGATTACTACCATACCCTCAAAGATACCTATCATAGAGACTGTATTGATTGTCATAAAGAAGAAAAAAAGCTGACTAAAAAAGCCAAGGTCTTAAGCTGGAAGGAATTCTACATAAAGAAAAAGGAGATCGAAAAAGCAACGTGGCCGAAGATGGATTTTGATTATTATCTGCATTATCAGCACGAAAAAGGCCTGGAGAAGAACTGTAAGCTCTGTCATCATATATATGACGAAAAAGAGAAGAAGCTGGTTTATAAGAAGGGAACAGAGTCTTCCTGTCGGGATTGCCACCGGAAAAAAGACGAGGAGAACAGGCGTTCCTTTCAAAAGGTGGCCCATGCAGATTGCATAAATTGCCATATGGAACGTAGCAAAGAAGGTAAAAAAACAGGTCCTTATGACTGTAAAGGGTGTCATATTGAACAGCAGCAACGTACAGCCAAGGAAGTGGCGGTTATGCCCAGACCGGAAAGAGGTCAACCAGATAGTGTCCTTATTGGCATTAAAGATTCCAGAATGAAAGGAGTCCCTTTTGACCACAAAGGTCATGAGGCACAGAGCCTTACATGCCGAAACTGTCACCACGAGAAATTAATTGCCTGTAAAGAATGTCATACAAAGAATGGCAGTCCTGAAGGCGGCATGGTCAATCTGGCCAAGGCATATCATGAGCCGTTATCTGAAAGAAGCTGTGTTGGTTGTCATACGTCTTATAAATCAAAACCGTCCTGTGCCGGATGTCATCACCAACTGAAAAGTGGTTTATCGGAAGCGTCTTGTCTCTCTTGTCATAGTGGATCATTTAAGGAGGTTGGGGTTGCTTCAAAGTTAGGCAATCCTAAGGAGCTTCTTCCTGCAAATTTATCCGGGGATATGACCATTAAAACAATAGAAAAGGATTATATGCCGGCCAAATTTCCCCATCTCCGTATAATCAGAAAATTGACCGAAATATCGAATGCAAGTAAGTTAGCCAAACAGTTCCATTCTAACCGGAAAACCATCTGTTCTTCGTGCCATCACAACAGCCCGTTAGAAGCGAAGAAAGAAATACCCCCTTGCAGCACCTGTCATAGTGTAAATATGGAATCTCAAAAAACAGATACTCCAGGTCTCCTTGGGGCCTACCATCGTCTATGCCTTGGTTGTCATAAGGAGATGGGAATCAAGCCTATAAATTGCACCGGATGCCATGAAGAAAAGGCAGGGCTAAAGACTGGGATGCGCAAGCAATAGCCTTCTCTTTAGAAATATGGAAATATGACAATATGGGAATCAACCGGCGAGACTTTATAAAACAACTGGCAGGAATTGGAGGCGTTGCATTATTAGGGAAAGATGTGAATGTCTGGGCGGGTGAGCCTGCTACCAGTCTCCATGACTCCTTTGGGGTCATTGTTGACACAACCTTATGTGTTGGCTGTCGAAGTTGTGAAAAGGCTTGTAATCAGATAAACCAGGATCTGCCACGGAAAGCTCCTCAATCCTACAAGGACAATTCGGTATTCGAGAAGAGAAGAAGAATGGCTGCCGATTCTTACACCGTGGTGAATCGCTACAACAATCCAGAGGATTCAGACAAACCAGTTTACGTAAAATTCCAGTGCATGCACTGTACTGACCCCGCTTGTGTGTCTGCTTGTATCGTTGGTGCCCTGACAAAAGAGTCGAATGGTGCAATACGGTACGACCCTTGGAAATGTATCGGATGCCGTTATTGCATGGCCGCATGTCCTTTTCAGGTTCCTGCCTATGAATACAACAATGCCATGACACCTCAGGTCAGAAAATGCACTTTCTGTTTTGAACAGAGGACATCAAAGGGTAAAGCACCTGCATGTGTTCAGGCCTGCCCTATGGAGGTTATGACTTTCGGGAAGAGAAGAGAATTGATCAAAATCGCTAAGAGGCGAATTGAAAAACATCCTGATCGATATATTCCTCATTTATATGGGGAACACGAATTGGGAGGAACTTCATGGATGTATCTGTCAAGCCTTCCCTTTGAGAAAATTGATTTTCCAAAGTTAGGGTATGTATCACCTCCCAGTTATACTGAGCCTATACAACACACCATTTTTAAGCATTTCATCCCCCCATTGACTCTATTTGCTGTACTCGGTGGCCTCATGTGGTTCTTAAAACCCAAAGGGGTAAAATCAGAATCGGTTTTGGAGGAGGAAAATTCAGAGAAATGAGTTCCCATGAAAATGCTGCTCCTGTAAAAATACGATTTTTTACTACCGGCGTAAAGGTTCTTATTGCCTTTATGATTACCGGCTTGAGTTTTGGCCTGTACAGAATGGTATTTGGTTTGGGGTCTGCTACAAATTTAACGGATCAGTATCCATGGGGGCTGTGGATTGGAGTGGACGTAGCAAGCGGGGTGGCCCTGGCAGCAGGAGGTTTCACAACCGCTTTCTTGGCCCATATCTTCCACAGGGAACATTTCCACGCTATTGTCAGACCAGCCCTCCTCACAGCGATGTTGGGGTATACTTTTGTCGGGATTGGGTTAATGTTTGACCTTGGAAGGTGGTATAATATATGGCATCCTATGCTTCCTATGATGTGGCAAGGGAATTCAGTTTTGTTCGAAGTCGGTATGTGTGTAATGGTATACCTGACCGTGTTGTATATCGAATTTCTACCCGTTGTGACCGAGCGCTTTATCGGGCAAGTAAACCTTCCTGGGATGCTCTCTTTCTTTAATGAACCTATAGACAGGCTTCTCAGCTTCTTAGATAACATCCTGGGGAAAGTCATGTTTGTTTTTGTGATTGCGGGTGTGGTTCTCTCCTGTCTCCATCAGTCGTCTTTGGGAACATTGATGGTAATTAGTCCTTACAAGATGCATCCATTGTATTGGTCTCTTCTGTCTCCATTGTTTTTTCTTGCCTCCGCGATTGCTGTTGGATATCCCATGGTGATATTTGAGTCTATGATTGCATCGAAGTCGTTTGGACATAAATCAGAAATGCATATTTTGACCCCGCTGGCTAAGTTCATCCCCTATTTATTGGGCATCTATATTGTGTTGAAAATTGGAGATATGATTTACAGAGGCACCTACGTGTACCTCTTCGAAGGGTCGATACAGTCCCGGATGTTCTGGCTTGAATTCGGTATTCTAACGGTGCTTCCTTTCCTCATGCTACTGTCCTCGCGAGTTCGAAGTTCTGCTGGCTGGTTGTTTTCTGCTGCCACTATGTATATTTTGGGAGTCTTGTTGAATCGATGTGCGGTCTTTTTTGTCGCATATCAACCCCCTTTTGCTGAAAAGGCCTACTTCCCTACTATAGGCGAGCTTGCCCTCACTATAGGACTCATTGCAACACTTATGCTTGTGTATCGGGCCATTGTCTCCATCCTTCCAGTCATACCTGCCCCTGAAAAAGAGGCTGTTCGGGAGTAATCATTTCTGGGCATAAGGATAAAACAGTAGATGCGGTAAGGTAATTAGAAGATTCGAGGAATGGAGGAAAAAGAAGATGACAAAGATCGCCATTATTGGGTGCAAGCGGATTCAAGATCAGTTATGTGTAGCGTGCGAGAAATGTCTCAAAGCTATCAGCAAAAAGGAAGGAGAGTTTTCCAGGTATGCGGATGGTATCGAGCTGGTAGCCCTTGGAAACTGTGGAGACTGTCCTGGGCTTATTATTCCAAAAATAAAATTGATGAAGGAAATCGGTGATAGCCTGGAGCGAGATTTTGATGTCATTCATCTGGGGACCTGTATAGTGAAGGCAGTGAAGACGGCCCACTGTCCTCTTGATTTTGAGCAGGTTGCCATGCTGGTGAAGGAGAATTTCGGAAAAGACGTTGTAGTGGGAACCCACCCCTATTAAACTGTCTTCGGCATTCTCTCTCCTTCATTCACATAGCAGCGAAGCGGAGCTAAGTTCTATATTCAAGGGATTACTTGTTTTTAGTCTTGACATCTCAAAATGAAGTGTTTATTATGTTGTTAAAGTAGTTACTTGGGGGATCATATGGGTATAATAACTGCCAAGGAGTTGAAGCAAAAGACTGGAGAGGTTATAAAGAAGGTCAGATCAGGTGAACAATTGACTATTACATACAGGGGAAGACCTGTGGCTATCATTGCTCCACCAGAGGTGGAAGAGAGGAAAGCCTTAGAGAAATTGAGGCCATTTAAGGAGGCATGGAAGGATATTGAGGAAACTCTCCAGAAGACAAGACCTAAATTTAAAGGATGGCAGGAGGCCATTGAGTGGGTACGAGACAAAACTTAGTTTTGATTGATACAAACATCTTTGTGATCGACCTCCGTTACAAAAGAGATATTTATTACCAGAATAATCTTACATTTCTCGCTTACATAGCAAAAAAGAGAGTCGGCTTTACCACTATTGTCAATCTATTAGAGCTTTGCGGAATTCTCTCATTTAATCTCAGCGAAAAACAATTGACCGAGTTATGGTTCTACTTTCAAGATAGATACCAGGTTACCGTTCTACCTGTCCCCAATCTTGAGACTCACTTTCCAAAGGTAAGCATTAAGGTGATCTTTGATTTACTTAAAAAAAGAACCTCCCTGGGTGATGCCTTGATGATGTCAGTTGCACAAGAACATCTATCCTTCGTTTCAACAATGGTTACCTGGGATAAGGCCCACTTTAAGGATATTTTCCCTGGTAGTATCATGACCCCTGAGGGATTTTTACGATGTTTCAATAGTGGATAACGATTCTACTAAAAATTGCGAATCGGAAAAATAATTAGAAGGAGGACACAATGGGCAAGAAGATAATGGTTATAGATGATGAGCCTGATGTAATTACCTATCTGACTACTCTCTTGGAAGAAAATGGTTATCAGACTGATTCTGCTAAGGATGGAGTAGACGGGCTAAAGAAAATAAAAGAGAATAGACCAGATCTCGTCTGTCTGGACATATTGATGCCTGAAAAATCCGGCATAGGTCTGTACAGAGAGCTCAGGAAGGATGAGGGATTGAAGGGGATCCCCGTGATCATTGTAACAGGCTTTAGAGGGGATGAGCATCCTCTTATGGACTTCAAGGAATTCCTTTACAAACGCTCTGTGCCAGGGCCTGAGGGCTACCTGGAAAAACCAATCGACAGACAGAAATTTCTCGATATCATTGAGAAGAACTTGGGCTGAGGAGCAGGCGTAGTTCCCAGGATGGCAGTAGACCCGCAAACATCATACAGGCTGTTGTCCAAACAAGAAAGGAAAGTTTGGAGCAACAGCCTGTTCTTTTATTCAGCCCCCCGTCCTTTTCGTTGAAGAGAAACGATCTGGAGGGTAACGGTCCCGGCTACATTTCAGGCCATTCGATGTAAGGTTCTTTTATGTCAACCATGGCATTGACTATAAATTCAACTAACCCCGTGTATGATATGCCGCATTTTTCCCATGCATTATAATGGTTTAATATCTCCCTGATAGCGCCCTTGCAGTTGGAGCATGGTGCACAGACCATCTTATTGATACTTGGGTCTATGACATCCTGAAAGGCATCAAGAATCTGTTTAAATTTCATCCTTCCTGATATTCTTGTTCTCCAGTCGGGGAAGTTCATGGAAGGCATAATGGCAAAGCCACTCCCCCCTCCGCAGCAGTAATTCTTAACACCATGGGGCTCCATCTCCCTGAACTGTGGGCAGATCTTACGGATAACTCTTCTCTGAGGTTCCACTACACCCATAAGTCGGGTCACATTACATGGGTCATGCAGTGTAACAGGAAAATCGTTTTTCTTTGGGTCGAGATTTAGTTTTCCATTGCAAACAATATCTTCCAGTAGCGTGTAAGAGCTCTCTCGCGGTATATTAATTTCACCAGTTATGATACGGTCTGCGATAACAGAAATAGCCTTATGGGCATGACCGCATTCTCCTATAACTATCTTCTTTACCCCCAGTTTCTTGGCAATCTGGGCATGTCTTACCGCCACTCTGGCAAACTGGACATCATCATACCATAAGCCGTAATTGACGGCATCATACCCTAACAGATCGCTGGAGAGTGTCCAGTTTAGTCCTGCCGCCTCGAATATAATGGCAAAAGCCATTGGGTTTTCCGGCCACGACAGGAATTCACCGGCATTATGGATAAGGAGTATATCCGCCCCTTCCTTATCCATGGGGAACTTTATGTCCAGTCCCGTTCTATCCTTGATGTCATCTTCCAGAAACTCTATGGTGTCTTTTAATGCCACCGGCATCAAACCCGTACTTGATCCAGCCTTCAAATGCTTCATTGATCCTAATGTATGAATTTCGACAGGGGCAATACCCATTTCCTGGCTAAAAAGCTTTCGGAGTTCATGGGTTATCAAACCGTTGTCAACACCAATGGGGCAAGTCTGGGCACATCTCCTGCAAAGAGTACACCTGTACGCCAATTCAGCTAACCTTGCAACTGTCGTCCAGTTGAGATCTATGTCGTTGCCGCTGAATTTTGCAAAGGTCTTTCCACCTTTTTTGATATATTTATTAACGATCGCCCGAAGGACCTCAGATCGATAGGTGGGCCTGTATATCTCTTGCTTCCCGCTTCCTGTGTAGATAGGACATGCCTCGTTGCAGGTCTGACATTTGGCACAGTACTCAAGAGATAGGGATAGGGGCTGTAAAAACGTCCAGTTATTTTCCTTTGTGAGCAGCTTTTCAAGGCCTGACAAAAACTTCCTGACGAGTTCATCCTCTTCTCCTTTTGTTTCGGGTTTGGGTATACTAATGGCCAATACCCCGTCAAGGGATGCCTCATATCTCTTCTTCTGATCTTCCGTAAGTTGCTTAAAATCAGGATCAGAATCTGCCTTATCATAAGGGTATGGCAGCCTCATAAAGTCTGCCGGGTTGAGTTTAACCATCTGATCCGATGGTTTGCCAATATCTTTGAGCCTTATTTTTCCTGCCTTCATCTATTCAACCTCCTCTGTAGCGGTCTCAGCCCATGTTTTTCCTGGCTTCATATGAGGTGCTGACCAGCTTTGCTTGACGTTCAAGAGTTTGTTCACTTTTGCCTCAATGGCGCTTCCCCTTGTATTTATCCTGTCATCCCAACGCACTTCGTGCCACGTAAAGTACTTGCCAATGAAGTGAGTCATGTGGGTGAAGGGCAGATACATGATAAAAAGGGAGAGGAGTATTATATGCGCTACCAGACTTGAGCCACCAACAACCACAGGGCTGAATGTTATCAAACCTCTCATGTAATCCCTGGAGACGGTTAACGCTGAGTCATACGAAAACCATGCTATCAGCCCGGTTAGGAAAATGGCCAGAATGAACACCAGATTGAAGTAATCTATTGGTGCTGCAAAGGCTCTAAGGTCTTTATCGAAGGTTCTTCTTAGGAGTAAGCCAATGGCACCTATTGTACCCAGTATAAGGCCAATGGCACCAAAAATAATTGCCAGGGACTGGAGTAAGACAGGTATGGCACTTTGGGGCGATAAACCCGCAATGTTCACTATAGCACCAATAAAGAGCAATCCGAGACAACCGATTACCATGTAAATCCCAAAATGAAAGGGGAATGATGCATACCAGAGCTTTCTGTTATCATGATACAGCGCCCGCACAAAAAGAATCTCCGGTATCATGAATTTAACTTGACTTAAACTTGATCTTTTAATGGGTTTTTCCCACCAGTTCAATTCTTCGAAATAAGAGCCCCCATATTCACGCCCCTTTTCATGGGGGACAGGATAAAGCTCCCATCTCACATGCAACGGCATCCTTAAGTACTTTATGATCTTTCCCAAAACAACCACGATGAAAACAGCTAAACCCAAATAAGACAGCATCAGTAACAACATTCTTTTACCTCCTATTATTAAATAAAGTATTTAGTTTGTCTTGAAAAATTCCCTTTTCCGCTCTCTGGTGCAGATTTTTTGACCCATCCAGGACTTGCTCCAGGCATTTTCAGGATGAACTATTTTCCCTGGACATGCCAAGAACAGATCAGGGTTTAGTCATTTTTTTTCTATCTTCGGAGGAGGGAGAGATGCTGAGGCAGAACGAATGGCTGAGTCCCATCCCATCCGCTTCATCTTCCTCCATAATGTGGTGCGATTGATTCCCAATTCCTCTGCCGCTTTTTTGCGATTCCAGTCATTACGGCGGAGGGCTTCAAGAATAACATCTTTCTCAACCTCTCCCATAGTCCTCCCATTAATTTGGGGGGTGACCACCTTGGAGCCCGCTCTTTGAACAACTCTGGCAGGAAAATCACCGAGACAAATCCTTTTTCCTTTAGCAAGAATATGGGCATGTTGAATGATATTCTCAAGTTCCTTTATGTTCCCCGGGTATAAATACATTTGAAGAACCTGAAGGGCATCTAAATCAATATCGTTAATTACTTTTTCACCTTTCTGATTCAAACGTTGTATATTTTGATAAGCCAAAAAAAGTATATCTTCTTTCCTTTCCCTGAGGGGAGGAAGTCGAATCTGAAAGACATTTAGCCAGTAATACAAGTTCTCCTTGAACATTCCCTCCCTGACACGATTTTCTAAATCTATTCCCGTAGTCGTGATGAGTCGGATATCTAGGAGTTCGGGTATCTCAGCACCCAAAGGTTCATACTCCCCGTCTTCAAAAGCCCTAAAAAGCATAATCTGAAGGCTCTGAGGAAGGCAATCTATCTCGTCCAAAAAAAGAGAGCCTCCATTTGCCTTTTCAATCCACCCGATACTATCTTCTTTAATATTATGATGGCTATTAACACGGCAACCAAATAGCTCGAATGCCAACGCCTCTTCTGAAAATGCGCTACAACTGATCTTGGCCATAGGATATCTATGCCGTTTGCTCAGTTTATGAATAGTTACAGCGATAAGTTCCTTTCCTACGCCACTCTCTCCCTGGATGAGAACAGGTGCATCGCTCTCGGCAAGATCAGGAAGGATGGATAATATCTTCTTTATTCTCTTGTCCTTACCCAGTCTTTTTGCCAACTCAAAAGAAACTGAAGATTCGGGTAGGTCCTCCAGCATATTCTCAGGACTAACCTGGCTTTTGATTTTAGAATTCCGGGATGACATGAGGATTACACCTTAAATAAAACCTTCAATAAATACGCTACAAAACGGAATATAACAGAGTTATTGTATAATTAGCAAGTAATATACCAATTATGGAATTAAACCTTAACTACTTAATTTTATTGGAGATTAATAAATGTAAGTGATTATAATGGGGAGACTGCGAGGGAATAAATGTTGCAACAAATATAAACTATTTATTGTATCATGTTGAATTAACTAGGCATACTTAATTAGCAACTATATGAAACAAAAAGGTTCATCCTGTTCAACAATTCTGGATCATGATATAAGTTCTAACTTCTTTAATTTCCTCCAAAGGGTTGTCCTACTCAAACCCAGTGCATCGGCAGCCTTTTGTCGATTCCATTGGCATCTGCGGAGGGCATCAAGGATGGATTCTTTTTCCATCATTTCCAGCTCGGATATAGACGTCTTTGATAGTGAGGTCTTAACTTTAGGCTTGTTCTTGTCGAGCAGATAGGAAGGTAGATGTTCCACATCTATTGTATTCTTCTTGCAAAGTATAAATCCATGTTCTATGGTATTCTCGAGCTCTCGGATATTACCTGGAAAATTATAATTAAAAAGGATTTCGTGTGCCCGGTTGGAGAGCTGTTTGATGTTTTTTTGCATCTTCTTGTTGAATTTTTCAATGAAATGTTCCACCAGTAAGGGGATATCCTCTTTCCGTTCTCGGAGGCCCGGCACATTGATCTGAATGACATTGATCCGATAGTAAAGGTCATCTCGAAAGCGCCCCTCTTGAACCCGTTGGAGCAGGTCCTTGTTAGTGGCTGTGATTACCCGTACATCTGCCTTGAGGGGTTCATTACTTCCCAGGGGGTAGTACTCACCGTCCTGAAGGACTCTCAGGAGCTTGACCTGAAGTTCATAGGATAGATCACCTATCTCATCCAGAAATATAGTCCCACCTTCTGCCATGGCAAATCGGCCAGGCTTATGTTGTCTGGCATCTGTGAAGGCGCCCTTCCTATACCCAAAGAGTTCTGACTCCATAAGGGTATCAGGAATGGCTCCACAATTGACAGTAACATAAGACTTATCTTTCCTTTTGCTAAGGTCGTGGATTGCCCTGGCTATTAATTCTTTTCCTGTGCCACTTTCCCCATATATAAGAACCGTAGAATCAC
The DNA here is from genome assembly GCA_016209225.1 of Desulfobacterales bacterium. Taxonomy (GTDB): domain Bacteria; phylum Desulfobacterota; class UBA8473; order UBA8473; family UBA8473; genus UBA8473. Next base: position 17,416 of record JACQWO010000042.1, read on the forward strand.
TTATAGCAATATCCTTAAGGTGATTAAAAATTTTCATCATTTTAGCATCTTTACTGATGATATTCTTAAAGGAATAGAGCCCATTAACCTCCATTTTGTATGCCCTGATCTCGGAGAGGTCGCGAAAGGTCTCCACTGCGCCTATAATTTTACCGTCCTTATCCTCCATGGGAGCAGTGCTGATACTTACAGGAATCTCGTGTCCTTTCCGGGTAGCGATATTAACTTCAAAATCTATGATACTCTCCCCTGAAGCCATAGTTTTGGTTAGGGGGCAATTCTCCCCTTGGCAGAGTTCCGTCTTAAATATTTCATAACAGGGTCGGCCAAGGGCATTTTCTTTCGTAAAGCCTGTAATCCTTTCAGCTGCCCGGTTAAACCAGAGAATCTTCTTTTGTTTATCCACTGTAAATACACCATCAGCTATATTATCTAGAATTGTCCTACAGGGGGCCGGACAGTCCTTTCCCATACATTCCAACGCATTTTGAAAACAATACTCAAATTCCTTTATCATTGCTCATTCCTCTTATTCAACGTTAATCGTCTTCACTGGTAAATACAGAAATAGCACCTGTAGTAGAACCTGAAACTCACCACTATCTATCTGTATTCTAGCAAATTTTTGAGAATATCACCATCTTAAACAATGTCAATACCTTTTCTCTCTTTTAAACTGGAAAAGAAAACAAATCTTCTTGAAATATTTTTCTTTAAATGCTATTTTGTTTTTGTTTAAGCGTTTTCAGTTGTTCGATCGATGAAGTTGATAAATAGCTTCCCCAAGATTAGATAGCAGGGATGTATTATGGATAGAATCGGAGACAACGATAGTCTTAACGATAACATTCTTGATGGAATATCTGGAGATTCTGTTCTCGAGAACATGGGTGAGGCTATCCTTATTATTGACCCGAAATTCCGAATTGTTTACTTCAATAAAAGGGCTGAAGACATTACAGGATTCAACAAGGAAGAAGCGTTGGGAAAGCACTGTTACGAAATCCTTCGACTTTACAACTGCAATGATGGATGCCCTGTCCAAAATATGATCAATACTGGAGAGAGCTTTGTTGATTACTGCTCGGAGTTGATCAGTAAGGATGAGTTGCCTATTCCTATTGCAATACGCTTTTCAATACTTAAAAACCCTGGAAGATCCCTCTCCGGTGGAATTATAGCTATCAGGGATATGCCTACCAAATACCGGTTTTCTGACTCCCTAAAATCGGCATACTCATTTCAGGGGATTATTTCCAAGAACAAGAGGATCCTGGAAATTTTCGAAATACTCCCCGATATAAGCCGAACTGATGCCTCTCTTTTGATTCAAGGAGAAAGCGGCACTGGAAAAGAGCTTTTTGCTAACGCGGTCCATAATTTAAGCCTTCGCCAGAAAAACCCCCTTATAAAGGTGAATTGTGCCGCCCTTCCTGAAACCCTCCTGGAGTCCGAATTTTTCGGTTATGTGAAAGGGGCATTTACGGACGCTAAGAAGGACAAATTGGGACGATTTCAATTGGCTGATGGAGGGACCATCTTTCTTGATGAAATCGGTGATATCTCTCCTTCCCTTCAAGTAAAGCTTCTAAGAGCAGTCCAAGATAAAGAGTTTGTGCCGTTAGGTGGCACTAAAACCGTTAAAGTAGATGTGAGAGTGATATCAGCCACCAACCGTAATCTGGAACAGTTGGTCAAGGAAGGACAATTCCGTCAGGATTTGTACTACAGGTTGAACGTTATTAAACTGGAACTCCCAAACCTCCGGGAAAGACCAGAGGACATACCCCTCCTTGTGGATCATTTCATCACCAAGTTTAATCAAAGGGACCAGCGAAACATTGAGAGAATCTCACCTTATGCCATGGAGATTCTATTACAGTATGAATATCCCGGTAATGTCCGGGAATTGGAAAATATTCTAGAGCATGCCTTCATACTGTGCAAAGGAAATATCATATCGAAAGAACACCTGCCTTCTTACACAATAGGGATTGCCGGCGAACTGGAGAAGATCGAAACCAGTTCGGATCTGATGAATCAAGTTGAAACCGATACCATCCTCTCTACCCTAAAAAAACATAATTGGAATAAGATCAAGGCTTCTGAAGAGCTAGGTATCCATAGAAGTACCTTGTGGAGAAAACTCAAAAGAATGGGCACTTGCAACTTAGCATGAGATGTTGCATAGGACAGTTGCAATATGCTACATTAATTAATTTTTAACTAAACTTGTTTAACATAGCGGTATCCTTATATTTCCAGGCTTATTTTCTAGGAAGTCGTTATCTCCATCCATTTAAAAGTTGCATTATGCTACTTTTCTTCCATTGTCCACCCCTTCCTTCCAAAATCAAAACCGGCAATTTCTTGCATGAAAACAGTATGTTCCATACTTTGGATGTTTCTGGCGCGTAAATTGCGTCTCTATGCATCATTAAGAAACTAATCTAAAACATTTCAAAAACTATTTTTACGGAGGAGTAGATGAGCGAATTTCTGCGGATTTTAGAGGATGAGGTACAGATTGTGGCTCTGGCATTCATGGCCACGGTTTACACAATCCGGTTGATCTGGATGTTTCGATTCAAGGCCGGCAAAGAGATTACTAAGCCTGTTGGCAGTCCGAGAGTAGGGGTAGCTTACTCTATGATGAATGTTGCTATGCCCTGGGCAATGGAAAGCGCGCGGAAGAATCTGAGTTTTTACGTACAGTTTGTGATCTTCCATCTTGGAGTGCTCATGGCAATCACCGCAACCCTTATTCTTCCCTACTGGCCGGAGTTCTTTGAGTCGGAACCTATTGTGCGTATTTTTCAGCTTTTTATGGGCGCTGCCTTTGCAGTGGGGTTGATAAGGCTCATCCGACGGATTACCAGTCCTGTGATGCGTCTTATCAGCACCCCGGATGATTATTTCTCAGTGGCGTTGTTGACAGCATGGTTTGCGGCGGGGGTTTTCGCCATGCCCAATCAGTATGAGGTGAGTGAGTGGCCTTTGATACTCTTTTTCGGCATGACGACTTTGTTCTTGATTTATGTGCCCTTTTCCAAGATTTCCCATTACCTCTATTATCCTTTCACCCGGTATTTCCTTGGTAAAACAATGGGGCATAGAGGTGTTTTCCCACGTAAAAAGGGCGGAGAAAAACCAGCCGGTCTGGAATAATTATACCCAAATACAATAAACCTACGAAAGGAGACTATAATTGAGCGATAAAACCATAAACATTTCCGATGTAGTTAATTTGCCCCTGGATTTAAAAGAGCAGAAGAAGGCTTTAGAACAAAAATCTCCCGCGGTGGTCGAAGGGAAAGTAAAGGTCTATGACCCTAACAAGGACAATGTAAAGAACCTGCTGGAGATGCTCAAGAACAAGCTGAGTCGGCAGACAGTAAGTTCATTGGTAGGTTGTGTCCATTGCGGCATGTGTTCCGAATCATGCCATTATGCGTTAGCCCGGCCTCACGATCCAACTATGACTCCAGCTTACAAGGCCGACCAGATCAGACAAATCTTTAAAAGGTATATTGACTGGACCGGCCGCATTTTCCCCTGGTGGGTACATGCGAAAACCCCAAAGAATGATGAAGACCTAAACCGTCTCAAGAATATTGTCTTTGGAACCTGTAGCGGTTGCCGGCGCTGCACCCTCAACTGTCCTATGGGTGTGGATACAGCAGTTCTTGTTCGACTTACCAGGGGTCTTCTTACAGAACTGGGGATTGTGCCCGAGGGGGTCTTCGTAGTGGATAAGGACTCATGGGAAACGGGCAACCAGATGGGGGTTTCACAGGAGGACTACATTGAAACTCTGGAATGGCAGGAGGAGGAAGTTCAGGCTGAATTAGACGACCCCAGTTTCAAGATCCCCATAGATAAGGAAGATTGTGATTTTATGTACACCGTGAATCCTCGGGAGATCAAGTACGACCCACGCTCCATCGCCTACGCTTGCAAGGTATTCCATATGGCCGGAGAAAGTTGGACTATGCCAAGCTTCGGCTGGGATCAGACTAACTTTGGGCTTTTCTCCGGTGATGACAAGCTGGGTGGCTATATAGCCAAGAACCTTTACGAGGCAGCAAAGCGACTGAGGGCCAAACGGATCGTCATCTCTGAGTGCGGTCATGGATACCGATCCAGCCGTTGGGAAGGTTATAACTGGGCCAAATATAAGCAGGATATTCCCAGTGAGTCCGTTTTAATTACTTTGATCCGTTACATAAATCAGGGACTAATAAAGGTGGACCCTTCACGAAACCCTCTATCCATCACCTATCATGATTCGTGTAACCTGGCTCGTTCCGGCGACCTCACCGAGGAGCCTCGCTGGATACTGGAGCGGATATGTACTGATTTTCGGGAGATGTATCCCAACAGGTCAGACAACTTTTGCTGCACAGGTGGTGGAGGAGCCCTGTCCATGGTTGAGTATAAACCTCTCAGGATAGAAGTGGCAAAGGTTAAGGCGGATCAGCTAAAGGCCACTGGAGCCAAGCTTGTATGCACCAGTTGCCACAACTGTGTTGATGGCCTGAGTGACCTGATCAAACATTATAAACTTGACATGCAGGTAGTACAGATATTAGACTTGGTGGCAGAGGCTTTAGTTATTCCGGAAAAGAACGAGAAAAAGTAAATAATTTAGAGAGGTATAACACATGGAAGCAATTGGACTTTGTTCACACTATTCCCGTCAGGGTGACTGGGCGTTTGATTACGCTTTTGGTTTGTCCAGCAAGAAGGATATCCAACTCAACATATTCCACTGGCTGGAGTCACCTTTCCGTTTCCGCAGGGAGATAGTTTACGCAGATAGCAAGAAGCAAGAAGTGGTTCGAGTAACAGATGAATTTCAGGTCAAAAAGGAGTTGGAACTCCGTGAGTACTATGAGGCAAAGCTAGGAGACTTTGTCAAGGTCGGCTTTCGACTCTGCGAGGGCAACGAAGGGGCTGAGCTGGCTCGCTGTTTACGCCGAAGAGAGTATGATCTCCTTGTAATGGGATACCTTGATCGGGGCGCAGACTTTGGCGGACAGGTTATCGAGCGATTCGCTTCTAATTTCAGGACCCCGGTTGTCATGGTGGGCCCGGATAAGCCTAACTCCTTCCACCTCAACAGATTAGCAGCTGACATTGCGGATCAATTGGGTATTAAGGAAGGAGAATGGAGTCTCATAGAGGGTTAAGTGCCATTTGGCAGCCGATGAAGGGCATTAATATTCATGAAGAAGGCGATAGCCCAACTGATCCGCGACATGAAAGACGATGACTGTCATATACGCTTTGCCGCTGCTCGTACCCTCAGAGATGTTGGAGCCGGCAACTCCGTGGCTCAGGATGCCCTGATTGATGCCCTGAAAGACAGCATTTGGTTTGTCCGACTGGCCGCACTGCAGAGCTTGCTGGATATTAGATTAGAATCGGATATAATTATAGAGAAGATTGTACCAATGTTTAAGGATGAACACGAGGATGTCAGAGAGTATGCAGCATTTGCCATTAGCGACATGGGGCCGAAGGCAGTACAGGCAGTAACAGCCCTTACGGCAGCCCTATCCGATTCGGTTTGGTATGTCCGAGCGACTGTGGCCTGGGTGCTGGGAAAAATCGGTGCCGGGGCAAGAGACGCATGCAGTCCGCTCATCACCTGTCTCACCGATAACGAGGTTGAGGTGCGTATCTCGGCAGCAAGAGCTCTGGGAATGATAAGTAGTACAGGCAACAAGAATGTGATAACCGCTTTGAAGAAAGTGCTTACAGATGAAACCCAACCACAAGAAGCAAAAGAGAAGGCACGGGAGGCACTGGCAAGAATCAGGAGTTCTGATGTTCAAAGGAATTTTCCGCTATAAACCTTTCAGGGAAAAAAGGAGGGGGGGAAATGGCTAAAAAAGTCTTGATCGTGGATGATGAGGAAGATGTACGAACATATCTAAATTCTCTGTTGAGCAATAACGGTTATGAAACAGAGATGGCGGAGGATGGAGAGGATGCGTTTCGCAAAGTCAAGAAATTTGGTCCCAACTTAGTCATCCTGGACATCATAATGCCAAATCAGAGCGGCGTGGGGTTCTATCGCAACCTGAAAAAGAGTGAAATATACAGCGATATTCCTGTGATTATTCTCTCCGGCGTTACTGCGTATAAAGATTTCTTCGCCCGCGAACGCGGCGGACTACCCAAGCCCCAGGAGTTTGTCGAGAAACCATTCTCCACCAATGACCTACTGAGTAAGGTTGAAGTTTGCGTCAAATAAAACTTCAACAAATTTGATGGCAAAGTAAAAAGTCCATCTGCGTCGTTGCGTTGCATCCTGCCCCTGCTTTCGTAGGGGCAGGCTTGTTGCAGCGTACCCCTAAGTACTCTTAACTCATCAGGATTTGCGCGCCTTGCATCTGAAGCTTTTTACCTTGCCATCCTAATTTTGACTTTTTACGAGTCCCTCAAATTTGGGTGAGGAGAGAACGTGGACCGAATCAACATCGACGGTTGGGAGCCGACCCAACACGATTATCGCCAGCTCTTCCAAAAAGTCCCCTGTTATATCTCAGTACAAAATTCTGAATTGCGCATTATCCAGACCAATGAGCTTTTTAGACAGGACTTTGGCGACCGTGTAGGGGAACTCTGCTACAGCGTCTATAAAAGAAAAACTGACCCTTGTCCCGAATGTCCTGTGGCTAAGACATTCGCCGACGGCCAGGTCCATTCCAGCGAAGAGCAGGTAATAACCCGTGATGGCAACGAGGCCTTTGTAATCGTTTACACCAGTCCTATACGAAATGACCAGGGGGAAATTGTTGCGGTAATGGAGATGTCTACCAACATAACCCCTGTAAAACGTCTACAAACTGAGTTAACCATGATGGGGCACACGGTTGCAACAATGGCCCACGGCATCAAGAACATCCTGACCGGTCTGGATGGAGGAATTTATGTGGTAAATTCGGGGTTGAGTAATAGAGATCAGAAGGAAACCTTAAAAGGCTGGGACATCGTGCAGCGCAACGTAGCCCGAATTTCCAGCCTGGTGAAGGATATACTTTACTGCGCCAAAAAACGGGGGCATGAGATCAGTGTTATTGATCCAAATCATGTAGTTATGGAAGTTTTCGATCTCTTTCACGAAACCGCTGCGCTGGAAAAAATCCAACTGGATGTAGAAATTGATCCTAAGCTAGGTCCGGTACAGCTTAACTCTGAGGATCTTCACACGATTCTAAGTAATCTTGTCCACAATGCCCTGGAAGCCTGTAAGTTCGATCTGAACCGGCGAGAACATCGGGTAGTGATCAGAACCGACCACAAGGGGCCGATAGCTATTTTCGAGGTTTCTGACAACGGCCCAGGTCTACCCGAGGAATGGAAAAGTTATGTATTCACCGAGATATTATCCACCAAGGAACGCTATGGCACCGGTCTGGGACTGCTGGTAACTAAGAAAATATAAAATAATATTTTTTAAGAAAAAAACGGGTGACTTAGCACCTCAAACGGATCGTAGGTGTATCCAAAGCCCATGCGCATAGTTCCGAGTATCTCACCAGTAGTGGCATAGGCATTAACAGCCTCTATGATGAAAGGGAGCAGGTTTTCCCTCTGTTTCTTCTTAGCTGCCTCATTCAATTTTTTCAATGCCTTTCTAACCATATCGTTATCTCTGGTCTCTCTCAGTTCCTTAAGGGCAGCTTCCCGCTTTTCTGATACCTCAGACGGGGTCTTGTGATAGTCTCCCTGTTCATCCTCTTCAGGTGGGACAGTGAATTCATTCACACCAACTATTATCCGCTCCTTGCTCTCTACCTCTTTTTGATACCGGTATGCAGCCTTTTCCATCTCCTGATCTATCCATCCCTTCTCAATGGCAACAATCATACCTCCCATACTATCGATCTTTTTCAGTAGGATGGTAGCCTCTTCTTCAATCCTGTTGGTCAAAGACTCCACATAGTAAGACCCGGCCAATGGGTCAGCTACGTTGGCAACCCCTGTTTCACAAGCCAGAATCTGCTGTGTCCTGAGTGCCAGCCTGTGAGACTCCTCTGTGGGTATGGCTATGGGTTCATCGTAAGAACAGCAGTGAAGGGATTGAACCCCTCCCAGGACTGCTGCAAGGGCCTCGTATGCAACCCTTATTACGTTATTCAAGGGTTGTTGGGGTACCAGAGAACACCCCGCAGTATGGACACCGAATTTAAAGGTAAACGACTTCGGCTTCTTTGCCCTGAATCTTTCTTTCATGATCTTAGCCCACATCCTCCTTGCCGCCCGGAGTTTTGCTATCTCTTCAAAAAAGTCTATATGGGCACTACAGTAAAAGGCAATCCTCGGCGCAAATTCATCAATATCCAATCCCCTTTTCAGGACGTTTTCTATATAGGCTATTGCCATTGCAAATCCAAAGGCTATTTCCTGAGCAGCATTTATACCGGTTTCTCTGAGGTCATATAGGTTAACGTTGGTAGTATACCAAAGGGGCATATGCTTACTGCAAAATTCTATGATGTCAGCCGATGTCTGTAAACACAGGTCTACATGATTTGTACTTGGAGAGTAGCCGCAATACCTCCCTTTCAATGGCTCATTTTGTATGGTTCCCCTTAACTTAGCTAAGTCAATCCCCTTTTTTTGGGCAATAGCAAGGTACTGGGCTACCACTATGGGTGAAACCGTAGTCGAGACATTAAAGGACATACTGACCTTATCCAGAGGAATCCCTTCAACCATCTCCTCCATATCTTTGAGAGACGAAAAAGGCGCACCTACAGCGCCTGCCTCTTCTTTCGCCATAGGATGGTCAGAATCAACACCCATAGCAGTGGGAAGATCGTTGATGATATTTATACCACTCTGCCCCTGATCTATTAGATACTTCACCCGCTCATTGGTGTCCTTTGGGGTGCCAAAGCCCGCAACCTCCCTCTTAGTCCAAACCCTACCCCTGAACATTGTCGCGTGAATACCCCGGGTAAAAGGATAATCACCTGGATCTCCTATCTCTCTCTTATAATCAATATCTTTTGTGTCATCAGGTGTGTATACCTCCTCTACCGGGAACCCTGACCATGTCTTCAGTCTGGAAGCCCCCTCAGAATAAGCTTTTGCTAGTTTTTCAAACTTATCCTCCATAGTTCATGCCCCCACTTTCCCCCCCCCTTTTTTGCTAACCCTTTCAATATATCCCCGTGTTCGGGTATCAATCTTTAGTACATCACCTTCTTCTATAAACAAAGGCACATTAATAACAGCCCCGGTTTTCAGGGTAGCTGGTTTACTCCCTCCGGATGCCGTATCACCCCTTACTCCTGGGTTTGCACTGGAAACAGGAATTTCGACGAAGATTGGGAGTTCAACAGTTATAGGCTGATCGTTGTGAAATAGCATGTCTACAACAATGCCATCATGGAGGAAGCCTCTGTTATCCCCAAGCTGCTCCGCACCAAGAGAAATCTGTTCATATGTCTCCTGGTCCATAAAGTAAAACTTGTCTTCGGCACTATATAGATACTGCATTTTTCTCTGTTTAAGATCAGGTATGCCAACCTTCTCACTTGATCTAAAGGTTCTATCAATGACATTTCCAGTAATAAGGTTTTTTAATTTTGTCCTGACAAATGCACCACCCTTACCAGGTTTTACATGCAAAAAATCCACTACTTCATTAGGCTTACCGTCCAGTTCGATCTTTAAGCCCTTACGAAAATCTGATGTTGAATACATAGCTTCCTCTCTATCCAATACAGTTTACAGTCGCCAGGGATCAGTTGTCAGATTACCTGCAGCTCCTTTGGTAAAAATGTCAATCTTTCATATCCCTGGGAGGTAACTCTTACCATATCCTCTATCCTAACCCCCCCCCATTTCGGTATATAGATGCCAGGCTCTACAGTAAATACCATCCCCTCCTCTATTATCCCCTTTCCTGAAGGGGAAATGTGGGGCAGCTCATGGACTGCCAATCCTACTCCATGTCCTGTTCCATGCCCGAAGTACTTCCCAAAACCGGCATTGCCAATATAATCTCTTGCCGCAGAATCAACTTTTATAACATCTACTCCGGGCTTAATCGCTTCAAATGCCTTTTCCTGAGCATCTTTAACTATCTGATAAATCTTCTTTTGTTTGATTGTAGGTTTGCCAACAACCACAGTCTGTGTCTCGTCAGAGTAATAACCCTGGTATCTGGCTCCAAAATCTATTACAACAAACTCTCCCTTTTTTATCCTTTTACTGGTGGCAATACCGTGGGGCAAGGCTGCCCTTTTGCCAGAGGCAACTATAGTATCGAAGGATACCTTTTCTGCCCCCTTTTTTCTCATGAGATATTCTGTTTCCAGTGCAATTTCTCTCTCTTCTATGCCAATCTTGATCCTGCCTACAACATCAAGGTAGCTCTCTGACGCAATCCTTATTGCCTCTTTTATGAGCTTAATCTCGGACCCCTCTTTTTTATTCCTTACACTGTCTAATCCCTCAGCAACGGGGATCAATTTAATGTCCTGTAGCCTTTCCACCAGCCTGTTGTAAGCCTCAAAGGTAACATACTGAGGTTCAAATCCCAGATTCTTAATATTAAGCTTAGATATCAAATCTGAGATTTCTTCTTCTCTATTGCTATATTCTCTGATAATAAAACCTTTGGTCTGCCCTGATGCCTGGGTTGTATACCTGGTACCTGTCAGGAAGTAGTTCCCGTTTTGGGAGACCAATATGGCTCCCTCACTTCCGGTAAAGCCGCTCAGGTATCTTACATTGTCCAGATTTGAAACAAGAATAGCATCTAAACTATACTTTTCAAACCTTTCTCTTATCTTCTTAAGGGCGGGCTCCCTCAACATCTCCCTCCCTTTTTCACAATACCAATAGCTGCTCTTAACCCCAGAAGATAGCTGTCCAATCCAAAACCGGCAATCTGCCCCACGACCACATCTGCTAACATGGATTTCTTGCGAAACTCTTCCCTCTGATATATGTTAGACAGATGAACCTCCACTGTGGGTATACCCACCGCAGTAATAGCATCTCTGATGGCGACACTCGTATGAGTATAACCACCAGGGTTTATAACTATAGCATGAAACTTTTCCATTGCCTCTTGCAGCCTGGTAACAAGCTCCCCCTCAGAATTTGATTGAAAGGTTTCAACAGATACCTTTTCTTTCTTTGCAAGTCTCTCTATTTCCCTGTTGATTTCATCTAAACTGAGATTACCATATATCTGAGGTTCCCGTTTCCCCAGTAAGTTCAGATTGGGGCCATGCAATACAAGTATTTTTTTCATTTGAAAATACCCCCACTTAATTACCACCTAATGTTGATCCCATTTTACATCGTTTCTCATTTGTATCAAGCCCAAATATCAAAATCCGAATGTCAATTGAAATCCAAATGCCTAAATGCCAAGGCATTAAATCAGTGAGTAGTTTCGTCATTTGAACTTTGGGTTTGATTTGTCATTTGAGCTTTGGAATTTGTCATTTTTTGAAGGTTACTTAGCCATTTGTTAAGGGTATTTATAATCCTTCCAGTCTTAGAGGAATAAAGGGGGAGGTCCACCTCAGTTGAGTCAGACCCCTTTATTCTCTCCATTAAATCCTGTATCTTGTTTTGAATTGCAGTATTTTCAGGGTCTGCAGCAAGAATATCCCGGTAGATCTCCAGTGCTCTCTTAAGGTGTCCCTGTTTTATGTAAATCTCTGCAATTGTATTTGTTGAAATCTTTATCTTATTATCAGACGTCTCTTCAATTTCTTTTGAGAAGGGTTTTTCTAAAGAATTCAATATCCCATTAACCTCTGAATCCTCTGAACCATACGCAGAGAATATACGATAAAACCTTGCCGCATCTTCTCTGTTTCCTTCCTTTTCATGGATATCTCCTAACATCTTATAAATAATTATATTATTAGAAATGAAGTTAGCAACCTTTTCCAGTTCTCTCTTGGCATCTTTCAGCATTCCTTTTTGAAAGTACAATCTACCTAAACTCAATCTGGCATTCCAATCTCCTGGATTGACCTTGAGCCTATCGAGACATATCTGAATGACCTTGTCTACCATACCATCCTTTAGAGTTCTACTCAGGTTGTTTAGGCTGTAGGCTGAAGGCTGTTAGTCACGCATTGACCTAATTAGGTTGTTTAGGCTGTAGGCTGTTAGGCTACAGACTAACAGTCTACAGCCTATCCGTTCAGGTCGCGCATGATTTCCTCCTACAGGCTAACTGCCTACAGCCTATCCTAGATACTTAGAGATATCTTCTGCCGCTAAATCAGCAAATTTAACACAGCCAATATCCTCTGCCAAAACAAACTTGACCTTATCGCTTCTCATCTTTTTATCCAGTTCTATAGCACTAATGTATTCATCTTTGGGGAATTCAGGTAAATCTGTTGGCAAGCCGGCTCTTTGAATCAATGTCTTAACCCTATGAAAAACATCTTCATTACAGACTCCCATTTTAAGCGATAAAAGGGCTGCGGTTACCATACCGATAGCCACTGCCTCACCGTGTTTATAGCTCTTATAATCCGTCAATGCCTCTATTGCGTGGCCTATTGTATGCCCAAAATTCAAGATCGATCGCACTCCATTCTCTTTCTCGTCCTCCTCAACAATCTTTGCCTTAATAGAGCAGCACCTCTTTACGATCCTTAAGATGTATTTTCGATCCAGTCCTATGATCCTTTCCAGATTATCCTCTAAGTCCTTGAAAAGATCGGAATCCCATATAATTCCATACTTTATTACCTCAGCCAAACCAGAGATAAACTCTGATTTAGGGAGGGTCTTAAGGGTATCCACATCTATAAAAACAAGACTTGGCTGATAAAAGGCGCCGATCAGGTTTTTACCCTTTGAATGGTTTACACCTGTTTTTCCACCGATACTGCTGTCTACCTGGGCAAGGAGGGTTGTAGGGACTTGGATATAAGGTATCCCCCTAAGGAAGGTCGCTGCAACAAAACCGGTAATATCTCCAATAACCCCTCCACCCAAAGCAATCAGCGCAGATTTGCGATCCATTTTGAGAGAAACAAGTTTGTCATAAAGTATGCTCGTCCATTCCAGTGATTTGCATCCTTCTCCATCTGGGATTTCAATTGGAAAGACACTGAAGCCTGCATCTCGTAAGCTCCCCTCTACAGTATTTAAAAAAAGCCTTGCCACTTCAGGATTTGTGACAATGCCAATTCTATCACTGAAATCAAATCCCCTTATGATCTTACCTAATTCGGAAAGGTTGTTGTAACCAAAGCATATAGGGTAGCTTCTGTTACCAAGATCTACGGTTATCTTGTCCATTAAAATCCTTCGCTAATACTTGTTTCCCCCTGAAAGGATGGTTTGGGTAGGAGACGGTCTATTAGAAGCAATATTAAGAAATGTGATTAACCGGCTATCGGAAGCAACTCTGGATCGAAAGAAAGGTTAACGCCTTTTACCTTTCTTGCCTGGGAAAAATTTCTCCCATAAGATCACTATGGGGCTGGCTACAAAAATAGATGAATAGGTACCGACAATGACCCCTACTATTAAGGCAAAGGCAAAGTCATGTATTACACTACCGCCTAGAATGAATAATGCAGCAACTACAAAAAGGACGGTACTAGAAGTGAGGATAGTCCTGCTGAGTGTCTCGTTAATGCTGGAATTTATGATCAGTTCCAGTTTTTTCCCGGCCATCTTTCTAAGGTTCTCTCTGATCCTGTCGTATACAACTATCGTGTCGTTTATGGAATAGCCAACAACCGTCAGGACGGCAGCCAAAACCGGCAGGGTAAACTCTCTATCTGTTATAGAAAAGGCACCTAAAGTAATTATTGTGTCATGAAACAGTGCCAGCACACCTCCCAGGGCAAACCTGAATTCAAATCTAAATGTGATATATACCAGAATCCCTATCATCGCATAGATAACAGCCAGAAGCGCTTTATAACGCAGTTCCTTCTCTACCTGAGGACCAACCACCTCTACTCGCCTTATCTCGAATCCATTCTGTCCATACCTTTTTTGAAACGTTTCTTGAATTTTGTCTGACAACCCCTCATTCTTAGAGGATATATTTTTAAACCTTATTATATACTCATTGCCTCCCTTTTCACTGTATTGCTGAATAATGCTGTCCCTCAATCCGATCTCGTTTAAACCATTTCTTATTTCGCCCGGGGTTGTCTCCTTTGTAAACCTTACCTGAACTAATGTTCCTCCGGCAAAGTCTATACCAAAATTTAGTCCCCCTTTAAGTATTATCGATAAGATACTAGCTAAGATCAATATGGAAGAGAGCAAAAAAGCAATCCATCTCTTCCCGATAAAATCTATGTTTATTCCAGGCTTAACAATGTTTATCATATGCTAAGGGTCCTCACTCTCCTCTTTGTCAGGACCAGATCGTATATGAACCTGGTTACAAAGACTGCGGTAAAGAAACTTATTATAATACCGATGGTTAAAGTAACTGCAAACCCTTTGACAGGCCCTGTACCAAATTGAAATAAGAGGGCAGCAGTAACCAGTGTAGTAACATGGGTATCGATTATCGTCAGGAATGCCCTCTCATATCCAACATCAATAGCGGATCTCGGTGTTTTACCAAGCAAAAGTTCCTCTCTTATACGCTCAAGTATCAGAATGTTGGCATCCACAGCCATACCTATAGTCAAAACAATCCCTGCTATTCCAGGCAGAGTGAGGGTTGCCTGGAAGGCAGCCATTGCTGCCATTATCAATATGATATTAAGGACCAATGCCATATTTGCAACAACACCAGAGAGCTTATAGTAGAACATCATAAATAAAATAACAACTGTCCCGCCAATAATTATGGACACAATGCCGCTATGGATAGAATCCCTGCCCAGAGATGGGCCAACAGTCCTCTCTTCAATGTACTTCACAGGGGCAGGAAGAGAGCCTGCCCTAAGAACAATGGCAAGATCATGTGCCTCCTCAGCGGTAAACGATCCTGTAATTTGAGCGCTACCGCCTGATATTCTCTCCTGGATAACCGGGGCAGAATAGACATTTTTGTCCAGAACTATGGCAAGTCGCTTATTTACATTTGCAGCGGTAATCCTGTCAAACAATCGTTTACCTCTGTTATCAAACTCCATAGTCACATACGGCGTCTGATACTGGCTGTCAATACGCACTTTTGCATTGGTTATAACATCACCGGTCATTAAGGTCTTCTCTTTTAATAGATACGGTTTATTTACAACCCTCTCAGCCTCTCTGCTCACAATCTTTTGGTATAGAACCTCGTCTCCTGGAGGTATCCTCCCCCCTGATGCATCCTCAATACTGTGCTCCTCATCGACTAACTTGAATTCCAGAAGGGCAGTCTTCCCTATAAGGGCCTTGGCCCGCTTTATATCTTTTATACCGGGAAGCTGAACAAGGATATTTTTTTCACCTTCCCTCTGGATAATCGGCTCGCTGACACCAAATTGGTCAATCCTGTTTCTGATGGTCTCCAGACCCTGGTCAATTGCAAACTTCTCTATATGTTCGACCTCCTTACCAGAAAGCCCTAATCTAACTGAGGATATTCCATTATAATCTTTTGTAGCCAGCTCCTTTAGATTGAAGAATTCAGAATCAAGAACCCCTTTAAATTTATCCATATACGCTGAGTTTTGAAACTCAACCAGTATCTCCTTGCCATTGACCCTTTCCAGCTTACTGTATCTGATCCCTTTCTTCAAAAGGCTATCCTTTAAATCCCCTGAAACTCTCTCAACCGCATTTTCTACTGCCTTAGAAGTCTCTACCTCTAAAAGCAGATGAGTGCCACCCTGAAGATCTAACCCCAATTTTATCTTTTTCTTTGGCCACCATCCAGGCAATTGATCAGAAATCGAAGCAGATAGATAAACCAAAGAAACTATGGTAAATATCACAATCAGCAAGGCTTTCCATTTTAAATTACCGGGCATACCCGTTCTCCAATTGTATTTATGGTCTTATTGCTCCCCAATCCTTCAGTTTTCTACCTTTGTTCCTTGAATCACCTTGTACAATTTAAAAGGCTTTACAGGGATCACCTGATTAACATTAATCCCGCTTGACTCTAATGGTTCCAAAACATTAAGATCTGTAGCAAACCCTACTTTCCAGCATAAAGGAGAAATTATATCTTCAAGTTTACCCAGAAATCCGTTTCCACTCCTTGAGTGATTCACAACAATTATCTGTCCCCCATCTTTACATACCCTTTTCATTTCGTTACATACTCTCAAGGGGTCACTAACTGTTGTAACTACATAGGAAGCAACAACTGCATCAAAGGTATTATCCTCAAAGTCCAGATTAAGGGCATCCATAACACTAAAGGTGATATGATTATTGTTGCGAACCTTAGAAGCCCTCTTCCTGGCCTTTGTAAGCATCTTTTCCGATATATCTATCCCGACTATGCTACAATTTGACGGGTATAACCCAAGTGTTAACCCTGTTCCTACACCAATCTCTAAAATTTTGTGTTCTTCACCCACATTTAACAGGCTGATTGCCTTCTTTCTCCCCTGTTCCATAATCTTGCCGAATATCAAATCATAAACCGGGGAATACAAAGAGTACACTTTCCCAATGTAATTCGAGTTTATCTTAACCACCCCCCTTTACCTGTTTATTCTTTATCATTTCCCCCACCCAATCCTGCAATTTGGCCTCTGGAAACCTTTATCCTAACCTTATCCGCTATCTCCAGGGTAGCTATTGTATCAGTCAATCCTGTAATTCTTCCGTGAATACCACCAGAGGTTACAACCGTGTCACCCTTTCTGAGATTTTTTAGAACCTCCTTGTGTTCTTTTGCCCTTTTCTGTTGTGGTCTTATCAATAAGAAGTAAAAAATCACAAACATCAAGATCAATGGAATAAAGGCACCCATCCCCTTTGCTCCACCAGCAATAGCATCACCACCCATGGCATAAGCAATATCAATCAAAAAAATCACCTCCTTGACAATGTTTATTTAGGTTGAAGGCTATAAAAACCCCTAAAAGTCTTCCGCCTTCAGTCCATCTACCTATTTAAGTTAACCCTTATATCCTAATCCTCAGCGATAGTCAAATATTATGTCTCAAATTTTCTACAACTTATTGAAATTATTTTCATTCTGACTCCTGATTTCTCAAGTTAAGTGCCTAAAGTGAGCTAAAGTTTAAAGTGCCTAAAGTTATTTAAAAAGGAAATTCCTATACTATCAAGTTATAGAATTTCTTGCTAAACTCCTCAAATCTGTCCTCTTCTATGGCATTCCTGATCTCATCTATAAGCGTAAAATAGTAG
Organism: Desulfobacterales bacterium; assembly: GCA_016209225.1. Taxonomy (GTDB): domain Bacteria; phylum Desulfobacterota; class UBA8473; order UBA8473; family UBA8473; genus UBA8473. The sequence goes on from JACQWO010000042.1 coordinate 34,720, forward strand.
GTTAAGTTGTGGATAGTATTAAGCCTGGGGGATAGTATCTCATTGGCAATTAACAGGTGTCTAAGATATCCTCTGGAAAAATTTTCACAGGTATAACAATGGCAATTGTCATCTAAAGGAGAATTATCATCAATATACCTGGCATTCTTTATCAATATCCTTCCGTTAGAAGTAAAAAGCATCCCGTTTCGGGCATTGCGTGTTGGCATTACACAATCAAACATATCGAACCCCAGTCCTATGCTCTCAACCAAATCTTCGGGGGTACCAACACCCATCAGGTACCTGGGGCTGTCCTCTGGCAGAAAGGGTAAAGTTTTCATTATCATCTCATACATCATCGGCTTGGGTTCACCGACACTCAGACCGCCTATAGCATAACCATCGAAGCCAACCTCCAAAATGGATTCTGCACTTTTCTCTCTGAGATCTCCAAACATACCACCCTGGATAATGCCGAAAAGGGCTGAATCTCCCGACCTCTTTGTGCTCTTGCACCTTTCAGCCCATTTGCCGGTCATCTCAACCGAATTCAAGGTATAGTCATAGGATGAAGGATACGGGATGCACTCGTCGAAACACATCATTATGTCAGACCCCAGTGTCTCCTGGACCTCAATGGATTTTTCAGGCGAGATAAAGTGCCTGGAACCGTCAATATGTGACTGAAAATACACTCCCTCTTCGGTAATCTTTCTAAGGGCTGCAAGACTGAAGACCTGAAATCCCCCGCTATCAGTAAGAATAGGAAAATCCCAGCCCATAAATTTATGTAATCCACCTAATTTTTTAATGACTTCGTGGCCAGGTCGTAGATATAAGTGGTAGGTGTTGCTGGATATAATCTCTGCCCCAACCTCCTTCAAGTCCGCTGGGGATAGAGACTTTATAGTTGCCTTGGTACCTACCGGCATAAAAGCAGGGGTTATAAATTCTCCATGCCTGGTTGTTACCCTACTCAATCTGGCATTAGAACCTGAATCCTTTTTTAGCAGGTCAAACTTAAAGTCCATATCAACTAAAGTATCATCATTCCATCACCATAACTTAGAAAACGGTATCTTGCTTCAATGGCTATTTGGTAAGCATCTGAGATAATTGCCTTTTCTGCAAAAGCAGATACCAGTAATAATGGAGTAGATTTAGGTAAATGAAAGTTAGTGATTAAAGTATCCACAATCTTAAACTGATAACCGGGATAGATGAATAAAGAAGTGTACCTCGTTGCCGGTTTTATTATCCTGTTTTCAACAACGGCGGATTCAAGGGCACGTGTAACACTCGTCCCTACTGCAATAATTCTTTTATCATTGGTCACCGCAGCATTTATTAAACTCGCTGCATCTTGCTTGATTTCAAAATACTCAGCTTCTAATACATGATCTTCAACTTTTTCTACCCTCACAGGCATAAAGGTACCCAGACCGATATGAACTGTTATATAAACAATCTTTACCCCCTTTTTTTGGATCTTTGAAAGTAATCCTTCGGTAAAGTGTAACCCTGCTGTTGGAGCTGCAATGGCACCCTTATTTCGGGCAAAGACTGTCTGGTATCGTTCTAAATCTCTTTGTCTATCTTCCAGTCCTCCCTTTCTCTTGATGTAACGAGGCAATGGCATCCTCCCAACTTTATCTAAAACCTCATGGAAATCTCCATTGGAGTGAAGCTGGACAACACACTTTCCATTAGAACCTTTTTCAATCACCTCTCCTTCTAAACATTCATCGAAGAATATCCTGGAACCCTCCTTGGGCTTTTTTGACGATTTGATTAGGCATTCCCATATATTTAATTTGCCATTACTCTCAGGTTTTGACGGTTTCAATTGCCTGAGAATCAATATTTCAACCCCTCCTCCTGTTTCCTTTTTCCCAAAAAGTCTCGCAGGGATTACCCTGGTGTCATTTATCACCAAAACATCCCCTGCTTCCATAAAATAGAATATATCACTGAATGTCCTGTGTTCGACCCTTCCATCCTGTCTATTTACAATCAAAAGCCGAGAGTTATCCCTCTTTGCTATGGGATACTGAGAAATTAATCCTTCTGGAAGAATGTAATCGAATTCCTCAAGCCTCACTGTAACCTCGACTGATAAACCGTGAATCGTAAGTCGTGAGTCGTGAGTTGGGAATGGAAATGGGGCTTTTATTTTTATTCGACTTACGACTTACGATTCACGACTTACGATTATTCCCCTGCTCTTGAAATATAGATGAAGAGAAGGCCTACACCCATGGCGATAAATCCAAAGAGCCGCAGTACATTGTCTGAAACCTCTGGAAGCCTACTTATCATCTTCTTAAACTTATCAGGAAAGACAAAATACGGCAATCCCTCAATTATTAATACAAGACCCAAAACAGACAAAAAATACCTCAAAACATTCCCCTATTTAGGGGCTGTTGCCCAAACGGAAATTCCCTTGAGCAACAGCCCCTTTATACAAAACTGTCGAGAAAATATCTTAATTTTTTCTTTGATTATTGTCAAGAAATTACAGAGAAGCTCTGAAAAACTAAATAATCAGGGTATGTATTATTGGAAAGATTTGGTTGAATTATTCCTTACCTTCTGATAGGATATTTTTTTGAAAAAGTACCCTTGAGAGCGAATTCATGAGAGTAGAGGAGCAGAAAGGTGGTTACTACTCTTCTACTCTTCCAATTTTCAATGGAGCGAGCTTAGATGGGTCAAAAAAATTTATGCTGAAGCGAAAAGGGATACTTTTTCAAGGCTCTCGATAGTTGTTGCTTATCCATCAAAAGAAACCAAAAAAGCACTTAAGCAAAGCAGAAGCAAGTTTTCTATGCCTACAAACTCCCTTTACGCACGTATTAAACATGCCCTCCTGGGAGAGACCCGTAATCCTTTAGATCCTAATATCTTTCATACCCTGGCTTTGACTGCCTTCCTTGCCTGGGTTGGGCTTGGTGCCGATGGGCTGTCATCCTCCTGCTATGGCCCGGAAGAGGCCTTCCATGCCCTGGGTGCCCACCGCTATCTGGCATTATATCTAAGCGCAGCCACGGCAATAACCATCTTTGTTATCTCTGCCAGCTATTCCCAGTTAATCGAACTCTTCCCTTCCGGAGGCGGGGGATATTTAGTAGCCTCCAAGTTGCTGGGAAGTAAAATCGGCCTGGTTTCAGGTACCGCCCTTGTAGTGGACTACGTTCTGACCATCGCCGTTTCTATGGCCAGCGGAACAGATGCTATCTTCAGTTTTCTTCCCATTGACTTTCAACCCTATAAATTGATTGTCACCATATTCTTTACCTTGTTTTTAATTACGATCAACCTGAAAGGGCTTAAGGAATCAATCAAGTTCTTGCTCCCCATCTTTATGGTCTTTCTCCTGACCCATATGGTGGTGGTCTTTTACGGGGTCTTTCGCCATGTGGGGGACTTGCCCAACTTGATAGTCACAACAAAGGATAGCACCCTCACCGACATCCAAACCCTGGGTTTTTTCCCTGTCCTCTATATCTTTATGAGGGCATTTTCTCTGGGCGGCGGCACATTCACCGGGATAGAAGCGGTCAGTAACGGGATGCAGGCATTGAAAGAACCTCGCGTTCATACAGGGCGTCGTACCATGCTTTACATGTCCATCTCCCTGGCTTTCATGGCCGGTGGGATTATCCTCTCCTACCTCTTAAACCAAACCTATCATAAAGCCGGACAGACCCTCAATGCCACTCTGGTTCAGGACCTGATCAATTCATGGAACTTAGGTTCTAACCATCTCGGATATGGCTTCTGGCTTATAACCTTACTTTCTGAAGGGGCATTGCTTTTTGTGGCTGCCCAGAGTGGGTTTGTTGCTGGTCCACGTGTATTGGCCAATATGGCTGTGGATAACTGGGTACCCAGGCAGTTCTCTCATCTTTCTGAAAGACTGGTCATTAAAAATGGCATTTATATTATGGGACTTTCTTCTATCGCCATTCTTCTGATTGCCAGGGGTAAGGTCAGTTTTCTGATCGTCCTCTATAGCATTAACGTCTTTATTACTTTTTCGCTGGCTCAGTTGGGGATGTGTATCCACTGGTGGCGAGCCCGCCGGCAGGATCAGCGCTGGTCAAAAAAAATAGGTATTAACTTCATAGGCCTCATAGTAACTGCATCTATCCTGATAGTAACCCTCTCTATAAAATTCTTTGAAGGAGGCTGGCTGACCATCCTGATTACCGGCTCCTTTGTCATAGGTTGTTTGATGACCCGTAAACATTATGATGGGGTGGAATGCTGTTTAAGAAGCCTGGATGACATCTTATTAAGCCTGCCCGCCCCGGAAATGCCTGCGGAAAGGCCATTCCGTAACCCTCAGTCACCCACAGCGGTATTGCTTGTTTCAGCCTACAGCGGCTTGGGGGTTCATTCCTTTCTCTCTATTCAAAAACTATTCCCTAATTATTATAAGAATTTTATCTTTATATCAGCCGGGGTAGTAGATTCCAGCCGCTTTAAAGGGGTGGAAGAGTTGGCTCAGTTGCAAAAATCCGTGGAGATGATGCTGCTCCAATACGTAGACCTGGCTACCCGCTTCGGGTTCCATGCCGAATTCCGGTGCCGTTTCGGGACTGACCGGCTGGATGAAATCGAGGCATTATGTCAGGATGTGATCAAGGAGTTCCCTCGTACCGTCTTTTTTGCAGGCAAATTGATCTTCCAGCAAGAAAACTCGCTAAACCGATTTCTACATAATCAGGCTGCCTTAGCCACACAACGAAGGTTACAGTACCAGGGTTTGCAGATGGTCGTCCTACCCATTCGGGCCATGCCGAGAGAAACCTCTCCTATGTGAAGCAGTTTTGACCAATACTGACGGCACAGGATTCTTCTTGACATACCATATGTTGTAGTATAGATTAGCCGCTATACAATATAGCAGTAACTAACTCGTTGTTACCAAAAACACATGTAACTGCTCAGGTGGATAGGCTGTAGGCAGTTAGCCTGTAGGAGGAAATCATGCTCAACCATACTAAGCTCAGAGCACCTTGATTCGGTCAATGCGCAGTGACTAACAGCCTTCAGCCTATCTACCTGAATTAGTTACGAACACATTAAAACAGGGGAACACTAAAATCAACTTAAACCTCTGTACCCTCGCCAGTGGAAGTAAAGGAAATGCAATCTATGTTGAAGCCGGTAAAACAAAGGTTCTTATCGATGCCGGTTTAAGTGGTAGAGAAACCCGCAGGAGACTCCAGAGTATAGATGTTCATGTAGAAGACCTGGACGCCATAATCGTTTCTCATGAGCATACCGACCATATTCAGGGACTTAAAGCATTGTCCAATCAACTGAACCTGCCTGTATACATAAACCATTCTACTCTTTCCAATATGAAAGGACCGGGGATCAAAGGAGATGTAAGGGAATTTAATACAGGGGGGGCATTCTTACTTCAAGATATGTTCTTCCAGTCATTTTCAGTTCCCCATGATGCTGCTGACCCCGTTGGGTTTACAATAGAATACAAAGAAGTAAAAATAGGCATCGCTACAGACCTGGGGTTTCCAACAAGGCTTGTAACAGAGAGGTTAAAAAAATGCGACCTTCTTATCCTGGAGTCTAATCACGATGAAGAGATGCTAAAGTTGGGACCGTATCCCTGGGAAGTAAAACAGAGGATTAAAAGCCGCCTCGGACATCTCTCTAATCATCAGGCAGAAACCCTCATCAAAGAGGTATATCATGCAGGTCTTAGGCATGTCATTTTATTCCATCTTAGTGAGATAAATAATAGTCCCCAAAAGGCCGGCGAAGGGATCAGTCTTCTCCTAAAAAACCCCAGGTATCATCCAATCAGTCTCTCTCTTGCAGTCCAGCACACAGTTGGCAAAATGGTCTCCCTCGCTCCTGAAAACAAGTGGATATGAAAAAAATACCTCTGAAAACAAATTCATAACTTCACCAGATCATATTCTCTTGTTCCCAATCCGATTTCCTCTCCATACTCCAATTGGGTTCTCCAATCCAGGTGCGGATAGACGCCTTTGAATTTATCCTCTCCCGGATTGAAGTTATCCTTCAAGGCTGAATTTTGATTGCCTATCTGTTGATTAACCAGGTCTACGGAGGCCTGATCAATGGCCACAGGATCAGTGGAAGCAACGATACCCACATCAGGAACAATAGGCACATCAGAACATGGATAACAGTCACATGCAGGGCTAACATGGGTAATAAAATTTATAAATATCGCCCTCTTTTCCTTGCCCTTAAGCACACCAAGGGTATACTCTGCCATCTTCTTCTGGAAAACGCTGCTCGTCTCATTCCATTTGACCTGAATAGCCCCTTCTTTACAGATCAAAAAACACTCTCCGCATCCTATGCATCTTTCAGGGTCAATCCTTGACTTCTTATCCACGATTGATAGAGCCTCCTGAGCACACCAATTGAGGCACTCACCGCAGCCAACACAGATTTTTGTGTTAACCTCTGGATTGACATTTGAATGCTGTTGGAGCTTCCCTGCCCGGGAGGCGCAACCCATCCCCACGTTCTTTATGGTTCCCCCAAAGCCGGAAAGCTCATGGCCCTTAAAATGTGCTACACTGATTATGCTGTCACTATGAAAGATATCATGTCCGATACTTACCTCTTTAAATATCCCTTTGTTAATCTTGACCTTAACAGCGCTGCCCCCCTTGAGCCCGTCACCGATTATCAAAGGTGCGCCGACTACAGCATAGTCAAAACCGTTTTCAATAGCCGTTATTATGTGGGAGACAGCATCACCCCTGCCCAGGCTGTAAAGGGTACCGCAGTCAGTGAGAAACGGTTTGCCCCCATGTTTCTTCACAATGTCTACGATCTGCCTAATCAAAACAGGACTTATATAACTCGTATTGCCCCGTTCACCAAAATGCACCTTTATGGCAACCAAACTCCCTTTCTTGATTTTAGAATCTAAACCTGTACGATCCAAGAGAGAAGCCAATTTAACAAAGATATTTTTCTTGGGAGTAACCCGTAAGTCCGAGTAAAATACCTGGCTAGCCATAAACAATCCCTCCTATAACTTTCCTCTACCTTCTGTTTTTTTCAACCGTGAACCGATAACCGTAAACCGTGAACGGTTACTTTTTGGTTAATTATTCCTCAGTCTCGCTAAGACCGGTAAGGGAAAAGAAAATCATGAACCTTTGTTCTCTTCTGCCCTCGTCCTCGATGACCCTGTCTGAATAGTCTCCCCTTACCCCCCAACATTGGGCTTTATAGTTAAGCCCAAAAATCGTCTCTAAAGATAATTTTTCCAGCGTTGAGTACCTATTTTCTATATTCAAGCCTACGGAATCCGAAAGCTTAATTTTTAACTTCGTATTAAGATTCCCAATCTGGGGGACCGTATTAAGATTCCCAATCTGGTCCTTCGTATTCCTGTATTCGAAATCAAGTAAATCTCCCCGTTCATCCTTTAAGCCGATCAAAACATTATATGTGGAAAATTCACTATCGTAAGTATTATACTCCCCATCCAATCTTAAGGAAGTGTTTTTAGTTGGATATATGTCCAGTTCGCCCGATACTGGAGAGAAGATACGGCGAGAATCATCGGTGGATGTTCTTGGGTCAGAGAAATTGTAGCTCTGGCTGAGTTTTAGTCTGACAAGCTTGTGGTAATACTGGTCATCTGTTCCTTCATATATTTTCCCTGTGAGATCACTGATAAGGGAATAGGTAATGGAGTTTTTTTTGTCAATCCTATCAACAGGATCAAAGTTTGGAAGGCTTCCCTGGTCAACATCCGGGATAAACGTATACTTTAACTCCGGTTTAACGGAGTGTTTTAATTTTTTAAGGCTTTCTCCACCAACATCAAATATCCTTTGAAATGCCGTGGTTAATCCCAGATTAAGATCGTAGATTCCCCTGGTATAACTCTTATCCTCTCCTTCATCGAGCCTGTATATTGTCTCCCTACCCCCGATCTCCGGCTTTAACTCAAAATAGTCCGTATGAAAAGTATACAGTAACTTTGGATAAATATCTACCCTCTGGCCTGTTTCTCCTTCCTCCCGCCAAAAATTATCTAAAGCAGATGTAAGGCTATAAAATAGAGGGGATCCCATGATACTCTGTTTTGAACCGGCAAACTCCACCTTTGGAAGACTCTGGAGGGTAGTTTTATCCTCTTTTTCCAGGTCTTCGGTATACCTAAGCTCGGAATTTAGACTGAATTTCTGCCAGAGTTTAGTCGCAAAAACAGTTGATTCCAGTTTTTCTTTGGACCTATCATCAACAATCTTGCCAAAATCTTTGAAAAAGTCTCTATCGCTCACATGGGTGACATCAGCCTTTGCAGAGAAGGAAGGATCGAGATACTCTTCATGCCGGTACCTGAGCATCGTTCTATCAAGGCCACTGATGAGATATTCTCCCTTTCTTTCTTCCTTCAAATCTCTATAACTTTCCATCTCTCTCATATTATAGAGATAAAGGTTCCCAAAACTATTCCTGGTAAATATATAACGGTACTCCAGCGCCTCTCCTACCCCTCTTTTGCTTCGGTAGTCCAGGGAAAAAGTGGCATCCATGTTTTCTGAGATGGCCCAAAAGAAAGGAAGGGTTATCTCTTCCCCCCCTTCATTGGAATATCCAACAGAGGGAATCAAAAGACCTGTCTGTCTCTTGATCTTAGCAGGGTAAATTATGTAGGGAAGATATAGAACAGGTATATCCTTTATGTAGAAAGTGGCATGTTTAACCGTGGCATAACCCTCTATGGTTACGTTTACCTCTTTAGCGGTAAATTTCCATGGAGGAGAAGGACTATCGCATGTGGTAAACGCCCCATCAATTATCCGATACCTATCTTTATCCCATTTCTCAATCTTTTTACCGGTCAGGTGCAAATTCTCTCTCTTAAAGAATAGCCTTCCATCATAGACAGTGCCCCTTTGGGTATCCAGATTGATCTCCATCCTATCGCTCTTCAAAGTATCCTCTTCAGTGGTCAAGGTAATATTACCAGTTGCTTCCGCCTCCTTAGTCTCTTGATTTACCTTTATCATGTCTGCCTTTAATACCCTGTTGTCCTGGACAATTTCCACATTCCCCTGGGTTGTATAGGTATTCTTTTTGCTATCAAACTCTAACTTATCCGCCTTTATATTTATAGGTTCTTTACCGATCTTTTGATCCCCCTTTATCATGTCTTCAGAGAACGAATATCCAGGATAACAGAGGAAAATAATCATGAATAAAATGGGGGAAATGACAATAGAAAATCTTCTCATCAATTCTCCAGTATCTCATTAAATAAATACAGATGATCCGACAAGATCCTATTCATAATACTTGCATCTTCCTTTGGCTTTTATCAATTGTCCCAGGAGGTATGCTAAGATCAATCGAAATTTAAAGTAATGGCTGCTAAAATGACTGTAATTTCAGGTTGGTATAGAGCATTTTAAGGAAAGGACTGTTTATAAAAAGAGTATTACGAGTGGGGAAGGATGTCAAGGTAAAAAAGGTGAGGGGTCAATAGCTTTAACCTTCTAACAATATTACTTTGGCCAAACGGTGAATGCTTTTTCCCCGTGGATACGGTAAGCTGCAAATCCCGACATACAAATTATAATGCAATGCGTCAAGAGTTTTTTATAAAACATTTGGTATCAACTTTGATGGACTCGTAAAAAGCTGGTTTATGCCGCAAGCGGCAACCTATGAGCAACGAACTTGAGTTCGTTGGAAGTCAGGCCTTTTAACTAGTTGAAATAATTATAAAAAGGTGCGTTTTTTACTTGTTTTTCGCTTTAAATTTTGCTATAAAATAGGACAAATCTATTTGTTGACAACAGGGGTAATTTGTTTACTAAGCAGAAACTACTCGGCAGCCAAAGAGAATTGTTGCTGAAAGATTTCATGGCTTAAGAAAGGGTTTTTACAAGATGGATGAGCCTAAGAAAACTGATGGAATAAAGAATTGGCCAAGGTCGGAGAGACCTCGAGAGCTATTATTGGAGAAAGGCCCTGAATATGTATCCGATGCCGGATTGGTGGCTATACTACTCCGTACAGGCATGAAGGGAAAGGATGCGGTCTCGTTAGGAAGAGAACTTCTTGAACAGTTTGGTGGACTTGGGGGATTACTGCATGCCAATAGAAACACCCTGGAAGAAATTAAAGGTTTAGGGACTGCTAAGATTGCACAATTGCTCGCAGCTACTGAGATTGCAAAGCGGCAATTGAAAGAAGAGATCATTGGTAAGGCTATTATTAACGGACCTGAGGATGTGCTCGAATACCTTTCTTTATCAATGTCAAATCTAAAAGAAGAGGTTTTCAAGGTTATTTATCTGAATAGTGCCAATATGGTCCTGGCTGCTGAGGATTTATTTAAGGGCACTGTCGATCAATCCGCTGTCTACCCCAGGGAGGTAATCAAAAAGGCCTTTGAATTGAATGCCTCTGGGCTCATTTTCGTTCACAATCATCCTTCAGGTAGTTTAAAGCCTAGCAAGCACGACTTATTATTAAACGAAAGATTGGTTAAAGCCTGCCATGCTGTTGATCTGACACCACTCGATCACCTGATAATAGGCACTGCCGGACACATCTCATTTAAAGAGAAAGGCCTGTTTCTGAAATAAGAGAAATAGGTAGGTTTAATAGTCTATTTACCAATGCAGAATCCTGAGAAGATTCTATCCAGGATGTCATCTGAGGTAGTTTCACCAACGATTTCGCCCAAACATTTTAGTGAAAGCTGTATGTCTAATGCGGTAAATTCCTGGGACATTTCTTTAATTAGGCTTTCTTCGGCATGTGCTAGATTATCCAGAGTCTTTTCCAGAGCTATTTTATGCCTTATGTTAGTGATAAATACCGATGGGGGGGATTCTAATTTATGCTGGATAATAGCAGAAAATACCGCCTCTTTTAATTCTTCTATTCCTTGAGAATATAAAGCAGAGATGGGTACTATGGGATAATTCTTTAACTTATCCTTAGCCTTGCTAATGGAGCTCTCCTGTACTAAATCAATCTTATTCAATGCAATTACGACTTTCTTGTCAATCAGTCCCGCGACTATGTCAAAATCTCCTTGGTCCAACTCCTGACTGCTGTCTATCACCAGTATCACCAGGTCAGCGGAGGCCAACTTTTCTTTGGCTAACCTGATCCCTTCTTTTTCGATAACATCTTTAGCATCTCCCATCCCTGCTGTATCTATGATCTTCAATGGGAATCCCTTAACGCTGATTGCTTCTTCGATAATATCCCTGGTTGTTCCAGGTATGGAGGTCACGATAGCCCGCTTTTCTTTGAGCAGGGCATTAAGCAAACTAGACTTTCCTACATTAGGCTTTCCAATAATAATGGCTGAGATACCATCCCTGTAAAACCTTCCTTCTTCATAGCTGTCTATTAATGTCCTGATGTTATCCATCAATGCTTTGATCCTGGTCAGCAGTTCATGAGGGGGGATTATGTTGATATCTTCTTCTGGGAAGTCAATAGAGGCTTCAAGATAAGTTAACACGTTTGTTAAGCCTTCTTTTAGCTTCATTACCTCTTTTGACAAAACACCTTTTAGTTGTTGGGTGGCTACCCTAAGGCTGGCATTTGTTTGGGAATTGACTATGTCAACTACTGCCTCAGCTTGTGATAAGTCAATTCTCCCGTTAATAAAGGCTCTTTTTGTGAATTCTCCGGGCTCGGCTAGTCTGGCCCCTTCTTTTAATACGATTTCAAGGATTTTTTGTAAGACAAGAAAACCACTATGGCAGTTTATCTCAACCACATCCTCCTTAGTATACGATGTGGGTTTTCGCATGAAAGACAACAAGACTTCATCTATTACTGAGCCATCCTGAGTATCTATTACCTCGCCATAGTGTAAGTGGTAGGGTTTTAGTTCGGAAGGTTGAGCCTTTCTCCTGAAAATTTTTTTTGCAATCTCAAAAGACTTAGGCCCGCTAATCTTAATGATTCCAATCCCACCTGTACCAAATGGGGTGGCTATGGCTGCTATTGTATCCTCATCAATCATTATTTGCTTAAAGCTATAAACCTTTTTTGGTGGAGATAACTACCTTTCTTAGGTGCCCATCACCCTTGCTCTTTGTTATAAGTTTGGCGTCGCCCTGGAGTGCCATGTGGATGACCCTGCGGTCGTGAGCATTTAATGGGGTTATATAAACAGGCTTTCCAAGCCTTTTGACCTTTTCGCCCAATTTTAGGGCTAAGTTTTTTAAGGATTCTGTCCTTCTTTCCCTATAGCCTTCAGTATCAATAATAATCCACTTTCTATCTCCTGAGGAGCGATTGACTATCTTGTCAACAATGTACTGTAAAGCATCTAACGTCTGACCCCTCCTGCCAATGAGCAGACCGCTGCCATCTCCGTTGATATTGAGAAGTATTTTATCACCAAGGTCTTCGGCATTAACATTAGCATCTACCTTTAATCTGGCGAGGATATCCTCAAGTGTCTTCTTTGCATTCTCAAGTTTGTCTTTGCATTCAACCTTTTTTAAACTGGCCTTAATTCTTGCTTTTTTTATTCCCACAAGGCCAAATAAACCACTGATACCACTCGAAATAATTTCTATATTCAATCTCTCTTCAGGGAGATTAAATTCCTGGCAAGCCTTTTCAATTGCCTTTTCAACTGTTTTACCATCTGTTTCAATAAAAACCATGGAGTACCTCCTTGGATTATGCCGTATACTTGTTAATATAGAACTGTTGGCCAATAGATAACACATTATTGACTAGCCAGTAAATGACGAGCCCAGATGGAAAATTGAGGAACATAATGGTGAATACAATAGGCATCAGTAACATTATTTTTGCTTGAGTTGGGTCTCCAACTGTAGGCGTCATCTTTTGCTGTATAAACATTGATGCCCCCATTATAATAGGGGTAATGTAGTAAGGGTCCTTTGCAGACAAATCATTAATCCAGAAGATAAAAGGGGCATGTCTCAGCTCAATAGACCCCAATAATGCTTTGTATAAAGCAAAAAAGACAGGGATCTGCAAAATCATAGGGAGACATCCACCCAATGGGTTGACCTTATGGGATCTATATAGTGCCATTATCTCTTTGTTTAATCTTTCTTTGTCGTCTTTGTACTTCTTCTTTAGTTTAAGCATCAAGGGTTGAACTTTCTGCATATTTTTCATAGACTTATAACTGGTATGAGTCAGAGGAAAGAAAAGGATTTTTATAACTACGGTTAAAACAATAATCGCCAGCCCAAAGTTATGGGTGCCTTTATTTATATATTTTAAAAAGATCAATAGAGGTTTTGCAATAACGTCGAACCATCCAAAGTTAAGGACTTTTTGTAAATCAGCCCCAACGGATTTTAGCACATCAAGGTCCTTAGGCCCTAGATACAAAGAGTAGCTATGCGACATCTTCCCTCCTGGGTACGGTTCTATTGGTTGAATAATATCAACGGATACAACATCTTCGGAGGATTTAGACATCCTTAATTTTACATTCCGGGATTCTTTAGGAATTATTGAAGATATAAAGTACTTATCTTCGTAACCAGCCCATTTAACTGTCCCAGAGTATGTCCTATCTTTATCCAATTTCTTAATCTTTACTTCTTCCAAATTCCCATCTATCAAAGCTACCGGACCTGAGAAACTATAACTGTCTACTTCTTTTGAGGGATCGAGTTTGGTCTTCCAGCTTAGAGCAACACCTTCTTTAGTGTATTTATCAGAGAGGTTAGAAATGTTTACGTCTAACCCAACCAGATACTTGCCTGCAGAAAAGGTAAACTTTTTAATAAGTTCTATACCATTAGGAGAAGTCCAGGAGAAAGAAATGGAACCCTGTTCCCCTCTTTCCTTCAATGATAGAGACTCCTTATTCACTTCGAATGAAGCCTCTCTGATATCATGCAAATCGGTTTTGGAGAACTCTAAGCCCAGTGGATAAGCCTCTGATTTCCCGCCTGCTACCAGGTCTATATTTTGAGCGTCTTTCCCAATCTTATCTTTATATTTTTGTAGTTTCCAACTCTTCAGTTTAGCACCACGAGTAGTAAAGACAGCAGTATATAAGTCTGTTGTTACTGTTATCTCTTTTTCCCCTTTTTGTGCAATCTTCTGAACTTTAACAAGGGGCATTTTACTCATTGTCTCAGGGAGAATCTTTTCTTCCCTGGCCATACCTTCCAATCCTTCTTTTTTCGGTTCCGTAACCTTGGCTTGTGGGACATCCTTGTTTGCCGGCATTTTTTTGTTTTTATCTACAAGATACTGGTATAAAAAAAGGACCACTAAAGATAAAATTACAGCTATGAAGGCTCTCTTTTCCATTAACAAACTCCAGACAAAATTTTATTTCCCATCGCTTTTAGCCACAGGATCGTAGCCTCCAGGATGAAAGGGATGGCATTTCAGCATCCTCAGAATAGACAATCCTAAACCCTTGAATAACCCATGGATTTCTAAGGCCTGAATTGCATAAGAAGAGCAGGTTGGACTAAATCGACAAGAGGGAAATTTTAGTGGAGATAAGAATTTCTGATAATACCTGATGACTGCTAGTATGGTTTTTTTTATCATTACAAAGGTTTCAAAAAGTATTTAGGGCAAAACCTATAATCTCAGTGAATCGTAATTCTTAATTAGTACCCCAACTACTTGACTTTATTCCAGAAATCCTTTCAATTCCTCATATAGTGTAAAATAATTCAGGGAAGCCGCCCCTTTCTTCGCAATAAATACTATATCGTGACAACACGGGATTTGGGTTTTGTTGAGTCTAAAAAATTCCCTGACCAAACGTTTGACCCTGTTTCTTTTAACCGCATTCCCCACCTTTTTGCTAACTGTAATACCCAAACGGTTTTTATCCGCATCATTGGGGTTAAATATTACGGTAAAGTTGCCAGTTTGAAATTTTTCCCCCTTTGTCAGCACTTCTTTAAAATGAGGCCCTTTAAAAATCCTTTCGTCTTTCCGTAAGGAAAATTCTGACATTTTACTAACAATGAGCACTCTTTTATTTAAAGAAGATGGTTTATCTGGCAAGCCTTTGGTTAAACTGATAATCTTTGTCTTCCCTTTGCCCTTCTACGTTTTATTACTGCCCTTCCTGACTTAGTTCTCATCCTACACAAAAAACCATGGGTTCTTTTTCTCTTTAGATTACTAGGTTGAAATGTCCTCTTCATTTGAGCCGATTCCCTCTCTAAAATTCCCTATTTATTGACCCGTATTCAACTTTTTTATGAATGATCCAAAAATATAATTCCTAGAACGCAGAGAAATTAAGCATTCATTTTAAACCATAATTACTATTATTTGTCAAGTTTTTTGTCTGTTGAAATTGGATGGACTCGTAAAAAGTCAAGATTGGGATGGCAAAGTAAAAAGCTCCAGATGCAAGGCGCGCAAATCCTGAGGAGTGAGGCGTACTTTGGGGTACGCCGCAACGACGAAGGATGCAGGGTAACGCAGCAGATGGACTTTTTACGAAGCCATCAAATTGGAAAAGGGAAGGCACATGGTATCCTGGTTTGGATGGGAAAATATCCTTTGATAGGACAGAAAGGAGAAGTAGGTGCTATAATGCCCATAGAATATATACCAGATAATATGGGGTCTTAATCTGCTTGGCAGGAACATACCTTATAGGACTACTATGTATAAAAAAGGGGGGGGTGAGGTAACTGAAAAATAGGGTAGAGTATCCTTTTGGACTATTTAATGGATATAACCTGGGCATTTATTTCCCCCTTTCTCTAGCATCTGGTCTAACTTAAGATCTTCTATTTTAAGGAAGAACTTTTCTATTTCACTCTCTGTGTATCTAGCCAAAACTTCAAGCTCGGTCATATCGATTTTGATGCCTATAATTTTTGTAAAAACCTCAAGTATAACCTGGGACGATCTTGGATTTTCTATCTGAGTCGCATAGTAGGGCATTTCGCCAAGCAGGCAAATACCTTCTATCCCCTTTTCCTTAGCTACCCCCAGTATTACTCCGTTCATACCACCGACATGACCGTCATTCATAGATAATACATTATTGTTTTCTAACTTCTCGATGAGTTCTTTGCTGGTGGCTACTCCCCAGACCCTTGGTTTTTCCTTATAGTGGGTATCTATAGCAAATGCTGCAAAAGAGTATACCATTTTGACCTTAAACCTTTCTGCAACATCCAAAACCATATCAGCAAACTCATATTCCCTGCCGGAAAGAGGTTGAGCATCCCCTATAAAGAATATAATGTCATTCTCCGCACCCTCGTTTTTCTTATAGTAAAATTTATTCTCCGGTAATTTTATTGGCTCTATCAGGTTGTTTCTAATGTAGACTATATTAGATTGAAAAAACCCGGCAGGATTTATTATGCCGAATTCTTCAGCTCTCAGTTTTTCTCTCATATAGGTTGCTGCTTTTAAAGCAACGTTTCCCATGCCAGGCCACGCTGTAATCATGCAAGGATTCCTTAATTCTGGTTCTTTGTAGAGCGTTATGGGTGAAACGATTTCTCTTTGATCTTTATTTTTCGTCATTATTTAGCCTCATAGAATAGACAGTTTTCCCTACTTCAAAATCATTATGTTTTTAGACTCAAGGATTGATGGACTCGTAAAAAGTCAAAATTAGGATGGCAAAGTAAAAAACTCCAGACGCAGCGCAACGCCGCAGATGGACTTTTTACGAAGCTATCAAGGATTTAGTTGACTCTTTTTCCATACATAACACTTCCATGCTTTACGGTTATAATGTACTCAATTTCCTCTCCTATCTCAGGTTTTGTCTCAAATTCCTTTAATATTACTGCCTTCCCATCCTTTGTTTCAATTAATGGCAGCCCATCCAGTCTGCGAAATGAACTTACAACGCCCTTATGAATGCTTTCCTCTTCTTCCTGACGTTTGACATTATGGACTTTACAGGTAAGGCTTTTTGCAGAAGAATCTTTGTCATTTGAATTGTCTTTTATGGACATATTTACTCCTCATCTTTAAAATAGTTGGCTGTTTGGATAACGCAGAGTTAAGCTGAATGGTGCAGCCTTGCCGGACCCGAAGGGCCGAACAGCAGGGCTGTGACATGTCAGCTTGACGACTTGTTAGATGCCTCGTTTCAATTGATCATCAACAGCTTGATTTAATGTCTTTTGTGTTTCGATGAGTTTTTTGTATTTGGACTGAATTTTTTCAATGTTTTTTGATAGGATTGCTTTGAGCAGGTCGCCTTCTGTTTCTGCAACATTGATTCTTTTGTAATAATCCATTGTCTCTTTAAGGTGAGCCAAAACAATCTTACCTGTCAAAATGGGGTGATTATTTGTTATATTTGCATCTTCATATCTTGTGCCATGTTCAAGTTCAACTTCCATGCCTTGCTGAAAATCATCGAGGGGGATATTCATTTTTTGAGTATTCACTATATTTAGGATTGTAGAAGCTTCATCCATTGATACAGTTGGGTCTGTTAATTCTGCCCAGTCTCTAAAGTTAAGTTCTCGGCATACCCTTTTGACTTCCTCCGACGAAACATATTCAGGCAATCTCACAATTTGCTCCTTTCATAAGGTCTCTAACAGCCCGTTTACCCTCAATCATTATTAATCAATCTTTAACTTTGGTGTCTTTTACGGGTTGATCCTCAACCGTACACGATTTTTTCATTCATGTGTTAATGCCGAGCTTTGGTAAAACCCACATATTCAATATAAAATATACAGCCACGATCGATATAACAATCAGGATTTCTTTCATTACTCTCCCCTTTTAAGGGTTCCTTAAAGGGGCCTGCCCCGACATTTGGATTATATTGTTGCGAGTTTGCCCCCGAACCCACTAATCTTCAAACCTCTTCAACAAAAAGGAACCCTTTTTAAAGAAAATATATGACTTCTCTTTAATTTGTCAAGGAAAATCTAACCATTATGTGCTTTGATATCTGAGCTACAGGCATCAATTCATCGATAATCCGAATTAGAAAATATCTTCTTCCATCCTTGACAGGCGGTTGTCCAAACAGAAATTCCTTTGAGCGGTCATCAAAAAACATTTTGGACAAGCGAAAGGGGATTTGGGCAACAGCCCCTTGACATTTGAACCTTTCTTTGAAATACTTCAAAGTTAATGGAAATGGGGCGAAGTTCAACTAATCGATATTGAAAAGGGAAGTTATGGCAATTTGTAAGACATTTACTTTATAAGAGGTAAAACTATGGATGATAAAACCCTGAATAAAGGAATAGACAAGATTTCAGATTTGATCGTTAAATCTAAGAGGATCGTGGTCTTCACCGGGGCAGGCGTGAGTACTGAATCAGGTATCCCAGACTTTAGAAGCCCTGGAGGTCTTTGGGATAAGTATAACCCCGATGATTTCCTATACCAAAGATTTCTATCAAGTGAAGTGTCAAGGGAAAAGTATTGGAAGATGAATTCAGAACTGTACTATATACTTGTTGATGCCAGAATTAATAAAGCCCATTATGCGATTGTTGAACTGGAAAGGATGGGGAAACTCGATTGTGTTATTACCCAAAATATAGACAATCTGCACCAGAAAGCAGGGCTTTCTGATGACAAAGTAATTGAGCTCCATGGAACCAACATGTGGGTTAACTGTTTAAATTGTAAAAAAAGATATTCAAGAGAAGATATTCAATTTAGATTGGAAAAGGGGATAAAGATACCCTACTGTGACGATTGTGGGGGCATATTGAAACCGGCTACTATATCATTCGGTCAACCTATGCCCTTTGAGGAGACTAAAGAGGCTGAAAGAAGGTCAAGGTTAGCCAACCTTTTTATTGTAATTGGTTCATCTCTGGTGGTTCAACCCGCCGCTCTGATGCCATTATATGCGAGAGAGGGAGGAGCTAAACTGGTTATAATTAATATGGAGAATACTCCCTACGACAGAAATGCTGATGTAGTTCTTTATGGGAAGGCAGGAGAAATAATGGAGAAATTAGTAGACAAAGTGAAAGATATGCTACAGTTTCAGAAAAAGTGAGTCTTTGAGTGATTTTCAGCGTGCAATTTTTACGAAGACATCAATTTTAATGGAGGGAGAATGTGCCGAGGTTCTTCATTGAAAAGGGCAGGATAAGGGACAATATAGGGATAATAGTTGGAGAAGATGTTAAGCATATAAGCAGGGTTCTCAGGCTTGGTGTGGGAGACAGGGTAGTTCTGTTTGATGAGGCCGGTTGGGAGTATCATGCTAAGATTAAAGAAGAGAGTTCCAGAGAACTTATGGTGGACATATTTAAAAAATTTCTTCCCCAGAGGGAATCTCCAATAGAGATTATCTTGGGACAGGGGTTGCCTAAACTCCCCAAGATGGACCTTATTGTTCAAAAGGGAACAGAACTGGGGGTCTCTGAAATCCTCCCTTTTAATTCAGATCGTTCTATCCCAAAGTTAATATATGATAAATCGTTTAAAAAGGTAGAGCGCTGGCGAAAAATAGCACTGGAAGCAACCAAACAATGCGGCAGAAACTTTCCCCCTCACATTGCCTCCCCTGTTGATTTTTCAGAAATTCTCACCAGGGATTTAAAAGATACCCTTAAACTTATCCTGTGGGAGGAAGAAGGGGCTACGGGTTTAAAGGAAGTCTTTGATCTGAATCCAAATCCAAATAAATTCTTTATCTTAGTTGGTCCAGAGGGAGGATTTAGCAGCAGTGAGATACGAAAAGCCCATGAAGCAGGTTTTAATGTGGCGAACATGGGTATCAGGATATTACGGAGTGAAACAGCGAGTATAAGTATATTGAGCGTAATCCAGCATAGATTTGGGGATTTGAATTGAATATACTGTCAAGAGTAAATAGAATTGTCCGCTTTTTCTGTCCTTCAAAGTTGCCTTTTTGGAACAGGAGGTGAGCGGCGGATGTTCGCTTCCCTCACCAGTTATTCTTGTGCAGGAGTTATCCATAGCCATTTTCCCGCAGCCCTTGCGGAGCATGGCGGG
>JACQWO010000043.1 GCA_016209225.1 Desulfobacterales bacterium
GGGGTATCTATCGGCACAAATGGAGAGTTTTTCATGGATGCCTTCTTAATCTCTCATAGGATCTTAAGGCATGAGGTTGAGGTCGTTAATATGAATCCAAAGGAGATGATTGATGCGCTGATAAAGGGCAAGGTTGATGCTGTATCAACCTGGAACCCCCATGTGATCAGACTGCAAAAAGAGCTCGGCGCTAAAGGGCTCACATTTTACGGAGAGGGGATATATACGGAGACATTCAACATCACAGCAGCGCAGGATTTCGTCCATAAGAATCCAGAGACTATAAAAAGGGTACTTAGCTCCCTTATCAGGGCGGTGGAATTTATCAGGGAAAATCCGGATAAAGCGCGCAGAATTATTTCGAACTACATCAAGATGGATGAAGCCATGATCGGTGAATTATGGGGCATCTATCACTTTGGGGTAACGCTGGATCAATCCCTCTTAATAACCCTGGAAGACCAGGCAAGATGGGCGATAAAGAACAAGTTAACCGATAAAACAGAAGTTCCGAACTATCTTAATTTTATTTATCAGGACGGGCTGAAGGCAGTGAAACCTGAAGCGGTAACTATAATAAGATAGCTTATAGCTTTTAGCTGTTAGGAGATAAAACACAATAGAGGGGAATTATTCCTCCCTTTGGAAAAGGGAGGTTAGGAGGTATTTTAAAGACATGCTCAGTTACAACAAGACACTGAAGGAATATTCCAGACGACTTAGAAAAGAGATGACAGATGCAGAAAGATCACTGTGGTCAAAAATTAGAGGCAAACAACTGAAAGGGTATCAATTTTATAGGCAGAAGCCCATAGGGAATTTTATCGTTGATTTAGAACTTGATGGAGGACAGCATTACACAGAAGAGGGAATAACAAAAGACCGCCGTAGAGATAACTTCATGAGGAGCATAGGATTACGAGTTTTGAGGTTCTCTGACAGAGAAGTCTTTGAGAACATAGAAGGTGTAATTGAGAGGTAATGTCAAAAGTTTTATGAAAAAGACATCTGTAACATATGGAGATATAAGGGAAACCCTCCCCCTTGAGGGGGGAGGGCAAGGGTGGGAGTGAAAGTATAAACGGCATAGCAAGAAGACTCAGAAAGAACTCCACAGATACTGAGCGATTTTTATGGAAACTATCCAGGCCACCCTTCTTACCCCTCACCCTAACCCTCTCCCCCAAGGGGCGAGGGAAGAAAACTTTTGACAATACGAATTGAGAAGATAGGGGAGAATTTATGATTTATAAAATCTCCCCTAACCCCTCTTTTCCAAAGAGGGGGATAAAGACTACAACTTATCACAATCTTTTCTGTAGCAATAGCCCTTGCAATCGGCTCAGTTCTTTTTTTGACGGCTCAAAGAGTGAATAAAGAGATTAACAGAAACAAAATAGCCGGTGAGGCAGCCAAAGGGGTGTTTGAGCTGAATCTCATTACTTATGAATATTTATTGCACCACGAAGACCGGATGCAGGCGCAATGGCAATTAAGGCATGACTCTCTAACAAAGCTCCTGTCAGAGATATAATTCAAAGGGACAGAGAGTCAGGTTGTTTTAGACAGGATACGGCAAAATCATGAGAGCCTTAAATCACTCTTTTCCCAATTGGTCGAGAATTACAAAAGGCACATGTCTCAAAGAAACGCAAAGAACGATGAAAAGCAATCACCCTCCCCTCAATCCCCTCCCATCAAGGGAGGGGAGGCCTATAGTGTTCCCTCTCCCCTGGCGGGAGAGGGCAAGGGTGAGGGGGGATTTTCAGGTGAAAGACAGGGGAACGGTAAGAAAGAAATCGCCCTTGAATTGGAAGAGCGCCTGGCGGGCCAATTATTGGCGAAGTCTCAGGCCATGGTTTCCGATGCCTTTCAATTGTCCGTGCAAAGCCAGGCAATGATAGTGATTGCTCAACAAAGGGCCGCTTCGCTCATTACAATTTTTATCACCCTTATAATAGCAATTATGGCGGCGGTTTCATTCATGTTCGGCAGGAGCGTTGCAAAGCCGATCGGGAAGCTCCACGAGGGGACTGAAATCATCGGCGCCGGCAACCTGAATTACAGGGTCGGCACACCTGCAAAGGATGAGATCGGCCAGCTTTCAAGGGCCTTTGACCGTATGACAGAATCCCTGAGGCAACAAGCCGTAGTGCTGGAGGAATCGGAGAACAAATTTAGGGACATGGCAGAAAAATCAATAGTCGGCGTTTACCTTATACAGGACGGGGTCTTCAGGTATGCCAATCCTATGCTGGCTGAGATATTCGGGTATTCAGTTGAGGAACTTATTGATAAAAAGGGGCCAAAGGATCTGGTTCTACCAGAAGATTGGCCGATCGTTGAGGAAAATCTTCGGAAGCGGATTTCGGGTGAGATTGAATCCATTAATTATGATTTTAGAGGTATAACAAAGGATAAAGAGACAATCTATGTAGAGGTTTACGGCTCCAAAACAGCATATCGTGGACGCCCCGCTGTCATCGGAACGCTGCTCGACATCACCGAGCAGAAGATGGCGAAGGGAGCCCTGCAGGCAAGCGAGGAGAAATTCCGAAACATCGTCGAAAGAAGCTACGATGTGATAGTTACCACCGATACAACAGGAAGGATTA
>JACQWO010000046.1 GCA_016209225.1 Desulfobacterales bacterium
GCCACTAATTTTAATATTAGTTTGCATATTGACTACCCCCTTGCTATATTAAACCCAGTATAATACAATTCCCACATTGGGTCAATGGGAATTTTAGATTGAGTTGTTAAAAAGGATGATTGCAGTCACTCCCGCTAACACGGCACAAACGGCTAACACCTAAATCGCTACGCACTTCTTTTGGCCTTGAACGTTAGAATTATGAGGAGGAGGTCATGGAGAAGATAGAGTATTTTGACTATCAAAAGGTGGCTAAAGAGATGAAAGTCCCTGATACTACCTTAGAGAAGATCGAAAAGGCAGTAAAAAAGGAACTTCCCAAGGATAAGATGATGTATGAGCTCCATGTTTTGAGGGCGGTTAGGAGCAGATACTGGCAAAAAGATGCTGGGGAAGATAGGAAGCAGACCTGCAACAGCAGATAACACGGTGTTTGTGGCAAGCTTACGCTTGCCCAAATCCGCCGGCGGGCTTCGCAAACACCGGAGTAACTATTCAGGTTGTCAGGTTCACAGTTCACGGTTGGTTGCAAGTCTTGGCTTGTCTGTTAGACAGTACACTTTTCGAGTCAATTCACATATCAGTTGCGATGCCTCAATATCTTCAAACCGTTTAATCTCCACCGTTCTCTAACCGTGAACCTTGGAACTTTGAACTTGAGTAGTTACTTTGTGGTTAGCGTTTACCAATTATAGTAAGGAAGTAGCGTTATGGCTAAATCGGGTCATATCTATTTAGGTGTCGATGTTGGTTCAGTGAGTGTCAATACCGTGGTGATAAATCAAAATAGGGATATTCTAGAGGAACACTACACCAGAACGATGGGGCAGCCTTTAAAAACAGTGATAAGGGTTCTTACAGAGGTTCTTTCCTGTATCGAAAAGGATCAAATAACGGCTGCCTCCCTCACAGGCACAGCAGGTAAGCTGGTAGCAGAACTCATAGGGGCAAACTTCGTCAATGAGATTATTGCCCAGAGTAAATCTGTAGAGCACCTTTATCCGCAAGTAAAAACAATTGTTGAGATTGGAGGAGAAGATTCTAAACTCATCTTACTTGACTACGATAAGCGCCAGAAGAGGATAAGGATCGCAGATTTCGCCATGAATACCATATGTGCCGCAGGCACTGGATCCTTTCTGGACCAACAGGCCCATAGGTTAGGTTTAAGCATTGAAGAGTTTAGCAAATTGGCACTAAAATCGGAGAACCCGCCCAGGATTGCTGGAAGGTGCAGTGTCTTCGCTAAAACCGACATGATTCACTTACAGCAAGGAGCTGCTCCAGACTTCGATATCGTTGCGGGTCTATGTTATGCCATGGCGAGGAACTTCAAAAGCAATATTGGAAAAGGCAAAAACTTTACCCGCCCTGTCTCATTTCAGGGGGGGGTAGCAGCCAATGTGGGCATGAGAAAGGCATTCTTCGATGTCTTAGAATTAGAGCAAGAGGAGTTTATCATTCCAGGGCATTTTGCGTCAATGGGCGCCATCGGCTCTGTGATTGCTACTACGGAAGACCCAGCTAAGCAAATCCCATTTCTGGGTTTAGAAAGGCTTCAGAACTACCTTGAAACCAATCAGGAAAAAAGTATCGGATTAAGCCCTCTTACCCTTTCAGAAGAAAGTAAAAAGGGAATGGCAGAGGTCACAACCAACCCTTGCGCCTCGAAAAAAGAGGATAAGGTCGATGCCTTTCTGGGCATAGACGTAGGATCCATCAGCACAAACGTGGTGGTTATAGACAGAAACAAGAATCTTCTCTCCAAGAGATACCTGATGACCGCTGGTAGGCCTATAGAGGCAATAAGACAGGGGCTAATGGAAGTCGGAGAAGAAATAGGTGATTATGTAACTATACGAGGTGTGGGGACTACAGGTTCAGGAAGGTACTTGACAGGGGATTTCGTTGGGGCTGATATCGTGAGGAATGAGATAACCGCTCAAGCCACAGCATCTATTAACATTGATCCAGATGTTGATACTATATTCGAGATTGGTGGCCAGGATTCAAAGTATATTAGCATAGAAAACAGTACCATAGTTGATTTTGAAATGAATAAAGTCTGTGCAGCGGGCACCGGATCCTTTTTGGAGGAACAGGCAGAAAAGTTGGGAATCTCCATCAAGGAGGAGTTTGGGAACATGGCTTTAAGCGCCCCATCTCCTGTTTCCCTTGGTGAGAGGTGTACTGTATTTATGGAATCCGATCTTGTTCATCATCAACAGAGAGGTGCCAGTAAGGAGAACTTGGTTGCAGGGCTAAGTTATTCAATAGCCATAAACTATCTAAATAAAGTAGTAGGAGATAGAAAGATAGGAGAAAAAATCTTCTTCCAGGGGGCAACGGCATTTAACCAGGGGGTAGTGGCCGCCTTTGAAAAGATACTGGGCAAACCCATTAAGGTTCCCATAAACAACGAGGTTACAGGGGCCATAGGTGTTGCCATTCTTGCTATGGAGGAGAATAAGAACAGGGAAAGTAAATTCAAGGGTTTTAACCTAGGTGAGAAAAGTTATGACCTATCTTCCTTCGAATGCCAAGGGTGCCCTAACATGTGTGAAATAAGAAAGCTCACTGTTAAAGGAGAGAACCCTCTTTTTTACGGGAGCAGGTGTGAAAAGTATGAAGTGAACAAAGAAAAGAAAGAGGAGACTGACCTGCCGGATCTCTTTGCCGAGAGGGAAGAACTGCTTCTAAACATAAACAAAAAGGATTACAGATTGGATGATACCGCGGGGGCGATAGGAATACCCAGGATACTATTCTTCCATGAGCTGCTTCCCCTATGGAAGACCTTCTTTAATGAGCTGGGGTTTAGGGTAGTATTTACTGAAATGAGCAATAAAAAAATCATCGGTCAAGGGGTTGAAAGTGTTGTAGCCGAAACATGTTTTCCAATTAAGGTCTCCCATGGACATATACTGGAGCTAATAGAGAAGGGCGTGAAGAGAATATTTTTGCCAAGCATTATTAATATGAAACGAACGCATCCAGATATAGAACAAAGTTACAACTGCCCTTATGTACAGGCATTTCCCTATACTGTGAAATCCGCTATCAACTTTGAAAAACATGGGGTGCAGGTTCTCCAACCCGTAATTGACCTTGGGATAGGAAGGGTTGGATTAGAGATGCCTCTGGTAAAGATGGCAAAGGAGCTAAAGATACCATCGAAGAAGGTCAAGATGGCTATCTCTAAGGCATTGGATGTTCAGGAGAATTTTTCCTCTGCCCTGCAGGCCAGAGGAACTGAGATTCTCGCCAATCTCAAAGAAGAACAGAAGGCAATAGTCATTGTAAGTCGGCCATATAATGGATGCGATTCCGGCATCAACATGGACTTACCCAAGAAACTTAGAGATTTAGGCGTTCTGGCAATCCCCCTTGACTTCCTGCCCTTAGAAGACAGTGATCTGGCAAAGGCAGCGGGACATATCTATTGGAAGTATGGACAGAGGTTTTTGACCGCTGCCCATATAATAAGGAACAATCCAAATCTATACGCCCTGTATATCACTAATTTTGCCTGCGGGCCAGACTCCTTTATATTACATTTCTTCAGGGATAAATTAAAAGGAAAACCATACCTTCAGATAGAGGTAGACGAGCACAGTGCAGATGTTGGGGCTATTACCCGTTTAGAGGCCTTCCTTGATACCCTGAAGAACGTTACTAAGCAAACAGAAGTTGAAAAAAGGAAGAAGACCACTCTTAACCGAGGGAAGGAAGGCAAGAAAAGGAAAATCTACATCCCCTATATGTCTGATCATGCCCTTGTCCTCTCTGCCGCCTTTGAAGCATGTGGCGTACGTTCAACGGTAATACCGGAATCCGATGAGGAGACCCTGGAGTTGGGAAGAAAATTGACCTCTGGTAAAGAATGTTATCCCTGTGTACTGACTACAGGCAACATGGTAAGGCTATTAAAAGACCCTGATTTTAATCGTCAAAGCTCTGCTTTCTTTATGCCCTCTGCCAATGGGCCATGCCGCTTTGGTCAGTATCACCGTTTTCACCGCTTGATCCTAGACGAGCTGGGATATGAAGATGTGCCTATCTATGCCCTCAATCAAGATGAAACCATTTATCAGGAATTGCAGACTGTCGGAAAGAAGCTTATTCGACTGGCCTGGCAGGGTATAATAGCCGTTGATATTCTCGATAAAAGGCTCAGGGTTACAAGACCCTACGAGAAAATTCCTGGAGAAACCGAAAGGGTCTACCGGCATTTCATACAAAAAATCTCTGATGTTATAAGGAAAGAAGGTGGCCTCTTTGATGCCCTGAAGGAGGCGGGGGCAGAATTTGACAGGATAGAATTAAATAATTCAGAAAAAAGGCCTGTTATTGGGATAGTGGGAGAGATTTATATCCGTTCAAACAACTTCAGTAATGAAAATATTGCCTTAAGGATTGAAAGCCTTGGTGGAGAAGTATGGCTTCCCACCATCTCCGAATGGGTATTCTATACTAACTTTACCTCAAAGAGGAGGAGTATTAGTAATAAGAACTATAGGGGCTTCCTTAGTACCTGCCTGACAGAACTCTTTCAAAAACGGGACGAACACAGACTGGAAGCGGCATTTGATGGATCAATAAAGAACCTCCGGGAGCCGAGTACCAAGCAAATCTTAAAATGGGCAGAACCCTATATCGATTCCTCTTTTGAAGGGGAAGCAGTCTTAAGCATAGGAAAGGCAGTGGACTTTTATAAAAAAGGGGTAAGTGGCATTGTAAATGTAATGCCCTTTACCTGTATGCCTGGTACCATCGTTAGTGCCATACTGAAGCGGTATCGAGATGACCAAAACCATATCCCTGTCCTTAATATGGCATATGATGGGCAAGAAAATACCAGTACCCAGACAAGACTAGAGGCATTCATGTACCAGGTTCGCCAGTATCAGGAACAGATGAAAAAAAATAGCCGATAAGGTGGACTATCTATGTCCTTAACCGATCTGGACAAAAAAATAATCAGGGAGATTCAAAAGGACTTACCCATAACTCCCCGCCCTTACCTGGACATTGCTGAGAAACTTGGTATACCAGAAGAAGATCTGCAAAGGAAGATTCAAGAATTTATAGATAACGGCTATATAAGACGCTTTGGGGCTACCCTTAGGCACAGAAGAGTAGGCATTAATGCTAATGCCATGGCAGTCTGGGTAGTTCCGGACAAAGATGTGGAAAGAGTGGGGAAGACAATGGCATCCTTCAAGGAGGTAACCCATTGTTATGAAAGGCACATGATACCAGAATGGAATGGCAACCTTTTTACCATGATTCATGCGAAAACAAAAGAAGGGTGTCTCAAAATAGTGAAGAGGATATCAGAGAAAACAGGGATCAAAGATTACAAACTTCTCTTTAGCACTGAGGAGTTCAAGAAGACGAGTATGGAATATTTTTGATAAATTAATGATGGCTTCGTAAAAAGTCCATCTGCGGCGTTGCACTGCATCCTTCGTCGTTGCAGCGTACCCCTAAGTAGACCTCACTCCTTCGGATTTGTGCGCCTTGCATCTGGAGCTTTTTACTTTGCCATCTCAATTTTGACTTTTTACGAGTCTATCATTAATGAACATGCAACCTATAAAGGTCATGGAATCTCTTGAGAATCTAGCTGAGAAGCTAGGTGTTGAGATTGTCTACGAAAAACTGGGGGATGAAGAGTTTTCTGTCAGGGGAGGTCTTTGCAAAGTCCAAAAAACCTATAAGATTTTTATGACCCGATCTGAACCGGTGGACAGCCAAATAAAAATCCTAGTTCGGGCACTCTCTTCTTTCAATACAGAAGATATTTATCTCCTTCCTTTTATCAGAGAAATCCTCGAGATGGCACGGAAAAAAGAAGGGACAAGTCTCATACCATGTTAAAAATACAATTAGGATAATTAAAAGGAGACAGTATAATGGATGAAAGAGATGTTTACAGGGCTAAGGAGGGCAATGAAGAAAGGCCCTGCGAGGCTGGCACTGATTATTGGAGGAATTCTATTGACTTATCACAAAGAGGCCGGCTGTAAGCGAGGCAATGAGAGCAAACCTTGCTGAAAGACTTTTGGCGCACAACATGGCAGTTGATGCATTTTCTATCGTAGGCTTCAGCTTCTCCAAGATATTTATGGAAGCCAATCTCAAGGCTATAGATAAATGGAATGGGATTCTCCCGCAGGTTACCGGTGGTGGGGCTGTGCCATTTATCGGCGTAGGTGAGATACGAAAGAGATAACCGAGTAATCATTAGGGGTATCCATTGGTTAGATATGTTATTCTGCTTACTATTGCAGGTATTGGGGGGGCATTATAGCTATAATATGGATCCCATAATACTGAAAACAATAAAACAAGCTAAAAGGCTGATCATCGTGGTCGTTGGTTTTACAGTCCTCCTGATGGGTATAGCCATGATCGTGTTACCCGGCCCTGCATTCCTTGTCATACCGCTCGGCCTGGGTATTCTTGCATCAGAATTAGTTTGGGCAAGAAGAATACTGAATAAGATCAAAAGTAAATTTCAAAAGCAGGAGAGTACGAGGGAAAAGTAATGCTGAACCAATTTTTGCCGTGGATCCTTTTCAACGTTTTTGTTCTCGCTATGCTTGCTCTCGACCTCGGGGTTTTTCATCGGAAGGCACACGAGGTAAAGATCAAAGAGGCCCTTATCTGGAGCGCTGTTTGGATTACCCTGGCGTTAATCTTCAATCTTGGAATCTACTTTTGGCGTGGAGAAGCAGCAGCCCTTGAATTTCTAACCGGCTATCTCCTTGAGAAATCGTTGAGTGTAGACAACATC
This sequence comes from Desulfobacterales bacterium, assembly GCA_016209225.1. Taxonomy (GTDB): domain Bacteria; phylum Desulfobacterota; class UBA8473; order UBA8473; family UBA8473; genus UBA8473. Next base: position 6,803 of record JACQWO010000046.1, read on the forward strand.
TTCGTGTTCTTACTCATCTTCTCATACTTTCGTGTGGACCCTCTTTACCAACATAAAATTCTGTTCTGGGGAATCCTCGGTGCGCTGATTATGCGGGCAATCTTCATTGCTGTAGGCGTAACATTGATTCAGCAATTTCACTGGGTGATCTATGTCTTCGGCGCATTCCTCATTCTGACCGGCATCAAAATGGCGCTACAAAAGGACAAGGAAATACATCCCGAAAAAAACCCTGCTTTAAGACTCTTTCGCCGATTCATGCCTATTACAGATCACTCTGTCCAGGGGAAATTCTTTGTCAAACTCAACGGCCGAACTTTTGCCACTCCCTTGTTTGTCGTGCTGTTGGTAGTTGAGACCACAGACCTTATCTTTGCAGTAGACTCGATTCCGGCAGTCCTCGCCATAACGCTAGATCCATTCATTGTCTACACTTCAAATGTATTTGCTATCTTAGGTCTAAGGGCACTCTACTTTGCACTGGCGGGTGCTATGCGGCTCTTTCACTACTTGCATTTGGGTCTTTCTTCAATTCTTGTTTTCATCGGCGCCAAGATGCTCCTTGCGGACATATACAGAATACCAATAGTCATCGCCTTGAGTGTTGTTGCCGGCATTCTTGTCATCTCCGTAGTCGCCTCACTTTTTCGGCTACGCAAAGTTGAAGTATCAACGACTACATTCAACAAGCACTAGGATTGTGATATTGCTCCACAGAATCGTTCCTTAAAGGAGATATCGTGAACACAAAAACCTCAGAATATCTTTTCAAAGAAGCCCAGAGATACATACCAGGCGGGGTAAATAGCCCTGTCAGGGCATACAAGGCTGTAGGCGGCAATCCCCTCTTTATAGAGACGGCTAAAGGGTCTAATATCTACGATGCGGATGGTAACGAATATATAGACTATGTAGGATCCTGGGGGCCAATGATTCTCGGGCACGCCAATCCCCAGGTTATCTCTGCCTTAAAGAAGGCTATGGAGAACGGCACCAGCTTTGGTGCACCTACCAGTCTGGAGGTGGAACTGGCAAGAATGATAGTAGAGGCAGTACCATCTATCGAATTGGTTCGGATGGTGAGTTCCGGTACTGAAGCTGCCATGAGTGCCATTAGACTGGCCAGAGGATACACCAATAGGGATAAGGTAATCAAGTTTGAAGGGTGCTATCACGGTCATGTGGATAGTCTTTTAGTTAAAGCAGGATCAGGAGCTACTACCCTGGGCGTCCCTGACAGTCCGGGTGTTCCATGGGATGTTGCAAAAAACACCCTTACCCTTCCCTTTAATAATATAGGGGCTGTTAAACGAGCAGTAGAAGAAGATGGAGAAAATGTATCAGCCATAATAGTGGAACCCATACCGGGGAATATGGGGGTCATACTGCCCAAAGAGGGCTTTTTAGAAGGACTCCGAGAACTCTGTGATCAACACGGTATAGTTCTGATCTTCGACGAGGTCATTACCGGATTCAGGGTCTCTTTTGGGGGAGCCCAGGAGCTATACGGCGTCTTACCTGATTTAACCTGTTTGGGAAAGATTGTAGGTGGTGGATTGCCGGTAGGAGCCTTTGGCGGAAAAAGAGAGATCATGGAGAAGTTATCCCCATTGGGGCCGGTCTATCAGGCTGGAACCCTCTCAGGAAACCCCCTGGCTATGACAGCAGGAATCGAGACCATAAAGATCCTCTCTCAGGAAGGGGTATATGAAATCTTAGATGAGAAGACTAAGATACTGTCAGAAGGGATAGAAAATGCCACAAAAAAAACGAGCATACCTGTATTCTCCACCAGGGTAGGATCCATGTCCACCCTCTTTTTTTCCGACAGGCAGGTGACAGATTACTCTTCTGCCAAGGCAAGTAATACTAAAAGATTCGCACGATATTTCTCAGCAATGCTTGAACAGGGGATTTACCTGGCGCCTTCCCAGTTCGAAGCGTCCTTTGTGTCCTTGGCCCATACTGATGAGGATATAGAGAAGACTATAGATGTTGCCAGGAGAATTCTTCACAGCATATAAAAGAAAAAATCAAAAAGAGTTGCCTGTTAGAAATGGCGCAGAATATTTCTATCCTTGACTCCAAATTTAACCCGCCAAAGCTCTCTCAAATCATAAAGAGAGAGGAACGATATCCCTTCCTTGATCAAATCTTCCAGAATAAGGTAACTACTATTGTCGCCGGTGCCGGTTACGGTAAGAGCACAGCAGTAGCTGACTTTCTGATGCAAAAAGAAGTAGAGTTTGTATGGTTCAATCTGGAAGAAGGGGATCAGGACATTTCTGTTTTTCTTCGTATTTTCTTTACAGGGATAAAAAAACATTTTCCGAGATTTGGAGAAAGCATACAACAACTAATAGAGGGCAAAGAAGATTCAGAACCGAATAAGGATGTCCTCTTCCCATCTCTAATAAAGGAGATAGAAGGCATCTCAACAGAAGAAATGGCAATAGTGCTTGACGATTACCATCTCCTGAGAGATGCCAAAGATGTAAACAGCTTTTTAAAGTATCTTATCGATCATCTGCCTGGCTCGCTTCATATAGTCGTAAACGGAAGGTCCGCGCCGGGATTTCCTCTAAGCCGTCTGCGAGCGCAAAATGAGCTTTTGGAAATGACCGAAAAGGAACTCAGCTTCAATCTCGCGGAGATCAGGACGCTTTATCATGACCTCTATCAAATACCCCTACCTGAAAACGACTTAGAACTTCTTTTAAAAAAGACCGAGGGATGGATATCTGGAATTATTCTTTTCTACCATTTCATAAGGGATAAAACCTCTCTTGAGGTTCCTATCATTCTGAACAAATTTGACGGTTCCATAAGGATGGTATCCTTTTATCTCAAAGAAAATCTCTTAATGAACCAACCCGATTTTGTGAGAGATTTTCTCTTATTTACTTCGATTCTTTCCCGTATCAACCCCTCCTTTTCGGATGAACTCCTTTCCATAAACAACTCAAAAGAGGTTCTCTCGCTCTTAGAAGAAAATCATCTCTTTACGTTTTGTATAGATGAAAAGGGGAAGTGGTATCGTTATCACCCTTTATTGCAAAACTTTATGGTCAATACACTGCTGGAGAAGATGGGGAAAGATAGTTTCTATGCCCTGAATGTAAGAACAGCAAAACTTTGGGAAGAATTCGGAGAAAAAGAGGAGGCATTAAGGCACTATTTCCAGGCCGAGGACTGGGGAAATGCCACGAGGGTTCTAAATACATTAATCAGATCTCTTTTGAAAGAAAGCCGATATAAAGCTATAGGCACTTATCTGTCAAAGCTCCCTTTAGAATTTATAGAGAATGAGCCGTGGCTGCTCTATGCAAATGGGCTTATATTAGAGTTCAGAGGAGAATTTGCCGCGTCTATAAACCTACTACAAAAGGCTTTGCCCCTGTTTCTTCAATCAAATGATAAAGAAGGCACAGACACATGCCTCATCAGACTGCCTTTTCTGTACTATGCGTCTGGAGATATACCCAAGGCAAAAGATTACCTTTTAGAATCAAAAGGAAAGGTTGAAGGGAACATTGTTTTTCATATCCATAGCCTGATTAACCTTTCTGTTGTCTCTTGTGTGTCAGGGAGAATGGGGGAGGCACATGACTACCTGAAGGAAGCATCTTCCCTCGTAGAAAGGGTAAAAGACGCAAGAATCAAGGCACTTTTTTATTTCGCCAAAGGACAATACTATCATTTCTCCGGTGATTTTCTCAATGCCATTGAGTTCGGCAAAAGGGCAAATAGTGGTTTTGCCAACACTGATAGTCATCAGTTCCGATGTCTGAGTCACCATTTGCTTTCCTGCTCTTATTTCTACCTTGGCAAGACAGAAAACAGTCTGGAAGAGGCAAAACAGGGGCTCAAAATAGCAATGGAATATGGTTTCAAAGAGGCCTCTTATGCATGGCTACTTCTCGATGAGGCTATGTATCTGAAGGAAATGGGAAGGTTCTCTGATGCGCTGGCAACCGCCAGAGCCGGTGAAGATGTGTTTGCAAATATCGGAAGTAAGCCGGGGGGGTTCTGGGCCATCCAGACACAGAGAGACTGTTACTTCAAAATGGGCAACCTTGATAGCGCCAGAGAACATGCTGAAAGGGCATTGAGGATATTGAAGGATATCCAATTGCCCACCGCTCTGGCATACGCAAAAGGCAGCCTTGCAGAGCTGGAGATCCTCGATGGTGATATAGGGGTAGCATTAAGCTTGCTGGAAGATGCCGAGGAGATCCTCAACAGATCAGGGAGTCACTTTCATCTCACTCGGATATATCTATTGCAGGCCAGGTTGTTCTGGACAAAGGGAGAAAAAACCCAGGCCATTGAGAAACTCAAGAATGCTTTGGAACTCTCTGATAAATACAGCTATGATTTCTGGATTGCAAAGGAAGAAGAGTGGATAATACCGTTACTCTTAGAACTTTTGATTAATAGGTTTAATAATGATCATATAAAGGATATCTTCGCTATAATCGAACCCGGTAGGGTCCGGGAAGAAGTTAGCCATTTTCTCAAAGGCAGAGAGTCAAATGCAAGGAATAAAATAATAGAAACGGTTAAGGATATTATCTACACTGCGACTCTACCATTGAGGATTTACACCTTAGGCAAGTTTAGAGTCTTTAAAGGTGGCGAAGAAATTCCCACTGCTTCATGGAAGAGCAAAAAGGCTATTTTCCTTCTTCAATATTTGCTTACAAAAGGAAAAGATGAATTTATCCATAAAGAGGTGTTGATGGAGGCCTTATGGCCGGACAGAAATCCAAAGGCATCTGCTCACAACCTCCAAGTTGCCCTTTCGTATCTTCGCCATGCTCTGGAGCCTGACCTCCCTCCATATTTCCCATCTTCCTACATTTTGAGAAGTGGTGATTATTACAGGTTGGATTTGGGGAAAGACGGCTGGCTGGACAGGGATTTATTTGAAAATAGAGTTCTCAAAGCCATGAATGAAGAAACGAAGGGGGATAATGAAAAGGCCCTATCATATTATCTGGAGGCAGAAAGAATTTATGTGGGAGATTATCTAAACGAAACGTTATTTGAGGATTGGTGTGAAGCAGAGAAAGAAAGACTGAGAGAAGATTATATCTCTGTCTTGATCGAGATTATGCGGTTATTTGAAGACAAAAGGGACATAAATCTAAGCATAGAGTATGCCGGGAAGATACTGAATGCAGACAAATATTTTGAGGACATTTACTGCCGGCTCATGGAGTATTACGCAATTCTGGGCAAAAAAGACAGAGTTATAAAGACATACAAAAGCTGTAGGGTTGCGATGAAAGAAGGACTGGACAGCGACCTCAGCAGTGAGACCGTGGAATTATATGAAAGACTGATGGAATGGGGTTCCGACAGAAATAATTTATAAAAGCCCCGATGATTCACTGAAAATTGATTCTAGATTGATTGAGGCCCTTTATAAGATAATTATAAAGGGTTTTTTTCTGCTATCTAAATGAGATCCACTTTAAAGTCAGGGGGCCAAATATGAAATCACTAGAGAAAAAAGAATTAAAGGAACTTTTGCATAGATCTTGGATTATCCACGACGGAATGTGGTTCCATCATTGTTTAGAGGAATGTGGTATTGAGAAGACCAATAAACTAAATAAAGCAGCGATGAGATCGATGGCTATGATAGAGATCAAAAGAATGAAAAAGGCCCTTGGCATAGAAAAAACCGAGACTTTTAAAGAATTCAAAGGCTTCCTTGAAGGGGTATATGAGATAGTCAATGCTGATTTCATAAATCTCGTCTATATTTTTCCTTCAGAAAATTTTATGCATCTGGAGATGCCAAAATGTTTTGCATATGAAGGGATGAAGATGATGGGCATGATTGATCAATACCAATGTGCTGTTTATCATCGGATTGAAGCCTGGTTCGACAGCCTGGAAATAAGGTACAGTGTCACTCCTCAAGTTGAGAGCTGTATGATGCTTACCGATGGGAATTGTTTCAGAGATTACAAATTTTATTTCTAGTGGACAAATAGAGGTCTAAAGTCACGAAAACCTCATTATGCTGGGATTGGGAAAGGTTATACCTTAAAAGCCGGAAAGGAGGCATTAGGACATGAGCACAAAACACATTGAACTTACGCCCCAACAAAGAGAAAAGGTACTTCGGGATATATGGGTCTCACATGATGCAAGATGGTTCTTAAAATCCATAGTAGAATTGGGTTTCGATACTGCCACCAAACTCAATCTGGCAGTAATCAAGTCTATTGGAAAAACAGAAATAAAACAACTGGTAGAAGAGATAGGTTATGGAGCAATCAAGGATATTGAGGATTTTAAAGCACTAATGGAGATCGCCACTGATCTCTTCTTCCCTGAAGAGCATAAGTATGAGCTTGAAATCCTCGATAAAGATTCTTTTTTGGGACACGTCTTGGAATGCTATATTTATAAGAACGTGAATAAAGCAGGAATTACAGACGTGCATCAATGTGCAGCCAAGATGAGATTCGATTCTTGGCTTGAAGCCTTCGGTCTTGAAGGGGAGACTATCACGGAAAAAAATACCAACAATTGCTATGGAACTTGTAAAATCATTTTCAAAATTAAATGGTGAAAGAAGAAGGTGGAGATTTATTTCCCCTTAAACACAGGTTTTCTCTTCTCTAACCATGATGTAACAGCTTCTTTATGATCCTCAGTATGGCATAACTGATACTGCAATCTTGATATATAATCAATGGAAGATTCAAGGGTCATTTTTAGAGACTCGTTGATTGCCTTCTTGATTGTCCCTGTAGCCACCGGGCCGTTTGCAAGTTTTTTTGCCAACTTTTCAGCAGTAGGTATCAATTCTTCCGGCGGCACTACTTTTTCCACAAAACCTATCTTCTCCGCCTGGGTTGCATCTATGACATCTCCTGTGAGACAGATCAGCTTTGCCCAACCTAGCCCAACCAACCTGGGTAACATATAAATCCCCAGTTCAGGAGTAAGACCCATTCTAACAAAGAACTCTCCCATCTTTGCATCCTCCGCAGCAATCCTTATGTCACAGGCCAGAGCAAGATCAAGACCAGCCCCTACTGCATATCCGTTTATAGCTGCAATTACAGGCTTTTCCAGGTCTATTATGCCCCTGTACATAACGTCTGCAACACTGAAATACTTATGGAATTCAGTAGCGCTCATTTCCCGCAATGGGTTTATGTCCTTCACCACATCGCCGCCGGCACTAAAGGACTGACCGGCTCCAGTAATGATTAAGGCTCTTACTGCATCATCATCCTTTACATTACCCCAGGCTGCTATAAAGTCATGTATTAGCTCTGGGCTCAATGCATTCAACTTCTCAGGGCGATTTAAGATGACCTCGGCAAAACCCTCTTTTCTAACTATCTTAACCGTTCCAAATTCTTTTTCCTGAACTTCCATAATCTCTCCCTCCCTTTCTATTTAGAATTTCCCCTCCCTTCCAGTTGTAATTGAATAGACGATATAAAGTCAATACCCTTTTTCTTCTATCTGCCTTAAGAATCCAAAAAAATAGGGTACCGATTCTTTCTCTTAGAATAAGATTAACCGATACCCTTAATTCCCCTCCATAAGAGGGGGTTTGGGGGGGATTAGTCCCCCCAAACCATTTAAAAATCCTCTGAGTGGTTGTACCTCAAAGAGCTTACTGTTCCAGTGACATAACACTTAGATCATATCGCATTTATTTCCCTGGAGCAGGAGCTTGTTCTGCTGGAGCAGGAGCCTGTTCTGCTGGAGCAGGAGCCTGTTCTGCTGGAGCAGGAGCCTGTTCTGCTGGAGCCATTTGTTCCGTTGGGGCTGCTACTTCCTCGGCCTTCTTTTTGCATCCGATAGTAGATACCGTCAGACCAAGGACAAAAAAGAAGCAAACCAAAAGATAACCTAATTTCTTCATCGTTCTCACCTCCGTTCATGGTTAATTTTTTAGGTCATTCCCTAACCAGAGTAAAGCATCTAGTTCCCTGACCTTTTGGCTTTATTAGTATAAAGTCAAATATGTTGTAATCGTTTAACATTCTTGTAGCGAGATTATACAACGTTTAATGTAGCAAATTAGAATAAAAATCTGATATTGTCAAGCTTTTTCTATATTGTTCATTTAAAAATTAAAACAACTCCTTATCTTTCACGTCACCCGACATCAATATCTCGATAAACCGGGTCCTCATTTACCTTTCAATTTGACTTACTAGAGGGTGTTCTGCTAAGATAAAAATTAAATACCGTAATAATCAACCCTATTAGAGA
>JACQWO010000047.1 GCA_016209225.1 Desulfobacterales bacterium
TCGCATCTCCCGAATCTCCTGTAGCATCTCTGTCCGTCTCATCCGTCACCTCCATCGGTGACTATAATAAACCGGACAGATTGTGTGCTACAAACCGGACATATCACGTGTTACTGACAGGCAAAAAATTTAAGTTGACAATATGCTAGTAATTGATAGAATTAAAAGTGGAAGTGACTAGGCTACTGGTGGGCCTCCTGGACTTCAAATCCAGTGGCGGGCATAGGATGTCCGCGGTGGGTTCGATTCCCATTCACTTCCGCCAAAAGTAAATAATCGGCTTTTAATCCGAAAAGTATATAAGGGGAAGGCTTTCCAATGGAGGGTCAAACTTTGAAGGGAGGCAGGAATGTTTGGCATTGGCATGCCAGAGTTAATTATTATTCTGGTTATCATCATGATCATCTTCGGGGCAGGTAAATTGCCCGAGATTGGAAGCGGTCTCGGAAAAGCGATAAAAAACTTCAAAAAGGCAACTTCCGGCAAAGATGAAATAGATGTTACCCCTAATAATAAAGAGGAAGAAAAAGAGATCAAGGATAAATAGAGACGACTGTATAAAGCTCCCTTCTTCTATTTCCTCCTTTTGTTCTATCGAGAGCTTTGAAAAATTACCCCTTTTCGCTTCAGCATACATTTTTTGACCCATCTAAGCGTGCTCCATTGAAAATTCACAAACTCACCCTTCGGGCTCAGACATGTGAATTTTCTACATTACGCTCGCCAAGGTGGGTTCCCCAAAAAATCTATGAATTAGCTCTCAGGGGACTTCTTCAAAGCTCTCGGCAGGTTGTGCAAAGGTCTCTTATCATCACCTGAGGGTTACCTCTCTATCCTGTGCTTTTATTATACCCTAACCCGCATAAAGAAGAAAAGTGCCTAAAGTGGGAAATGCCTAAAGTTTTTGATTTTTATGTAACTTTAGACACTTTAGCTCACTTCAAACTTCATACTCATCAAGAAAGAACCAATAACATGAAGATATTAAGTACTAAGGATACCGATTTTTCAACTAACCTGGAACGGATATTAAAAAGGGGAAAATCGATTAATGCAACAGTGGAGGAAACGGTTCAGGTTATCCTTAGAGATGTGAAGGATAAAGGCGACAAAGCGGTTATTGACTATACAGAGAAATATGATAAATCGAGATTAACACCCTCAATGCTGAAGGTTAGTGAAAAAGAGATAGAAGATGCCTTTAACAGTGTTGATAACAGTGATATTGAGGTATTAAAATTAGCTGCTTCTAGGATTGAAAGGTTTCATAAAAAACAGATTCAAAACTCGTGGATTACAACTGAGGAAGAAGGGGTAATCCTGGGGCAGGTAGTTAATCCTATAGAAAAAGTAGGTATCTATATACCGGGTGGCAAGGCGTCGTACCCTTCATCGGTCTTGATGAATGCCATTCCCGCCAGGGTAGCTGGTGTGCAGGAGATAGTGATGGTTACCCCCGCCTCCAACGGTAAGATCAGCCCTTATGTCTTAATTGCTGCAAGTATTGCTGGTGTAAATAGCATCTTCAAGGTTGGTGGCGCTCAAGCTATAGCTGCCCTCGCTTATGGAACCAAGACTATACCCAGGGTTGATAAAATAGTAGGGCCAGGAAACGCATACGTCTCCTGTGCTAAAAGATTGGTCTTTGGTGAGGTTGATATTGATATGATTGCTGGGCCAAGTGAACTCCTGATCATATCTGATGGAAGCGGATCACCAGCATACATTGCTGCTGATTTACTGTCCCAGGCAGAACATGATGAGATGTCAGCATCCTTCCTTATTACAGACTCTTACGCTTTTGCAAAGAAGGTGGAAACCGAACTCTATAAACAGCTAGAGAGTCTTAAAAGAAAAGCGATAGCCAAATCCTCTATCGAGGATAACGGTGCCATAATCATAACAAAAGACACCAATGAATCCATCGAACTCACTAACAGGATAGCCCCTGAACACCTTGAATTGGCTATAGAAAGGCCCTTTGAAATCCTGAGCCAGATAAGTAATGCAGGGGCAATCTTTCTTGGCGATACCTCTCCAGAGGCCGTGGGAGACTATTTAGCAGGCCCTAATCATACACTCCCTACTGGTGGAACAGCCCGTTTCAGCTCCCCTCTCAGCGTAGACGATTTTATAAAAAAATCCAGCATAGTCTACTTCTCCCAGAAAGCCTTAAAAAGGGTGGGGCAGGATGTCATCCGGATCGCCCGAATGGAAGGGCTTGAGGCCCATGCCCAATCAGTGGAAAAGAGGGTAAAAGAAGATGAGTCCTAGAAGTTAACCCAAAAGGGGCGGGCAAATATATCTCTCCTATCAGACAAGATGAACATCAAGGAATTAACCCGATCTCATATCCTTAAGAGTGCCTATAGTATATCCAAAGAGTTAGATATTCCCATATTCTTGGTGGGTGGAGCCATGCGAAATTTACTCTCATCATCTCAACTTGGGAATGACTTTGACTTTGCCCTGGAGGGTGATGTACAGAATGCTGCCAGGGGCTTTGCCGAGAAAGTAAAGGGCAGTTTTTTCTCTCTTGACCCGATGCGGGATTATTATCGTGTTACCATTAAGGAGAATAGCCTGTCTATAGATATAGATTTCACCAGATTTCGGGGGGCTGATATTGGGAAAGATTTGATAGAGAGGGATTTCACTATAAATTCCATGGCCATTAATATACAAGACCTCTTTGAGAAAGACGAGATTAAGATTATAGACCCCTTGAATGGATTGGATGATATCGAAAAGGGGGCAATCAGAGCTTGCTCTTCCAGGGTATTCGATGATGACTCTCTTCGTCTGCTTCGGGCAGTAAGAATCTCTGCAGTAACCAACTTTACGATAGATGACAAAACGGAAAGGCTTATCAGGCAAAAAAGGGGGCTTTTGGTCGACTCTTCATGGGAAAGGATCAGAGATGAGCTGTTTATTATACTGGATGCACCGCACGCATTCCGGCATATCGAGAAGCTGGAGAGTTTAGGGCTACTGAATACCATATTACCGGAGATAAATTCCTGGAAGGATACAGAGCAGGGTGAACACCACGACTATAATCTATTTGATCACGCCGTAAAAACCATAGAATTCATAGAGGCGATTTTGTCAAACTTCTCTGAGTATTTTCCCGATCATACCTCTGTTCTCAAAGTACACTTTGATGAAGAGTTAGAGAGGAATATTTACAGGGATAACCTTATAAAATTCATTGCCTTCCTGCACGATTCAGGAAAGGTTGAGACCAAAAGTTATGACGGTGAAAAGGTCCGGTTCTTAGGACACGACAGAGTTGGCGAGGAGATCAATAAAACCATTGCCAATAGGCTTAAACTCGGACATAAGGCAACGAGAGTTATTGCAAATATAACCAAAAACCACATGAGGATACTAAATCTATCCAAGTCGACTAGGATCAGTCAGCGTGCCAAATCCCGTTTTTTTAGGGACATGGGTAAGGACGGGATAGACTGTCTTCTCTTATCTCTGGCCGACGGGTTAGCAACGAGAACATATACTGATGCAAAACAAACTGCCCCTCTTTTGGCTATAATACAAGAGTTTTTAAGATACTATTTCGAGGATTGGCTCAAAGTACCTGAAAAGCTGTTACTAAATGGAAAAGAGATAATGGAGTTGATGGGAATTCTCGAGGGGAAAGAGGTGGGAATACTGCTGTCTATAACCAGAGAGGCAGAGATAGAAGGGCTAATATCAACTAAAGAAGAGGCAAAGGATCTGCTCAAATCATTAAACCCGTTCCAGTAAACTTGATGGACTTTTTACGAAGCCATCAAACTTAACCAGGGAATCTTATTGATGGAAAGCTGTTTTTTACAAATAATGAGGTCAATCCTTCTTGTCTTTATCTCCTTATCTCTTCTTTGCTTAAATCAGGTTTTTTGTCCTGATGCAGCTTTTGCTGATAAGATACGGGTGCTGATAATAGATCAAAGATATCCCAGCATCCCTGGTAAAGATGAGCAATTGAAAAAAATCGGCAATAATACAAAAAATACCCCCCTTGCGAACGGAGTTTATTACACAGGTGAATTTGAGGTATGGAAGGGGCAGAATGGGCTGTATCTTATAAACGAAATACCTCTTGAGGAGTATGTGAAGGATGTTGTTATAGCTGAGGTTGGAAAGAGCTGGGAAATTGAGGCGATTAAGGCACAGACTGTTGTTGCCAGAACATACGCTGTATATCATAAAAAAGCGAAGGAAAATTCTTATTATCATCTTACCTCATCTGTGCTGCACCAGGCATATAAAGGAAACTCTCCTAATGCGAGAATAGCGTATGCAGTGGAGAAAACCTCTGGTGAGATACTCACATTTAACGGTAAACCAATAGAGGCTCTTTATCACTCAACATGCGGCGGCAAGACAGAGGTTCCTGAGAATGTATTTGGGAAAAGCTATCCGTATCTCATGTCAGTAGAATCAAGCTGCGAGTCTTCTCCATACTGGGCATGGGAGAGGAATATCCAGCTGTCAGAGATAGAAAAGGGATTGAACATATCAGGTATAAAAGACATAGGAATAATATCCTATACATCAACCGGCAGGATAAATGAATTAGAGATCAATACTGAATCAGAGCAAATCACACTTAGGGCCAATGAGTTAAGAAGACTGCTTGGTTGGCAGAGAGTTCCGAGCACCAATTTCATCATGAGAATAGATGGCGATTCGATAATCTTTAAGGGTAAGGGTCACGGTCACGGCGTTGGTCTTTGCCAGTGGAGTACCCTTGAAATGGCAAAAAAAGGCAAAAATTACAGAGATATCCTTTCTTTCTTTTATCCCGGAACAGAAATACAGTTATATAAAGGCCGCTGATCCTAACTTCTTCTTTAACAGGCACTTAGAGCAAAAGGCCTGGTGGAAAGAGAGAGCTTTGAAGAAGTACCCCTTTTCGCTTCAGCATACATTTTTTCAAAGCTCTCGGCAGGTTGTGCAAAGGTCTCAAAAATTGAGTGCTTCGCAACTTCGTCTGTGTCGCTGCCAGCATCGAAACCGATTGACAAAGTGGAAATAAAATTGTAACTTGAAAATATGCTATCTTTTTTTGAGAGGGTTATCCTCTTCGTCGCAACCGGAGCCTATAGCGGTTATTCACCTATTGCCCCCGGAACTGCCGGTACGCTGGCTGGTATCGGGATATATTTGATAATCTATACTCCCAATCCTCTCATATACACCACTATACTCCTGCTTCTATTCTTTCTGGCTGTACTGATTTCTGATAAGGCAGAGAAGATACTACTTGAAAATGACAGCAAACATATAGTCATTGACGAGATATTCGGGTTCCTGGTGACAATGGCATTTATTCCCAACAGGCTTGTATACATCGTTCTCGGTTTTTTCTTCTTCAGGGTATTCGATATACTTAAAATCTTCCCTGCCAATTTCTTCGATAAGAGGATTAAAAATGGGTACGGAATCGTGCTGGACGATTTGTTTGCCGGAATTTATGCCAACCTTCTTTTGCAGGGTATTCGATTTTTCAGTATGAACTAATTGGAATGATGCTATGAATACCGAAATTATAACCATTGGTAACGAGCTTATTTCAGGCAGTGTTATAGACACTAATTCCTCTTTTCTTGCTGAGAGGTTACTCTCCATTGGCATAGAGGTTACCAGGATAACCTCCGTGGGTGATAATGAATCGGATATTACCGATTCTCTGAAGAGTGCGCTTCAAAGGTCGGGTGTAATTCTTGTTACAGGCGGTTTGGGCCCTACCCCGGATGACATTACTGCTGAGGTGGCAGCTAAAACCCTTGGAAGAAAGCTAGTTCTCAATAAAGAGGCACTGAATTGGGTAAAGGGGTTCTTCAGAAAACTAGGGTTAGAGATGTCTCCCAACAATGAAAAACAGGCACTAATACCTGAGAGAGCAGAGTTGATAATGAATCCTACAGGGACTGCATGTGGTTTCTTAGCCCTTGAAAAGGACAAACTTATCTTTTTCCTCCCCGGTGTCCCCAAAGAATTGGTAAGGATGACAGACGAGAGCATTCTCCCTATTCTTCAGAGAGAAAAAGGAGAAGGCTTTCAATTTAAGACAACAACTCTAAAGGTCTTCGGTCTGGGCGAGTCTAAGATAGCTGAATTGATAAAAGATATTGTTAAGAAATATGAAGCTGTCAGGATAGGTTTTCTGCCGAATTATCCTGAAAACTATATCAAGATTACGGCAAAGGGTCTTGATTATGAGGAAACAAGTGCGATAGTCTCTACAATAGGGGGAGAAATAACCAACCGGTTGGGGGAATATATTTTCGGCAGAGACGACCAAACCCTTGAAGGAGTGGTAGGAGACCTTTTAAGAAAAAACGGGGACACTATTGCCGTGGCTGAATCCTGCACCGGAGGGTTGATCAGTCATCGGCTGACAAACGTCCCTGGCAGCTCAGACTATATGATTAGAGGGATAGTGGCTTATAGTAACCAGGCTAAGACCGATCTTCTCAACGTCCCTGCTTCCCTGATAGATGAGTCTGGAGCGGTCAGTTCCAGGGTTGCTGAAAAGATGGCTCAGGGAGTAAGGGAGCTTGGTAAAACCACGTTGGGTTTGGCAGTAACAGGTATTGCCGGGCCAGGGGGGGGGACCCCTGAGAAGCCTGTTGGTCTGGTATACATCTCCATTTCTGATAAAAAGGAAACAGCAGTGAAGGGTTACAATTTCCCAGGGAATCGGGCTCAAATCAGGCTTGCAGCCTCCCAGTCAGCCTTGGATTTGGTAAGAAGGTATTATCTAAATAAAAATGGCAAAAATACGCAGCTTCCTGGCCATTGAGCTTCCGAAAGAGTTAAGAGGCAAGCTTTCGGAGATTCAGGATAATTTAAAAACATACGGTTCCCAAGTAAAATGGGTAAAGCCTGAAAGCATTCATCTAACATTAAAGTTTTTTGGAAATATTGAGGAGAAGAACGTAGATGACATCTCTAAGGCGGTAAAAAAAGTGACCGCAGAGATCGATGCCTTTGATCTAGGTATAAAGGGCATAGGTGTATTCCCCAATATGTTAAGTCCGAGGGTAATATGGGTCGGAGTCGAATCCAGTGGAAGAACTCTGGATATCCTGCATAAAGAAACGGAGTCCAGCCTGAAGAAGATAGGTT
This sequence comes from Desulfobacterales bacterium, assembly GCA_016209225.1. Lineage (GTDB taxonomy): Bacteria > Desulfobacterota > UBA8473 > UBA8473 > UBA8473 > UBA8473. The sequence continues at coordinate 7,141 of JACQWO010000047.1, forward strand.
TTGAGCCTGAAGAAAGAGGGTTTAGGGCTCATTTAACCCTGGGCAGGGTTAAGTCTTTGAAAGACAAGAGACAATTAACAGAACAGATTGAAAAGCTTAAGGGATGCGAGCTCGGTTCTTTCAGGGTGGAAAATCTGTTTTTATTCAAAAGCGACCTACGCCCCACAGGGGCGGTTTATACAAAGCTAGAGACCTTCAATTTAGGAGGCTCTCAGACATTATAATCTAACTTGATTGACATAGGAATTTTTAACTTTAGGCACTTTAAACTTTAGATCACTTCAGACACTTAACTTGAAAAATCTATAGGGAGGTTTCCATGGGAACTGACTCAAACAAAGAAAAGGCCATTGATTTGGCTCTGAGTCAAATTGAGAAGCAATTTGGCAAGGGTTCCATTATGAGGTTGGGAGCAGATGCAATAATCCCGGACATACCAACTGTCTCAACAGGTTCACTGGGTCTGGACATAGCTTTAGGAGTGGGGGGTATTCCCAGGGGGAGGGTTATTGAGATTTTTGGCCCCGAGTCATCAGGGAAAACAACCCTTGCCCTGCATGTCATTTCTGAGGCACAGAAAGTAGGCGGTATTGCAGCATTTATTGATGCAGAACACGCCCTGGACATGAGTTATGCTCGAAAATTGGGGGTAAAGGCAGAGGACTTGTTGATATCTCAGCCCGATACTGGAGAACAGGCTCTGGAGATCGCAGAAATGCTGGTCAGGAGTGGAGCAATAGATGTAGTAGTAGTAGATTCTGTGGCGGCATTAACACCAAGGGCAGAGATAGAAGGAGAGATGGGCGACTCTCATATGGGGCTTCAGGCGAGGCTTATGTCTCAGGCACTTCGAAAGTTAACGGCAACCATTAGTAAATCCATGACCATCGTAATATTCATCAACCAGATCAGGATGAAGATTGGTGTTATGTTTGGGAATCCTGAGACTACCACAGGCGGCAACGCCCTGAAGTTCTATTCCTCTGTGAGATTGGATATACGCCGTATTGCATCTATAAAAGAAGGCCAAGACGTAGTAGGAAGCAGAACCAAGGTAAGGGTTGTAAAGAATAAGGTGGCCCCGCCTTTTAAAGAGGTTGAATTTGACATAATTTATGGAGAAGGAATATCCAGGGAGGGCGATCTTTTAGATGTAGCTACTTCCTATAATATGGTAGAAAAAAGCGGGTCATGGTATTCATATGGAGAAGATCGTATCGGACAGGGAAGAGAGAATTCCAAACTGTTCTTAAAAGAGCATCCAGAGATTGCCGAGGAGATCAAGGTGAAGATTATGGATCGCTTTGGTTTAAAGTCAAAACAGGGAAAGGTGGAGGGTAATAATAAATAAGGACAGCGACAAGGAGTTTCATCAATCTGTTTCTTTCCGTATTTTGCTTTTCAATATGACAATTATTCATTTGACAACCACAATATAAATTTACAGTAGTTTTACAGCATACAATCTAATTTTCCGCAATATATTACGGGAAATAGTCCTTATAATGGCTCTTCTGGGTTTGTTGTGCATAAATTCATTTTTCTTTCGGTTCTTTGATAAAGGAAGTTATGACTTTGAGCATCAGGTATTCCTGATCCTTAATGCCGTATGCTCTGCGTTGGATGACACGGATCTTATTATTCAAGCCTTCCATGAATCCAAGTGAAACCTTGTGATCAGGATGGCAGTAACTGATTATCCCGTCCCAGTGGCGTTCAATGATAGCAGCAAACTTCTCAAAGGGTTTAAGCCGCTGCCAGCGCAACTGATCTTTCCAGCTTTCAAAGAACTTTCGAGCCCAGGTTGGGTTGTTATAATCCCAGAGCTGCCCGAACGATTCTTTCAACAGATAGGCTTTATGAAGCCGTTTGTTTGCTTTCAACAGCATTCGCAAGGCCCGTCGGCCTTCAATATCCAGATTGGATTTATGGGACAGCACGTTTGTACTCGCTGCGTCTGACCTGATCAAGGGCGTCTGCCAAATGACGCATGATGTGAAACTTGTCATAGACAATCTGTGCGTTGGGAGCATGATTCAGCGTTGCTTTGCGAAATGGCTTCCACATATCCATGACCGCCAGTTCGATTGTCTTGCAACGCTCAGACCCCATGGTGTCGAAGAACAGTTGTAAATCCTGTTCTGTACGACCCTGGCCGCCCAGCCAGATCGGTCGTCTCTGATCAAGATCGGCGACAACGACGGCATAGGAGTGACCCTTATGGATGGATATTTCATCGACGCCAATGGTCCGAAGCTGCTGAGACGGTGGATGCTGCTCCAGCAGGCGACGCATGTAGCACTTCTCCATGCAACACACCTGATCCCAACTCAGGTTATTAAGCTCCGCAACACGTTTGATGCTCATCTCGCGACAGAGCTGTCCAATACGATCTTCGAACCGCTGAGTGAACCGGGCCGATTTGGCCAGCATCGAAAGAGTCTCGCGCTTCACGGCTTTGCAATGCGGGCAGGCAACCCTGCGATACTCAAATCCAAGATAGATGCGGGTTGCTCCGGCATCCAGGTCTCGCACCATATGAGTTCGCCGGTCCCGATAGCTTGACGCCGTTGTACCGCAGCCGGAACAGACCGTTTTTTTTGGCGGCGCTCAAGGGTAACAATGCATCCTTCAGAATCTTCCGGGTGTGACCTTAGCGTGGCACGGACATGGAATCCCGGAAATTTATACAAGTCTCGGAAGGTGTTTTTCGTTTTCATTCAGCTATTCTATACAAGCTTAGAAAACGTGTCAATTTTCAAAGAGCATTTGTAATAGCTTTACAGGTACTTATACCTGTTTCATTGTACTAAAAAGTCAGAAGAGCCA
>JACQWO010000058.1 GCA_016209225.1 Desulfobacterales bacterium
ACTTGTAGTTAGATGTAATTTGTGATCATTCTAATAAAACTGCAATAAGCATTGTTTTTATGGTCTTTTGGTAAGGTGATTCTTGTAGAATCAAATAGTTACAGTTTTCATAATACTTTTTTTCGGAACAGTCTCTAATAGGTTAGTTAGTTCGTTTTGAGTTCAAAGAACGAGATTAGAGTTGTGCCATATCTTCTTTGATCGGTCAAGATTAGCCTCTCTATTTCCCCTTCTATCGTTTCCGAAGAAGAGTGCTCAGCTATAACCAAAGAGGTATCTTTTAAAATATCTGATCGGGATATCTTCACCAGTGCGTCTTTTAAAATACCCCTTCTATAAGGCGGATCCAAAAATATAAAATCGAATCTATTTCTCCACCTCTCCAGAATCTTTATTCCCTTATCTACGGTAGTCCCTATTATTTGGCTAATATCAGTGAACCCACAGTTCCTAAGGTTCTTTTCTAATACAGGCAAGACATACCGACTACTCTCGATAAAGACTGCTTTCAATGCCTCCCGACTTAATGCTTCTATTCCTAAATTCCCAGTACCTGCAAATAAATCCAAAACCTCCTTATCTTTGAAATCACGAGGTAGTATATTAAAGATCGATTCTTTGACCTTGTCAGCCGTGGGACGTGTATTTAAGCCTTTGTCAGAGAACAGCTTCCTTCCCTTGGCTTTACCACCGATAACTCTCAATGATTTATCACTACATTAAAATTTATTGATTTTTAAGTATGAAGTGGGCAGAATCTTAACATATAACTAATGTTTGTCAAGAGCTTTTAAGAAGGTCAGGATAACGCAAAAAATCAGCGTGGCGTATTACGCATCCGCTACATGTTGTTAGAAATTTATATTTTATTTGGTTTATAAATTACCGCTGCAATTATGCCGCAAATGATGAATTCGATCATCCCGAAAATGAACCATTGCAGACATAATGAAAAAGGAAGAGGATACATCGCATATGAGTAAAATCCATAAGGAATATTTGCAAAAAGCCCGATGATTACACCATAACGAGCTCCTTCCGTTATACCCTTATTTTCGTAACCTTTGATAAATATGTAGGTAAATAAGAAAGCTAAAATTAGAGAACCTATATGTATTATCCACATTTTTGACATCATATCCGGTCTCCAAAGATTCATGCTTTCATATGTTTTGCCTAAAATTACCGTATGGACGATTGCGTCGATAATCTCGAAACCTAAAAACACCACCAGACTTGCTATAATGAATCGTTTTGCGTTCATGTTAGCCCTCCTTTTTATTTTTTCAGGTTGTTAATTTGATTCAGGGGATGCTCAAAGTTGCCGGGTAGGATTTTCTTGAGCAACCGATTAGACAACGGTTCACTGATTTTTCTTTAGGTTTTCAATTAATTGGCTTAGAAGCCTGAGCTGTTCCTGTTGGATTGAAATAAGTTCACTCCATTGCTTCTCCCTAAGCAAGTCTATTTTCTCATGAAGCGCCATTATTTCAAGCTCCGCCTTCAGGTTGACTTCGTAATCATGTTCCGCAGTCAGACGATCCTTATGGGCCTGTCGGTTTTGAGACATCAAGATTACCGGAGCTTGAATAGCGGCAAGCATGGATAAAAACAGATTCAGCAGAATGTACGGATATGGATCGAATGATTCACGGTACTTGATTAGAATAAACGAATTCAGGAGAACCCAAATAACCAGGACAACCCCAAAGATTGATATAAAGGTCCAGGAGCCGCCAAAGGCAGCGACTTTGTCAGCCAGCCTCTGGCCAAAAGTCAGTTGCTCAGAAAAGTCTTTAGCAACATTTCTCGCAATGTGGGTTCTCGCGGCGAGATGATTAGCAACTTTCTTTTCTCGCTTACCAAGTTGCTCATATTTCGTGCGAAAATGCTTTTCTGATATTTCGTCTACTTTCTTATTCATCGTGTTGTCCTTTGGATTGTGGGCTAACGCCCGCGAATGAGCCGCGAGCCTCTGTGACACACCTCACGAGACGAATGGCACGACGGCTCCATTCGCTTGTTAGTCCTCTTCAGCCAGTTGCTTCATGTTACGTTCCACCGCTTCATGTATGATCCCATGCCGCGCTGCCCAGCCGACCACGATGGAGTCGAAGTACTCGTCGAGTTCGTTTAGCTTGTCCGAGAGCTCGTCGAGCTCAGCGATCATTGTGACACGGCCGGTGGGGGTCACGAACACAGCTGCTCTATCCCAGAAATAATGGTGAACCAGCCAGTTTCTCAGCTGTTGCGCTTCGCGAAGTCGCGGCTCGAAATCCGCTGGTAACGTAGTCGATTGCCGAAGGCGCGTCACGAGACTGCCGAAGGTCTTGCCAAATAACTCATCGAGTAGTTCGTCGTAACCAGTCCTCGTGATCTTGTCGGGTCCAGTGCCGTACTCGGTGGCCAGAGCCATTGCAAGTTGCCGCTCAAGACACTGAAGGACGTACATCGTCAAGCCGAACTTGGCGTACACGTCTCGAATTTGCGCAGATTCGTCGTCGATTTGTTCCATCGTTCCTCGAAGAGACCTAACAAGTTATTCTATAGTTAGTTCCTTAATAACTCCGCGCCTCAAGGGGTTCCTTCAGGCTCCATGCATTAATAAGTTATGTTGTCTATCCAACCCATGATCCCCTGCCCTCTCAGATACCCCTTCATTATAAAATAATATATAATCTCTTGACAGATTTTTTGCAACAATATATTTTTGGGTCATCTCCCAAAGAGTTGGTCGACGAAAAGGATTCAAGGGGTCAAGGATTCGAGGATTCGAGCGAGATGCTTAAAAATTACAAAGAATTTAAGGTTTGGCAAAAGCCCTATCAGCAATGTTTAGAGATTTACAAAATAACTATAAAATTCCCAAAGGATGACAAGTTCGGTTTGACATAACAGATCAGGCGGGCTGTTGTGTCCATTCCTTCCAACATTGCAGAAGGTTATGGACGCAAGACAACAGCAGATTATATCAAGTCTTTATATATTGCCTATGGATCAAACTGTGAACTGGAAACGCAGATAATGCTAGGCGGAGACTTAGGTTACATTGACAGTGATATACTTGAGAGTATCAAGGATGACATTCATGAGGTTGAAAGGATGCTCAAAGCATTGATAAAATCATTAGAAAACAAACACTTGAATCCTTGACTCCTCGAATCCTGTACCACTTTCTCCTAACTAATTGGGAGAAGAACCATATTTTTATGTAGAAATAGGAGAACCCTGTATGCTGGTTATCACTTCCGCATTACAGGCACAATTTGAACAGCGTCAATAAGGAGGGGGACTATGAAGAAAAAGATTGCCTTGTATCTATTGGTGTTACTTACTTTAAATCTCTATTTTATAAACACCCTGGCACAGGCAGAGGAAGGAACAGATGTGGAGACCATAGAGGTTACAGTAAGCGGTATGGGAGCAATTACTGAAGAAGGGATTGCTGACGCAAGAAAGGCTGCCATTAATGATGCCCTTAAATTAGCTGTAGAACAGGCTAGAGGGGTAATGGTTTCATCAAATACTGAAGTAAACAATTTTGTCATTGTAAAGGATGATGTTCTGTCAAAATGCAGGGGTTATGTTAAAAACTATAGGATACTTGATGAAAACAAGCTGGATAAAGATAAGGCTTATAGGGTTTCTATAGTTGCCAATGTAGCCTTAAGGGATCCAAAGCTTAAAGCTCAGATAACCTTCGATGAAAAAACCGCTAAGCAGAAAATGCCGGCAATATTTGACGAGATCCGTGCCCTGAGTAATAAAACAAACCAACTGGCAGAGTTGATTGATTCAAAGGATACGCAGAATCTCAGAGAAAGTGGGTTTGAGGGGCTACTCCCAAGATACAAGACCTTGATTCAAGTATTGAGCGCTGTCCAGTTGCCAGAGGAGAGAATGAAGCGATTTTTAATATTCAAAAAGGGTGTTCTCCTAAAGGCAAGCGCGACATTAACCTTTAAGGAGTTTCTTAAGACACGTGACTCAAAGGTTTTTCAAAATGCTGTTAGGTTAAACAGAAAAGGCAACATAATTCTGTCTATAATTATGAAAGGTTCTGGCTAAGAAGGTCAGGATATAAGAAGACAACCTCCAAAAGATAAGACTTAAAGGGATGAGATTTTAACTCCAGCAAAAGCAATCTACTATAGTCTTCCCATCTCTTTTAATGCCTTTCTTAGCTTCTCTCTATTCTCTGGTCGTAACTCTACCAAAGGCAACCTTAGCCTCCCGGCTGGCAGCCCCATCATGCTCAATGCCTCTTTTACCGGTGCCGGGTTCGATTCTATAAATAGGGCATTAACTAAAGGGAGCGTCCGGTAGTGTATATTCCTTGCCTTTTCATATTCCCCTGCTTTGATCAATTTACACATCTCGGTATATTCCTTCCCGATAACATTCCCCACAGCACATATTACACCATCTCCCCCCAGGCACATCATGGGGTATGTCAGGGCATCTTCACCTGAGAGGACAAAGAACTTTTTGGAACTGTTCTTGGTGGCTCTTATTATCTCCATGGTCTGCATTAGATTCCCATTTGCATCTTTAAGCCCTATTATATTATCGATCTTTGAAAGTTCAATTATAGTTTGGGGCTCTATATTTCTGCCGGTTCTAGTGGGTACATTGTATATAAAATGAGGTATTTTGGTATTTTTAGCGATAGCCTCAAAGTGACGCATAAGCCCATCCTGGGTTGGCCTGTTATAGTAAGGGCCCACCTGAAGACTGGCATCAGCACCCACATCCTCAGCGTGTTTTGTCATATTAATAGCCTCCTGGGTACTATTAGACCCGGTTCCTGCAATTACGGGTACCCTGCCGTTAACCTCTTTTACAACTATCTCAATTATTTGATTGTGTTCTTTGTGAGACAGGGTAGGTGATTCTCCTGTAGTTCCGCAGGGGACTATACCGTCCACCCCCTCCTCTTCAATAAGATAATTTACCAGCTTTATTAACCCTCCCTCATCTATTGAACAGTCATCCTTAAAGGGAGTAATTATGGGGATATGACAGCCAGTAAAGTCTTTTTGGTGCATGGTTGTTACCTCCTCTTTATTTATAAAAGCTCTTTAAATTTTTCCTCGGCCTCTGAGGGACGCACATAGAAAGGCGTAAATGTATTTAAATCCAAAGTGTTATTCTTTTTAAATTGATCTAAACTCAATTTTGCAATATTTGCCGCACGGGGAAGTCTCAAATTTAGTGGGGCAAAGAATGCCATATCTCTAAGTACCTCTTTTATGAGTGTATGATAGACCTTTATAGCATCACCTAGAAAAACAACCTTTTCTTGAATCTTTTTTAGTAGCTCTCTTGGGTCTATTACCAAATCAGGTGTGAGTTTTCTCAGCCTGTTTTTTGTGTCTCTATTATACAATGCTGTATAGACTTGTTTTTTTCTGGCATCTAATATTGGACAGGTAAGGTAGTCTGTAAAGGAAATATTTTCGGCTAAAGCATCCAGGGTTGAAATGCCAACAACAGGTTTGTTAGTTGCATAGGCAAGTCCCTTAATTGTACTTACGCCTATTCGGAGTCCTGTAAATGAGCCAGGGCCTATAGATACAGCGAATCCATCGACTTTATCTATGGAAATCTTTGAATCTCGTGTTACACAATCGATGGCCAAAAGCAGCCTTTCGGAATGGGTGATGTCGATATTCAGCAGATACTCAGATACAAGTTCATCGCCATCTACTAAGGCTACACTTCCAGCCATGGTTGAAGTTTCTATTGCCAATACCTTCAAAGGAGGCACCTTTCCGAGAGAAGCCAGGAGTCAGGAGTCAGAATGCAAAAGTTTTTTCTATTCTGACTCCTCGGTATTATTTAGCAAATATCCGGCTCAAGTCATTGTAAAATACAAAGATTATCAACAGGACTATGATAACCAGGCCAACTTGCTGGGCAGCCTCCCTCTTCTTGACACTGAGTGGTTTCCCCATGATAGCCTCCAGGAGGAAGAAGAATAAATGACCACCATCGAGGATAGGGATAGGAAAGAGGTTTACTATGCCCAGATTGATACTTATTATTGCCATAAAGAAAAGAAAATTCGAAATTCCTGCCTGGGCCTGTTTCCCAGCCATCTGTATTATTAGGATAGGACCACCCAGGGTATTTGCAGGCACCGTTCTTTCAATGAGTTTTATGATGGTTATTCCCATCAATTTAACAAGAAACCATGTCTGTTGAGATCCCTTTACAATAGCCATAAAAGGATTATATCTCTCGGTAATAAATTTATCTGATACGCTTATACCGATCTTGTAAATCTTTACATCTTCCCCAAAGATATTTTTGTCAGTAAAGAGCGTTGGCATGAGTTTGGTCTCATAGTAACTGTCATCTTTTTTTAACTTAATGGCCAGTTCCTCTCCGTTACTATGCTGGATAATCTTTGTTAAGTCTTCCCAACGTGAGACTTCCTTTCCATTTATGGCAACAATTTGGTCGCCTTTTTTAATTCCGGCCTCATAAGCAGGAGACCTGTCTACAACATCGCCTATCTGGGTTGTCAGGACTGGAACTCCCAGCATGTAAATTACGGAAAGGACAAATACAGCAAATATTATGTTAAATAAAGGTCCGGCGAACACAATCCCTGCCCTTTTTAGTACGGATTTGTGGGAGAAGGATTTGTCTAGGTCATCTTCTGATACTTTTTCTTCCTCCCCGGGCTCCTCTCCAATCATCTTTACATATCCCCCTAGGGGGATAGCAGAAAGAAGGTATTCGGTTTCTCCAATTTTCTTACTCAGTATTTTGGGACCGAAACCAAGGGAGAACTTGAGTACCCCAACACCGCTTATCTTTGCAACGATAAAATGTCCCAATTCATGAACAAAGATTAGTACCCCCAGTAGAACTATCGCAGAAATTGCAGTTACCATTCAACACTCCTTGTAATTTAGCTAGACAAGCACCTTTGCCTTCATCCGAGCCCAACTATCGGCTTCCAATGCATCTTGTATTGTGTTTATTTCTTTTACCTTATAAGAATTCATGGTCTGTTCTATAATATTGGGTATCCCTGTGAACCCTATTTTATTGTTTAAAAACGCCTCCACTGCTATCTCATTGGCGGCATTGAGGACAGCAGGCATTGTTCCTCCCTCCTCAACTGCCCTGTATGCCAATCTGAGAGCAGGAAATCTTTTCTCGTCCGGGAGGTCAAAGGTGAGTTTGTCAATCTCAAGGAGGTTTAAGGAAGGAAGTTCCGTTGGAAGACGTTCAGGATATGCAAGGGCATAAGATATCGGTCCCCGCATATCTGGCAACCCCATTTGGGCAACAACCGAGCCATCAATATATTCTACCATTGAGTGAACTATACTCTGGGGGTGAATATGGACGTCGATCTTTTCATGAGGAATATCGAATAACCATCTGGCTTCAATTACCTCCAATCCTTTGTTCATTAGAGATGCTGAATCGATGGTGATCTTCTTTCCCATCTCCCAGATAGGGTGGTTTAGGGCTTCCTGAATTGTGACATTTGCGAGTTCTTCCTGGGAACAGTTTAGAAACGGCCCCCCGGAAGCCGTTAAAATTATCCTTTTTACGTCCTTCTTTTGATGCCCCAGCAGGGATTGGAAAATAGCGCTATGCTCGCTGTCAATGGGGAAGATAGTGACGCCGTTCTCTTTCGCCTCTTTCATTACTATCTTTCCTGCCATAACCAGTGTTTCCTTGTTATTAGTTCCTTCAATACCATAGAGGATTTCTATGTCTAGCGGGGCTAATTCTTCTTTCAGCCTCTTGGCAAGAGGTTTATTCAATACGGATACCACTTTTGGTTTAAATTTGGTAATCTGCTCTTTTAGTAATTGGATATTAGACCCAGCCGAAAGGGCTACTATTTCGTATTTATCCCTGAACCTTTCGATTATATCTAACGTGTTGACACCGATTGAACCTGTGGAACCCAAAATAGCCAGTTTCTTCACCTAGTACTCCAAGTCATATCTGTTCTAAAGAATGAACATGCGTAACTACTCAGGTTCAAAGTTCCAAGGTTCACGGTTCAAGGTTAGAGCAACCAACCGTGAACTGTGAACCTGACAACCTGAATAGTTCTGAGATGATTATCTAGCCTTTACTGTCCACTCACGACACGGCTACTTATCTCTTTCTACAGAACTATAATGGCGTAATAATAAAGAAAGGGCGCCGAAAAGAGGATGCTGTCAATCCGATCTAATATGCCCCCATGTCCGGGCAGCAAACTGCCAGAGTCTTTTACCCCAGAGCTTCTCTTTATCATTGATTCACACAGATCCCCCACCTGTCCCATTATCCCCAGACCTACGGCCAAAATTAGGCAGTGATAAATCTCCAGTTGATCTAGAAAGTATTCTCTGAAGATTAAAGCGCCTCCTATATTTCCTGCGAATCCCCACAGTGATCCCTCTATAGTTTTGCCCGGACTAATCCTTGAATACAGTTTATGCCTTCCAAGGTAACTGCCCCCATAATAAGAGGCGGTATCCCCCATAAAGGTTACTGCCAGGGTGAAGAAAACCCATTGTTTACCAAGGGGTAATTCCCTGATTAAAGTAAGATGCGGTAAGAGGAGTCCTATGTAAAAGATTCCAATTAGAAGTTTCCCAAGGCTGGGGACTACCGAGCTTAAATCTTCAACATTTATCAGAAAGAAAATAAGCAAAAAAACAATAATAAAAGTGGAAACACCTAATATGAAATGGTCATCTCCCCTGTAAATACCATATGCTGAAAGCGATCCCAAAAGGATCCCTAATATCTTTTCTTTCCTGTGAGTTCTGGGTAAAACCAAAGTATAAAACTCATGAGTCGCCAGTATTATTGTAACTAAAAGGACACAAAAAAAGACCTGTTCTGAACCGTAACCTACCACAAGAATAAGGAGTGGTATAAGGAATAATGCCGTTAGCCATCTCTTTAATTCCATCATACCCCTTTCTTCTTCCTGCCCTTTATCTGAGTGCTCGTTAGGCCAAACCTTCTTTCTCTAGACTGAAAGTCCAGTATAGCTTCAATTAAATCTTCTTTTTTAAAATCGGGCCATAGGGTGTCGGTAATGTATATTTCCGTATAAGCCATTTGCCAGAGCAGGAAGTTGCTAATTCGATGTTCACCACTGGTCCTAATTAAGAGATCTGGATCTGGGATTCCAGCAGTAAATAGATAGTTAGAAAAGAGTTCCTCTGTAATATTCTCAGGTTTTATTTTTTTAGCCTCACAATCACTGATGATCTTTCTAACCGCATGGATAATATCGTCTCTGCCTCCATAACTTAATGCCAGATTTAGGATCATCCCTTTGCATGCTTTGGTTTTTTCAATGGTATCTGTCAAAACCTTATATACCTTATTGGGCAGATTCTCGAGGTCGCCAATTGCGTTAAGTCGTATATTGTTCTCCAGCATCTCGTCCAGTTCCTCAAAAAGATATCTTTTAAGAAGGTGCATCAATGCATTTACTTCACCCTTTGGACGATTCCAATTCTCCATAGAAAAGGCATAAAGGGTCAGCACCTCAATGCCCAGTTCTCTACAGGTCTTTACTGCTTCTCTTACTGCTTCTGCTCCCTTTTGATGTCCAGATACTCTATTGAGAATCCTTTTCTTTGCCCAACGGCCGTTGCCATCCATAATAATTGCAATATGTCTCGGAAGTTTATCTTTATTCAGCTTCTCCATAATTATTTGCCAAGCTAATGTTTTTAAAACTGGTTATTTTAAGCTAAAAGCGAGGAGCTAAGGGCAAGAAAATGTTTTACTATCACCTTTATCCCCTTACCCTTCGCCTAATAAAAATGTTTACCTATAGGTTAGAGCTAAAATTAGCATAAGTAATATGATTTTTCAAGTAAAGATTATAGGCAGGTTAAATGTTCCTTTCAGATGGATTAAAAGGATACTTTAAGAGTGAGAAGGGATGAGACCGAAAAGTGACGGGGGAAGTCTAGAAACTTTTAATATTTATTCCTGAATTATTGCTTCTGTTGGACATACGTCTACACAAGTACCACACTCTGTGCATTCGTCTTGGTTAATTACGTATATATCGTCATCTTCTTCAATAGCTTGAGAAGGGCACTCTTCTGTACAGGTTCCGCACGATACACAGTCATCAGTAATTTTATAGGGCACAGATTTTAACCTCCGTAAACTAGTTGGAACTAGATTTCCAGCACCTCTTTCTCCTTAGCTGCTAAAGTCTCGTCCGATTTTTCCACATATTTGTCTGTGATTTTCTGAACTTCACCTTGAAGTTTAAACAGCTCATCTTCAGAGATTTCTTTTTCTTTCTTCATCTCTTTGAGCATATTATTGGTTTCCCTTCGGGCATTCCTGATGGATACTTTACAATCTTCGGCCATCCCTCTAACCACTTTAATCAGTTCCTGCCTTCGCTCTTCTGTTAAATTGGGTATTGAGATACGAATGAGCTTCCCATCATTAATTGGGGTGAGGCCCAAGCCGGATTTTTGTATAGCCTTTTCGATTTCTCCTATAATCTTAGTATCCCATGGTTGAATTGTAATTAATCTAGCCTCCGGAACAGATAGAGTAGCAATCTGATTGAGTGGCGTAAGTTCTCCATAGTATTGGACTTTAATTCCATCGAGTAAAGATAAAGATGCCCTTCCTGTTCTTACCTTGCTAAATTCTCTCCTAAGGCTTTCAATGGCATCTTCCATACTATTTTCAAGTTCTTCAATAACCTCTTCTTTCATGTCTCACCCGTAATCCTAGTTCCTATTCTTTCGCCTAAAATGGCTTTTTTAATATTACCTGGAACCATTAGGTTGAAAATGATTATTGGTAAATTATTGTCCCTGCATAAAGATACGGCCGTAGAGTCTATCACCTTGAGGTTTTTGTTCAATACTTCAGTATAGCTTAATGCCTCAAATTTTTTAGCATCTCTATCTATTGTGGGGTCACTGGTGTAGACACCATCAACCTTTGTTGCCTTCAGCATTACATCGGCGTTGATTTCTTTTCCCCTCAAAGCAGTTGCAGTATCGGTAGTAAAATAGGGATTACCTGTTCCTGCAGCAAATATTACAGCCCTTTTCTTCTCCAGGTGTCGTATGGCCTGTCTAGATATATATGGTTCTGCTATTTGCCGCATCTCTATGGCAGATAAAACCCTGGTGGGTACTCCAAGTTTTTCCAGCCCATCCTGCAGAGCCAGGCTATTAATCACAGTGGCCAACATTCCTATATAGTCGGCTGAAGAGCGGTCCATCCCTTGGGCAGTGGCCTTTATCCCACGGAAAATATTCCCGCCGCCTATAACAATTGCTATCTCTATGCCTAGTTCAAGGACATCCTTAATCTCGGATGAAATGCTGTTTATAACAGCAGGGCTGATTCCATATTCCTCATCGCCCATCAGTGCCTCTCCACTCAGTTTAAGGACAACCCTTCTAAAATTAGGCTTTTTCATTATCCAGATTTTCACTCAATTGGTAACGGGAAAAACGTCTTATGGATATATTCTCCCCCATCTTGGCTATTAATGTATCGACTAATTCCTTAACAGAGAGTTCGGGTTCTTTAACATAGGGCTGTTCCAGTAAGCAGACATCACAAAAGTACTTTTCTATTTTTCCATCGACGATTCTATCAATTATCTTTTCAGGTTTCCCTGAGTTTAATGCCTGACCCTTATATATCTCCCTTTCTTTTTCTATAACCTCTTCCGGAATAAATTCTCTTTTCAAATAAAGGGGATTTGAGGCAGCTATGTGCATAGCTATATTTTTTACAAATTCCATAAAATCCGCTGCCTTAGCTACGAAATCAGTTTCACAATTAACCTCTACAAGTACCCCCAGCTTTCCCCCAGGGTGGATATAAGCCTCTATAATTCCTTCTTTAGAAATCCTACCTGTCTTCTTAGCTGCTGCCGCCAGCCCTTTTTTTCTCAAGTAATCTATGGCCTTATCAATGTCACCTCTGGTTTCCTCCAGGGCCTTTTTGCAATCCATAATTCCAGCACTGGTTTTCTCACGCAGACTCTTAACAACAGATGATTTAATCTCCATAACCCTTTTTAATTACCTCGTTTGCTAAATTTTCTATTACTTATCAAGCTAACAACCTCAGTTGTATTATACCTCCACCCGATTTTGAACCACTTCTTCCTCACTATCTTTAATTTCAAGGGACATCTCTTCTTCTCTAGCTTCGGCTTCTATCTTTTCCTCAAGTTTCTTTCGTCCTTCCAGACAAGCATCTGCAGTCTTTGAAGCAAATAACCGTATAGCTCTAATAGCATCGTCATTTCCTGGTACGACATAAGTTATATCATCAGGATCACAGTTTGTATCTACTAAGGCAATACTGGGGATACCAAGTTTCTTTGCTTCAGCAACGGATATCCTCTCCTTTCTAGGATCGATAATCAAAATGGCACCCGGAAGTTTGCCCATATCTTTGATCCCGCCAAGATTCTTCTCCAATTTTTCTCTCTCCTTCTCGATCCTTAGTACCTCTTTCTTTGTAAGACTACCAATAGTGCCATCGGTTTTCATAGCCTCAATCTTTTTTAATCTATCTATGCTCTGCTTGATAGTTTGAAAATTCGTTAATGTTCCTCCAAGCCATCTGTTGGTAATATAAAACATATTACATCTCTTGGCTTCTTCCTCAACGGCATCCTGAGCCTGTTTTTTTGTTCCTACAAATAGAACTGATTCTCCTTTGGCTACTGTTTCAACTACGAAACTATAAGCCTCCCTGAATAATTGAACAGTCTTTTGCAGATTGATTATGTAAATCCCATTTCTTGCCCCAAAAATATACTCTTTCATTTTTGGGTTCCATCGCTTTGTCTGATGTCCAAAATGAACACCAGCCTCTAGCAATTGTTTCATTGTAATATTCAGCATCCATTAACCTCCTCGGTTGGTCCCCACATTCCTTCTATCTCCCTATTGCTGGATATGTTTTATGTGTTAAATCCTATTAATCAGCCTCTGCAATTCAGACACTAGACTTTTCTGTAACCGTTCACGGTTCTCAGTTTACAGTTCACGGTAATTACAACAGCAGGCTTAAGCCCGCTGTTTATATAAAGCTTGAAGCATTTTTGCCAACTGTTAACTGCAAACCATAAACTGTGAACGGATACCCTTTATCTTTGTGTAATCTCTGGCCACTTTCTCCCCTTCAGTCTAATGTCTGATGTCTATGGTCTACTGTCTGAATCACAGAACTAGTCTTACGTCGTCCTACAAATCTGAGGATACAAAATTTATTTAGATAGCACATCGTGTTTTATATTGCAAGGAAAAATTTTTCTCAACCTTTTTATTTTAGGTTCTATAGTTAGCATTTATAGTTACATATTCCGGAGACAAGTCAGTGGTAAAGACCCTGGCTTCACTTGAGCCACTGTTCAAATCTATTACAACCTTAAATTCTTCTTTCTGGAGTACTTTGGATGCCCTTTCTTCCTGTTGAATTCCTGTACCGACTCCGTTTTTAACCACCATTATATCTTCAAAAGATATGTTGATCTTCTCTGGATGAATATCGACGCCTGATGCTCCAATGGCAGAAACGATTCTTCCCCAATTGCAATCTTCTCCGAAAAAAGCTGTCTTTACCAGGTTTGAATTTGCAACACCGAAGGCTACTTTGGCTGCATCATGGTACTCTTTTGAATTTATAACGCTGATCTCAACAAATTTTGTGGCCCCCTCCCCGTCCTTAACGATCATACTGGACAACGTTATTAGAACATCTACCAATAGGTTTCTAAAAAGCTCAAGATCCTGAGAACGTCCGGTTATAGTTGGATTTTTAGCCTTTCCGTTGGCTAGAACCATGGCCATATCATTAGTGCTGGTTCCACCGTCTATACTTATACTGTTAAAAGAACATCTGATGCTCTCTTTAAAGACCTTTTCTAAGGTTTCAGCTTCAATAGCTGCATCTGTCAGGATGAACGAAAGCATAGTAGCCATATTGGGCATTATCATCCCTGCCCCTTTCGCTACGCCGCATATAGTAATCTCTTTAGCGCCGATTGTTTCTTTTTTCCACACCACCTTGGGGTGTGTATCAGTGGTCAATATTGCCTCTGCTGCGGAAAGGATTCCATCAGGGGTTAGTCCCTCTACAAGTTGAGGAATATTTTTGGAGATTATTTCTATGGGAAGTCTTTTTCCAATCACCCCTGTTGAAGCAACCAAAACCAGGGCTTCGTCTATCTTCAGCTTCTGTGCAGCGAGTCTAGACATTAATTGGGCATCTTCTAAACCTGCCTCTCCAGTGCATGCGTTAGCATTACCGCTGTTTACAACAATCGCCTGACATAAATGCTTTTTTGCCTTTTCTATGCTTACCAAAATCGGTGCAGCCTTAACCCTATTTTGAGTAAAAACTGCTGCTGTGGCAGCCGGTGTCTCTGAATAGATTAGGGCTAAGTCTTTTGCTTTATTCCGTTTGATTCCTGCCGAGATTCCACTGGCTAAAAACCCTGGCACAATAAATCTCATATGGTTATCCCCTTTTTTGAATTAAGTCCTTCCATACCTGATTAGTAACTATTTAGGTAGGCACAAAGGCACAGAGCACCAAAGGCACAAAGTTAGGAAAAAACAACGAAACGACCCTGCTCCGCTCTGCTTTGTGCCTATGTGCCTTTGCCACTTTGTGCCTGAGTAGTTACCCTGATTTTAACTTAGGCATTTCCCACTTGACCCCTTTGAAGACAGCACTTCTTGTATTTTTTCCCACTACCACAAGGGCAGGGCTCATTTCTACCCGTCTTGTTGTCTCCCCTTTTAACAGGTTGCTGCTTCTCAGTTTGCGATTCCTCTTCGCCCCTGGATAGAAAAAAACGTTGTTGTCTTGTCGGAACCACTGATGAAAAATCTTCCTCCCTGGCTAGTTGAACCCTGTATAATTTCTCTAAAGCGTCTTCTTTAATCCGGTTAATCATATCCATGAACATTCCATAACCTTCTCTTTGGTATTCATGAAGGGGGTTCTTCTGACCATATCCTCTGAGTCCAATGCCTTCTCTTAGGTGATCCATAGCCAGAAGATGATCCTTCCAGAGGCTGTCAATAGTCTGGAGATAGATAATCTTCTCCAAATAGCGCATTGCGGGTTCACCTAACTCTGTCTCTTTTCTATTATAGAATTCTCTGCTCTGAGAGCTTATCAATTCAATTAGCTTTTCTTGGCTCAAACTATCAACATGGGTATGGTCGAAATCTACCCGGAAAGAGAACTGTTTGTGAATGGCTTCATTTAAACCTCTAATATCCCACTCATCTGGATAGGGTTTTTCGTCAACATAAACCCCGGTGATCTCTTCAGCCACTTCCTCTGTGATTTCTTCGATACTCCCTTTTAAGTTTTCACTGCTCAATACTTCTCTACGTTCTTTATAGATTACTTCTCGTTGTTTATTCATAACATCATCATATTCCAGCAGATGTTTACGTATGTCGAAATTATGACCCTCCACCTTACGCTGCGCATTCTCTATTGCCTTACTGACTAATCCATGTTCGATAGGTTGACCCTCTTCCATCCCTAATTTATCCATGATGGTAGATATTCTTTCTGACCCAAATATCCTTAGTAAATCATCTTCCAAAGAGAGGTAAAATCTGGAGGAGCCGGGATCGCCCTGTCTGCCTGACCTTCCTCTCAACTGGTTGTCAATACGACGGCTCTCATGCCTTTCTGTGCCCAGGATATGCAATCCCCCCAGGGCTATAACCTCCTCTTTTTCTCTACGGCATATCTGCATCATTTGGTCCAGTATCTCTTGGTATTTTTCTGAATGAATATCTTTCTCTGCCTTTTCTGCAGCCAAAAACTCCGGATTTCCACCCAGAATAATGTCGGTTCCTCTCCCAGCCATGTTTGTCGAAATTGTTACAGCATGCTTTCTGCCTGCCTGGGCTACGATTTCGGCCTCTCTCTGATGGTGTTTGGCGTTTAAGACATGGTGTTTGATCCCTTGCTTTTTCAGCATTTTACTTAACTGTTCAGACTTCTCTATGGAGATGGTTCCCACCAATACAGGGCGTCCTATCTTGTTTAACTCTTTTATTTCGTTAATAGCAGCATTGAACTTCTCTCTTTCTGTTTTATATATAATATCTGGATTGTCTCTTCTTATCATAGGCATATTGGTTGGCATGACCATGACATCCAGATTATATATCTTCTTGAATTCTGCTGCTTCCGTATCGGCAGTTCCGGTCATCCCTGCCAATTTCTCATACATCCTGAAGTAATTTTGAAAGGTAATAGAAGCCAGGGTTTGATTTTCGTTTTCAATCCTGACATTCTCCTTTGCTTCCAATGCCTGATGCAGACCGTCACTGTATCTTCTCCCCGGCATTAACCTTCCGGTAAACTCGTCAACTATTAATACTTCGTTATCTTTAACCACATAGTCGATGTCTTTCTTAAACAAGGTATGTGCTTTCAATCCTTGATTTACATGGTGCAGGATTTCAATATTCCTTGGATCATAGAGGTTTTCAATGTGAAGTAATTTTTCAACTTCACCAACCCCTTTTTCTGTTAGGGCAACCGTTCTTGTCTTCTCCTCAATAGTATAGTCGTTCTCATTTTTAAGCCGTGGGATGATTCTGTTGATTTGATAGTATTTGTCAGTGGATTCCTCAGTAGGGCCTGATATAATAAGAGGCGTTCTGGCTTCATCTATTAATATACTATCTACCTCATCTACAATTGCATAATGAAGCTTGCGTTGTACATAGTCATCCAGGCTGAATTTCATATTATCTCTTAGATAGTCAAAACCAAACTCATTGTTTGTACCATAGGTGACATCAGAATTATATGATTTCCTCCTACTTTCATCATCCATATCGTGTACAATTACACCTACGGACAAACCCAAAAATCTATATATTGTTCCCATCCATTCGCTGTCTCTCTTCGCCAGATAGTCGTTTACTGTAACTATATGAACCCCTTTTCCTTTCAAGGCATTGATATAAGCGGGGAGCGTAGAAGCCAGGGTTTTACCTTCACCGGTCTTCATCTCTGCAATCTTCCCTTTATGGAGAACTATGCCCCCTATCAATTGGGCATCGAAATGACGTTCCCCTAAAACCCGTCTTGATGTCTCTCTGACCACCGCAAAGGCCTCCGGTAAAATTTCATCCAGTGGTTCTCCCCTTTCAATTTTTTCTTTAAACTCAGGAGTTTTAGCCTGTAATTGGTGGTCTTTTAACTTATTAATATCTGGTTCTAAGTCGTTAATGGAAACAACCAAAGGCTGTAGTTTTTTCAGTTCTCGCTCATTTTTACTTCCGATTACCTTCTTTAATACAGTTCCAATCACTTCCCAGTCTCCCAATAAGATGAAAAGATAATTAAATGATTACTTTATGGTTGCAGTTTGATAAATACTCGAACATAAACTTTCAGTTTATACTACTACAAAAAACAAAAACACACAAGACAGTTATAGCTATGGAAATGTAATGGAAACACACGTTGAGATTGTTATAAGTCTCAACAACATATAATGTAATATTCTCCCGATCCTATCGGTGATTATATCAAGAACCTTTGGGCGTCTGTTGCCGCTTGAAGAAAAAGCTGGAAGGGCAGGTTTGAAAGGCCAAGCCGTTTTATATTAAAAACTCAGGAGCCAGGTTTCCTTTTCATTCTGACTCCCTGTCTGCCGCCTGCCTGTGCGTGTCAGCACGCATACAGGTGCCGGCACAGGCAGGCTGAATTTTGGTTCCTGGCTCATGAGTAGTTACTATATTTTTTCTATTTGGAAACCTTCCATCCAGTCACAGGGACAAACTTTCCACTGCTCGGATCAGCCTTAAAGACCTTTACCGAATTCAGCCCCTTATGATTACTGGAACTAAAGTTTACTGGACCGGAGAGCCCTTTCATGTCAAAATCCTTTATACTTTCCAAAGCCGTTACCAGCCGCTCTCCATCTATGTCCCTACCGGCCCTCAAAAGTCCTTCCTTCAATACTGTCGTATATGTCCAAAGCCCTGAGTAGTACTTACCCCGATATGGTTTTTCTGTACCAGGTGCGTATTGGAGGGTTACCTTCCTCATGAAAGCCACACCTTCACCCTCGTCATACCAGGAGGCCCAACAAGCTACTCCATAGAATTTCTCTGCTGCCGATCCTGCCACATGTATAACCTCGTCACCCACTGCCGCTATGTTCCCAAAGACATGTACATCCATACCAAACTTCTTTAATTCCCTCAAAAGTAGACTGGTAGGTTGGAGAAGAAAACCGCACAATACTATGTTGTTTACATTATGCCTTTTCATACTCATTACCTGGGATGTGGCATCGAGGGAACCAGGGTTTAATACCTCTTTTGTTACCGGAGTCAGTTTGTGGAATTTTAGCCTCTCAATTGCAGGTCCGAGGTCAAGTTTTCCTGTCTCGTTATCAGGGTAAACCAGGGCAACCCTAGGATCCTGAGGCTTAAGGTCCATCATATAATCGATTATGGCCCTCATTCCATTGGGGTAGATTTCAAATACACCAAAGATATATCTTTTTACAGGTGAGATGGTTTTTTCATTGGGCGGTACCGCTATGGTTGGTATCTTTTCCTTTTCTATGTGTCGAAAGAGGATGTTGGTTGCCCCTGAAGATGTAGGACCGATCAGTGCTAAAATCTTATCCCTGTAAAGGAGTTTTTTGAAAGCGGCTATGGCCGGGGGGATTGCATATCTGTCATCCTCAACTATAAATTTTACCTTCCTGCCGTTGATCCCACCATGTTCATTGGCATATCTGAAGATGTTTCTTGCAGCGTGGGTTGCGGGTGCAATACCATCGGCTGCAGGACCGGTTTGATCCAGTATACTCCCGATCGTTAATGTATCACTGGTTACCCCTCTTCGGTCATCAGCATATCCCTTGCTCATAAGAGTAAAGATACAGATCAGAACTCCACAAATGGCACAAAACAATTTGGATTTCATTTTCATTGCACCGCCTCCTTTGTTTAATAAGTTCATACTGAAAAACAGTAAAAGATAAACCTATTCGCTATTTATATGGTTAAATATAGGGCATTTAGAATATATTTTTTTCTATTTGGAAACCTTCCATCCTGTCACAGGGACAAACTTTCCAGTACCTGGGTCAGCCTTAAAGACCCTTGCCGAATTTATCCCCTTGTGATTACTGGAACTAAAGTTTACTGGACCGGAGAGCCCTTTCATGTCAAAATCCTTTATGCTTTCCAGAGCCGTTACCAGCCGCTCTCCGTCTACATCCCTGCCTGCCCTTAACAGCCCTTCATTCAATACCACACCAATTGACCAGATGAATGTGTGTGTCTTCCCCCGATATGGCTTTTCTGTACCAGGTGCATATTTGAGGATTACCTTCCTCATGAAAGCTACACCTTCACCATCGTCATACCATGAGGCAAAAGGGCTTGCTGCATAGTATTTTTTTGCTGCTTCCTTGGCAACATGTATAGCCTGTTCGTCGGCTGCCGCTGTGTTTCCAAAGACATGTACATCCATACCTAACTTTTTTAACTCCCTCAAAAGTATACCGGTAGGTTGGGTAAGAAAACCGCACAATACTATGTTGTTCACCTGATACCTTTTCATACTCATTACCTGAGATGTGGCATCAAGAGAACCAGGGTTTAAAACCTCTTTTGTTACGGGAGTCAGTTTATGGAATTTCAGCCTCTCAATTGCAGATTCGAGGTCCAGTTTTCCTGTCTCATTATCAGGGTAAACCAGGGCAACCCTGGGATTCTGAGGCTTCAGATCATCTATCATGTAATCAATGATAGTCTTCATTGTATTGGGATAGGTTTCAAATACAGCAAAGATATATCTTTTAAAAGGTGATACGTTCTTATCATTAGGTGGTATCGCCATGGTTGGGATCTTTTCCTTTTCTATATGTCGAAAGAGGGTTACAGTTGCCCCTGAAGATGTAGGCCCGATCAGCGCTAATATCTTATCCCTGTAAAGGAGTTTTTTGAAAGAGGCTATGGCTTGGGGGATTGCATATCTATCATCCTCAACTATGAGTTTTACCTTCCTGCCGTTAATCCCACCCTGTTCGTTGACATATCTGAAGATGCTTCTTAAGGCGTTGGTTCCGGGTAGAGTCAGATCGGCTGCAGGACCGGTTTGGTCGAGTATAACCCCGATCGTTAATGTGTCACTGGTTACCCCTCTTGGCTCATCAGCATATCCCTTGCTCATAAAAGTAAAGACATATGTCAGAACGCCACAAATGGCACAAAACAATTTGAAGTTCATTTTCATTACACTGCCTCCTTTTTAATGGTTTCTGAATTCGCACTGAAAAACAGAAAAAGGTAAACCTATTCCCTATTTATATAGTTAAATATAGGGCAGATGTCAATCGAAATTTTCTACTGGCATTAGATACCCTCGTAGTTCTTTTTTCTAACATGATAAGTAGGCAAGCCTTTAGCAGATAAGCATTTTTTTTCTTCCAATTTAAAATAAATCATGTTATGTATTCCTATCTTACTATTTTCCCTGATCTGTATCCTGCTTGCAATTTTATAATCAGTTAACAAAGGAGTGAAGTATGTTTCATATTGCCGACAAAGCCAAAGATAAGCTGAACCATTTACTAACGGAGGAAGGAAACAAAGGTAAATTATTTAGACTGGATATGAAAGGGATGGGGTGATCTGGCCCTAAGTTCGACCTGGTTCTGGATGAACCAAAGGAAAATGACAGTATAGTCCGAGAAGATGGGATTGACTTCTTGCTTTCCCCAGAAACTGCCCTTAGGATTAAGATTTTCAAGGATATAAAAATAGACTATTCAGATGGGGTTTATACCGGTGGCTTTAAAGTTAAAGCTGGCTTCCTTTCAGGCTGTTAAACCCTATCATCTCCCAGCAAGTATTTTTTGAGAATAGGATTGACGATACCCTCCCTCGCCTGCCTTTTATACCTTTTGTTTCAACCTATGATTATTCAAATTAACCTCTCTTTCTTTTCCATCTACCTTTAAAATATCCATTTATTGATAGGCTCGTAAAAAGTCTGAAAACCCCATATTCTGTCATTCCCGTTAAAACGGGAATCAAGTTTTTTCAAGTAGTTACATGCTCTATGGATTCCGGATTCCGCCGTAATGACGACTTTTACGAAGCCGTCATTTATTGATTCAAGCATTTATTATCAATACCCAGTAGAAGTTCCTTGACAAAAAATCAATCTATAAGGTAAAAATAATGTAACTATTCAGGCACAAAGAGACAAAGGCACAGAGGCACAAAGAATAAGAAAAAAGCAAAAAACAACACCTGCCTGCCGGTAGGTAGGGAGACAACCGTATCGCTCGACAAAAATTTACCTTCTTTCGTGTTTAAGTTGAAAGCCTTGGGTTGAGTAGTCCACAATGCTGATGAATCTTGAGTAGGAAATAGTGGATATTCTTATAACCATAGGCCATGCGGGATAACTGTGGTGCATTCAATTGATAGTATGGAGAGGTTGAGGGATGAGTTAAACTCATTTCCTCAGAATGAATCCATAAAGAAATGGAAGAATCAGGGGAAAAAGGTAATTGGGTGGGTATGCAACTATGTCCCTGAAGAGATTATTTACGCTGCCGGTTTCCTCCCCATCAGGATTATGGGGCATGAAGGTGTCATAAGCAGAGGGGATGATTATCTGCAAAGCAATATGTGTCCTTACATTAGGGGGTGTTTAAGCCAGGGCTTAGAAAAAAAGTATGACTTTCTGGATGGTATTATCTTTGCCCACACCTGTGATGCCGTTTGCAGACTCTTTGATAATTGGCGGATATATGTAGGGGCACCTTACTCTTACCTGCTGGACCATCCTCATAAAATTTCCGATTCTTCTCAACAGTATCATTATCGGCAATTGGAAAAGCTAAAAAAATCTCTGGAGGATTTATCGGGTCAAGAGATTACGAACTCATCTCTGAAGGAGGCCATTGATATATACAATGAAAACCGCATGCTGTTAAAGCAGATCCATCGCCTTATGGCAGGAGATAATCCCCCACTATCCGGGGTGGAGGTATCTGATATCATTCGATCGAGCATGATAATGCCTAAAGATCAAAACAACTTACTCCTAAAAGGGCTTTTGGCTGAACTTGTGGCGAGAAAGAGTCCTTCCGCCCCTGGTCCCAGGTTAATGATCAGCGGCAGCATAATGGACAATGCAGCATTTATTCGATTGGTAGAGGAGTGTGGAGCTGAGGTAGTTACCGATGATCTATGTTCAGGAACAAGGTATTTCTGGGATAGTGTCGAAAATAATCAAAACCCGCTGGCTGCTATTGGACTTCGATACCTTAATATGGTCCCCTGTGCCTGTATAGAACCCCCTTTCCCCAGATTTGAATACGTGTTTAATATGATAGAAGAATATAGGGTTGATGGTGTAATTCTCTATGGACTCATGTTCTGTGATACCTTTCAATATGACTTCGTAGGTCAAAGGAAAAGGTTAGAGGAGAAGAATATCCCGGTATTGGAGGTTGAACTGGAACACCCATCATTGGGGTTAGGTCAGCTAAAGACAAGAATTCAGGCATTTTTGGAGATGTTATGATTATCGATCTGCATATTCATACGAAGCCGACTTCAAGGTGCAGTGATTTGGATCCGGTGGAATTGATAGAAGAGGCAAAGAGGATAGGACTGGATGGCGTCTGTCTTACAGAACATGATAAGATCTGGGCTCTAGATGCAATCCATAAGCTGAGGGAAAAACATAACTTTTTAGTACTGGGGGGTGTAGAAGTAACCTCTATGGATGGGGATATTCTGGTCTTTGGGCTTGAGAAAGAGATTGCAGGTATTGTCTCTGTCGGGGAATTGAGAAGATTGGTAGATGGGGTTGAAGGGGTAATGATCGCATCTCATCCTTTTCGGGGGGCATTCATAGAGGGGAAAGAGTTTTTCATACCGGGTCTGACACTGAGCGTTGAAGAAGCATGTAAAAAACCGTTCTTGAAATTTATGGACACCATCGAGTCTCTCAATGGACAAAACAGCGATCTTGAAAATGAATTCACTGTGAAGGTCTGCCAGAAGCTCAATCTGAAGGGTACCGGAGGAAGTGATGCCCATTCTCATATAGAGGTAGGACGATCTGTTACCATATTTGAAAACAGGATCGAGGATGAAAAAGACCTTATTAGAGAACTGAAGGCAGGAAGGTTTAGTGCGGAGATGTTTCGTCAGTAAAAAGGCTAATCTCAAACTCAAATGGAGGAATTGGAATGGAAGAGAAATTTGAAGGGTTGGAGAGGGCATTTAATCCAAGGTCTGTCGTTGTAATTGGAGACAAAAGGCAAAACAATAATTACTCATTTCTGAGAGCACTGGCTACCTTTTGTGGAAATGTTTATTCTGTCAATGTCGATCCGGGAGAGTTTCCTGGCATCGAAGCCCTGGGTGTTAAGAACTATACAAGCCTTTTAGATGTTCCCGATCCTATTGATTACGCCATCGTTGCTGTCCCTAGACAGATAGCCCCGATAATATTGAAGGACTGCATTCATAAAAGAGTAGGGGGAGTAAGCCTGTTTACCTCTGGTTTTGCAGAGACCAGAACCAGGGAAGGGATGGAGCTGGCAGATACGATTACAAAGATGGCAAAAAAAGGGGGGCTCAACCTCATTGGACCTAATTGCATGGGTATATTCAATCCCAAAATCGGTCTGAGAAATACACCGGATCAATACGCAGGAAATGGGGGTTCGGTAGGTTTTATATCACAGAGTGGAGGGCATGCGATAAACTTCAGTATAGTAGGGCACAATAATGGGATAGAGATAAGCAAACTGGTAAGTTATGGTAACGGCTATGTCCTGGACAGCACGGATTATTGTGAATATCTATTGAGAGACGAGGAGACAAAGATTATAGCCCTTTACATAGAGGGCATCAAGGATGGGAGGCGTTTCTTCAATCTGCTTAGGGAAGGAACGAAGGTAAAACCAATCCTCATCTGGAAAGGTGGTCAGACAAGGGAAGGTTCAATGGCTACTGCTTCCCATAGTGGGTCCATGGCAGAATCGAGCCTTATGTGGGAGACAGTCATCAAACAGTGTGGTGCCATCAAAACAGACAACCTGGAAGAGTTGGTTGATACGGTTATGATGTTACTCTATGCACCTGCTGTCAAGAAGAACAGGGTTGGCCTGGTCTCTCTTAGCGGAGGACAGTGTGTCAATATGACCGATGTCTTTACGAAGCAAGACTTTACAGTCCCATTGCTCACAGAGAGATCATACAAGGAGCTTTCTTCCATCTTTGCCATTGTGGGTGCGAGCTATAGAAATCCCATTGATCTGGGAGGAAACCTGTCACTGTCTGAAAGTACTCGCCGGGCTTTGTTGGGGAGAGATGACATCCCCAGCAGGGAAAGGCTCCTGGATATAACCCTGAATATTTTGGACAATGATGAGAATATTGATTCTGTTGTTATTGAGATGTCTGCACATCTGATGGAATGGTTTAAAGAGGCATTCCCTGATTTTGCTGAATACTTTTACACCACGCTGGCAAATTTCAGGAAGAAGTCGGGGAAACCTATCATAGTTATTATCCCCCCTTCAAAGGTCGAGATAGGGGCAATCGAGATGAAACAAAATCTCTTAAAACATGGTATCGTCAGCTTTCCCAGCTTTTCAAGAGGGGCCGAGGCATTGGGGAAGGTAATTGGACATTACCGACAAAACCGCTAAAAAACAGTGAAGTAAGCTGCCCCATCCCCTTAATCCCCCACCAGGGGAGAGGAGACGTCAAACCAGTTAATCAGGCTCATGTTTATTAAGGGAGAAGAAATGAGTTCAGAAAGTTTGAGTAGCTCAAAGAAACAACTGAGGACGGCAAGGTTGGTGTGGCCCCTGGCAAAGGACTATTATGCCAAGGCAAGACAGGCTAAGATAGATAAGAAGCTGGTTGTTTGGACCATACTTATGGCACCATTCGAGCTATTGCATGCGATGGATGTGGTTCCCATGATGACCGAACATTTCTCGTCTCTTTTGGCAATAAAACAGAAGATTGTGCCTTACCTTGAATTAGCCGAGGGTATGGGATACACAAGGAATTCATGCTCTTTTCACAGGGCTGTAATTGGATTCGCTTTATCTGGAGAAGAATTGATGATACCAGAACCGGATTTTTTTGTAAGCGCAACCAATGCATGTGATGGGGGTGTCAAAGTCCATATACCTGTAACAGAACGATTTGGGATTCCATATTATATTATAGATTCTCCCTATAATACCTCCGAAGGTGGGATGTCTGTTATTGAGGAAGAAAAGGTAGAATACTACAGGTACCAACTCCAGGAGTTGATCTCCATCATTGAGGAGTTGACACACAAACCCCTTAATGAAGACAGGCTTAAGGAGACCATTGGATTTGCCAAACAGGCCAATGATCTATGGCTTGAGATAAATGAACTGCGAAAATCTGTGCCCTGCCCCATGAGTGTGGCTGAAGAGGCAACAACCATATATCCGCTGATGCAGTTGTTGGGGACCAGGGAGGCTGTTGGTTTTTATCAAATGTTATTGAATGAAGTTAAAGAACGGGTGAAGGAAGGAAAGGGGATTGTGGAGAATGAAAAGCACAGACTACTCTGGCTTGGACCTATTATTAACTATGATACAAGTCTATTGAATTACTTTGAGGAGTTCGGGGCAGTACTGGTTAAGTCAGATATGGATTACATATACCTTGGTGATCTGGACCCGGAAGACCCATTGGATAGCCTGGCGAGAAAATATGTTTCAAATTTTTTCAATGGTATTATTGAAAATCGGATCCGCATCACCAAAGAGATGGTCAGGGATTACAAGATAGATGGGATGATTATCTATTCTCATCGTGGATGCAGGCTATTCTGTGGTGGTCAGAGGTCGGTAATGGACGCAATCTCTGAGGAGTTTGGGGTCCCTTCCCTCCTGATAGGCGGCGATCTCTCTGACGTAAGGGATTATAACAGGGATCAGGTTAGGAATCAGATAGAAAACTTCATGGACATGCTGGATAGTAAACGTTAACAGTTCACAGTTGGCAGTTAACGGTTGATAAAAATCAAAAATGCTTCAAGCTTTATATAACAGTGGGCTTAAGCCTGTTGTTGTAATTACCGTGAACCGTGAACTGAGAACCGTGAACAGTTACAATCATTGAAAGGGGGATAAAGGATTTGATGAAGGTAATTGGACTTACAGGTGGGATTGCTACTGGTAAGAGTACAGTCTCAGGGATTCTTTCAAGGCTGGGTGCTGAAATTATAGATGCCGATAAGATCGGTCATCAGATATATCTCCCAAATACCGAGGCATGGAAGGATATTATTGCTGCCTTTGGAGAGGATATTCTTCTCCCGGATAAGACTGTAAATAGACCCAAACTGGGTGGTATAGTGTTCAATGATAAGGCAGCCTTAAAAAAACTGAATCAGATTGTACATCCCAGGATGTACAAGGAGTTTGAAGAAGAGATAAAGATAAAAAGGAAAAAAAACAAAAACAAAGGTGTGGTAGTATTGGATGCAGCAATATTGATCGAGGCAAACTGGCTGCCTTTAGTAGATCAGGTATGGGTAGTGGTTGCAGACCAGGATACTGTGATAGATCGTCTATGCTCAAGGAATGGATTCACTAAAGAACATGCCCGGTCCAGGATATCATCTCAACTCTCAGATGAAGAGAGGAGAAAGTATGCTGATGTAGTTATTGAAAACAATGGTACTATGGCAGGGGTCGAACAACACGTACATGAAGCATGGAAGAGAATCTGTCTATAGAAAAGGAGGGGGGCAGTGAAAAAGGGATTATATCTTATTGCGTTTTTAACAGGATTTCTTTTAATTACAGGTATGGGAGGGCTGGGAGGAACACCCTCTGGCAAGATTCCAACCCCGGAAAAGGATTTTTCTGCTACTCTTATCGACAAGCAAGATGTAGTTACTAAATGCAAACAGATCAGCAGGGATGGGGATGTTTTCTTCTTGGGTAAAAAGGGTAGAGGAACAGTTACCATTCCCTTCGAAAAGGTTAAAACAGCAGAGTTTCAAAACGGAAAGGGCTTAGTGATTGCCGTGCTTAAACTGATAGACGGACAGACTATAGAGATTGAGGTGGATAAGAGTCAGAGATTCTATGGGAATGTAAATTTTGGTACTTTCCAGATAGAAATAACCGATCTTAAGAAGATTACATTTACCCATTAACTTGCCAGGGTGCTAATAGTCAAAAAATCTGGGATAAAGGATGAATGTCAAATTTAGAACCTCCCTTTTTCTGTCTATATCGGTTATTCTAGTAGCGCTGTGTTCCTGCGCGGCACCTAAATACCGCTATTATCCGAAGCCGTCGGAGAGGGAAGTGGAGGTAGGGGTAGCCTCATGGTATGGGTCGGATTTTCATGGCAAACCAACGTCCAGTGGAGAGAGATATAATATGTATGATCTGACAGCCGCCCATAAACTCCTGCCTCTTGGCACCTATGCAATGGTTACAAACCTGGATAATAGGAGGTCGGTAGAGGTAAAGATAAATGATCGAGGTCCATTTGTAGGAGGAAGGATCATTGACCTTTCTTTTGGTGCAGCAAAAGCCTTAGATATGGTAGATTGTGGAATTGCTATGGTTAGAGTGGAGGTGACAAAGAGGGTGAAGTTCTATGACATACCATATACCCTCCAGGTAGCTTCCTTTAAAGAGGAGAGCAATGCTTTAGTTTTAAAGAAAGAATTGGACAAAAAATATAAGGATGTCTATATTGTAGCTACCACAATCTCGAATATGGAATACTATAGGGTTAGGTTGGGATACTTTAAATCAGAGGAGTCTGCCAAAAAGGAAGCTCAAAGACTTATTGAGGACAATTATACTGTCTTTATCACAAGGAGAGATTAAGGAGCGTATACAAGAGATTTGATGACGTCGTAAAAAGTCAAAAATCAGACGGCACAGTAAAAAGCTTCAGATGCAAGGCGCGCAAATCCGAAGGAATGAGGCGTACTTACTTGTACGCTGCAATGACTGAGGATGCAGCGGAACGCCGCAGATGGACTTTTTACGAAGCCGTCAAGGATTTGAATTAACAAAAGGATATACCCGATGATAAGTATAAATACAGACCTTAGAAGAAAAATACTGGAAAATAATGAGGACATAAAAAAATGCTATCAGTGTTCTACCTGTAGTGCCAGTTGCCCTGTGTTAAAATATGATCCGGACTTTAACCCTCGAATCCTCATTATAAAGGCTCTATATGGCTCGGAAGATACCCTTAAGTCAAAGGAGTTTTGGAAGTGCCTTTCCTGCGATAGGTGTAATGAAAGGTGTCCCCAGGGCGTTAATCCATATAATGTTTTGCTTAAGCTTAAGAATTTTTTATTCTCACAAAACCTGGCGCCAAAAGAGAGGATAGATGCCAGAGAGCTAATTATAACCAGTGGCTTTTCTTATCCTATTTCATCAGCAGTAAACAGAAAAAGAGAGAGCATAGAGTTGGAGGCATTGGAGTCTATAGGTGAAGAATTAAAGAAAATAGTAGGAACAGAGGGGGCAGAATGAAGCAATACGCTTTATTTGCGGGATGTACAATAAAAGCTGCACTTCCTCATATAGAGATGGTAGCCAGGAAGGTTTTACCCTTGCTGGATATAGAGCTTAAAGAGTTGGCATTTGCCTGCTGTCCTAATGCCGATTTCAGATCTACGGACGAGTATTCCTGGTTGGTAGTCGCTGCAAGGAACCTTGCTTTAGCTGAAAAGGAGGGTTTAGAGATACTGAGTCTATGCCCAGGCTGTACCCAGACCCTTAAAGAGGCAAATATGATATTAAAAGATGATGACTCCTTGAGGGCAAGAATCAATAAAAGGTTGGAAAAGATCGGCCTCATATTTAAGGGAACCACAGAAGCCAATCATCATTTGGTCATTCTCCACCAGCAGATTGACATACTTCTCCAAAGGGTTACTATACCACTTTACGGTATAAAACTGGCAGTCCATACAGGCTGTCACCTGCTCATGCCAAGTCGGATAATGCAATTTGATAGCTCCGAACAGCCAAAAAAACTGGAGGAACTTGTAAAAATGCTGGGGGGTACTATCATAGATTATCCAGAGAAAACCCTTTGTTGTGGATTTGGTTTGTTCGGCTCACATAAAGGGACCGCATCGAGGATTATTAGAGACAAAGTTGAATCTGCTTTTTTGGCTGGAGCTGAAGCCTTTGTCGTTCCATGTCCAAGCTGCTTTCAACAGCTTGACAGGAATCAATTGGTTGCAAAGAGGGAACTGAAATTTGAATATCAGCTCCCTGTATTTTATTATCTTCAGTTGGTAGGGTTGGCTATGGGATTTGACCTGGATGAAGTTGGGTACTACCATGGGAGGGTGAGATCGCCCGAATTGGAGGAGAAGATTAAATCGCTGGTGAAAAAAGCAGTGGTTAATATTTGAGATTTCTGAATCGAGATGTTTGAGAAAGGAGATTAGTTATGAGTAGTAAAGAAAAAATTAAATCAACGAGGCGGTTTGATGTTTGTCCGGTTACAGAAACCTCGGCCGGCATCCCCTTAAAGGAGGTTTATGGTCCTCAGGATTTGGAGAATGTCGATTATAAGAATGAAATTGCAAATCCTGGAGAATATCCTTTCACAAGGGGTATCTGGAACAATATGTATCGTGGTAAATTATGGACGAGAAGGGTATTTACCGGCCTGGGTTCTACAGCGGACACTAATGCGAGGTATAAGTACTTATTGGGAAAGGGGGCCTCAGGCCTGTACTGTTTCGGGGATACCATAACCCATCAGGGGATTGATCCGGACCATCCGCTAGCCCAGGGATATGCAGGGGTCAGTGGGGTTTCCATAGTTTGTTTGCAGGACATGTACGATCTCTTCGACGGCATATCACTGGAAGACGTGAGTGTCTCTTTCAACAATCCATGTATGGCAGCCACGGTGGTATATTCTGCCTTTGTTGCGTATGCAGAGGACATGGGATACGATCTTAAGAAGATCAGCGGCTCCATTCTGAATGAACCGATTCATCTGGTCTATAGTATGTTTGAGACCAATGCCAAGCCATTGGACCTTGCAGCAAAATTGGCCACTGATGTGATAGAGTATTCTATAAAAAATACCCCAAGATGGCACCCCATAGCCCCCAATGCTTATGACATGCATGAAAAAGGGGCCAATGCCATCCAGGAAATGGCATTTACCATTGCCATTATGGAGGAATATATTCAGAGGATGATAAAGAGGGGGTATGATATAGATGAATTTGCTTCCAGGGTAAATGTGTTTGGATGTGCCTGTGATATAGATTTCTTTGAGGAGATATGCAAATTCAGGGCTGCCAGAAGGGTGTGGGCCAAATTGATGAAAGAAAAATACGGCGCAAAGAAACCTGAATCTTGTAGACTGTACTTATCGGTTCACACATCAGGTAATTCTCTGACGGTGCAGCAACCAGTGAATAATGTAGCAAGGGTTACCCTGGAATCACTGGCATGTGTCCTGGGTGGTCTTCAATCCTTTGATCCGGCAGGATACGATGAAGGCTATTATATCCTCACCGAGCATTCGGCTTTAACATCTTTGAATATCCACAACATACTTGCCTATGAATCAAGGGTGGCAAGTGTAGCCGACCCATTGGCAGGTTCCTATTTCATTGAGTCCCTCACAAACAAGATGGAAGATGAGATGTTTAAGGTCATAAATAAGATAAATGATATGGGTGGTGCTATTAAGGCTACAGAGTCAGGGTGGATCGGTTCGGAGATGGACAAAGAACTCATCAAAGAACAAAAGGAGATAGAAGAAAAGAAGAGAATTATAGTAGGGATGAACGAGTTTATTGTTTCAAAGGAGGAAGAGGTGCCAATAGAGGTTGGCAGAGATAGGCCTCTAGAAGAACAGATGGCCACCTCCAAGAAAAGGGAAGATAAGATCAAGAAACTTAGGGAGACAAGAGATAAAAGGAAAACAAAAGATGCATTGGAAAACTTGAGGGAGGTCGCCGGTAAGGGTGAGGGACACAATCTGGTGCCGTTAATGATGGAATCATTAAGGGCAAAAGCAACCCTGGGGGAAATATTAGGGGTGATTCGTGAAGCGAATGGTGCGAGCTACGATCCTTATAAGATTTTGCAGTACTCTCTTTAATGTTAAAAAGGGGGCGAGGATTCAAGGATTCGAGGGTTCAAGTTTGATGGACTCATAAAAAGTCAAAACTGGGATGGCAAAGTAAAAAGCTCCAGATGCAAGGCGCGCAAATCCTGAGGAGTGAGGCGTACTTAGGGGTACGCTGCAACGACGAAGGATGCAGCGCAACGCCGCAGATGGACTTTTTGCGAAGCCATCAAGTTTATCAACCAGATACTATCTAACTAAAAGAGGAGTAATTAAGTGATGAAAGGTTCCGACAGAAAGATAAAAGTAGTAGTGGCTATGCCTGGATTGGACTGCCACGATAGAGGGATCATATATTTGAGCCATGTGCTTAAAGAAGCAGGCATGGAAGTGGTTTATCTGGGGAAGTTCAATACACCTGAATACATAGTCAATACAGCGATGGAAGAAGATGCCGATGTCATTGCCCTGAGTTACTTAAATGATCATCTGTATATGATATTTTTCCCAAGGGTTATAGAATTGCTTAAAGAGAAAGGATGCAGCGATATATGTGTAATGGCCGGAGGCAGGATCATAGAGGAAGATAGACCTAAACTTCTGGAATTGGGAATAACAGGATTCTTTGGACAGAGTACCCCTACCAAGGATATGATTCAACATATAGAAGATAGGGTAAAAAGAGAGAGGTGGAAACAATAATATCTTGACACCCCAAGAAACCAATGTTATAAGAAGGCGTTGGTGAAGTTATTCACTCATAGAATGTCCTTGTTACCTGGGGTCAGTAACAAGGACAAAAAAGAAGGAGAGAAGTAAAATGATTAAACCGTTTGGATCTGATAAACTCAATCCGTTGTATGTAGCTGATGATGCGAAACGAAAAGCACTAATTAAAGAGGCCGAAGGCCTGCCCTCCGTGGTCATATCTTCCGCGGCAGCGGGAAATGCTGTCATGTTAGGCTCTGGTTACTTCAACCCACTTAAAGGGTACATGAACGTAGCCGATGCTGTAAGTGTGGCTGAGAAAATGCAAACAACTTCCGGCTTATTCTGGCCCACGCCTGTTTTGAACGTACTCAAGGACGCTTCTGCCATTAAAGGCGCTAAACGCATTGCACTTCGCGACCCCAATGTTGAAGGGAACCCGGTGTTGGCGATCCAGGAGGTTGAAGCAATCGAAGAGATAAGTGCAGATAAGATGAAATTAATGACAGAGAAGGTTTTCCGCACCACGGATATGAAGCATCCAGGGGTTAACGCCTTCAACTCAGTGGGTAACATCGCGGTCTCTGGTCCTATTCAGGTATTAGGCTATTCCTATTTTGAAAAAGAGTTTCCCGAAACCTTTCGTACCGCTACCCAGCTTCGGGACGTAATTGCAAAAAGGGGCTGGAAAGAGGTAGTTGCCTTCCAGACCCGTAACCCAATGCACCTAGCCCATGAAGAGCTGGTTAAGATGGCTATGAAAGAGTACAATGCAGATGGCGCTGTTATTCATATGCTGTTGGGCAAATTGAAGGCAGGTGATATCCCCGCCGATGTTCGCGATGCATCTATACGTAAAATGGTAGAGCTCTACTTTGAACCCAATTCAGTTGAAATAGCGGGTTATGGTTTTGATATGTTATATGCAGGTCCTCGTGAAGCTGTATTGCATGCCATATTCCGTCAGAATATGGGCGCTACTGTCCTGATCGTTGGCCGTGACCATGCCGGAGTGGGCGACTATTATGGTGGTTTTGATGCACAGACTATCTTTGATGATGTTCCTAAGGGAGCCATGGACATTAAGATTTTCAGGGGTGATCACACTGTATGGTGCAAGAAGTGCGATAAGGTAGTCATGATGCGTGACTGCCCCCACGGTAAGGACGATTACATAATGCTTTCCGGTACAAAAGTTCGTGACATGTTAGCCGCCGGTGAAGATTTGCCACGTGAGTTTTCCCGTCCGGAAGTAGCCAGGATACTGATGGCTTACTACAAGAGCGAAGCTGGAAAAGCGTAAAAAATACCACTACCTGAAAAGCAAAACGCCCTGAGAATGCTTAGTAGACATCCTCAGGGCGTTTTTTATGGTTCTTTTAAATATTTCCCCCGAGTGCCTAATCCCTATACCAGAGCAAGCGTTAATGGCCCTGGGGTTCTTAGACTTCAGCAAGGTTATAACCCATTTCAGCGAACACCGGCGATAATTTTTTTATAGAAAATTTCTCGTGCTGTTTTACAGCCCTTTGAAATCGAAACCACTTTGTTTCTTCTTTAATGATACCTTCCTTCCAGTAGTGCTTGTCTTGAAACAATGTAAAATGAGCCATAATACCATCGTGAGTATCCCTTAGACCTCTTGTCTCAGTTTCTATAGCTTCATCAAACCATTCTAGCTCATCAAAATCAGTAAGCCAGTCAATCTTATCTTTATACCCTTTAGAGCGTTCTCGTTCGCAATAGTTTAAATTCCCGGTATAGGTTCTGCCTTGCAAAGCAATAATTTCTTTTTCAAGAGCATGCCATTTATTGAAATTATTGTTATTCCCCAAACCCTGCTGGTAGTCACAGTATTTTCTGAAAAGCTCTTTTGCGGCCGAAAGAAAACGGTGCAGATTATTGGTTTCCGCTTCTACCAATCTGGTGTCCACCCACAAATGGCTCACCCAGTCAGGGTGATGCTCCGCATCAGCGTGTCCAATATCCGGTTTTACATTTAGACCAATGTTGTTAAAGTAATCGTACCAGCCAACAAAGTTTTGATGTGCCCATGTATCAACATAACTGTGTGATGCAATGCCTATCCTGAAAAGCCTTGTTTGTTCGTCTGCCTTGAATGCATCATCAATTATTTCGTTTGCATTTTTGCTATTAGGCGTTGTATTTAGTATATGCCTTTTCCCGTCTCGACGTCTGGCTGACCATGCTTCAGGTTCCCCTGGTATGAAATGGAAGATAGGGTATATTCTCATGAGTTCGTTTTTAGGCTTAAGAATATCCATAGTTTGACTAATATAATTGCAATATTTTTCACCTTTTGATCTATCTTCAATCTCAAGACAGAGATCATTCTCGTCCACATACTGTGAGGCATATGCGATTATCCTGGCATCATCTGTGCCAAATCCTGCCTTATGTGCAATAAGCCCAGTCAGAAAGTAATGAAACTCAATATCCATGGTAATCGTTCTCCGTTATCAGATTAACCCTTAATTCTAGGCTAATAGCCTTTTAATTTTCCCAAGTTATAAAAAGAGGGGTAAAAGGATGGACAAGATCAGGATGTTTTGGGACTGCCCTTGCTGTAAAGCCATATCTTCCACTAACAGGGAGGGAGATTTCTGTTTGATACAGGTATTCACCCCCTGTATTTTCAATAGGTTTCATATCAACTACTTGTCCATCTATAATCTGATCATAAGTGTCCAGTAATCCATAGTAAATCTGGACAGTTACATCATCCTGGGTAAGTTCACCCAGACGTGCCATAACCCTTATAGGATATTTATCCCCAGCATATATGTCTTTCTCTGAGACTATGTTATCTGTATGCAAGTGTATTTGAGGCCATCTTTCTTTTATCTTTTTCCGCCATTCTGCCAGGTTTTTAGCTTTTAATGCAGAATCTTTTAAAAGATTCTGTCCTCCTCTACCTGCAG
This sequence comes from Desulfobacterales bacterium, assembly GCA_016209225.1. Classification (GTDB taxonomy): domain Bacteria; phylum Desulfobacterota; class UBA8473; order UBA8473; family UBA8473; genus UBA8473. The sequence goes on from JACQWO010000058.1 coordinate 34,847, forward strand.
ATAGATAAAACTTCTCCGTATATTCAATTAACATCCTATGGGTATTAAATACCGCCCCTAATTTTTTTATCGAACTTTTCATTTTTGCTATCCACTGCCTGGGCAAACCAACCCTGTCTATTTTATAATAAAGAGGTATTACCTCTTTTTCTAAAAGATTATAGAGAGATTCACTTTCAATGCAGTCTTGCTCCTCAGGGTTTGCATAAATTTCTCCACTCCCAATTGCCCATCCTGTATCCTGCTGATACCCTTCACACCACCAACCATCAAGGACGCTTAGATTTATTGCTCCATTTACCGCTGCTTTCATTCCACTTGTTCCAGATGCCTCAAATGACCTTCTTGGAGTATTAAGCCATACATCTACCCCTTGCACCAGGTAACGAGCCACATTTATATCATAATCTTCCAAAAAAACTATATGGTTCCTTAAATTATTATCCTGTATAAAATGAATAATAGATTTTATTAAGTTTTTACCGTCATTATCTTGTGGATGGGCTTTTCCAGAGTAGATTATTTGCACAGGCATTTCAGGATTGGTCAAAATTTGAATTAATCGACAGGGGTTTTTAAAGAGAAGATGCGCCCTTTTATAAGTAGCAAATCGACGGGCAAACCCTATCGTGAGTGCCTGAGGATTTAAAACTTCTTGAGCAGTCTCTGCTTCTGTGAAACTTGCACCACGGTTTAAGAGTTGTTTTTTAAGGAGATTTCTTGCGAAGAAAACCATCCTCTCCTTTCTTATTTGATGGATTTTCCACAATTCTCCATCAGGAATTCGATCAACCCCTTCCCAGGTTTCGAAATCTTGAGGTCTTTCAACAGATCGTGGACCCAGGTAGCGGTCAAAAAGGTCTCCTAGATCATGGCTTATCCATGATCTAGGATGGATACCATTTGTTATGGAGGCAATTGGAACCTCTTTTGCAGGAAGTGCAGGCCATAGCTTTTCCCACATATTCCTTGAGATTTCGCCATGTAGTTTACTCACACCATTGCAAAAGGCAGCAAGATTAAGGGCAAGCACTGTCATGCAAAACGTTGGGGACTTGCCAGGTTCCTCCTGACCAAAGGATAAAAATCTATTCCAGCTTAACCCAAGATCAGATGCGAATTTATTAAAATACTTTTTCACTAAATTTGGATCGAAGTGCTCGTTACCTGCTGGAACCGGAGTATGTGTGGAAAATACATTGGATGCCCAAACAATCTCTCCGGCTTCAAAAAATCTAAGGTTATATTTTACCATAAGGCTGCGAATTCGTTCCAAGGCTAAAAAAGCTGAGTGTCCTTCATTCATATGATAGACAGTGGGTTTAATGCCAAGGGCTTCCAGTGCCCTAACCCCACCTACTCCCAGAAGGATTTCCTGTCTTATCCTGATGTCTCTGTCTCCACTGTATAACTGGCTTGTAATCATACGATGATTGGGAGAATTTTCAGGAATATTGGTGTCAAGAAGGTACAGGTTGACCCTTCCAACTTCTACCCTCCAGATTTGAGCCTTAACGGGGGTATTTTCATAATCTATACTGATGAATATTGGTTTCCCGCTTTTGTCTCTTTCAAGGATTACTGGCATATTATACCAATCATTTTTTGGGTAACATTCCTGCTGCCAACCATCCAGATTAAGATACTGTTTAAAATATCCTTCCTGATAGAGAATACCCACACCCACCAGTGGGATGCCAAGGTCACTTGCCGCCTTTAGGTGATCACCAGACAGAATTCCAAGCCCTCCGGAATAGATGGTCAGCCCTTCGTCAATACCATATTCACTGGAAAAATAAGCGGCCAAGAAATCCTTATCTTTACCGTATTTTTCCTTAAACCAGGTTGGCGCCTTTAAATAGTCGGAAAATTTTTCATAAACATCCTCAAGGTTTGCCAAAAAACTTTCATCTTTGCTTGCCTGGTCCAGAATATCTTGAGGAAGACGGCCCAACATCAAGATGGGATTTTGATAAGAGTCTTCCCAGAAGTTTCCCTGATGTCCAAGTTGAGGGACAAATCCAAGTCTCATAAATAAATAAACTGCTTCCCAATTCCAACAGAACCAGTAATTCATAGCAAGTTTACGGAGTTTTTCAAGATTCTTAGGTAATTTTGGGATAGCATAGACTGTCTTAATCTTCATAATACCCCCTGTTCTTGATATTCTTATATCTATTCTTTTTGCTATGTAAATTTCCTTATTTATCCCTTAGAAAGATTAAATATATAATATAATGCTAAACATATCAAGGAATTTTGCCTGTTTTTTATAATCGCTAATTTATTGAGTAGGAACTTTCTTTGAGATTGTTTCCCCTTCGCTTTGCTCCAAGGATACTTGGGGCGATTACGCTTCCTCTCGGGGAAGACCGTTTCAATCCTCGCTCCCGCACGGGGTGCGACCTGGGATATCAAGGTGAAGATGAGGGTTCCTAGTTTCAATCCACGCTCCCGCACGGGGAGCGACAAGTGAACTGAGGGCTCTGGCGAGCGAACTCGAGGAGTTTCAATCCACGCTCCCGCACGGGGAGCGACCCATGACTGAGTCGGCCAGACATCTGATTTACGTTTCAATCCACGCTCCCGCACGGGGAGCGACTGTATTCCTGTAACCTTTTAAAATTCAACCAATTTTTACTATATTTTTGCGGACTACACTTTTTCGCCCGTAAAATTGTCTGCTCTTGGCTCCATAGCCTCTAAATACATTAGTAATTTAAGCATGTTATCCTCATTGCGAATCCCCCGGCAAAACTGGGTGACCTTCGGGTTCGCAGACCACTTTTAAATAATTAACGGTCCCTCCTGATCAAAGGCCTTCTTAGCGCCTATATGCTCAACCCGTCTTTTCCAATTTGAACCGAGAAAATAAAACCTCAGACTATCATCCTCCGGATCAATTTCATCAATTAGCCTTTGGCGAAGAAATGCCCATTGCGCCGGATCTACAATACACTCAAAAACCGAAAACTGAACTCTTTGCCCATAATCCTCGCAGGCCTTTGCTACCCGATGCAAACGCCTTGATCCGCCAGGTTTAGAGGTAGCCACATCGTAGGTCACCAGCACAAACATAGCTCACTTCTCCTCATTTCCAGATAAATGGGGGGTATCCATCCATGTCTCCCCGCAGATAACGGGCAAATAACATGGCCTGAATGTGAAACAACAATCCAATCGTTATCTTCTCTTCGATAAAAGGATGCATGATCTCTTCCTGCTTCCGGTTCTGATAAGAAACCAGAACTTCCTTCCGCGTTTCATCGGACATTGTTACGGCACCGGTATCTGCTTTCTTGAAACCTTTTTTCTGTACCTGTTTCAGGTTAATCAATGAAAGGGTTAACCTGTCGGCAATAAACGGCCTCAACTCCTCCATCATATCCAGCGCCAGACCTGGCCGACCGGGACGATCACGGTGAAGGAAACCCACTGCCGGATCCAATCCCACAGTTTCAAGAGCCGAACGAACATCGTGCATGACCATCGTATAGAGGAAGGAAAGCAGACAATTCACATTATCGAGCGGCGGTCTGCGATTTCTCTCTTCAAACAGGAAATCTTCCTTTTGAGCGGTAATGAGATGGTTGAAGACACTGAAATAAATGTGCGCCATATCGCCTTCCATTCCCCGCAGCACATCAAGATTCGCTTCGGACTTGATGCGGTTTAACGTATTGCTCAATCGCTGCGATGCCCGGCTTATCGCTTCTGTATCAATCTTGTCAGAATGATCTCTGAGCGCTCTTTGTAATACCGTGCGGCAGTTAGCCAGCTTTCCGGTTAGTAACGCTCTTGCGACATCCGCTGAGGCTTTCAAATCATCAGCTCGCCGGTACTGTTCCCTGCGCAATAAAACATTCCCTGACACCGGTCCTTGCACCCTTGCCATGAATCGCCCATACTCTGACAAAAAGCTGATACCCACACCGTTTTCAGCACAAAATCCCATGAGAAAAGGGCTGCAGGATACATTGCCAAAGCAGACAATCCCGCCTATCGTATGGACAGGAATGCGCAGCTTAACTTCCTTTTCCACCTTGACAACTACAGTCTCTCCTTCTTTCGCAAGGTAGGCTCCCTGGGTAGTCACAAAAAGCGTATTAAGATGTCTTTTCATACTCCCTCACCATGCTGCCTAAATAACGTTTTACTGAACTCCTTTTCCCAATAGCCTTTGGCAGGCAAAGCTGAAAAAGGGAACAGTTATCACATTTCGGCTTATAAACCGGCCTGGGGGTTTGTCCGGACGAGATCAGCTCGTGAACCCGTTTTGCTGTTTCCTCAGTTTCCCGCCTCAATCTTTCATCAAAGACGACCTCATGGCGGCGGTGGGTTTTTCCATAATATAGAGCACCGCTCGGAACCTCAATCCCCAGCATTTCTTCCAGACATAAAGCCTGAGCGCACAGTTGCACCGCATCGCAGCTATCCTGCTTCGGTTTTCCCCGCTTGTACTCCACCGGAAATGGCTGCCATTTATTTTCGCCAGGCACTCGATGAAACTCAATGACATCAGCAACCCCGGTTAATCCCATCCGAAGCGAGCGGAGAGCAACCCCGCGCTCAATCCGCACCTCACCCCGGCTTTCCGAATCCTGCTCATGAACCCGCTCATGGAGTATACGTCCTTCCGCCGTGAGGCGATTCTCCTCCCAGACTTGCTCAGATCATCTTCATTATAAGTCTTATAAGTCATATATGACCTATTTCCCGCTTTTGCGCATTTGAGATCGAGTACGATAGAGCCTTTCTGTAAAACCACCTTCTTTTAAAAACTCTTTTTCCAGAACACGAAGTTGTTGATCGAGGAGGTAATTTGCCTGGTGAATGACACAGATCATGGTGTTGGCTGCAATTTCGGGAGAACTGGTTTCGATATAAGGCTTATAAGTCATATAAGACCTATTCTTTCTGTAACAAAGCCCCCGAACCTCTTTCGCTTTCGAATGCTCCTTGCCCCAAAGAGGCAGCTCTTTTTGACGCAGATAGTCCTGAAAATCCAGCAGCAACTCCTCCAGGCTCGCCCGTGCCACGCCGATGAGCTTGAGTTCGAATTTTTTGGAAGTACCTGAGGCCATGCTCCCTTCAGCAATGTTTTGCTTGCCGCTGCGGGCTGCCTGTACCATCTGGTCATGGGTGCGGGAGCGGCGGTCAATGAAGCGGTTGCAAAACACTACCGTGGCATCATAAACAATTTCGGCCATCTGATAGGATTGTAGCTCCCGGTAGCCGCCATGGGGTGGGATGAGTTTGGGAGGTTCTTTTTGGTTAGTCATGGTATATTACCTCAAAATATAATTTCTTCCGGCCACTGTTTAATTTCAATTAATGGATTCTTCTTATCATCAGATGGAAGATTATCCGTAACTATTCAGGTAGATAGACTGAAGGCGGTAGGCTTTTAGGAATAAATCATGCGTGGTCACACAAAACTTCGGGGCATTGAGGGAACTGCTTTATCAATATGTTTGAAAGATACTTCAGCCTTCAGTCTTCAGCCTAAACACCTGAGTAGTTACGTGTGGATTAATCTATGTATTTTAAAATCTAACAGGTTATCCGTGAATTTTCAATTAAAATATAATCCCTGTTTGTAAAATGCCCTTAGATTGGCATAATTGTCAATAAGACTCGGTTTTTCCAGATAATCTTATTTGTGGTTTATAATTTTTTTTGTTATAGTAGATCAATAATTATGATACTTAGAGAATGGAGATTTAAAACTTTGGAAAAGATAAAGAGGTTGCAATGTATATATAAAGCCATAACAATCACTATGGTTATTTTGTTTTTAACTTACGCTTCTGCCGTTGCCGGCGATAAAAACGTAATAGTGATAGACAAATTTTCAGGACAAACGGATGAAAATGGAGTGCCTTTGGGATGGGAATTAGAGGAGAAAGAAGGGAAGGCAGATATCAGGAGCGAACATGTAAGAGATAATTTCTATCTTCATTTTGTGAGCCGAGGGTCCTCCTTTGGGGTTAAAAAAAAGGTCGAATTCAGGATTCAGGATTTCCCCATCTTAAACTGGAAATGGAAGGCAGGTAAACTCCCGAAAGGCGGAGACGTCAGGGAAAAGAGCAGCGACGATCAGGCAGCTCAGGTTTATATAGCGTTCCCAAAATTTCCAGCCAAGGTAAATACCCAAATAATCGGTTATATATGGGATAATGAAGCACCCAGGGGGAGCATAGTTACCAGTAAATACTGGTCTAAATTGAAGTATATTGTATTACGGAACAAAACGGATAAACTGAATCAATGGTTTAAAGAACGGCGTAATGTATATGAGGATTATAAAATGCTCTTTGGAGAAGAACCCCCTGAGGTAGGTGGAATATCCCTGTACATCAACTCCCAGCATACCAAAAGCTCTGCTGAAAGCTACTTTGATGACGTCTATTTTACAAAAAGATAGACTCCGGTTTTTCCATCAACCCCTGATGGAATTGTAAAAAGTCAAAATTGGGATGGCAAAGTAAAAAGCTCCAGATGCAAGGCGCGCAAATCCTGAGGAGTGAAGCGTACTTTTAGGGGTACGCTGCAACGACGAAGGATGCAGTGCAACGCCGCAGATGGACTTTTTAAGAAGCCATCAACCCTCAATATCTTTCCAATAGCTTTTGTAGTCGATAGACAGGACATTTAGCCCTTCTTTTTTATCCACGCTTACCTTACCCTTCTCTATAATCTCCTCAATCTGACCCGGTTCGTTCAACCTTTGATGGAAGTCTGTCTTTAGGTTCCAAAGGGGGTATCCCTTGAATATAACATTCCATAAAGCGCCAGGAATACATTCAGCATTAATCTTTTCTTCTTTCTGTATTCTACTGTTTATGTTAACTAAGAGATGGAAGAGATTGGGGTTTACCCTGGTATCTTCGGTGAGGTGCATCTTTTTGCCTGTTCCACCGTAACTAAGGGGGATGAGTACCCCCAGCCCGTATTTGAACTGAACCTGATCGATTTTGTTGAGATAATTATCCTTAAAGCCATTCCAATCTGTTGAAAGACCTTCTCTTTCAGCATACCTTCTAAAGCCGTCATTTATCATACCTGCATAAAAATCAAAGGTCAAATGAGGTTTTTTTCCAATCTTAGAGAATGCCATCATATAGCCCATCAAACGCCAATCCAGATGCTTTCTGGACTTCTCCCTCAATCCCTTTATTATCTCGCCGAGATCACCACTTTTTGCAAATATCTGTCCCATCTCCTGCCTTATCACAAGGTAGTTGTCTATCATATTTGGAGAGATATCATTTGTATGGTAGCCCCAGACATCTATCATTGTAAAAAGGGTCAGAGCATCTACAAAGAGTTTTATGGACGGGTTGTCCTTAAGTATGGTCTGGAATTCCTCATCTTTTAGAAGGGGCTCAAAGCACATATAGGAGGATTCTCCAGTATACAGAGTGCCTATCAGCAGATGATACTGGACCACCTTCCGTATTAAAATTGCTTCTTTTTCTGATAGCCCCTTATCGTTTAATAGATAGAATTCTGAGATCATCTCAGCACTCTTTTCGTTGTGCCTTCTCTTATCCTCAAGTCTGCCAATATCATGTAGCCACAGGATTGTCGGCATCATTATAGGTGAGGATGAAGATATGGAGCGGGCCAGGTCATAAACCTCTCTGATGGCGGTTCTATCCAATCCACTCTCGGGGAAATCCCCGGAACAAATTCTGTTATACGCGGCTTGAGTCTGAAATGTGTGAATCAAAGTCCTCGTGAATTCATGAGGGTCTTCCTCAAGCCCTTTCCGAAATATCTCATCAAGAGGAGGAAATAAATGAATTAGGTTGTTAAACTCTGCGGTATTATCAATTTGTTCTCTATTATGGTTTAGCCAGTCAAAAGAGATACCTTCTGAAAATTTGAGTAGTTTATTAAAACCCATATCATATTTCCTCCGATCATTTATTGCCCCGTTCTTAATCATCATTCTCTTCTGGTCCGCCTGAGGCGGATTGTACATTAGTGTCCTTATAAATGTATCTTTCAAACAACCTGTGATATCCGGTCCATTTGGAGTTATTGCCCTTTTCCTTTTCAATGAATTCTTGAAAACCCCTGATCTTTGAATCCATATCATCGAGGTAGTACAGAATTATGGCCTCTTGTGTTTTTGGTCTTTTAGGAGAGCCAAACTCATAATAACCATGATGACTCAGGATGAGATGTTTTAACAGCATGGCTAAATCATTCGGAAAATCTGTAATCTCTGCAATCTTATCCGTAATCATTCCAACCCCAATGGTAATATGGCCCAAAAGCCTTCCTTCATCAGTATAATCAAAAGACCCTTCGTAGGAAAGTTCATGGATCTTGCCAATGTCGTGCAGTATTCCCCCTGTTAAGAGAAGGTCAGCATTTATACCCTTGTAATGCTTTACCACGCCTAAAATCAGTTTTCCAATTGTAAGCGTGTGTTCCAATAGCCCCCCTATATAGACATGGTGTAATCCTTTGGCTGCCGGAGCAATCTTGAACAGTCTTGTGAATTCCTCTTCTTCAAAGAAAAGGTCCAAAAGCTCTTTCAAGTATATGTTCTTTACTTCTTTGGATATCTCGGCTAACTCTCCAAACATCATCTCGATATTCTTATCGGTTCTCGGTAAGAAGTCATTGATAAATATCTCTTCTTTAGGACACTTCTCCAGATCAAAGATTACCAATTGGAGGTCGTTTTGATATCTGGTTACCCTGGATTTTACCCTGATAAAATCGTCTTTTTCAAATAGGGCAGAGAGATGTTTTGCATTCTCCCAAACCCTTGCCTCTATATCTCCTGTTTTATCTCCTAGCTTTAGGTTAAGATAAGGCTTTCCATTCTTCGATGTACCCAGATTTTTCCCTTTTACCAGGAATGTACTATCGATCTTATCGTTTTCCGTTATATCTTCAATAAATATCTTGTTCATCTCAAAATACCCCTTTGGCAGCCGAGACGGCTGTCCTACCTGCAATTTTCATCATTCTTTGTGAGCCAATGGCTCATGAATGTTTATTTTGTGATTATCTCTTGGATGGAAAAACTTGCTCAGATTTACTTTGAACAGTCAACTGCAAACTCAGTTCATATTGTTGCGGGTCTAAACCCAAATCATAGTGAGACCATTCTTACACAATGGATATTGAAAGTCAAGGGAGGAAGGGTAGAGGGACAAAAGAAACAGCATCAAAGTAAAAATGCCCCTTAATAAGGGGCATTTTTACTTTGAAAAGGCATTAACATTTTTCAGGGTTTTACCCAATCGGTAATAGGTGCCAATCTATATTTAGTTTCGTCAGGTATAAATATTTTGAAAGGAACTAATATGTAAACGGCCACGACTTATAGTATATTTTGGTTTTGATCCAGCGTCCGTATATACCGGTAGGTTCAAAGATAAGAAAGAGGATTATTGCCAGTCCGAATGCCATTACCTTTACCTCAAAGAACCTGTCTACCAGAACAGGGTAACTAGTGCCAAATACGTCCGCTGCTATTCTTATTCCTTCAGGGAGCATGGTTACAAACATTGCCCCAAAAACAGAACCCAGGATTGACCCCATCCCTCCGATGATGATCATGGCAAGGTAGTCTATGGATAGGGTAATGGGAAAATGTTCCGGACTGATATCCGTTATATAATAAGCATATAAACCACCTGCCAGCCCCGCATAGAATGAACTGACAAAGAATGACGTTACCTTGTACCTTGCCAGATTTACCCCCATTACCTCAGCCGATATGTCCCTGTCCCTTATGGCGACCCAGGCTCGGCCTACCTTGGTTCTGATAAGATTTCTGGCAAAGAGCATAGCCATGACGACTATTGGCATAATCAGGAAGTAAAATGCCCTGTCGTTATCGATTGCATGACCAAAAAACTTTGGCGACGGTACACCCATACCTGTGGAACCTCTTGTCAGACCCTCCCATTTTATTATTACATACTGAACAATAAAACTGAATGCAAGGGTGCTCATTACCAGATAAAGCCCCTTAAGTCGGAGTGATGGTACCCCAACTATCAATCCGGAGGTTGCCGTAATCAGAGCCGCGACCGGTAGTGCAAGCCAGAAAGGGAAGCCTGCGTCAGCGGTAAGGATGGCAGTGGAGTATGCCCCTATGGCAATAAATGCCCCGTGTCCCAGAGATATCTGACCGGTAAACCCTGTTAATATATTAAGCCCCAGGGCACCAATGGTAGCTATTGCTGCCAGGTTTACAACATAGGTTAAATATGGACCTGCCCAGAATGGGAAAAAAATCATAAAGACAACAAGTCCTGCCATCCACAACTTTATCCAGATGGTCTGAAATATTGCCGTATCTGCCTTATAGCTTGTTTTGAAATCTCCACTGGTCATCTATGAGGTACTCCTTTCTTTTCGTAAATCGTAAGTCGTAAATCGTGATTTTTCACTCTTCATTCTTCACTCTTCATTTTTCACTCCTACACACGTTCTATCTCTTTGGTACCGAAAAGACCGTAAGGTCTTATCATCATAATCAGGAGGAGAATTATAAAAGCAGCCACCTCTTTAACCCCTCCACCGAATAGGTGATCCAGGTACCCCCCGGCCAGGTTCTCCAATACCCCTATTAGTACTCCTCCAATCATTGCGCCTGCGATACTGTCCAAGCCTCCCATAACGGCGGCAGGTAAAGCCTTTAATCCTATAAAATAGAGATTTAGATTTAGAAGATTTATATTTGCCAGGAAGATACCGGCTATCGAAGATACCACCGTTGCTATCAACCATGACACAGCCACTACCTTCTTTACACTTATACCCATCAGGAAGGCTATATCCTGATCATCGGCCGTTGCCCTCATGCCGATACCCATCGTAGTGAATTTAAAGAACGCCAGGAATACTATCATAACTGTAATAGCCATTATCATTGCCCATAGATGTACATGGGAGACTGCTATAGTCCCAAGCATAAGCGGTTCTTCTGAAAAAGGACCTGGAAATACATAGTTTAAAGGCCCCCATATCATCCCTATTATACTTCTGAATACCGTACCCAGACCGATCGTTATCATTACTATAGCAAGTATAGGTTCACCTATCATAGGTCTTAGGATGACGCGTTCCAGCAGGATACCCAGGATAGCTGAGAAGACGAGGGTAATCAGGAATGCCGGGATATAAGGGATCTTGTATGTAGTGATAAGGTTAAAACAGAAATAGGCCCCAAGCATCATCAACTCACCTATTGCCAGATTTAGTACATCTGTTGCCTTGTAAATGAGGACAAATCCTAAGGCAATTAAGGAATAAACACTCCCTACTGTAATCCCGCTTACTACTAATTGAGCCAGAAAATGTAACTGATCACTAAACATCTCTCCTCCTCGTGTTTTTTCTTTAATTAATTTCTTTACACATCATGCCCTGTCTCGTGTATCTCCTCAATAATATCCCTATACATCTCACGAACAGCTGCCCTTCGTACTTTCTGTGTAGCCGTCATTTCATCCTCATCGTGATCCAGCTCTTTGGAGAGTAACGTAAACTTTTTGATCTGCCTGTCGTGGGCAAGGGTCTTATTTACCTTCCTTATCTCCTCCGCAATCAGTTCATATACTTCGGGTCTCATGGAGAGGTTTTTGAATGTAGTATAGGGTATCTTTTGATTCATTGCCCATTTACCCACATACGGGTAGTCTATCTGAACAAGAGCAGCCAGATACTCCTTGCCTTCGCCAACTACTATTGCTTCCATTATAAGCGGACTGAACTTCAGCTTATTCTCTATCTCATCAGGGGCTATCATTTTACCATCGGAAGAGATGAATATATCCTGCCTCCTGCCCAGAACGTGGAGATAGCCTTCATCATCCATGTAAACCAGGTCGTTGGTACGCATCCAACCGTCTCCTTTGGTTTCCTCTGTTGCCTTTGGGTTTTTATAATAACCCTTAAACATAGCTGGAGTTTTGCATATAAATTCCCCTTCCTCGGTTATCTTGTATTCAATACCGGGTAATACCTTACCCGCGGTTCCAATCTTAAATCCCCTTCCCTGATGGGTAGTGGCGATGCCGATTTCGGTCATTCCATAGAGCTCTCTCAGTTTGATACCGATGGCATAAAAGAATCTGTTCATCTCCGGAGCAACGGCGGCACCGCCGGTATACATCAACCTGGTTCTTAAGAAACCCATATGATCCTGAAGTGCCCTGAAACATAGGAGATATGCAAGGAAATTCAAAACCCTCCAGTAGAAAGGTATCTTTTCTCCTTTCTGATCAAAAGCGCATATCCTGTAACCAATGGGCATTGCAATCTTATAACACAGCCTTTTTACCCAGGTGGCATCCTGCATCTTTATCTGTATGGCAGAGGAGAGCCTTTCATATATCCTGGGAACTGCTAAAAAGAAGGTGGGTGATATCTCCCTGATATTCTGTTCTACTGTAGAAGTATCCTCAGCGAAGTTCACTGTGCATCCTATATGGACAGGTATGATCACAGACATAAGCCTTTCTATGGCATGATTCAAGGGGAGAAAGGAAAGAACAGTGTCGTTTTCATATACTGGATTTGCCTGGGTTAACCCTGACAACAGATGTTTGATAGTGCTATGTGTGTACATCACCCCTTTGGGTTTTCCGGTTGTACCCGAGGTATAGAGCATCATATTCACGTCATCTGGGTCGATTTCATCCATCCGTTTATCAAAGAAGGAAGGATCTTTTCTGTCTAACTCCTTGCCCATCTCTAGTACATCGTAAAAGTCGATGATAAAAGGATCATTATAGTTTCGAAGCCCCTTCATGTCCATTACAATGCATTTCAAAAGATGGGGTTGTCGATCCCTGAACTCCAGGACTTTATCTGTCTGTTCCTGATCCTCTGCAACGATGAACTTGGCCTGGCAGTTGTCCACGATATACCTGACGCCTTCAGCGTAGTCGACTGAATAAATTCCTACTGTAACGCCTCCTGCTGCCTGTATAGCTATATCAGCATAGACCCATTCTTTACAGTTCTCGCCAATAACGCATACATTGTCTCCTTTTTCAAGACCAAGGGCGATCAATCCCAGGGCAAAGTTTCTGACATGTTCTCCATATTCTTTCCATGTTATCTCCTGCCAGATACCAAATTCCTTTTCCCTCAGTGCAACCCTTCTATCCCCATACTTTTTTACCTGCTCAAAAAACTTATGAGGAAAAGTATCCTTTGTCATAGAAGTCCTCCTTTTAATCTTCTTCAACCCGTCTGCCGACTACTAAATCCTCTGAACCCAGATAGGCTTTAATTACCTCAGTATCTTTCTGTATCTCACCGGCAGTGCCTTCAGCTATCTTTTCTCCGAAGTCTATAGCAGCCACCCTGTCGGAAATATCCATTACTACACCCATATCATGTTCAACAATTATACAGGTTATTCCCAGTTCTTCATTTATATCCAGGATAAACCTGGCGATGTCTTCAGTCTCTTCCAGATTCATTCCTGAGACCGGCTCATCCAGTAGGATGAGCTTAGGATCCATTGCCAGTGCCCTTCCCAGTTCTACCCGTTTCTGGGTTCCAAAGGGCAGGTTTCTGACCACCTGTTTTCTTACTGCTTCCATTTCAAGGAAATCTATTATCCATTCTGCCCTTTTTCTATGTTCGATTTCCAGACGCTGTGCCTTTCCCAAATAGATACCCCCTGCTATTACACCGCAATTTATGATATGATGCCTGCCCAGCATAAGATTATCAAGAACAGTCATGTTTTTGAAGAGTTCCACATTCTGAAATGTTCGGGCGATCCCCAGCCCTGATACCTGGTGGGCTTTGAGTTTCAGGATATTATGGCCTTCAAAGGTAATCTCCCCCCTTTGGGGTGTATAAACCCTGCTTATGCAGTTGAAGACCGTTGTCTTCCCTGCACCATTAGGGCCTATAATAGAGAATATCTCCCCCTTTTTAATCCCTAAGCTCACATTATCCAATGCCACTATCCCACCAAACCTCATAGACAGGTTTTTTATCTCTAACTGATATCCATTTGACTGCTGATGCATAACCAACTCCTTTTAAACCTTTAATATCCTTTTTTAAACCTTAACCTCATTAACTCAACCACCTTTTCCTCCTCTTGTAATGCTTTACATCCTTGTAGCTCTTCTTTTGAGCATCCCCAGTCAAACCCAGGTAAAATGTCTTTACGTCTTCATTCTCTATTAATTTCTCGCTCTTGTCATCCATTACGATCTTGCCATTTTCCATAATATACCCATAGGTTGCGTGAAGGAGGGCGACGTTTGCATTCTGTTCCACAAGGAGGATACCCGTCCCTTCCTCCTGGTTAATACGCATAATAACGTTGAATATCTCTTTAACAACCAGTGGAGCCAACCCGAGAGAGGGTTCATCCAGCATCATAAGTTTAGGCTTCGACATCATGCCCCTGCCAATAGCCAGCATCTGCTGTTCCCCTCCACTGAGATAACCAGCCAGTTGATTTTTTCTCTCTTTCAGGAGGGGGAATAAATCCATCACGAAATCGTAGTCTCTATTTATATTTTTGTCTTTACGGGTAAATGCGCCTACTCTAATGTTTTCATCAACTGTAAGATCATCGAATACCCTTCTCCCCTCAGGAACCTGGCATATCCCCATCTTGACTACCTGTTCAGGACTTTTTTCATTTAATCTTACCCCGTTGAATTCTATAGATCCATCCTCTATCTCCCCATCCTGAGACTTTAGGATACCTGATATTGCTTTAAGGGTAGTACTCTTTCCAGCACCGTTAGACCCTAAGAGGGCAACGATAGCCGTATCCGGGACTTCAAAAGAAATGCCCCTCACAGCTGCGATGACATCATTGTAAACAACCTCAACATTGTTTAAGGTCAACATAAGATTTTAATTCCCCCCTTCTAAAATCCTTATTTTCTCCCTTTAACAGGAGACATATAATACATTTGTTAAAATTTACTCTTGATTATGAAAAAACGTATTATAAAGTAAAGATGAAAGTAATGTAGTGCTTGTTAAAGATAAAAGAGATAGTCTCTCAAAGCCCTCAAATTGATTGAGTTCAGAGCAGCTTCTTCAGATGTACAGGAGATAGGGTGATTGGACAGTAGACAGGATGTTAGAAGTGTAAAAACAAGATCAGCGCTCAATTGAAAAGGTCTACCCCATCTTTTTAATTTTGACTAGGTAACGACGCAACAGCACAACAGAACCTTTCGGCTTTAAAAATAAAAAGGTCTGTTTAACTAATATAAAAACATGTGATATGTCAAGAAGAATCTTAATCCCAAAAAACCTTTTCTTAAACCTTCCTTCTATCGTCCACCAGTGGGGCATCTTCAGGGAGTGTCCCTTTTTTAACCAATTCAAGCTGGGGGGTTACACGAATGGCAACTTTTAAATCATTTACCAATCTTTCTTTTATACCTTCTAAGTTAAGGGGTTCTTTGTATTCAATCTTTATAGTAAGTTCATCGCGAAGCTTTGGTCTTTCTACAATTATTTGATATTTACCCAATTCCGGATAATTATCGAGGACGTTGTCTATCTGTCTGGGAGAAATAAACATCCCCTTTATTCTTGGTATATCTCCCACACGGCCTAAGATTCGTTTTAGCCTCGGTGTAGTCCTACCACAGGAACATGGCTCCAGATTTAAACCTTCAGTAATATCCCCTGTCCTATAGCGGATAATAGGCATAGCCTTTCTGCTAAAGTCACAGCCGCATATCTCCCCACTTTCTCCCCAGGTTACAGACTGTCCTGTCTGAGGGTCCAATATCTCTACAAGGACATCTGGATCAAGGTGCATGCCACCGCCTTCTGGGCACTCAGCGGCAACTATCCCAAGGTCTGCTGTACCATACAGTTCCCGGACCTTTGCCCCAAATGTTTCTCCTAATGCCTTTTTGCCAGCTTCTGTCCTCACTTCACCAAAGACTTGGACAAGCCTGATAGAGAGGTCTTTATTTGGATCAAGCCCCATCTCCATTGCTGTCTCTGCCAGCTGTTGACAGAAAGTGGGAAATCCAAAAAGGATAGTGCAGTTGGTCAGCTTCATCACTTCTATATGTGTTCTGGTCATGCCAACCCCCCCCGGAAGTACTGCAGTACCAGCCCTTTTCATAGCATCATCCAGGAGTTTACCTGCAATTACCCAATTATAGTTAACTGTACAGTCCACTATATCGTCTTTGCGGGCACCCATGGTGAAGAGCGCTCTCGCTGCACCCTCCACTACGTAAACCCAATCTTCCTGTGTAAATGGATAGATGATTGGGCCAGGGGCGTAAAACAGCTGGTTGAGTTCCTCTGGGTCGACTGCTAATAAGTCTCCAAAGGGTGGATTTTGAGCTTGAATTTCCATTATTTTGGACTTTGAGATGAAAGGTATGCCCTTTTGATAGTCCTCAAAGGACTTAATATCCTCTGGTTTCACTCCAGCCTCGTTAAAACTCTTCTTGTAATAAGGAGAGTTTTTATAAGCGTATTTTAACTGTTTCTTTGCTCTATCTAATTGATGCTCTTTCAATCTTTCCTGAGGCATGGTTTCCAGTTCTTTGCTCCAATATTTATTCTTCCCTGCCATTAATTGCCTCCTTTTATTTTGAATAAAGGCCCTCGATTTGTACTTGCTTGTTTTTCATGAGTTGAGCTACTTTATAAGTAACTATTCAGGTAGGCACAGAGCACCAAAGGCACAAAGTAGGAAAAAAACAACGAAACGACCCTGCTCCGCTCTGCTTTGTGCCTATGTGTTTTTGCCACTTTGTGCCTGAGTAGTTACCTTTATAATAATATTTACATTTTCAGTCAAGGGAAAAATTAAGTTTGCGTTCACTTAGTAGTTCGTCTTGATGGTTACTTATTTTCCGTCTTGACTTACTTCTTTTGATAAAGATATAATTGCCAAGTCAACAGATTAGAAGAGGGTTTTATGCCTTTTTTTTCATTCTCTCATAAAAATGAGTGGAGTCTTAAGACTAAATTCTATCTTATCTCCGGTTTTTTGATCCTAATGGTTATCATTATGGTGGCTTTTTCCATTTACAGAGAGTGCTGTTTAACAAGGGAGATCCTGGAACGGGGAAAGAAAGAGCTGGTAGGAGTGTTTGCGGTTTCTATTTCTGATGCCGTAATGAATGAGAAACCAGAGATGGGGAAGAAATGGGAGTTGTTAGATAACTATATTGGCCGGATTATGGCTAACGAAAACTTGAATATAGGGTATGTTGTTGTTGCCGATACCTCGGGCCGGATAATAAGAGATCGTTATAATGAACGTTTCGAGGGATACAGAGAGATTCATCTTGGGCAAACTACTTTGCAAGATACTCTCCCTGGTAATACCCTAATTCGAAGATATAAAGCTGACCAGGAAATGTTGGAAATTTCCACCCCTCTTATCTATGGCTCTAGGAAAGTGGGTTATTTAAGAATTGGATTTTATTTGCAGAATTTGCAAGACAATTTGCTCAAACGATATTTGGTTAAACCTTACAATGAAATAATTCTTTTAGCTGTCGGGCTTATAGCCCTCACGTTCATTATCGTCTATGTCTTAATATTAAAGATTATCCAGCCTGTTCTGAAACTGACAGACGATCTGAGGGAAGTTAGCAGGGGGAATTTGTCCATCCGATCTTCTATCAGCCACAAGGATGAAATAGGGTTTCTGAGTCAGGCTTTTAACTCCATGATGGATAACCTCAATCAAGCGAGAAGGGAACTTAGGCGCACCCATGCTCACATGATTCAGACTGAGAAGATGGCAGCTATGGGGAAACTGGCAGCGGGTTTGGCCCATGAGATCAATAATCCCTTAGGGGGTGTTCTAACCTGTCTTGAAACTCTCAGGCAAGACTCACAAGATGAGGAGTTGAGGGCCAAGTACTTTAACCTGATCCAAACGGGTCTGGAACGAATACGCAAGACAGTTAAACAACTCTTAAATTTTGGCAAGCAAAGGAATTTTCAGCCCGAACCAACTGATATTAATATGTTGATGAACCGGACGTTGGAGATGACCTCCCATCACTTTTCTTCAAATCGTATTACCGTCCAAAAAGAATTTTATGAAGATATTCCAAAGATATTAGCAGATCCTCATCAGTTGATTCAGGTTTTTGTGAACCTTATATTGAATGCCATCCAAGCTATGCCAGAAGGGGGAGACCTTTGGATCAAGACCTGTCAAGAGGATGCAAATGTGAGTATAATAATAAGGGATAGGGGATGCGGGATTCCAAAGGAAAACCTGGATAGGATTTTCGATCCTTTTTTCAGCACAAAGGAACACGAACAAGGAACAGGGCTTGGTCTTTCTGTCAGTTACGCAATTATTCAGGACCATGCTGGGGAAATTGAGGTGGAAAGCGAAGAAGGCTTTGGAAGTCAATTCATGATCCTTTTGCCTATCAATCATCATAAAGAGAAAACCCACAAATCGTTTTTAAGGGGGCTCCAGGATGGAGAGAGGTAAGGTTTTACTTATAGATGATGAGCCTATCTTACTGGTGACAGTCTCCGATGCTTTAGCCAAAGCCGGATATACGGTGGAGATGGCTGAAAATGGCCAAAAAGGGCTTATGATGTTCCAAGAGGGGTCATTTGATATAGTACTGTTAGACATGGTCATGCCTGATATATCCGGTATGGATATTCTTAGAGAAATGAAGGGTCTGTATCCCCAAACAATTGTAGTCATGATTACAGCACATGGCACAATTGAAAAGGCTGTGGAGGCAATGAAATTAGGTGTCCACGATTTTATTGCAAAGCCTTTTTCTCTCGATGAACTGATTTTGAAACTCCAAAATATCAGCTCTTTTCAGTGTTTAAAAGAAGAGAATGTCTATCTTCGTCAGCAACTGGAGAAAAAATACCACTTTGGTAATCTGATAGGAAAATCCCATAAGATGCAGGAGATTTACGAACTTATAAAAACCGTTTCACAAACAGATTCAACGGTTCTTATTCAAGGTGAGAGCGGAACTGGAAAAGAATTGGTTGCCAATGCCATCCATTTTAATAGCCGTCGCAAAAATGATCCTTTCATTAAGGTGAGCTGTGCTGCCCTGTCTGAGACGATTCTGGAATCGGAACTGTTTGGTCATGAAAAAGGTGCATTTACAGGTGCAATTCAAAGAAAGCTTGGCCGATTTGAATTGGCAAATAAAGGGACGCTCTTTTTGGATGAAATCGGCGATATATCACCTACAGTTCAGGTCAAATTACTGCGCGTTCTTCAAGAAAGAGAATTCGAGAGAGTAGGTGGTACTAAAACTGTCCATGTAGATGTTAGGATAATCAGTGCTACAAAATACGATATGGATGAGATAAAGACCGAACGCCTTCGGGAGGACCTGTACTACCGTTTAAACACGATTACTATTCAGCTTCCATGCTTGCTTGAACGTAAGGAAGACATCCCTCTTCTGGCTAAATATTTCTTTAATGAGTTTAGAGGGAGGACTTCCAAAAGCATACTTGGATTTACAGAGGGGGCATTGGACCTATTGGAACAATACGAATGGCCTGGGAATATTCGAGAGCTGAAAAATGTTGTGGAAAGGGCGGTAGCCATCTGCCGCACAGAGAAATTGCAAATTGCTGATCTCCCCCAGGAGATACGAGAGATTCGCTTGAAAAAGAAGCTTATCCAGCACGAGATTGAAACCTTGAATAACGTATTAAAGGCTGTGGAAAAAGAATACCTCCAAAAAATCCTTCGAATAACACAGGGGCGGAAGGCTGAAGCTGCTGATCTTCTGGGCATAAGCCGCAAGACCCTGTGGGAAAAAATTAAAGAACACCAGATGTCTGATAAGTCTCCTTCATAGACACCAAGACACCTTCTTTGCAAAGCCCCTTCGTTACTTTTTCGTAACATGGTTTGAATTTGAAATAACTTCTTGAAAGCAAAGGAAAATTCTATTTTTAAAGAAAAACGCTCATTGAAAAATGTTACATTTCCTTCCCCTTTGGGCTATCCGTTTATGAGTTCACTATTTTCCAGAAGATAGCCTGACGTGAATATATTCAGCTTTTCAGTAGTCCCTAACTATATGTTATTAAGGATATTTAACGCTGCGATCTAATCCCATATCATAGTCAGGATATTCTTCATGGCATGCTTTTTGCGATTCTTTTCATTTATTAATAATTCCAGAGAGTAATGAGTATTGCCTCTATGTTTCGGATTCTAATAGATGAAGAAAAGTGTAATTGTTGTGGATTGTGCGTGGACGTTTGCCCCAATGAGATACTGATTAAGAGAAAATATGGTTGTGCCCCTCTGATAACTGAGGGAGAATGCTTTGGATGTGAGAACTGTATAGTAGTATGCGAGACAGGAGCATTGAGCATTGTTGGGGAGGGTGCTGAATTTTCAAGAGATGTGGATCCTTTGATTGATTGATAGAAATGTAGGGGCGGGTTTCAAACCTGCCCCACTAAAGATGTGCCAATGTTTACTAATAAGGGAATAAGGAGGTGCCTATATGGCAGATTATTACATTAATATCTTTTTGGATAATGAAAAATTCAAGAAGATTGAAGATGCTGGGTTAGCAGATCAGGTTAAGGAGATAAGTGGTAAAAAGGCGATTCAGGTTGGTCTCTCCCAGAAGGAGCATAAGAAGATTTGCAAGAGTTTCCCGAACGTAACCACAGACCCTTCCAATGCCTGTGTGCTTCCAGAGGAGGCTGAGAATACCCTTATGGGTTTTGTGGTAAATATGAGGACTCTGGATGTTATGAAGGCTGCTATAATGAAGCTTTATAATCCTCTTGCGGGCAAGGAGATCCGTTCAAAATTACACTGATAATGTTTCTACTAAAGATC
The DNA here is from genome assembly GCA_016209225.1 of Desulfobacterales bacterium. Classification (GTDB taxonomy): domain Bacteria; phylum Desulfobacterota; class UBA8473; order UBA8473; family UBA8473; genus UBA8473. Next base: position 55,686 of record JACQWO010000058.1, read on the forward strand.
CCATTCAAAAGGAATTATTAGGTTTCCGGACGCTCTTACAAAAAAGTAATTGACTTTTTGAAGGTGCAGTGGTATCTTGCAAAAGTTTGTGAATGAGTATTCATTCAATTTAATTTTATCACTACGAAGATGAAATAATTGGGATATTTAAGATGGGTAGACTTGCCTCTGAAGAGGAGAAGAGGAAGAAGGCAATCTTCGAGGGCATGTCCGCCAGGAGCAAGAAAAGAATCCTGGATAAGGGATACGATAACTGGGATCCTTTTTTGCAGCCGAATGACCCAATCGATATCAGGGTGGACCAAGGAAGACATACTGCATGGGAACTAGCAAAGAACTTTCTTCAAACACGCAGTCACGAAGAGTACAGCAATGATTATGGCCAAGGGGTATGGGAGATCTGCACAGGAATTATTAGCGATAAAGACCGATACAGGGCGATGTATGAGTTTTCATGTTGGTATCGAGACCTCTTAAAGAATGGTGAGCAATGAGTGAAGAGTTGCCCATAGAAGAGTATATCAGGGATCTCAGGCATAGATTGAAGGAGAACCCGGGTTGTGCACTTACCCATTACAACTTAGGGATTGCGCTTGTAAAGCAGCACAAATGGGATGAAGCGATATCCGAATTTGAAGAGGCTATAGATGAGAGCCCTAGCATGGTAGAGGCACACATCAACCTGAGTGGGATATATTTCCAAAAGGGAGAAATTGAGAAGGGTATCGATCTCTGTAAGAGAGTTATAGAATTAAGGTCTGATTTTGCCATTCCCTATGGGAATTTAGGGTTTGCCTATTTAGAACAGGGGGAAGTAGGGAAGGCAATTGATATGCTCCATGTAGCAGTTAAGAAAGACCCAAAATTTGTTCAGGCTCTGAGTACCCTTGGAAGCGCCTATCTCAGACAGGGGAAGGTCGAAGATAGTATTAAGTTTGGTAAGAAGGCTATTGATATTGCCCCGAACTTTGCAGTCGCACATAATAACCTGGCCATTGCCTACTTCGAAAAAGGAGAATTCAAAAAGGCAATGGAACATTGTGATAAGGCGGCAGAGTTTGGTTTTGATGTACACCCGGATCTCTTGAAGGAATTGGAAGCTTATCGTTCTTAAATATTTTAATTAATGGCAGGATAACTTGATTGCATAGGAATTTCCACATTTTTAAATAACTTTAGGCACTTTAAACTTTAGCTCACTTTAGGCACTTAACTTGATATAGTTCTAAATTGTTATCCCTTGCCTTGATCAGAGGGTTTGAACATAATTGCCGATGTTCTTTGGGAGGGGGTGAGTAGATACACAATTCATATTAATTAAGAAGTAGTTTAAATTTAACTTAGGAATGGAGGTATTTTGATGGCAAAACATAAGACTCCTATGCTCGATGAGCTAGAGAAGGGAAAGTGGCCAAGCTTCGTCTCTGATATTAAGCAGGAGGCAGAAAACAGGGAGAAAACCAATGTCGATTTGCAGGCTCCAAAGGATGCCTGTAGTGACCTCCTTGGCCTTCTTGAACTTACTTATGTAGACAAAGTGGTCCACTGGAAACACGGTGGAATTGTTGGTGTCTTTGGATACGGCGGTGGTGTCATAGGCAGGTATTGCGACCAGCCTGACCAATTTCCCGGTGTGAGAGATTTTCATACAATCCGTGTCAACCAACCTTCAAGTAAGTTTTATTCCACTGAATTTTTGAAGCAACTGTGTGATTTGTGGGAGAGACGCGGTAGTGGACTTACCAACATGCACGGTTCTACCGGTGATATCATATTGCTCGGTACTACCACACCGCAGATAGAAGAGATCTTTTGGGAGCTTACCCATAACCTTGATCAGGACCTTGGTGGTTCGGGTTCCAACCTTAGAACTCCGTCCGACTGTATAGGAATGGGTCGCTGTGAATACGCCTGCTACGATACTATGGCTTTGTGTTACAACCTCACTATGGAGTATCAAGACGAGTTGCACAGGCCTGCATTTCCGTATAAATTCAAGTTTAAGTTTGACGGCTGTCCCAACGGTTGTGTGGCCTCTATAGCTAGAGCTGACATGTCGGTTATCGGTACATGGCGGGATGACATCCGCATCGATCAGGAGGCTGTCAAAGGATATGTAGGTGGTGAGTTCAAGCCCAATGCAGGCGCCCATTCCGGACGTGACTGGGGAACCTTCGATATCCAAAAAGAGGTGATTGGTCTCTGCCCGACCCACTGTATGGAGTGGGATGGAAAGAAGCTTAAGATTGATAATAAAGAATGTACCCGCTGTATGCATTGTATCAATGTAATGCCCAGGGCACTGAGGATTGGGCAGGACACCGGAGCCTCTATACTCTTTGGTGCTAAAGCCCCGATCTTAGAGGGTGCACAGATGTCTACATTGACCGTACCGTTTATGAAGATTGAAGATCCCTATGATGAACTCAACGGTTTGATTGAAAAAGTCTGGGATTATTGGTCTGAAGAAGGTAAAAATCGAGAGCGCCTCGGTGAGATGATCCAGCGAGTGGGGTTTCAGAAGTTTATAGAGGTCTGTGAACTTGAGCCGGACCCTCGAATGATCCAGGAGCCCCGATCGAACCCTTACATCTTCTGGAAGGAAGAAGATGTTCCAGGTGGATGGGATCGGGATGTTAAAGAATTTAGAAAAAAACACCAGAGATAGGAGGTTATGTGAATGGGCTACGATCCAAAAGATCCTTTAAAGGATAGAATAACCGATATAGGTCCGCGAAATTATGAAGATTTTTTGCCCCCTGTAATTAAGGAGAATTATGGGAAATGGTTGTACCATGATATTCTTGAACCGGGCGTGCTTGTGCATGTTTCCGAAACAGGTGCAAAGGTTTACACTGTGAGGGTAGGTGGCTGCCGGCTTATGAGTGTGACGCATATTAGAGAGATATGCGAGATTGCTGATAAACACTGTGGCGGACATCTAAGATTCACTACACGCAATAACATTGAGTTTATGGTAGACGATGAGTCAAAGTTGAAACCGCTTATGGAAGATCTTGAAAGCAGAGAATTTGCAGGTGGATCAAAGAAGTTTCCAAAGGGTGGTACCGGTGCCGGTCTCACCAACATAGTTCATACCCAGGGGTGGATTCACTGCCATACCCCTGCAATAGATGCCTCGGGTATAGTAAAGGCTGTGATGGATGAGTTGTTTGATGATTTTAAGGATATGAGATTCCCCGCACATGTTCGCATTTCCCTTGCCTGCTGCCTCAATATGTGCGGTGCAGTACACTGCTCTGACATTGCTATTCTCGGCATTCATCGCATGCCGCCCATGCTCGACCACGAGCATCTTGGCAATATGTGTGAGATCCCCCTGGCCATCGCTGCATGTCCTACCGGAGCTATCAAACCGGCCACAGTGGATGGCAAAAAGAGCGTTGCGGTTAACAATGAGAGATGTATGTTCTGTGGTAATTGTTATACCATGTGTCCCAGCATGCCCTTAGCTGATGAAGTGGGCAGTGGCGTTGCCCTTCTGGTGGGTGGTAAGATATCAAACAGGATAAGTGAACCCAAGTTTTCCAAGGTTGTGGTTCCCTTCATTCCTAATGAACCCCCCCGTTGGCCCTCAACAGTAGATGCGATCAAGAAGATACTGTATGCCTATGTGGAAGACGCAAAGAAATATGAGCGCCTGGGTGATTGGGCAGAAAGGATCGGCTGGGAGAGGTTCTTTGAGAAGACAGGTTTGCCTTTTACAGGGCATCTTATAGATGATTACCGCTTCGCGTATACGACATGGCGGCAGAGCACACAATTTAAATTTTAGAGAAAAGAGCTAACTGCCCAGGTGGATAGCCTGTAGGCAGTTGGCCTGTAGGCAGTGACTAATAGCCTTCGGCCTACAGCCTAAACAACCTGAGTAGTAAAGAAAAGAGGTGCTAAATGGGTATCGAAGAGGATAAGCAGCTTATACTCGATACGTTGAAGTCAAAAAAAGGCAAGACGAAGTTCTATTTGAAAGACTTCAATGGTATGTTTCCAGACAGAAAGCCAAGGGACGTAAAGAAGCTAGTGAACCAAATGGTGACTGAGGGGCTCCTTGAGTATTGGTCGAGTGGTAGTACTACACTCATCGGACTCAAGGGTGCCGGCAAGCAACACGATGCTGAGGATGAGGAGTAGAAAAAGTAAAGAAATGGTCGTAAACTGTTCAAGGATAGCCTTCTCTGCCCTGCGAGGAAACTCAGGCAAGACTCTCCTGACGGTAGGGATAGCAGCCTGTCTTCGCAAGGAGGGGAAGACGATTTCTCCTTTCAAAAAGGGTCCTGATTATATAGATGCAGCCTGGCTTGGATTGGCAGCTGGTCGGCATTGTTACAATCTGGATGCCTTCTTGATGGGAAGAGAGGGTATCTTTTCTTCCTTTTCAGTCCATACTAACCTAACCCATGGTGCCCTGGTGGAGGGCAATAGAGGCCTTTTCGATGGTATGGATCCGCAGGGGAGTTATAGCACCGCCGAGCTTACAAAGATGCTTCAGATCCCAGTGATTCTGGTAGTCGATTGTAGTATGACAACACGTACTGTTGCCGCCATGATACTTGGCTGTCAACATTTTGATCCTGAAGTTGCTATAAAAGGAGTTGTCCTAAATCGGATTTCAGGGAACCGTCACGAATCCATTGTGCGTACTGCGATAGAAGAGAAATGTGGAGTTCCTGTATTAGGGGCTATTCCCAAAATAAAGGGTGGGGCTTTTCCAGAGAGGCATATGGGATTAGTTCCGCCCCAGGAACACCCGGAGGCCAGTAAAGCTGTAGATGAAGCTGCCAGGATTGTTGAACTATATATAGACATAGAGAGAATATGGAAGATTGCAGTTGATGCCCCTTTTTTGAGTTATAATGATCCGATTGAAGATGTGAAAGAAAAGGGATTGCCTGTAAATCCATCAACAAGGCCACGGATTGGAGTAATTAAGGATTCAGCTTTCTGGTTCTACTATCCTGATAACCTGGAAGCCCTGGAAAAGCTTGGGGCGAAAATAGTGGAGTGCAATGCCCTTGTTCAGAATGAGCTCCCTCCCATAGATGCCCTCTACATAGGGGGAGGTTTTCCTGAGACCCATGCCGAGAAGTTAGCATCCAATCAAGATTTAAAAAGGTCTCTGCGTCAGGCTGTGGAAAGAGGGCTTCCCGTTTATGCTGAGTGTGGAGGGCTGATGTATTTGGGGAAACAACTGATCGTTGAAAAGAAGACATTTCCAATGGTGGGAATTTTCCCCCTGACCTTTGCTTTGCAAGGAAGACCTGAGGGTCACGGGTACACTATCCTGGAGGTAGATCAACCCAATCCTTATTTTGGGGTAGGAGAAACCTTGTGTGGCCATGAATTTCACTATTCGAAAATCCTCGATTGGGGAAAAGATCGGCTTGCCTCTGTATTTAGGGTCAAGCGAGGATATGGTATTGATGGGAGAAGGGATGGCCTCTGCTATAAGAATGTCCTGGCTACATACTCTCATTTGCATGCTTTAGGAACAGATAAGTGGGCCAGAGGCTTATTTGATCAGGCCGCTTTTTATAGCCGGAAACATGATAAAAATAGAGAAGATGCGTCTTTCTGTGGAAGACGGCTCCCCGTTGCTCTGAATTTCCAGGAAGAGAGATATTGGTAGTAGGATGGAAGATGTACGAGTTGCTGCGGTGATGATGTGCTCAGTTGTGGGAAAAACGTCTGATAACCTTTTGCGAATTGAATCGTTTGTCAGGGAGGCTGCTGATAAAGGGGTTCATGTGATCTGCTTTCCTGAGGCGAGTATAACCGGTTACAGTGTCCAGGAGACAATCAGCTCCTACGCTGAGCCTATTCCAGGTCCTAGCAGTGATGCCTTAGTTAGCATTTCTAAATCTACCGGGTTAACAATATTGAGTGGTCTGATAGAAAGAGGGGATGGAGATAGCCTTTTTATCAGTCATATTGTGACCTCACCCCATGGACTGGGTAATGTCTACAGGAAACTCCACCTTGCTCCCAATGAGGGGAATATATACAGCCATGGCAATGATTTTCCCACTTATAGACATGCCAAAATGATCTTTGGCATTGAACTCTGTTATGACACGCATTTTCCTGAATTGACCACTATCCTGGCGTTACGAGGGGCGGAGGTTCTTTTTCTGCCTTATGCCTCTCCACGAGAGACATCCGTGGAAAAGGGGGAACGATGGTTACGATATCTGTCTGCACGTGCTTATGATAACAGCATTTTTGTGGTGGCATGCAATCAGGTAGGCAACTATGATGAAGGTGGTGCGTTTCCCGGAGTGGCACTGGTATTGGACCCAAAAGGTCATATAATAGTAGATGCCTATGGCGAAGAGGAGAAGATCGTCATAGCTGATTTGAGGGCGAGTGATCTGATAAAGGTACGAGAGAGTAAAATGGGTTTCTTTTTGAACCGTCGTCGCCCTGAGATATATGGTGAACTTTCGGTTTCATGAGTTGACCCTACAATTCTGAATTCAGATACATTAGATTTTAGTTGAGGTTACATATAACGATCAAAAAACAACAAAAGGAGGTAAGAAATATGCCACAAATTGAAATTGGAGGAAAGACCTACGAAGTTGATGAAGATGGTTTCCTTCAGGAACTTGACAAATGGAGTAAAGAATTTGCGCAGGGTTATGCAGCAGTGGAAGGTATTGAAGGAGAACTTACGGAAGACCATTGGAAGCTTATCAATTATATAAGGGATTACTATACCCAGTATGGTATTGCCCCAATGATCAGAAAGCTCTGCAAGGATTGTGACTTTAAACTGAAGTATATATACGAAATGTTTCCATCAGGACCGGCAAAAGGGGCTTGCAAACTGGCAGGACTTTCTAAGCCTACCGGGTGTGTATAATTTGTAATAGTTCACCGTCTACCGTTTTCCGTTCTCCGATACCCCTCTTCATGGGCACAGGCAAAGAGTTAAACAAGGTCAACAGAGAAACGGATAACGGTCAACAGACAACAAATTTAACGGGAAGTTATGGACCTCGTCAATATCAAGCATGAAGGTGGGCTCTGTTTTTCGGTCAATGTACGGGATCATCGATTTCTGGTGGACATGGCAAAAGATGAAGGTGGGTCTGATAAGGGTATTTCGCCAGCCGAATTGTTGATTGCGGCCCTGGGATCGTGTGTTGGCGCTCACATCGCCAGGTATTGTCAAACAGCCAATATCTCCCACGAGGGGATGGAGATTAACTTGACGTTCCAGATTGCTGCAGAAGGGAACGAGCGGAGAATTTCTGGTATCGTGGGGGATATATCTCTCCCACAGGACCCAGGCTCCCGCTCTAAGGCTATCTTAAGAGCAGGGAAAAACTGTATTATCAGAAATACATTAACCAAGGGACCTGAAATCGATTTGGAGTTATAGCTTTTGTAACTGCTCAGGTGGATAGGCTGTAGGCAGTTAGCCTGTAGGAGGAAATTATGTGCGACTAACAGCCTTCAGCCTATAGCCTGAACAACCTGAGTAGTAACTAGCTTTTAATCCTTTGTGAGTGACTATTCTACAATGTTGGAAAATTTTTTGAGACAAAAGAGGGCCACCATTCTGAAAAGGTGGTTTGACATGATACTGGAGACTTACCCCCCTGATGCTTCAAGTTTTTTGAAGCAGGAGAAGAACCAGTTCGCTAATCCGGTGGGAAATACTATATTACAGGAGATAGAGGATATATATGAAGAGCTTCTCCATGGGAGAGACTCTGAGAAACTCTCCGACTTTCTCGACAGGATTATCAAAATCAGGGCGATTCAGGATTTTTCTCCCGCCCAGGCCGTGGCATTTATCTTTCATTTAAAGAATGCGGTAAGGGAGGAATTGGGAGGTGAAATTCGTAACGATCAGCTCTTTGAGGAGTTATTGGAATTTGAGCACCGAATAGACAAACTCGCCCTTATCGCCTTCAACACGTATATGAAATGCCGGGAGAAGGTTTACGAGATCAGGGTAGCTGAGGTGAAAAACAGGGTCTTCAGCTTGCTTAAGAGGGCAGATATGATAGGTGAGATTTCAGAACAGGAACTGGATATCAGAGAGGAAAACATTGATAGCGTAGTATAGGAATTTCCTTTTTGAACGGAGATGAACACAGTCGTTTTGTTGGTTTGATTAGTTTCATTGGTTCAACGTTAATCAGAACTAACCGAACCGGTTTAGACTGTTAGGCTGTAGGCTGAAGCTAATAGCCTATAGTCTACAGCCTAAAGTCTATAATTATCTGCGGGTATCGGCGAAAATCTGCGTCCTAATTAATTTGAAATAATGAGGTGGTAGCAAATGGGTCTATGGTTTTCTCTATTCACGGTTGTAATACTTGTCTTGCTTGTCTTCATGGGAGTAGGGGTGGTAGGATTGAATTCCCTCTTTGGAATTCTGATACCCTATGCGGCTCTTTTAATCTTCCTTGTTGGAGTCGTATATCGTGTTGGGAAATGGACTAAAGCACCTGTCCCTTTCCGAATACCCACCACCTGCGGTCAACAGAAATCACATCCATGGATCAAGGCAAACAATTTTGAGAGTCCTTCCAATACGTTCGGTGTTTTAGTAAGGATGGCTCTTGAGGTACTTCTCTTTCGTTCCCTTTTCAGGAATACAAGGGCCGAATTACGTGCCGATGGTCCAAGGGTCGTATACGGAGGAACCAAGTGGCTTTGGCTGGCAGGGCTGGCCTTTCACTGGTCTTTTCTCCTGATTCTGATAAGGCATCTTAGGTTCTTTACTGAGCCTATACCTTTCTTTGTGAATCTGGTTGCGAGTATGGATGGATTGTTCGAGATAGGGGTGCCGACACTCTACGTGACCGACATTATTATCTTACTGGCAGTGACATACCTTTTCCTCAGAAGGGTAGTTATTCCACAGATTCGATACATCTCCCTTGCTGCTGACTATTTCCCTCTATTTCTTATTCTGGGTGTAGCACTTTCCGGCGTCCTCATGCGGCATTTTTATAAGGTAGATATTTATAAAGTAAAGGAATTGGCTACCGGATTATTCAGTTTTCATCCTTTGGTCCCTGAGGGGATTGGTCTGGCTTTTTATATCCATCTATTCCTCGTCAGCACCTTGCTTGCCTACTTTCCCTTCAGCAAGCTCATGCATATGGGGGGAGTTTTCCTCAGTCCCACCAGGAACCTGGCGAATAACAACCGTATGCGCAGACATGTCAATCCCTGGAATTACCCTGTGAAGGTTCATACATATGAGGAATATGAGGACGAATTTAGAGAGAAAATGAAAGCAGTCGGACTGCCGGTGGAAAAGGAGTAAGATATGTCAGAAGACCTGTCAAACGTACCGAAACCAGATGAGCTAATGAGGATAGACCATAAGCCTCCTCGAAAGGGGTGGATGGATGTTCCCGTTGATTTTAAACCGGGCACTTATAGCTACACGGCGAAGGCCAAGAATCTTAAGATCCTTGGTATGCCGAATCCGAGGGAGTGGTCGCCGACCGATGAGGACTGGAAACTGCCCGAAAACTGGGAGGAGATTGTCCGAGAAGGGTTCAAGGATCGGCTTGACAAGTACCGCTCTTTTCAACTCTTCATGGATATATGTGTGAGATGTGGTGCCTGTGCCGATAAGTGCCACTTCTTCATCGGTTCAGGAGATCCCAAGAATATGCCTGTTCTGCGGGCAGAGCTGATGAGATCGGTATATCGGAAGGAATTTACAACGTCAGGTAAGATATTTGGGAAACTGGCAGGGGCGAGAGAGCTTACCGTAGATGTGATAAAAGAGTGGTTTTACTACTTTTACCAGTGCACCGAATGCCGTCGTTGCTCGGTTTTCTGTCCTTACGGTATTGATACGGCTGAGATTACTATGATGGGCAGAGAGCTTCTCCATTTGCTTGGTTGTGGCATTAACTGGGCCATGGAGCCTGTGGCAAATTGCTTCAGAACAGGGAACCACCTGGGGATACAACCTCATGGGTTCAAGGATACACTGGAATTTTTCGCAGACGACATAGAAGATTTGACAGGGATCAAGATAAACGTGCCTCTTAATAAAAAGGGTGCAGAGATACTCTTTGTCGTGCCTTCCGGTGATTACTTCGGTGATCCTGGTACTTACACATGTATGGGGTACATGATGCTCTTCCATGAACTGGGACTTAATTATACCTGGAGTACATACGCCTCCGAAGGTGGAAACTTTGGCTTGTTTACATCACACGAGATGATAAAGAGGCTCAATGCCAAGATATATGCTGAAGCAAAAAGATTAGGGGTAAAATGGATACTTGGAGGAGAATGTGGCCATATGTGGAGGGTAATGCATCAGTATATGGACACAATGAATGGGCCTGCGGACTTCCTTGAGGTGCCGACTTCGCCGATTACCGGAACGAGGTTCGAGAACGCCAAATCCACAAAAATGGTTCATATTACGGAATTTACCTCTGATCTTATGAAGCACAATAAATTGAGATTGGATCCCGGCAGGAATGACAACCTGATAGTAACCTATCATGACTCCTGTAACCCTGCGAGGGCTATGGGACTAATCGAGGAACCGCGATATGTAATCCGGAATGTCTGCAACCATTTTCACGAAATGCCGGAGAATACTATCAAGGAGCAGACATTCTGCTGTGGGGGTGGCGCCGGGTTGGGCAACGACGAAAACATGGAGATGAGGTTAAGGGGAGGTTTCCCAAGAGGAAATGCTGTCAGGTATGTTCAGGAAAAGTACGGGGTTAATCGTCTTGCATGTGTCTGTGCCATTGACAGGGCTACTCTCGTACCTGTATGCGACTACTGGGCTCCGGGGGTCGCGGTTACAGGTGTCCATGAGATGGTGGCGAATGCCTTGCTGATGAAGGGGGAGAAAGAAAGAACCACGAATCTGCGGGGTGAACCACTGCCAGGAAAGGAGGAAGTAGAGGATGAATAACAGAATTATCATCATAGCCGGACTAATAATCTTCCTCTGCCTGATAACTTTTCCTATCTGGTATAATGTAGTTGGTGGGAAAGCTGCATATGCACCTGAACTTAAGATTGTTAGCGAAGAGAAGCAGTGTGTAGAGTCCACTAAATATATGAGGGCCAAACACATGCAGCTGTTGAACGACTGGCGAAATTCCGTTGTCCGTGAGGATAAAAGGACTTACACAGCTCTTGATGGAAAGAAATATGATATGAGTCTTTCCAATACATGCTTGAAATGCCATTCAAATAAGGCTGATTTTTGCGACAAGTGTCACAATTATGTTGAAGTGACACCTACCTGTTGGAATTGCCATGTCGCGCCGGAGGGGAACAAGTTATGAAAATCGACAGAAGAGGATTCTTAAAGATAGGTGGGTTAGGCATATTGGGGGTTGCGGCTAAACCCGTTATTGATGTGGTTTCAAAAGTCAAACTGGCGGAGGCTTCGGCTAAAAAAGGGGTCCTGGTAGAAAAAAGATTGGCTATGGTTGTGAATCTGAAGAACTGTAAGGATGGGTGTACAGATTGCATCGATGCCTGCCATGGAGTACACAACGTCCCGTACATTGCCAATCCAAAGGATGAGATCAAATGGATCTGGACCGAGCAATACGAGAAGGCATTTCCAGATCAGGAGCACCGATTCATCGGAGGTGGGATGAAGGGAAGCCCCGCTATCCTTCTCTGTAATCACTGTGATAACCCCTCATGTGTAAGAGTATGCCCCACAAAGGCTACATTTAAAAGAGAAGATGGAATCGTCATGATGGACTATCATCGTTGCATTGGATGCAGGTTCTGTATGGCTGCTTGTCCCTATGGATCAAGGAGTTTTAATTGGAGAGACCCAAGACCTTTTATCAAAAAGATTAATCCGGACTTCCCAACGAGGACCAAAGGGGTTGTGGAAAAATGCAATTTCTGTGAGGAAAGGCTTGCCAAAGGTCTTATTCCTGCGTGCGTTGAGTCGTGCAAGAACAAGGCATTGGTTTTTGGCAACGTGGAAGAGCCCAACTCGGAGGTAAGGGAAATTCTTCGTTCCAATTACACCATTCGACGTAAACCCGGCCTTGGTACAGGGCCTCAAATCTACTATGTTGTATGATGGTTCAAGGTTCAAGGTTCAAGGGTTTTGAACCCCTGAACCACTGAACTCCTGAACCCTCGTAAATTGTGTGAGGAGTTATGTTTGAAAAGGCTTTGATTGGAAGTAAAAAATACTGGGGGTTAGTAATTGGTCTGCTTGCTATCATGGGGGTAGGTGCGATTTTCTATCTCCAGCAGTGGAATTATGGCTTAGGGATAACAGGTATGAGCAGGGATGTTTCATGGGGGCTTTACATCGCCCAGTTTACATTCCTTGTAGGTGTTGCAGCTTCGGCGGTTATGGTGGTCCTGCCTTACTACCTGCATAACTACAAGGCATTCGGAAGGATTACGATCCTGGGGGAGTTTGTGGCTGTAGCTTCCGTTATTATGTGTCTGGTATTTATTATTGCAGATCTCGGTCAACCAACCAGGGCACTCAACATAATACTGTATCCAACCCCTAATTCGATACTCTTCTGGGATATGATTGTCCTGAACGGTTACCTCCTCCTCAATATTCTTATCGGCTGGAATGTCCTGGCTTCTGAAAGAAAGTCGGTACCACCGCCTGCCTGGGTAAAACCCTTGATATACATTTCAATACCCTGGGCAGTAAGTATTCACACAGTAACAGCCTTCATTTACGCTGGTCTTCCCGGAAGGGGCTTTTGGCTTACTGCTATTATGGCGCCCCGTTTTCTGGCCTCGGCGTTTGCTGGGGGACCTGCTCTCCTGATCTTATTGAGTCTGATCTTAAGAAAGTTTACAAAGTTCGACCCGGGAAAGGATGCCATTCAAAATCTTGGGAAGATCGTTGCCTATGCCATGTCAATTAATGTGTTTTTTATACTACTTGAAATCTTTACTGTCTTTTACAGTCAGATACCGGAACACATGCATCACTTCGAGTATATCTTTGCCGGTTTGGGTGAGCATGGAAAACTGGTACCATGGATGTGGACTTCTGTTACACTAGCGGTACTGTCTCTTATCCTTTTGATTAACCCTATTACACGCAGGCGAGAGGGTATATTGGCGTTGGCCTGTGTTATAGTGTTCTTTTCTCTGTGGATAGAGAAGGGGTTTGTCTTAGTTGTAACTGGATTTATACCATCGCCTCTAGGTAGAGTGTTTGAATATTCACCTACAATCCCTGAGATATTTATTACCCTGGGGGTTTGGGCAATGGGATTTCTGATACTTGCTGTTCTTTACAAGATAGCCGTAGCGGTTAAGGAAGAGATAGAGACATAAAAGGAAATTCTTCAGTTTGAGCTAGCTGGTTAAGTTGAAATAAGACTACAAAGGGGGGGTGATATAAAGCATGGCTTATGTGGTAAAAGTTGATAAGAGTAAGTGTGACGGAGACGGTGCTTGTATAGAGAATTGTCCCGTGGATGTCTTTGAGATGGGCGAAGATGGCAAATCAAATCCAGTCAACCAGGATGAATGCCTGGGTTGTGAAAGCTGTATGGAAGTATGTGAAACCGGGGCAGTTACCGTGGAGGAGGATTAAAGCCAGTTTTTATTCCATTGAGGATATTTACTGTACTGAAGGCACGAAAGGCTAATATTTAAGATGCGGGGACAATGGAGGGAGGTGGTAGGGAGAGATATCTGTGGCTGTAAGTAGAAAGAGGCTTAGTATGAACAACGAATCTTTAGAAATTTAAACTATGTAAGGAGGTAAAATTATGCCAAGTTATGTCATTACGGAAAAATGTGACGGCTGTAAAGGGCAGGATAAGACGGCCTGTATGCATATATGCCCGAACGACTTGATGGTCTTGGACAAGGAGAAGATGAAGGCATACAACCAGGAGCCTACATACTGTTGGGAGTGTTACTGTTGTGTAAAGATATGTCCACAGCAGGCTATGGATGTAAGAGGATATGCAGACTTTATGCCCCTTGGTGCCGCATCAACCCCCCTGAGAGGAACAGAGGACATCATGTGGACAATCACATTCAGGGACGGAAGAATAAAGAGGTTTAAGTATCCAATAAGGACAACAACAGAGGGTTCAATAGCGCCATTTGAGGGATTTCCAGAGGCAAATGCAGCAGATATAAACAATCTTATGCTCCTTGGAGAACCTGACATAATGGGAGTAACAGCACTTCCAACAAAGAAATAAATAGGAAAGGAGGAGTAACTATGAGAGAGTTTGCAACGGAAGTTGTGGAGACTGATGTATTGATACTCGGTGGAGGGATGTCCGGCTGTGGTGCTGCAGTAGAGGCTGCATACTGGGCAAAGCCACTGGGATTAAAAGTAACACTTGTGGACAAGGCTGCCATTGACAGAAGTGGCCCTGTTGCGATGGGACTTTCTGCCATTAATACCTATATGGGAATGGACGGAAAAGTAACATCAAATCCTCGTATGCCTGAAAGATTTGCTGAGTATGTGACAAATGATCAGTGTGGGCTGGCAAGACAGGACCTGGTTTTTGATGTTGCAAGACATGTGGATTCAACTGTAAAACATTTCGATAAATGGGGCCTTCCTATATGGAAGGATGAGGCAGGAAACTATCGAAAATCAGGTGAATGGCAGGTAATGATATCCGGCGAGAGTTATAAGGTTATCGTGGCAGAGGCGGCAAAGAACGCCATGGCCACCCTTGGTGATAAAGGCCAGATAATTGAAAGGGTTATGATTACGCATCTACTCAAGGATGATAAAGAACCCGACAGAGTCTGTGGTGCAATTGGTTTTAGCGTGAGGGAAGAAAAGATATATGTGTTTAAGGCTAAGGCAACTATCGCTCTGATGGGTGGTGCAGTCCATGTATTCAGGCCAAGGTCTCAGGGTGAAGGTTTTGGAAGATCATGGATGCCGCCCTTTGTTAGCGGATCAGTGTATGCCCTTGTACTCCAGGCAGGTGGCGAGCTTACACAGATGGATGTGACATTTGTTCCTCCTAGGTTCAAGGATTCCTATGGTCCTGTGGGTACATTCTTTCTGCTTTTTAAGACACCGGCAACAAATGGCTATGATGGGGCATACGTTGGTGGATATCCGGAAGAGTTAAAGGCGTGGGAACCTTATGCAAGTGCTAAGCCCTGTCCGACTCCTATAAGAAACTATGAGATGATACTATGCGCGAAGGAAGGCAAAACACCATTCCTCATGCACACGAATAGAGTAGCAGAAAGGCTTAAGAGTGAGATAACAGATCCAAAGGCGCTGAAGAAGGCGTTAAGAGAGTATGAAAACGAAGCATGGGAAGACTTCCTCGACATGACAATCGCAGGCGCCACAAACTGGGCTGCCCATAATGTTGACCCATTGGAAAAAGAGATGGAGCTTCAGTTGTCTGATACCGTCTTTATAGGTTCGCATGCCTGCTCTTGTGGTTCCTGGACCTGTGGTGCTGAAGATCTGATGCCAAAAGAATATGTTGATTCATTCCCTGAACAGTATAACTGTATGACCACTGTCAAGGGTCTATTTACGGCAGGTTGCGGAGTAGGTGCATGTGCTCATAAGTTTTCGAGTGGCTCGCACGTACAGGGAAGGATTGCAGCAAAGTCAGCATTGAAGTATGCCAACGACAGGAAGGGCTATACGCCAACGCTGTCCGATGCTACAATAGGCAAATTCAAGGAAACAATATTGAAACCAATGTCTGTCTATGATGAACAATGCGCATATACAACGAGTGATGATGTGAATCCTAATTATATCTCCCCGCACAATTTCCTGTTCAGGCTGCAGAAGATAATGGGAGAATACGTTGGTGGATGGGAAACCTTGTATGGAACAAATGACAAGCTGCTCGAGATCGCCCTCTGGAAGTTAGCATTCTGCAAAGAGGATATAGAGAAACTTGCTGCTAAAGACCTTCATGAGCTAATGAGGGCCTGGGAGACTGTCCACAGGTACTATGTTGGTGAGGCATGTGCAAGGACAAGGCTTGCCAGGAAAGAGTCAAGATGGCCTGGGTACTACTATAAGTTCGATTACCTGAAACTGGATGAAAATGAGAAGCATTTTGTAAACGTGAAGTACGATATGGATAAGAACGAATGGAGCGTGCTTGAAAGGCCAATGATCCCTATTATTTAAGGGAGATGTATCAATGGGGGCGACTGTAAGGTCGCCCCCACATTTTATTAGAGAATTGTCTATGAATGAAGAGTATGCTGAAAAACGCCAGGCACTATCCCTGGAAAGCAGATTCAGATTCTCATGCCACAATGAGATTTCCTGTTTTAACACCTGTTGCGGTGATATAAATATCTTTCTTATGCCTTATGATATCCTGAGGATGAGGAGGGCTATGGGGTTGTCTTCGGGAGAATTCTTAAAGGGATATACCATTCCGTTATTGGCAGATGAGGGGTTGCCTTTAGTAGTGCTTAAGATGATGGAGGATGAAAACAAGATATGTCCTTTTGTTACATCTGATGGATGTAAGATATACCAGGATAGGCCATGGTCGTGCAGGATGTATCCCGTTTTTCCCTCTTCTTCAGGAGAAGAAGGGTTTATTATAAAAGAAGGGGACTCATGTCTTGGATGTAAAGAGGAAAAATTGTGGACAGTAGAAGGGTGGAAGAAGGATCAGGGAATCGATATATATGATAAAATGAACGAATCTTATGAGGAGATCACCTTACATGATTACTTTCTGAACGGGAATAAACTTGATCCTGAAAAGTCGAAAATGCTTTATATGGCCTGTTACGACCTGGATGAGTTTAAGAGATTTCTTTTTGAAACAAGATTCTTTGATGTCAATGATGTGGAAAAGGGAATTATTAAAAGGGTAAGAGAAGACGAGGAAGAACTCCTGAGTTTTGGATATAAATGGGCAAGATTCAATCTCTTTGGGGAGGATACATTCATATAAAGGATTCAAGGGGTCAAGGATTCAAGTGAAAGGCGTTGAAAGTAAAATCCTGGAATCCTCGAATCCTGGAATCCTCGAACCCTATTTTCATATAAAAGGATTAGAGAGCCAAGCACAGAAAGGATTAATCCATGTTGATGGATATGGGTACCGTAGAACCTGTTAAGCGCACACTGGATTCTAAATTCAAATTCGGATGTCATAATAATATCAGTTGCTTTACTAGCTGTTGTAGCCGTACAAGTATAATCCTTACCCCCTATGACATAGTAAGGATAAAAAATAGGCTGGGAATCTCTTCAGGAGATTTCCTTGAAAAATACACCTACACCTATATTGATGAAGCTAACTCACATCCTTACGCAGTTCTTAAGGTGATGGATGGCGATAAAGAGGGATGTCCCTTTGCTACACCAGAGGGATGCAGTATTTATGAAGACCGGCCTTCTAACTGTCGCTATTATCCTGTCGGTCAGGGTATCATGATAATTGCCTCAGACGAAGGACCTGTAAATGAGGAATTCTACTTCTTTATAAGAGATCCAAACTGTCTTGGTTATCAGGGAGACAGAGAGTGGACGATAGAGAGTTGGAGGATTGCCCAGGGGGCTGACCTTTATGATGAGATGAACAGGGAGTGGAAGGAGATCCAGTTGAGGAGGAACACATCTGATCAGTCCAAACTCGAGTCAAATAAACAGGCCATGCTTTATATGGCAAGTTATGATATAGATAAGTTCAAAAAATTTGTTTTTGAGAGCAAATTTCTCGATATCCTTGAGATTGATAAGGAGGAGGTCGAAAAGATAAAGACCGATGAAATAGCACTGATGAAGTTTGGATTCAAATACCTGAAATTTATCCTTATGCTTGAGAACACGTTGAAAGTAAAGGAAGAATATAAAAATAATCACATAAATTCTTAAGTTAGGAGGGACATGGTGGAGAGAGAAGTTTTTGACAAAAGTATTCTTGTTATCGGAGGGGGGATCAGTGGGCTCACCACGGCTCTTGAAGCTGCGGAAACGGGATACAGGGTCATCCTTGTGGAAAAAGAGGCTTTTCTGGGGGGAAGGGTAGCCAGACTAAATAAATACTATACGAAACTCTGTCCTCCAAGCTGTGGACTGGAGATAAACTTCAAGAGGATAAAACGTAACCCGAATATTCAGTACTTTACACTGGCAGAAGTAGAATCGGTTTCAGGTGAGGAAGGGAATTATGATGTAGCGATCAGAGTTCAACCCAGGTATGTTAACGATAACTGTACTGCCTGCGGAGAATGTGAGAAGGTCTGTGTTACAGAAATCGAAAATGATTTTAACCTGGGGATGGACAAGACCAAAGCTGCTTATCTTCCCTACCAATTGGCTTTCCCCATGAAGTATGTGTTAGCCCCTGAGATCATTGGAACCGATGAGGCAAAGAAGTGTTTAGACGCCTGTAAGTATAACGCTATTGATTTAGGAATGCAGTCCGAGACTATCAATGTCAAGGTTGGTTCTATAGTTGTTACTTCCGGTTGGAAACCTTATGATGCTTCAAAAATAGACAATCTGGGTTTTGGAAAATACGAAAATGTAATAACCAATGTTATGATGGAAAGATTGGCGGCTCCAAACGGACCTACAAATGGAAAGATATTACGGCCATCTGATGGGAAAGAGGTCAAGAATGTCATATTTGTACAGTGTGCCGGATCAAGAGATGAGAATCATCTGCCATATTGTTCAGCCGTATGCTGTTTGGCATCTCTGAAACAGGCTACATATGTGCGGGAGCAGTATCAGGAATCGAAGGTCACCATTTTTTACATAGATATAAGGGCAATCGGAAGATTTGAAGACTTCTATACAAAGGTTCAGAGTGATGAAAATGTGTCATTTATTAAGGGAAAAGTAGCAAAGGTTGAAGAAGACCCTGCCACTAAAGACCCGATAGTGGAAGTGGAAGATACCCTGTCAGGCGAGAAGATCAAGGCAAAAGCGGACCTGGTTGTTTTAGCCACAGGGATAGTTCCAAATATGTCTGATAATAAAATCCCTGTGAATATAACTTGTGACGAATTTGGATTTGCAGTCTCTGATCCATCTAAGATGGGTATATACGCAGCCGGTTGTGCCAAGAGACCCATAGGGGTTGCGGGGGCGGTTCAAGATGCAACAGGGGCAGCCCTGAAGGCCATTCAAAGTACTTTAAGGAGGTAACCAATGGATAAAAAGATCGGGGTTTACATATGCAGTGGTTGTGAGATTGGGGAATCCCTTGACATAGATGCTCTAGCCGGTGTGGCAACTTCTAAATACAAAGTTCCGGTATGCAAGAACCACCCCATGTTATGTGGCGTGGAAGGTTCTTCTATCATAAGAGGCGATATAGAAAAGGAGGGGGTTAATACTGTTGTCATTGCTGCCTGTTCCCCAAGAGAAAAGACCAATGTCTTCTCATACGATCCTACGGCTATTAGTATGGAGAGAATCAACCTGAGAGAACATGTTGCATGGTGTCATACCCCAAATGATGAAGATACTCAGATGCTGGCGGAAGACTATATGAGGATGGGGCTCGCTAAGGCACAAAAGATGGCCCCTCTTGAGCCCTTTAGTGAAGAAATAAATAAAACGGTTCTGGTAGTGGGTGGTGGAATAACAGGAATAACATCAGCGCTTGAGGCAGCCAGGGCTGGACAAGATGTAGTTCTTGTTGAAAAGGGGCCTGAGCTTGGTGGATGGATGGCTAAGCTATGGAAACAGTATCCTAAAACTCCACCATACCTTGAACTTCAGGAGACGGGGATTGACTCAAGAATCAAAGAGGTAAAGTCCAATACAAAGATTAGGATATATACCGGCGCCAAAATAGAAAAGACGGAAGGCGCCCCTGGTTTATTTGATGTTACTATAAGCCAAAATGGAAAGTCTGAGGCTGTAAGGGTAGGATCGATAGTTGAGGCTACCGGTTGGCAGCCTTACGATGCCACAAAACTCGGACATTTGGGCTTTGGTAAGAGCCCCGATGTGGTGACAAATATCATGATAGAAGAGATGGCAAAAAAAGGAAAATTTGTCCGTCCATCAGACGGTAAAGAGGCAAAGAGTGTGGCATTTATACAGTGTGCCGGGTCAAGAGACAGCAATCACTTGCCTTATTGTTCCTCCTATTGTTGTCTTACTTCACTCAAACAGGCCGCATATATAAGGGAACAGGACAGCGATACAAAGGTTTATATACTCTACAAAGACATGAGAACCCCCGCTCAATATGAGCTTTTTTATAAGAAGGTACAGGAGGATGCCGGCGTTTTTCTGACAAAAGGGGAAGTAGTAGGGGTTTCGGAAGATTCCGATAAGAATCTTATAGTAGATGTGGACAACACCTTACTTGGAGACAGGATACAGATAAAGGCCGATATGGTTGTTCTGGCAACTGGTATGGTCCCATCCGCGGGGATACAGGTGAAAGACTTACCATTAGAAGAACCTGAGGGTGCTTCCGACGAGAAGAAGAAAGAAGAGAAAGAGCCACCGAAAGATTTCATCATACCATCGGATATTTTAAATCTGAAATACAGACAGGGGCCGGAACTGCCCAATTTAAAATATGGGTTTCCTGATTCCCATTATATATGTTTCCCATACGAGACACGGAGGACGGGTATCTATGCTGCCGGATGTGTCAGACAGCCTATGGATGGTGCTACCTGTGCGGATGATGCGGCAGGGGCTGTATTGAAGGCTATCCAGTGTGTTGAACTTACTGCCCAAGGGAAGGCGGTCCATCCGAGGGCCGGTGATATGAGTTATCCCGATCTATATATGTCAAGATGTACCCAGTGCAAGAGGTGTACTGAAGAATGTCCTTTCGGTATGTATAACGAAGACGAAAAGGGCAACCCTCTGCCAAATCCCACAAGGTGCCGAAGGTGTGGTATCTGCATGGGGTCATGTCCGGAGAGGATAATATCCTTTAAGGACTATTCGGTTGATATTATCGGGTCTATGCTGAAGGCCATAGATGTTCCGGAAGAGGATGAGGAGAAACCGAGAGTTATAGCATTCCTGTGTGAAAACGATGCCTATCCTTCCATGGATATTGTAGGTCGGAAACGTCTCTCCTACAATCCCTATATGAGGGTTATCCCCTTAAGGTGTTTAGGTAATGTTAATCTTGTATGGATTGCCGATGCCCTGTCCAAAGGTATAGATGGGGTTCTCCTGATAGGCTGCAAATACGGTGATGACTATCAGTGTCACTACATAAAGGGGAGTGAACTGGCAAACTATAGGATGGAAAAGATTAAAGAGACTCTGGACAGACTTCGCCTTGAATCTGATAGGATACGTATCCTGGAACTATCCATTGATGAATACGATAAACTGCCGGGAATCTTCGATGATTTTATGGAAACGATAGAAAAGGTTGGTCCAAACCCATATAAGGGTTTCTAGACGTTTCAAGTAGGCACAGAGGGGCAGAGGCACAAAGAAAAGGGGTGAAAAAATGGCGGATAGACAGCTCATAGAACCAGACATGAATTTTGTCAAAAAGGTAGCAGGCTTTGGAGGGGACACATTTAAGAAGTGTTTTCAATGTGCAACATGCTCTGTTGTGTGCAATCTGTCACCTGAGAGGAGCCCTTTCCCCAGAAAAGAGATGATATGGGCTTCCTGGGGGTTGAAGGATAGGCTACTAACGGATCCGGATGTATGGCTCTGCCATCAGTGTAATGACTGTTCTACTTATTGTCCAAGAGGAGCAAAGCCTGGTGATGCTTTAGCGGCGATTAGAAACTATAGTTTTATGCACTATGCTTCTCCAGGATTTTTGGGCAAGGCATTGAGCCAGGGAAGGTATTTGCCCCTCCTATTGGCATTTCCCATTGTATTGTTTCTCTTTTTGCTGGGAATTACCGGTCATCTGAATATACCCGAGGGAGAGATTGTTTTTAAAAAGTTTGTCCCTCATACAATAGTTGATCCTGTTTTTATCCTCGTCTCTATTTTGGTTTTTATATCTATTGTGGTAGGGGTCAAAAGATTCTGGAAAGGTATGAAGAATGGTGTCCACCCCAGTGAATCTCGAAATCTATCATTTTTGGATTTTGTAAAGGCTCATGTGATCCCGGTTCTCGTCGATATCTTTAAACATTCAAAGTTCAAGGACTGTGAAGAAAACAGGCCCAGATATCTTGCCCACCTGATGATATTTTACGGGTTCATAGCCCTGGCAATAGTGACGGGAATCGTATTCCTTGGCATATACTTCCTTGGACTCCATGAGATGCTGCCTCTCCACCAGTTAAATCCCATAAAAATCCTGGCAAACATTGGAGCTATTGCTCTCTTTATAGGTTGTACACTCGTAATATCCAACAGACTCAAGGCAGAAGAGGATAAAAGCAGGAGTACATACCTTGACTGGGTATTTATCATAATGGTATATCTGATAGCCATCTCGGGGATACTTACGGAAGTGACAAGATTGCTCAATGTTGCTGCCTTAGCTTATCCTTTTTATTTTGTTCATCTTGTCTTGGTATTTTATCTTATAGCCTACCTGCCATTCTCAAAGTTTGCCCATTTTATTTACCGAACTGTGGCGTTGGTTTATGCCAGTTATTCGGGGAGAGAGAAGTAATTGTTACGAATGTATCCACTGCCGTATACGAGGCACGACTTTTGATAGCCAGTCGTTTGAACACCTCAGTCTTATAAACTGTTTAAAAAGATTGTCTGTCAATTGAAGAACCCTGTTATGCAGGTATATCTTCTCAATCACAGCCCCCTCCATGTCCTTTCGGGACTCTACGTGTCCTGATTGAGGTACCTTGAGACCTGATACGCTCAAACCCTCTCCTTTGACCGTAAAATTCGATTCAAAGTCATTGCCTTTATAGACAAGATTGATCTCTGTGACAACAGCTCCCTTCCTCAGGGCAATGACACCTTCTTCCAAGCCTGCATCATCCCCTTGTATAGTGATGCTTTCCAACACCTCTTTCCGTAAATTTTCAAGGACAATACGATTCCCAATCTCAAGGGACATGGGCTCCTGTACTATTTCATTTATTGTATTCTGTTCGTTTTCGATGAGAAACCATAACCACGTCAGGAACTCATAACCCAAAAATTTGTAACGGTTGTAGGCTACAGAAATATCAAGCATTGTTTACCCCGTGAAGTTTGTAGGAGAAAGTTTTGCCAGATTATCGCGTTCTCCATCGGAAAGACCCATTGTAAGATCAGCTATTGTAAATGGGAATAGTCTGATAAGGGAGAGTTGGAAAGACTGTGAAAACAGTGTTTCCAACTCTTCATTGGCGGATTTCAGATTTGAAAAAAAACACAAAGAAGACGAATCATAGTCCCATATCAAATCATATAAATGGGGTGTGGATGGAATACGCAGCATAAGGGTATCTGTGACATGGTCCTTAATCATCTTCTTTTCATCCCGTGTTAAAAATTGTCTTCCACTTTCAGCGAGCCGTTTAGCTGCCTCTATGGCATAATGTTTTCTGATTGTCTTTTGGGGTATTACCTTTTTGTCTATCCTTAGGGAAAAGACCATGTGAGTGCCGATTACAAAGGAAGAACCCCTGAAATCAGGCATAAAAGGATTCTCAAAAGATGTCCATCCTACTTTCTTTTCTGAAATGTCTTCATCAACATCTTTGATGACATTTTCTTTGAGACCCTTAGCGATTGTGTCAAGAATAGGATCTTCAAGCTTCCCTTCGATCTTGTAACGGGTTACAGATACAGTAGACGACAACAGACCCATATATTCTTTCCACCTTTCAATGATTTAAGATATCAATACTTCTATCATGCTCTTTTTCTCTTTGCAAGATATAACTTATTTAGTTACTACTCAGGTTGTTTAGGCTGAAGGCTGAAGGTTGTTAGTCACTGCGCATTGACCTAATTAGATTGTTTAGGCTGTGGGCTGTAGTAGGCTAATAGTCTACAGGCTAATAGTCTATAGCCTAAACTTCAGCCTATCCACCTGAGCAATTAGTTTGGCTTGACGGATTCCCCCTTTCTTGTTATGTATATCTTACTACATAAATTCCCTCCTGTAAGAACAGGTATCAACAATCGGCTTTTGAAACAAGAGGTTAAATGATCCCCTTAAAGGATGAAAATCCCTCCAGCACTGTCCCTTTTATCAATACCGCTCTTATCTTAGCCAACATTTATGTCTTCATCTATCAAAACTTTTTTGTGCCGGGAGGGAGTAGCCCTCTCTTTTTTCGATTGGGCAGCATCCCTTATGAACTTACCCATTTTGTAGACATTCCTCCTCCATCCTTAGTCCCTGTGCCTTTGACTATTTTTACAGCAATGTTCATGCACGGTGGCTGGATTCACCTCATAAGCAATATGCTTTTCCTGTGGGTTTTTGGTAATAATGTTGAGGATGTGCTCGGTCATATTAAATATCTGTTTTTCTATATAGTATGCGGGATTCTTGCGTCTCTCTTTCACATATTCACCAATATCAATTCCCAGGTTCCAAGTATCGGTGCCAGTGGCGCTATAGCAGGGGTGATGGGGGCATATCTGTTTCTCTTTCCAAAGGCACGCATCAAAACCCTTGTGATATTTATTATATTCATAAAAATCTTAAGGCTCCCCGCAATAATCATACTCGGCTACTGGATATTAATACAGATATTGAGCGGGTTTGCTGAATTTGGACTGCCTAAAGGTGCTGGTATAGCCTGGTTCGCTCATATAGGGGGTTTTTTCTCTGGATTTTTCCTCATCATGATAATGAAGAAACGAAGAAGAAACTATCGGAGAAAGAGGGTCAGGAAATAATATTTAGGAAGGCAACCTATGAGGATGAAATCTTAATCTTTCCCCTTAAGGAAAAGAGAATAACCTATCATCTTGTAGACGAGTTTAGCTGCAAGAAAATCAGGGGCAATTAGACCGGGAATGGGACAAAGCTCCATCACATCAAAACCTACAATATTCCTGTTTTCTGCTACTTTTCTTACAATATTCAATAATTCATGCCAATCCAACCCTCCAGGCTCAGGCGTGCCCACC
Source organism: Desulfobacterales bacterium (assembly GCA_016209225.1). Lineage (GTDB taxonomy): Bacteria > Desulfobacterota > UBA8473 > UBA8473 > UBA8473 > UBA8473. The sequence goes on from JACQWO010000058.1 coordinate 80,677, forward strand.
GAGGGCATAATACCTGGATTTAAAACATCGAGGTCCAGGGTTATGTAAACGTGCTGAGAAAGATGGGATATCATCTCCTCTATCCACCCTTCTCCCTTCACAACATCCTTCTCAAAGAATACGGGAAGCCTTCTCGTTTGAATAAACCCCATCTCTTCTTTGGAAAGGCTTCTAATGCCTACCTGCACGGTAGATGCATAGTCTAAGACCCTTCTCATAACAGTAGCGTGATTGTATTTAGTATCACAGTAGGTATCCCTCATATCAGCATGGGCATCTATCTGGAGAACGCTGAGGTCTTTATACTCTTCTGAAAAAGCCTTTACGGCTCCAACACTAAGGGAATGCTCCCCTCCCAGCATTATAAGTAACTTCTCTTTCTTGTTAAAGAGGGAAACAATATCATAGACTCTTTTAAACATCCCTTCCGGCCCAGACATGTCAGGCTCCAGCTCTTTTAGGGTATGTATGCCAACTCTGTAAGGCTCTAAAGCAAGTTCCTGATCATAGAGTTCTATTTGTGCTGAGGCATTAATAATAGCCCTTGGGCCTTCCCTTGTTCCTACCCTATAAGAGACTGTTTGATCATATGGGACAGGAAGAATAACCACCCTTGAAGTATCCAGTTCACTATACTCCCTTGGTAGTCCTCCAAAGTTGTTTGGCAAGAATAAGCTGCTGTCTAATAATCTCTTTTCTTCAGAAGAAAACAAATCCAGTTACAACACCTCCAATTTTCTTCCCATTTTAAACCTTGGGATATTTCTCTTTTTCAACCTACCACAGTTTCTCCACGTAAACCTTTAATCATCTTATGCCACTCAATCGCTGTCCTCACAACCGTGCTGGCTTCTTGATGTCGTAAATGGTTAGTCTTATAATGCTCAATCCCTTTCTGTTATTAGGATGACTACCTGTGTGCCCGCCGCGAATCGTGCCATTCATCAAGTCGAGCAGAATATTGTCTTTCTGTTCTCGCTTTCCACGCGTCGTCGTGATACGCAACACTAACGATCAGAGGAAAAGCTAATGTGGCCTCCGAGTAGACCATCTGTTCAAATGTCGTGTCTACTTTCCCCCAGGAGCAGGCTTCCTTGAGAGTTGAGCCGGAAAGCCCACCGTCTCTCTCGTCGGCTACAGTTATTTGGACTGCATACTTGTGCATTGGAGTTTTGAACCCTAGCACTTCCCCAGCTACGACGGTATCTTGGATGAAGTTTTTAGGCACGCCCCCTCCTACGATAAAAATGCCCGTGGAATGGGCATCCAGTTTTATCTTTGTGAGCTCTAAGAAATCCCTAACCGAGTCAATATGCACAGCATTGCCCGGCGAGTTCCACTGGTGAAGCATTAAACCAAACCCGGCCGAGCTATCAGAGAAGGCCGGACAAAAGATAGGAACCCGCTTACGGTAGCAGGTGTGGACTATAGAATTCCGATCTTTTCCATTCTGTTCAATCCATCGACCCATTTCGTCGATGAACTCACGTGAACTAAGCGTTCTTGGGGCAAGGGACTCGGCTATCTCTGTGATTGTTCTGTCACAGACCTTGAGTTCCTCTTCATTAATAAATGTATCGTAGATCCGATCAATACCTAACTGTCTCAGGTGATTGTCGTCTACGTGCTTACTGCCAATATAATGTTTGAATCCAAGAGCCTCAAAAAAGTCCTGGTCGACTATGTTTGCACCGGTGGCCACGATAGCATCAACCATGTTATACTCTACCATGTCGATGATGACCTGCTTCAAACCTGCACTGATTAAACTACCTGCTAGCCCTAAGAGTATGGTGCAGTCTTTGTCCCTTAGCATGCTCTCGAAGTGCTCGGTCGCCCGAAAGATATCTCTACTTGTGAATGCCATATGTCCCATTGCTTTCACAAGACCACGCATATCCAGGTTCTTGATGTCAATGTGCCTGATCGTTTCCTTCAAGAGCTGATTATTTGTGTTTTTGTTCATAAGCATCCTTCATCGGCATCCTCTCTATCCAACCATGTTTAATCGTTCTTCATATACTATATCAGTAGCCAAACGGATATCTCTTGGAAATTCTAAGCCTCTATTCAATAGTTTGACCTCGGTTTTTGTTAGGCAAAACATATCTTTTATTAAATGAATGGCATTGTCTGAATCAAATGTTTTGCAAGAAAAAATGTCTAGGCTTAGATACTGTTTCAAAGGAAAGGTATGGATGCTTATATGGCTTTCAGCTATAAGGACAACCCCTGATAACCCCCAATCTTCGGGTTTCTTTCCAAGGTATTTAAACACATACGGCGGCATAATTTTTGTCATTTCCATCTTCTCAGGATAAGTATCCAGAAAATTATAGATCAATTCTATATTTTCCATTTTTTTACTGTTACCACCATACCCGTCTAATATTAGATGTTGTCCAAAATAATCCATATTCCCAAATACCTCCTTTACCTTTAATATCAATGATCATCCATAGGATAGAAAATGAAGGGGCTATAGTCTTCATTCAAACCCTAAGATGTGTTACTGTTCAGGTGGATAGGCTGAAGTTTAGGCTATAGACTATTAGCCTGTAGACTTATTAGCCTACTACAGCCTTCAGCCTACAGTCTAAACAACCTAATTAGGTCAATGCGTGACTAACAGCCTTCAGCCTAAATAACCTCCTTTATAGATTGAATCGTAAAGGTCAAGATTCTTGTTACAGGAAACTACAATTTGCGAAAACTGCAATAGCCTTATTGTTAAAGAAAAATTGGGGACCTAAAGAGCCAGCATTCTTAATTTTCTGACTCTGGGGGAAGCGTGGCGGGATATAATTGGAGGTATTTTTTTCTCTGTTTAGTGCTACCCCCAATCCACCACCCTTCCGATGCTTAGCCTCTTATTATCTGCATCACCTTCATCCGCCGTATCCATAAAACCCCCTACCTCATTTAAAACATTCTTTTCGATTAAAAATACCAAAGTTAAGATTAAATACATTAACTGACAGGAAATGTCAAGATTTTTTTGACATATCTTAAACATACTCTTTTACAAGGATTTCAGCAATCTGAATGGCATTGAGGGCAGCACCTTTGCGAAGGTTGTCCGCTACAATCCACATATTGATCCCCTTCTCAATGGATTCATCCTCCCGGATTCTTCCGACAAAGGTATCATCCTTTCCAACGGCATCAATAGCCAGAGGGTATCTTGCAGATGCAGGATCATCAACAACAGTTACCCCTGGTGCTTGTGAAAGCAGCCCCCTCACCTCATCTGCAGTAATCTTCTTCTCGGTCTCTATGTTGACGGATTCTGAGTGACCATAAAACACCGGTACTCTCACCGTGGTGGCGGTTATCCTGATTGAGTCGTCCTCCAGTATCTTCCTGGTCTCATTTACCATCTTCATCTCTTCTTTAGTATAAGCATTTTCAAGAAAAACATCTATATGGGGCAAACAGTTAAAGGCTATTTGGTGGGGATAAACGTTACATTCAACATCCTGAAAGCTTAGTATACCCCTGGTCTGATCCTGAAGTTCATCTATAGCCTTTTTCCCGGTTCCAGATACTGCCTGATAAGTTGATACTACAATCCTTTTGATCCCTGCCACATCATGGATTGGTTTTAGTGCTACCACCATCTGAATTGTAGAACAGTTGGGGTTAGCAATAATCCCTTTATTCTTATATTGGGCAATGGCATAGGGGTTTACCTCCGGAACCACCAGGGGAACCTGGCTGTCCATCCTGAAGGCACTGGTATTATCAACCACTATACAGCCTGCACTGGCAGCGACAGGGGCAAATCTCTCACTGACAGTCCCCCCTGCAGAGAACAACCCGATATCAATCCCTTTAAAAGAATCCTCATCGAGTATCTCAACCTTTATATCTTTGTTATAAAATTCAACAGAAGAACCAGCCGATCTACTGGAAGCCAGCAATTTTATCTTCCCAACAGGAAATTTCCGTTCTTCCAGTATCTTTATCATCTCATTGCCAACAACTCCTGTGGCCCCAATAACTGCAACGCTGTATTTTTCTTTCTTCATAAAACCTGTCCCCTTATAACTCTTCTATGTATTTTACTACTAAATCACCGACTTCTTTGGTGCCATATCCCATCTCACCCGCTGAAAGACTTTTAATATCTCTGGTTAGCACCTTGATGATCGCCTTCTCTATAAGCTTTGCTGAATTTTCTTCTCCCAGATGCTCTAACATCATCTGACATGCCGAAATTGCGGCTAAGGGATTTATCACATTTTTCCCCTTGTATTTTGGGGCTGACCCTCCGATGGGTTCAAACATAGAGGTTCCCTGGGGGTTAATATTTCCACCGGCAGCTATCCCCATTCCTCCCTGAATTATAGCCCCGATGTCGGTGATTATGTCTCCGAACATGTTATCTGTGACGATTACGTCAAACCATTCAGGATTTTTTATCAACCACATGGATATTGCATCCACATGGGCATAATCTGTGGTAATATCGGGGTAGTCCATGGAGATTTCTTTAAAGGCTCTATCCCAAAGATCGAAAGCATAAGTCAAAACATTTGTCTTGCCGCACAGGGTAAGCTTCTTAGCCTTGTTTCTCTTCCGACATAAATCGAAGGCATACCTTATGCATCTCTCAACACCTTTTCGGGTGTTTATGGATTCCTGTATTGCCACCTCGTCAGGGGTTCCTTTCTTCAAAAACCCTCCGGAACCGACATAAAAACCCTCTGTATTTTCCCGGACCACCACTAAATCAATATCCTCTGGCCCTTTGTTTTTGAGGGGGGTCTCTACACCAGGGTATAATTTTACCGGCCTGAGGTTTACATACTGGTCAAGCAAAAATCTGAGTTTTAGAAGTATTCCTCTCTCCAGGATTCCGGGTTTTACATCAGGATGGCCTATCGCACCCAGGTATATTGCGTCCATCTTCCGGAGTTCTTCAACTACTGAATCAGGAAGGGTTTCACCGGTACGAAGATACCTCTCTCCTCCCAAGTCATACTCTATCAGGTCATACTTGAATCCGTTTATCTCCGAAGCAGCCTTCATGATCTTAAGCCCTTCAGCAATGACCTCAGGGCCTGTACCATCACCAGGTATAACCGCTATACTGTATGTATTCTTGTTCATGTGAAATTTAGCTCCAATTCGCTCAAAAGTATCGTTGGGGTTAAAAGAAGTGCGATAGCATTTGAATAAAATCTTTTAGCCTATTCTTATGTGAAGTTGCGCCCCTGTTTTTCAAAGACATGGATGGCGTCTTTTAAGATACTATTTGTCCTTGCAGTTTTTCCTGAACCCAAAGATTAATGAGAGTGTCAGCACTAACACCACGTTTTTGAGCAATAGTCTGAATTTTTTCAGAAAGCATTTTGTCAACAGCATAATAAATAACTTCAGACTCAATATCCGCCTCAAATGATAGTTCTTTGGTTTTATCCCAAAAGTCAGCTAAATCATGAGTATCCCAAAACTCGCCAATCTCTTTGTAGTTCGTTGCCTGTGATACAGAACTTTTATGTTTTCTCATATAGCCTCCTCTCAGCCTTAGTCATATCACGTGCCGATAAAATCAAGGCACGTTTATCGGTTTTATGCACAAAGAAAACAATGAGATACCGACCGCCATAGGTTTTGCCCATTGCTACATATACATTTTCACCTGAGCGGTGGCCTTTTTCCACGAACCGAAATCGAGGTTTATTCGTCAAGGCTTCTCTGACTTCAGATTGTTGGACATTATGCTTTCTTGCGAGTTTTTCTAGAATCTCATCAAGCCAAATAATGCCTTCGATTTTCAAGTCATCTTCTCCAACATCTTTAGCATATTATATATTATAGTCCCTTATTTTCATAGAGTGTTTTTCTCTAAAGAAGGCGCAATTTTGCATAACGTTCAAGGCCAAAAGAAGTGCGAAGCATTTCAATAATGTCTTTTGCTTTTGGCCTGCTGTTATCTACCGGTACGGGCAAATCGCTTGTACTTGTAAAAATGAATGTTGAAGGTTTGACCCTCATCCCTCTCCAAACAGGCTGTTACGCGAAGTTATTACCCTTACTTTCATATTAAGATCGTATCATTGTTAAAATCATCTTAAATTTCCTTACTGCTCTCAAGGCGTGTGATTGATTGGCTGGCATTATAACCATCTCACCTTCCTTCAAGCTAAGAGGTTTGCCAGAAATAACAATTTCCGCTTCACCATCAAGAAGGTAAACCAAGGCATCAAATGGCGCTGTATGTTCGCTTAACCCTTGGCCCTCATCAAAGGCAAAAAAGGTTACCGTGCCTGTCTTTTTATCAATTATCGTTCGACTCACCACAGAGCCTTCTTGATAATCTGCCAAATCAATTAATCTTATGGCTTGCGCAACTAACTTTTCCATACTTGGTTTTTCCCTAGTCTGCTCCATTTCTTTAGCCTCCATTATTATTTTAAGCCATTCTACTTCTCGAATCATCATGCGAAGTTGAGGGATGGAATATTCCGAGATAGAGAAGAGTTTAGCGGTGAACGGTGAGCTATTTAATGATCCTGCTGATGTTTACTCCAGAGGAATTTTTCATGGGGAACTAATTATCTTATCTTTTTTGTCACATATCCCATCAATCCCCCACTCTCGACTAATTCCTGCATAAAAGGTGGAATGGATTGACAATTGAAGGTCTTATTCCTTGTATGATTTATAATCTCTCCCCTGTCGAGGTCTATTTCTACATCATCTCCCTCTTCTGTAACATCAACGGCCTCGGGACATTCCATTATAGGAAGGGCCATGTTAAAAGAGTTTCGATAGAATATCCTGGCAAAACTTCTGGCAACCACGCAGGATATCCCTGCTGCTTTTATGGCAATAGGGGCGTGTTCTCTCGACGATCCACAACCGAAGTTTTTCCCCGCAAATATAATATCACCCTGTTTTACCTTTTCGGCAAAGGATAAATCAACATCTTCCATGCAGTGTCTTGCCAGTTCTTCCGGGTCAGAGGTATTCAAGTAACGGGCAGGTATGATAGCATCGGTGTCAACATCTGATCCAAATTTCCAGACCCTCCCCTTAAATCTCATCTATTTCTCCTGGGTTTTGGAGTTCTTCCGGGCTCCCTATCCTTCCGAGAACAGCCGAAGCGGCTGCTATTGCCGGATTTGCCAGATACACTTCACTCTCAGGATCTCCCATTCTCCCTACAAAGTTTCTATTCGTCGTAGCCAGTGCCCGCTCCCCCTTGGCAAGTACCCCCATATGGCCACCAAGACAGGGGCCACAGGTTGGGGTGCTGATAGCGGCGTTGGCATCCAGAAAAATGTCAAAAAGCCCCTCTTTCATACTCTGCCTATAGACCCACTGAGTAGCCGGGATAATTATTAACCGGGTATAGGGGGCTGCCTTTCTGCCTTTTAAAATACGAGCCGCTGTCCTCATATCTTCCAGCCTTCCATTGGTACATGATCCAATTACCACCTGGTCTATAGGGATATTTCCTACTTCACTGATCCCTTTCGTGTTCTCCGGGAGGTGAGGAAAGGCAACCTGAGGCTCAATCTTTGATACATCGTATTCTTTTACATCACAGTATCTGGCATCTTTATCACTGGAATAGAATTTATACTCCCTCTTTGCTCTATTTGTTACATACTCTTCTGTTATTTTATCGGGAACAACTATACCATTCTTGCCCCCGGCCTCTATCGCCATATTGGCCATGGTAAACCTGGAAGCCATTGGGAGATTTTCTATAACATCCCCTGTAAATTCCATGGCCTTATAAAGGGCTCCGTCTACCCCAATGTCCCCTATTGTATATAGGATAAGATCCTTTCCACTCACCCACTTGTTTAGTTTCCCTGTATAAACAAACTTAATTGTTTCAGGAACCCTTAACCATGCCTCTCCAGAAATCATAGCTGCCGCCAGGTCAGTGCTGCCAACACCGGTAGAAAAAGCCCCCAGTGCGCCATATGTACATGTATGACTGTCGGCGCCTATCACCAGATCCCCTGGTAGGACTATCCCCTTCTCTGGGAGGAGGACATGCTCGATCCCCATCTCCCCCACTTCATAATAGTAGGTTAGATCATGTTCTTTAGCGAAATCCCGTATTAACTTAGCTTGATCGGCGGATTTAATATCCTTATTCGGGACAAAGTGGTCTGAAAGCAGTACAATCTTTTCCCTGTCAAATACCTTTAATGCTCCTACCTTTTTAAACTCTTTGATGGCAATTGGGGCAGTGATGTCATTTCCCAGGGCGATATCTACTCTTACATTGAGTATCTGACCTGGTTCGACTTCACGCTCTCCAGCATGATCAGCAAGTATCTTCTCTGTAATGGTCATTCCCATCAAGCTGACCCTTTCATCCAAAACTCGGTTTTAAATCCATCAGATTATTGACTAGCTGAAAAAGGGATTTTTTAATAGAGTAGTGAAAGTTCTTTGGTTTTTAGACGGTAAGCTGTTGACTATTTACTGTATTACAATAGGGTGCTTCTTCCTATACTCAAGTCTATTAAGAGCATTTACAAATGCCTTAGCGCTTGCCATAATGATATCTGTATCAGCCCCCTGCCCGGTTACCTGAATGCCGTTCTCCTCTAATCTAACGGTAACCTCTCCCAGGGCATCAGTCCCTCCGGTGATGGAGTTTACGGAATATCGCACCAATTTGCTTTCTGTCCCTGTAATCTTTGAGATGGTTTTAAAGGTGGCGTCCACAGGCCCCCCCCCAAATCCAGCCTCCTGGACAATCTCTCCTTCCACCTCAATCTGAACTGTAGCCACCGGCACAGTAACACTCCCGCTGATTACATTCAGATATATTAATTTATAGGTGTCTGGAATTCTTAAGATTTCATCTATGATTATGGCCTCTATATCCGCATCAAAGACCGTTTTCTTTTTGTCGGCTAATTTCTTAAAGCGCTTAAATGCAAGGTTAAGGTTTCCCTCCGATAATTCATACCCAATTTGCCTCAGTCTTTCACGAAATGCGTGTCTCCCTGAATGCTTGCCTAAGACCAAGGTGCTTTGAGAAACACCTATAGATTCCGGGGTCATTATCTCGTAGGTCGTCTTCTCCTTCAAGACTCCATCTTGATGTATCCCCGCTTCATGCGCAAATGCATTACTGCCCACAATGGCCTTATTTGGTTGTACAGGGACACCAGTAATATGAGCAAGCAGCCTGCTTGTGTTGTATATGTGTTCTGTACGAATATTGGTATCACATTTGTGGAAGTCTTTTCTCGTTCTAAGGGCCATTACAATCTCTTCTAAAGAGGCATTTCCTGCCCTCTCACCTATTCCGTTTATAGCGCATTCAACCTTCCTGGCCCCATTTTTAATTCCAGCCAGAGTATTTGCCACAGCCAGGCCAAGATCGTTATGGCAGTGGATACTTATGCAGGCCTTGTCGATATTTGGCACCCTTTTCCTGATATGCTTTATCAATGAGCCGAACTCCTCCGGGATGGCATAGCCGACCGTGTCGGGAATATTGATAGTTGTTGCTCCGGCATCTATTACTGCCTCAAATATCCTGCATAGGTAGTCTACATCGCTTCGGGTTGCGTCTTCGGCAGAGAATTCAACATTTGTTGTGTATCCTTTGGCATGTTTCACAGCCTTAACGGCAGCATCCAGCACATCTTCTTTACTCTTCATTAATTTATATTTAAGGTGTATATCCGATGTGGCAATAACAATATGGATAAGGGGATTCTCTGCGTATTGTAACGCTTCCCACGCCCTATCAATATCCTGAATCTCTGTACGGGCAAGACCGGCAATCTGGGGTTTCCTGATGTTCTTAGCGATCTCTCTAACTGCTATAAAATCCCCTTCGGAGCTGATGGGAAACCCAGCTTCAATAATATCCACATTGAGCTTTTCCAGTTGCTCTGCCACCCTCAGCTTTTCAGCAACATTCATACTGAAACCAGGCGATTGCTCACCATCCCTTAAAGTAGTATCGAATATCCTGATAATCTCTGTCATCCTCTTCACCCCATTATCTATGGATCCAAAACCTCACTCTCTTTCTCGCTCAACTTTTCAGCTGCCTTTCTTCTCTGGTAGAATATCATAGTTACAGGACCAGATAGAGCATAGGATAGAAAAAGGGTGAACAACATAATCTGTGGCTTGGCTACGACAACAATAAGGACAAGAACTAAGGTTACTAAAAAACTGAAAGGCCTCCTCTTTAGTAAACCGAGGTCTTTAAAGCTGTTGTACTTGATGCTGCTCACCATCAAAAATGAGAGCATATAGATCATAACCAGGACAGTTATGTGTTTAGTATCTTCATCATAACCAAGATAATAAAAGAAGAATACGGTTGATGCTATAAGGCTTGCCGCTGCCGGTATGGGAAGCCCGTTAAACTTATCGCTTTTAACAGCAGTCACTTGGGTATTAAACCTGGCCAGTCGAAGTGCCCCACATGCCACATAAAGGAAGGCTGCCAACCAACCAAACCTTCCAAATGGAACCAATGCCCACGAAAAGACAAGCAACCCTGGCGCTATCCCAAATGCCACCAAATCTGCGAGAGAGTCATATTCAACACCAAATCTGCTTGTGCTTCTGGTAAGTCTTGCAATTCTGCCGTCGAGCCCATCGAAGAGGAGCGAAACTAATATAGCACAGGCAGCATATTGAAAGTTACCATCCAAAACCGAGATAATCGCATAAAACCCAGAGAGCAGACTCACAGTGGTAAAGAGATTAGGCAGCACATAGATGCCCCTTTTCATACTGTCTTTCTTTCCCCTTTTTTTTCTTCTTTTCATGTCAAATACCCCAGTATTGTTTCTCCACCCTTCACCCGTTGGCCGATCTTGACATCGATTTTAGTCTCTATAGGTAAAAAGATGTCCACACGAGAGCCAAAGCATATTAGACCAAATCTCTGCCCCTTTACTACAGCGTCTCCCTTTTTAATCCAACAGATAATCCTCCTTGCAACCAATCCGGCAATCTGGATAAAAAGTATCTTTTTATTATCCTCTGTTTCCAGGAGCAAAGCGTTATGTTCATTTAAAAGAGATGCCTTGTCGAAATTTGCTGAAATAAACCTTCCTTTTTTGTAGAATATCTCTGTTATTCTACCAGATATTGGCGTCCTATTTATATGAACATTAAAGATAGACATAAATATACTGATCTTAATTGTCTTCCCGCCCAAGAATCGGTCTTCTAAGTACTCCCCTGCATGGATAATCTTACCATCAGCCGGAGCCACTACAGAACCTTGGAAATCTGGTATCCTTCTTTTTGGATTACGGAAGAAGTATACCAGAAATAGATCGATTAAGATCAGCAGGAGAGTAATATAAACTGGGAGTAAGAATCCAAGAACTATTGTAAGTATGGAAAGAGGGATGACAAGCAAAAGCCCCTCTTTGACAATAGGAAATTCCGTAAACCGCAAGGTTAACCCTTCTTTCCAATCCAACCCATCATGCTGCGGAGTTTCTTCCCGACTACTTCTATCAGATGTTCACCGTCCTGCTTTTTCAAGGAGTTATAGACAGGCCGGTTTGCCTGGTTTTCCAGTATCCATTCCCTGGCAAACTTCCCGTTTTGTACCTCTTCCAGGACCTTTTTCATCTCTTTTCTTGTGTCCTGATTGATTATCCTTCTTCCAACCATCAGGTCTCCGTATTCGGCAGTATCGCTCACTGAGTATCTCATATAACTGATTCCACCTTCATAAAACAGGTCCACGATGAGTTTCAGCTCATGAAGACATTCAAAATAGGCTATTTCCGGCTGATACCCGGCTTCAATCAGCGTATCGAAGCCCGCTCTGACTAATTCTGAAACACCTCCACATAGGACACATTGTTCGCCAAAAAGATCCGTTTCGGTCTCTTCCTTAAAGGTTGTTTCAATTACCCCTGCCCTGGCTGCTCCTATCCCTTTTGCATAGGCCAAAGCCGTATCTTTTGCCTTCCCGGTATAATCTTGAAAAATAGCCACTAAAGCCGGAACCCCAGCACCTTTTTCATATTCTCTTCTCACTAAATGCCCGGGGCCTTTAGGAGCTATCATAATTACATCTATATTGTTGGGTGGAACAATCTGGCCAAAATGTATATTGAATCCATGAGAGAATACCAGAGTTTTTCCTTTAGTTAAATTGGCTCTCACTTCATTTTGGTATAATTTGGCCTGGACATCATCCTGTGCCAGGATTTGTATAACATGAGCTTTAGCTGATGCATCCGATGCGCTAATAGGCTTGAATCCATCCTCTATGGCTTTTTCATAGTTTGGTGTTCCTTTAAGTTCGGCAACTATTACATCAAGACCACTATCCCTCAGGTTTTGAGCCTGGGCATGCCCTTGACTGCCATATCCAATAATAGCTATCTTTTTTTTCTTCAGGGTTTCTAACTTCGCATCTTTTTCATAATATATAACCGCCATTGCTCCTCCTTTTTAAAACAGTCCTTCTAAAATATACTCGATAAAACATTTAAATCCCCTTACTGCCCCTGGATATAGCTACCTTACCCGTCCGGACTACCTCTTTTATTCCCATAGGTTTAAGAAGATCTATTATTGCTCGAATCTTATTCTCATCTCCTGAGACTTCTATAGTGTATGACTTTGGAGTTACATCAACTATTTTCCCTCTAAAGATATCGACGATCCTTAGAATCTCAGCCCTAGAAGATGATTCAGATGTAACCTTTATCAGTATCATCTCCCTGTCAACATACTCACTGCCAAAGAAATCAACAACCTTGATTATGTCTACAAGTTTATTCAACTGTTTGGTTATCTGTTCTATAACCTGATCATTGCCCCTGGTTACTATAGTCATCCTTGAAACAGATGGGTCAAGGGTCTCTGCAACGCAAAGGCTCTCTATGTTAAATCCCCTGCCGCTGAAAAGACCTGCTATTCTTGACAGAACACCAGGCTGATTCAAAACGAGGGCTGATATAGTATGTCTCATATCCAAAATCTCACTCTCCATCAGACTAACAACATCTCCTTAAGAGGGGCGCCTACCGGAACCATGGGATACACATCCTCTTCCTGTTCTACCACAAAGTCCATAATAACAGCCTTGGAAATTGACAGGGCTTTTTCGATTGTTGGCACAACTTCCTCGGGTTTTGTGGCTCTCAAACCAACAGCCCCATAGGCTTCGGCTAGTTTAACAAAATCTGGAGAAACTTCTAAATGGGTTTGGGAGTATCTTTTATTGTGAAATAACCCCTGCCATTGTCGCACCATTCCTAAATATCGATTGTTTAAAATAGCTATCTTCACAGGCAGGTTGTATTGAGCCACTGTAGCCAATTCCTGAATGTTCATCTGTATACTTCCGTCACCGGCTATATCTATAACTATCTTATCAGGAAATGCAATCTGCGCTCCTATAGCCGCAGGAAACCCATAACCCATGGTGCCTAGGCCACCTGATGTTAAGAGGGTTCGAGGCTTGGTGAAATGGTAATACTGGGCAGTCCACATCTGATTTTGCCCAACCTCGGTAGAGATTATTGCCTCTCCTTTGGTTATCTCATAAATTTTCTCCACCACATATTGGGGTTTTATAACATCCTTTTGTTCATAAGCCAAGGGATACGTATTCTTCCATTGGAGAATCTGATCAAGCCATTCTCGACGGATACTTCTCCAATCCCCTTTCTCCTCTTGAATCAACTTGTTGATTTTCCTTAAAACATCTTTTGCGTCCCCCACTATGGGGATATCTACTCTAATATTTTTACTGATAGATGTGGGATCAATATCGATATGGATTATCTTTGCATTAGGGGCGAACTCCTCTATTTTTCCTGTAACCCGATCGTCAAAACGGGCACCAACGGCTATTAATAGATCGCAATTGGTAACAGCCATATTTGCCCTATAGGTTCCATGCATCCCAAGCATGCCCAGTGAAAGTTCATCCACTCCAGGAAAACAGCCCAAACCCATCAGTGTGGCAGTAACAGGGATGGAGAGAGTCCTGGCAAATGTTGTTAACTCCTCAGAGGCATCAGAAGATATTACTCCTCCGCCTGCATAAATTAGAGGTCTATTAGCCTTTAATATCAATTTAAATGCCTTTTGAATCTGGCCACGATGCCCTCTATAAGTAGGGTTATAACTCTGCATATTAACACTTTCAGGATAATTAAACTCTGCTGAGTCGGCCATAACATCTTTAGGCAAATCTACAAGCACAGGACCATGTCTTCCTGTTCCAGCAATATAAAATGCCTCTTTAATTGTTCTGGCTAATTCTTTTACGTCTTTAACCAGATAGCTGTGTTTGGTACATGGCCTGGTAATTCCCATTATATCTGCTTCCTGAAATGCATCATTACCTATTAGTCCAGTGGACACCTGTCCAGTTAAAACTACTACCGGGATAGAATCCATATAAGCTGTGGCAAGGCCTGTAACTGTATTGGTTGCTCCAGGCCCAGAGGTTACCAGACAAACTCCAATCCTTCCAGAGGAACGAGCATAACCATCAGCAGCATGGACAGCCGCCTGTTCATGCCTTACCAATATATGCCTGATGGGGGAATTCAATAATGCGTCATAGATGCCAATCACTGCTCCCCCTGGAAAACCAAAGATGGTGTCCACACCTTCTAATTGGAGACTCTCTAATAGAATTTGGGCTCCTGTCTTTTTCACAATAATTCCTCTTCAAATCAAAACTTATTCGTTACTACTCAGGTTGTTTAGACTGTAGGCTGAAGGCTGTTAGTCACTGCGCATTGACCTAATTAGGTTGTTTAGGCTGTAGTAGGCTAATAGTCCACAGGCTAATAGTCTATAGCCTAAACTTCAGCCTATCCACCTGAGCAGTTACTCGAACTTTCAATCAGCGATACTTTGATAGAATTTCTTCTATTTTATCTTTCCCTGCAAGTTTCAACTTTTGAATTCTCTTTCTTTCGATCTCTTCTTCTGGGGTAAGGTAAGGTTTTTCATGATACCCGGCAAGTTTTTTTTCTAATTCAATATGATCATCTACATAGCTCTTTAACTCTTTGTCTGTTTCTACCAATTTTTCTATTAATTTCGCATCCCTTTTCTCCATCAAACAACACCTCTCATTACCTTAGATGGTTATAACACCCTAAAATAATTAGATTTTCTTATCAGTAAAGCCGAATCTTGAAGTTCGGTTGCGACTTGATTAATTGTGTCAATAAGTTGTAATCGTAAAAATCAGTAAAATTTATAATACACTTGAATAGATTTGTCAACAATCAATTGGCAGAACCTTAAGTTAAATAGGCATGGTTGTTCTTTTTGTCTTGATAGAGGAGGAATATCCTGATATAGATATGAGAGCTTTAAGAAGTCTCCTAAGAGCGAATTCATATTCCTGCCTTCGCAGGAACAAGCTTTTTGGGGAACCCACCTTGGCGAGCTTAATGTAGCAAATTCACGCGTTTGAGCACAAAGTGCGAGTTTGTGAATTTTGAATGAAGCGAGCTTAGATGGGTCAAAGTTTATCCTGTTGAAAAACGGGAAATGTATGCTGAAGCGAAAAGGGGTACTTTTTTAAGCTCTCGATATATAACAGAGGAGCAATGACAAAGGTTATTAAAGTTGACCCAATAGTTCCTGATCCGTTGATGATTTCGGAAGCTGCCTTGTTGGTTCATCGGGATGGGGTGGTAGTGTTTCCTACTGAAACCCTTTATGGTCTAGGAGTGAGTGCCCTCAGCGAAAAGGCGATCAGAAAGGTTTTTAATATCAAAGGCAGAAACTATGAAAAACCCATACCAATTTTGATTTATAAAAGAGAGGTTTTATCTGAATTTGTATCTTATGTGCCTGAAAAGGCAGAGAACCTGATTAAAAATTTTTGGCCAGGGGGGTTAACAATTATCTTCGAAGCATCCCCCAAATTACCCTCTCTACTTACGGGCAATACCGGAAAGATAGGCATTAGAATATCAAACAATCCAATAGCACAGGAGTTAGTTAAACAAGCAGATATTCCTATAACCGCTACCAGTGCAAATATTTCCGGTCAAAGGGGCTGTACCACTGCCCTTGAAGTCTATGAAAGCCTGGGAAATAGGGTTGATTTGATACTTGATGGCGGGAAAACCAAAAGTCTTCTAGGCTCAACTGTCATAGATGTCACCTGCACACCTATTAAAATCATTAGAGAGGGTGTAGTAAGTTTAGGGGATTTAAAAGAACATCTGTGAGAATCAGCCGTTCAGCATTCAGTCTTCAGCAAGAGGGAGAAAAGGAATAATGAGATCCTTGAAAAATCATAATACTCGGTAACTGCTCTAATAAAAGTTCTTATGAGTGTACCGAGGGAGAGGTAAATGAGGATCATGCCTGAATCTTCTATTGATTTCCATCAATAACATCTTATATCATCGAAATATGGAAAAAACAAAGCTCATTGAGAGTTTAATATAGAATTAGATGGAAAAGATATTTGAACATTTTACAGGCTTCCAGTGGGACCGAGGGAATATAGATAAGAACCTCATCAAGCATGGTGTCGAAAACTGGGAATGTGAACAAGTGTTTTTTAACAAACCTCTTCTTGTTCTCGATGATCCGAAGCATTCTGGCTCTGAAAAACGATGGGCAGCTTTTGGCAAAACAGATGCGGAACGTTTTCTTGTCGTCATATTCACTAAACGGGATAATCTAATTAGAATGATTTCTGCCAGGAATATGAATAAAAGAGAAAGGGAATTTTACAATGAAAAAGGATAAAATGATTCCAGACTTTAAGAATGAAGATGAGGAGAGAGATTTCTGGGCAACTCATTCTCCTCTTGATTATTTTGATGCAAGAGAATTCAAAAGGGCCTCTTTTCCTAAACTAAAGCCATCTGTAAGGTCGATTTCAATTCGACTCCCAGAGGATATGATAGCTGAACTAAAGACTCTTGCGAATAAAAAGGATGTGCCTTACCAGAGCTTGGCAAAAATTTACCTTGCCAGACAAATTTCTTTAGAGCGTGGTTCATTTCGAACCGCCCCGAAAAAAGAAAATAAAAAACATGTCACTGGAGCCGATTCCTAAAAGGCTACCGCCTTTCAGAAACGGCTCAGTTCAGCGTTCCCCCTTCGCTTCGCTCAGGGGGAACGCGGCAGTTGAGCAGCGAACTCCTGATTTCCCCTCCCCTCCGCTTCGCTTGTGTGTCATGAAGAGAGGCGTAAGCCTTTCGTGCTGTATTAAAGATGAGAGTAGGTCTCTCGGTTTCGGCGACCAGAAGCTGGAATCAAACCGCCCTATGCGGCATTCATTAAGAGTGTTTGTGGTGAGCGATAAGGGAAAAGGCAATCAAAGAATTGTCAGGTGCGTATTGAGGAGATGAACGCAAGTGAACCCCTGATGAGGTGTCGAAATGGAAACGATACTGTCAAAACCAAACGCCGAGCGTAAGTTTGGGATAAGCTTTGATGTGAACTGGCATAACAGACAAAGCGGCAGTCGGCATAGAGGGGGCATGAACTCAATACAGGCTTTAATACGGAACATGAGAACCTGTCGTTCTGATGCCAAGGGAGAAGCAC
>JACQWO010000049.1 GCA_016209225.1 Desulfobacterales bacterium
ATTGGTTTACTCTGAGCTGCCGGCCCTGCTTGCTCTCTGCTGTAAATACCTGCCCCTTACTACTGACCACTGCCTGCTGGAATTCACCATGTACCTGAATATCTCCCGCTCTTTAGGGTATACTGTGTGAGGATATATCCGATTGGGATCCAGGTTGTCCACGGCAAATAACCCTATGCGATGTATTGATAAATACTCGCTGTTCGCTGTAAGCCAAAACTCCTGATCCCGCCACTTTACTCCCAGTGAATCCTGAAATGCAGGTATTATTAAACCATAGTCGTATAGGCTTCCATAATCCTTCCTTAGTTCCACTAAAGCAATGGCCTTTTTATAGGCATCCTCTGCTGTAGACCGTAAGGCTACTCTTATGAGAAATCCCCTGCTATCCTTCTCCGCATATATGTCCAACTCCCCTCTCTCTAAAAGGGAAAGCACTGATGAATCTATATCACTGGAAATATTGTCCCCCCATATACTGTACCCCTTGTCTTTTAATAAATCGATAAACGCCCCCTTTGTGTAGCTCCACGCTTCTTCATCACTGTCAAAATCCATCCTGGCCCGCAAGGGTAACAACTTAACCTTAGAGGGTACCTCTATCTTTATGTCCCGAACTTTGCGCTCTCTCTTTACTAAACTCTCCCCATAGTAAAGATCCGATACCTCTCTGCCCCTATCATCTATCAGCTTCAAAGCTAATAGAACTCCAACCTTGTCTGAACTATCCCTCTTCTCCAATATGTCAACCTTCTTCACTAACCATTCATCCGGAAATGGAAGCTCTATCTCCAAACCCTTCTCCAAAAAAGCCTCGTTTACCTCCCTTACGGTCGCCATAGGTAAAGCCTCCTGAAAATATGATATTTAGACCTTAATGGCTAAAAACATCAGTTCTATGTTTTTCCTAATTAAAGACTCAATATTAGTAGTTCTGCCTTTCAAATAATCAATGGTAGTTTGTGTCTGTAATATACCATGCATATTACTCCAAAAAAGGCTGGTAATGTCCCAGACATCTATTTGTTTGAATATACCTATACTAATCCCCTGCTTAATCACTTCACTAACCATTTTAAAGATAATATCGGTCTTATCATCAATCTTCTCTATTAAATCAGGTATCAACTTTAAATTTAGATGCTCGTTAACAATGAAGTTTAAAATCCTATAATGATCCGGATGATTTTCACAAAAGTTGTAGTAGGTAGTAGCTATACTTACCAATAACTCATCAGGCGCCACATCTTGTTTTAGCACTTCTCTAAGTTCTTCAATAAGGATATCATAGGTTTCGACTATCAGAGAAACGTACAATTCTTCTTTTCCCGAGAAGTAGAGATAGATAGTGCCCGTACTTAGTTCAGACTCCTGGGCAATTTCCTCTATTGTGGCATTCATGAAACCCTTTTTCGAAAAACTATTTTTTGCTGCCCCAAGGATATCTTTCCGCCTCTTTATCTTTTCTTTTTCTTTCCTTTCAGGGATACCCATTTAAATTCCTTTAAATTATATTAACTAAATGAAGACCATTCACTTTCTAAATCTAAATTAAAAAAATTTGGCAAAAAAGTCAACAAAAAAATAAACTAATTCTTTTTTCAAATCACAGGACAACCTCTATCCTATCTATTTCACTCCATTTATAGCCCTCTGTATGTGGATAGACTACACCACAGCTTCCCATTATTTCAGGTTTATAGTTTTGGTATTCTTCTAGGTTTTTAAACTCGTCGGATATGCTAATAGAATCACCTGCCTGGGTAATAACAAGCCCTCTTGCTGTCCTGCTATCTTTAAGCTTTATCTCTACATATTTACCCCACAGGTTTTCTTTTTCCTCATCTGTCATTCGATTTGATGAACTTGTTTTTTTCATTCATTAATCCTCGCTATTAAAGGTTCCCCAACTCTCCTATTCAAATAGGGGAACTATCCTAAATTCACTTACATCCACTAGTCCTTTGTCTGTAATCTTTAATTCAGGGATAACGGGCAAGGCAAGAAAAGATAAAGCCATAAAGGGATCTCTAACATGGCATCCAAGGGTCTTTGCTGATGCAAGAAGTCTTTTGATCCCATCGGCTACTTCCAAAAGCGGTCTATGGGACATCAATCCGGCAATTGGCAAAGGTAGAGAAGCTAATATATTCCCGTTTGCTACAACCAATTGTCCCCCACCTATCTTTTCTATTTCCATTACCGCTTTCAACATATCATCGTCATTGGTTGCCACTACTATTATATTATGAGAATCGTGGGCAACCGAAGATCCTATAGCACCGGTTTTCAGCCCAAAACCCCTTACAAACCCCAATCCAATATTGCCCGATCCGGTATGTCTTTCTATTACCGCTATCTTAAGAATATCCCTTTCGATATCAGCCAATGCATGGCCATTAACAATTCTTACCTTCTCAATTATCTTCTTTGTCGTTATCTGATTTGGGACCAATTCTATTATCCTGGCATTCTCTGAAGATGCCTTTATTTTCAATCTGTCAATGTCCATCTTTTTTATCATAATGGAGTTCCTGAGGGTTGGTTTTTTCCCTTTTAGTGGCAGTTCCAAAAGCCGGCCATCCTTTGCCACCAATTTACCGCCTTTAAACACCATTTCGACTCTTAGATCCTTTAACGTTTTGAATACGGTAATATCCGCTTTGTACCCCGGCGCTATAGCGCCTAATCTGTTCAAACGGAAATACTCTGAAGGGTTTAACGTGGCCATCTGGATAGCAATGACAGGATCTAGTCCCTGTTTAACAGCCCTTCTTATTATGAAGTCCATATGCCCTTCCTCAACCAGGTCAAGGAGATGTTTGTCATCGGTAACAAAGAGGTACCTCCTTGAATTAGTGGGTGTTACTAATGGTAAAAGGGTCTTCATATTTTTTGCTACCGTTCCCTCCCTGATCATTATGTACATCCCTTTTTGGAGTTTCTCTCTTGCCTCTTTAAGAGTTGTACACTCATGATCCGAACCTATACCCACAGATATATAAGCATTGAGAGCATTTCCAACCAGCATAGGCGCATGCCCATCAATCCTTTTTCCTTTAGCTATTTCTATCTTTCTCAAAATCTCAGGGTCTTCATCTATTACCCCTGGGAAGTTCATAACCTCGCCGAGACCCAGTGCCCACTCTTTGTGAATTAGCTTTAAAAGGTCTGAAGCAGACAATCTTGCTCCAGAGGTTTCCATGTCTGTAGCAGGCACACAGGAAGGCAGCATGATGTATACGTCCAGGGGGGTTAATCTGCCTGATTCAGCTATGTATGTAATGCCTTCTGTCCCCATAACGTTGGCTATTTCATGGGGATCAGCTATTATTGAAGTAGTCCCCAGAGGAACAACAGCCCCTGCAAATTCAGATACTGAAACCATTGAACTTTCCACATGGATATGACCATCAATAAAACCCGGACAGAGAAACTTCCCCTTCAGGTCTATAATTTCCCTGGCATTATAATCTCCAAACCCTATGATTATTGAGTCGTGGATTGCCACATCGGCAGAAAAAATGCTGCCTGAAAACACATCCACAACTCTGGCATTTTTGATTAAAAGATCTGCCTTTTCTTTTCCACAAGCAACCCTAATCCTGCTTTTCAATTGATGTTCCATAGCAACCTTCTCATACATAGTCAGAAAAAATAAATTCGAATATCAAATATCGAAATCCGAAACAAATCCTAATATTAAATGACCAAAATTTAAAACATAGTTCAGAACATTATATCTATCATCACAGTCTCCATTTGTCAAAAATTTTTAGCTTGAAAGAATCCTCTCCATATAGTATTAGATATAAACTGATAACTCAAAAAAGGATTTCTTGCCATGAAAGAGCAGAGTGAAGATGAAAGGACTATTGAAAGAGCAATATTTGCTGACAGATTAGCGCGATTTGTCTTGTTTCCCTTTCTATTCGGCATTGCTGTAATAGCCTACACTAAAGGCATACCCTACCCCCTCATCCCAATCGGTATTGTGTTGGTCGCTTATTATATCACTGCTCAAATCACCATAGTCTTAATTAAGAGAAATTTTTGTCCAAAGTGGGTATACCTCTTTAGGTTAATAATAAGTATGGTACTGACCGCCATTGCCGTCCATTACACCGGAGGGATAGAGAGCCCCCTCTTTATCCTTCTTGGGATAAGCTTTATAATGTCAGCCCTGATTCTTCCCCTCAAACAGTCCATATTCGTATTTGTTGTAGGTGGTGTAGCTTATCTTGCAGAGATATGGTTAGAGCACTACGGGATAATACCTCATATCCATATCGTTAATGCCTTTAGTGCCAATGCATTTCAGGATACCACTTATCTCCTGATTTTCAGTCTGGTTATTGTAACTGTGCTTGCTGGTATGGGAACTTTAACAGGGTATCTAATAAGATTCCTCAATCTCCAGCTTGAAGAACTCAGGGAAGCAAAAACCCACACAGAAAATCTGGTTAAAGTCCTTGAAGAAGCAAGAGTGACCCTGGAGGATAAGGTTAAGGAGAGAACCAGAGAGATTGCCGAATCAGAAGAGAAATACAGAAACATAGTCGACAAGTCATTTGATGGGATATATATCGTACAGGACGATGTCTTTAAATTTGTAAATACGAGATTTGAGGAAATAACGGGATATACGGCAGAAGAGCTGAAACATATGGATTTCAGAGAGCTAATTGCCCCGGAGAGCCTTGAACTGGTTTCCGAAAGAGGACTAAAGAGGCAGAGGGGAGAGAAGGTACCGGAAAACTATGAATTTGTGGAACTAAGGAAAGATGGGAAGAAGATAGATGTTGAGGTTTTTGCAACGACCATCAATTATAAAGGCAGACTTGCTGTTCAGGCATATATTAGAGATATCACAGAAAAGAAGATACTGGAAAATGAGATCAGAGAGACCAGAGATTTAGTGGATAGCATCCTCCAGAGTTCTGCCGATGCCATTGTCGCAGTTGACAGAAAGGGTATCGTAACTTTTGCCAGTAAAGGGGCAGAGGAAATGTTGGGGTATAGGGAAAGCTGGATCGGCACCCACACCTCGAAATACTATGCAAAGGGGATGGAAAAGGCAAAAGAACTGGAGGGTATAGTGAGGGAGAAAGAAAAGCTGGAGAATTATGAAATAGATTATATAGCCGAGGATGGAAGAATAATCTCTGCAATCGTATCGGCTTCCCTGTTAAGGGATGTAAATGGAAAGGTTATCGGATCACTGGGCGTTGCAAAAGATATTACAGAGAAAAAGAAACTGGAAAATGAGACCAGAGAGGTCAAGAACTTCCTGGAAAATATTATTGAGAGTTCCATTGACGGTATAACTACAACCAACAACAAGGGCGTTATTACTTTTGCCAGTAAAGGGGCAGAGGAAATGTTGGGGTATAGGAGAGAAGAAACCATAGGAACTCATATATATCAATACTACCTTAACGGGAGAGAAGATGCCAGAAAGATCATGAAGGTGTTGGGGAAAGACGGGAGGCTGCAAAATTATGAGATCGATATCATTGCAAAGGATGGTCGTATCGTTCCCATCAACACCTCTGCCTCTCTGATAAGGGATAACAGAGGGAAAACAATAGGGACTATGGGGGTTTACAAGGATATTACCGAGAAAAAAAGGTTAGAGGAAGAGATCAGGCGTAGGAATGAGGAGTTAGAGAATTTCGTCTATACCGTATCGCATGATCTAAAATCCCCTCTGGTCTCTCTGCAGGGCTTTGCTTCGATCCTCCTGAGCGATTATAAGGATAAGATAGACGAGAACGGGCAGCATTATCTTGAGCGCATAGGCCAAAATGCAAGTTATATGGAGACCCTTACTCAAGACCTCCTTGAGTTGTCAAAAGTCGGGAGGGTGGTGGGCGCCTTTGAGAAGGTTGACACTTCGAAGATAATAGAGGAGCTAACTGGACGGGTACAACACCTCCTGGAAGAAAAAAAGATAGAGTTACTTCTTCGGAACCACTTTCCAATTGTCTACTGTGACAGAAACAGGATCCTGCAGGTATTTGAGAACCTCATCAGCAATTCCATAAAATTTATGGGCGATGCAGAGAGCCCTGTAATTGAGATTGGCCACACGGATAAAGGAGAGGTTTATGAATTTTATGTTAGGGATAATGGAATAGGGATAGAGAAGAAATACCATGAAAAGATATTCATAATATTCCAGCGGCTTCAGGATTTAGAGGGTGTTGAAGGAACAGGGGTAGGGTTGGCTATTATAAAGAGGATAGTTGAAAACCACGGTGGAAATATCTGGGTAGGGTCCGAGAAGGGCAAAGGGGCTACATTCCATTTTACGTTGCCGAAGAGAAATCTGGGTCAGCCCTACACGCTGCCAAAGAGGCAAAACATTGATTGAAAGGAGATTTATAGGATGAATAGTGAACCTGTAAAGATGCTACTGGTAGAAGACAACGATGATCATGTGGAGTTGACTAAGAGGGCATTAAGGGAAAACGGGATACTCAATGATATCTATGTTGTCAAAGACGGCCAGGAAGCCCTTGATTTTTTGTATCACAGAGGGAAATACTCTGACAAAACCAAAGCTCCAAGGCCAGGACTTATACTGCTGGATGTTAAGTTGCCTAAAATAGACGGGTTTGAGGTCTTAGAAAAGATCAAAAGCGACCCTGACCTAAAGTTGATTCCCGTGATAATGCTAACAACTTCGTCTAGAGATGAGGAGATAGCCAAGGGATATGCCGGTGGGGCCAATAGCTATGTTACAAAACCGGTTGACTTCAATGAATTTGTTAATAAAATAAAAAGCATCCGACTATATTGGGTGCTTGTTAACAAGCTGCCAAAATGACTGACTTAATATGACGGCTAATCTGCCGTAAGATGTTTCCATATCCCTTAATGGGCCCGTAAAAGGTCAAAATTGGGATGGCAAAGTAAAAAGCTCCAGATTGCAAGGCGCGCAAATCCGAAGGAGTGAAACGTACTTAGGGGTACGCTGCAACGACGAAGGATGCAGTGGAACGCCGCAGATGGACTTTTTACGAAGCCATCAAGAGAGTACTACGAAAGGAACAAATATGGAAGATAACCATACAAGGATATTGATAGTTGAAGACAACCCAAACCATATAGAGTTAATGCAAAAGGCTCTTTCCAAACACAACAATAATCTTGACATTGATACCACTGCTTCCGGAGAAGAATGTTGGGCTATGTTAGGTCAGGGGGCTTACGATGCGGTACTGCTCGACTATACCCTGCCAAAGGTAGATGGTCTGGAGGTCTTGAAAAGAATCAGGGAAAAACACTATCAGGTCCCGGTTATTATGGTAACAGGATGGGGAGATGAAAGAATCGCTGTTAAGGCTATGAAGTTAGGGGCATATGATTACATTACCAAATCCAGAGATTATCTCCTAACCCTCCCTTTTGTTGTCCAGAAGACTATTGAACAGTATCGTGTTGCCAAAGAGAAAGAACGATTGGATCAAGAGGTAAAAGAAACCAAAGAATACTTAGAAAACCTTCTGGAAAATGCCAATGACATTATCTATACCCTTGATATGGATGGCAGGATCATATATGTTAACCAGAAGATCGAAGAGTACGGGATAAAGAGAGAAAAGTTGATTGGCAAGGAGTTCTTCTCCTTATTCCCTGAAAAACAGTCGAAAAAGAGATTCAAAGATTCAGTAATGAGTAGCAGAAAAAAGAATTTTGAAACTGTGTTTAAGGATAAACACGGTGAAACAATATATCTGGTGGTCTCTACTTCTCCGTTAAAGGACGAATACGGAAAAGTGAACGGCATATCCGGTATAGCCAGAGACGTTACCGAGACCAAAAAACTAGAACAGCATCAGCATGAGATGGAAATAGAGTTGATGGAACATCATAAACTCTCTTCAATAGGGACATTGGTTCAAGGGATAGCCCACAATATGAATTCCCCCCTAACAGGCATATTGGGAAGGTCTCAGCTTCTGGAACACAAGCTGAAAAAGCAGAAAGAAAAGCTGATGAAATTGTCGAGAGAAAAGGGGATAAAAGAGATCGACGAAATATTACCAGAATCTGATAATGCTATAAAAGATACCATGTCGATCAACAAAAATGTAGAAAGGCTGGCTGGGATAATAAAAAATATGATGTACAAAAGCCGGCAAGAACAAACAGAAGAACTTCAATTGATAAATATTTGTGAGTTGTTGAAAGAAGAACTTGCCTTTCTGGAAGCCGACACGTTCTTCAAATATGACATAATAAAAAAGTACAATTTTGATGAGTCTATCCCTCCTATCAAGGCAGTCTATAGCGATTTCAGCCAGAGTTTCCTCAATATTATCAGGAACTCCCTGGATGCTATGTACTGTTCGGATAAAAAGGAACTGACGGTAACTACAAGACTTGTAGGAAACCACATCTTTCTGGATGTCCATGATACAGGTGTGGGTATAAAAAAAGAGCGCTTGCCAAAGATATTTGACCCATTTTTCACAACCAAACCCTCAAACTCCACTGATGGATCCCCGACCGGCATAGGACTGGGGTTACACAGCTGCTATATCTTGCTAAAAAAATATGGCGTTAAGATAGATGTTAAGAGCAAACCACAAGATACTACATTTACTTTGAAAATCCCTTATCAAAAACTAAGGTAACAGTTTAATCAGGAGTCAGAATAAAAAGGGAACAATATAGACATTTCAAAGCAAACGGTAAACGCGATAAGTTGACATGGACAGGTTAGATAGGGATATATTGAACAGGATTCAGTCTAAATTCCCCATCAGTTCCAGACCATTTAAAGTGCTGGGAGAGGAATTAAATATATCTGAAGACAATATGATAGAGAGGGTTAAGCAATTGATACATAAAGGCTATATTCGACGCCTTGGTGCTTCCTTTGACTCAAAGAAACTGGGTTTTACAAGCACACTGTGTGCGGCCAGGGTACCCCCTGAAAAGATTCAAGATTTTGTTAAAGTACTACATTCATATCAGGGCATAACACATAACTACAAAAGAGAACATGAGTATAATGTATGGTTTACTTTTATTGGTGAATCCAAAGAGGAGATTATCTATAGCCTCGCTGATATATCAAAAAAAACAGCCATTAAAGACATCCTCAATCTCCCTGCCAAAAAAATCTTTAAGGTAAATGTTGAGTTTGAAACATGAGCAAAACATTATATGTAACTACTCCTATATACTATGTAAATGCCGAACCCCATCTGGGACATGCCTACACTACTATAGCCGCAGATGTTCTCAACCGTTTCAACATACTGTCTGGGAGGGAAACCTTTTTCGTTACAGGAACGGATGAACACGGTGATAAGGTTGTTAGAGCTGCCGAGGCTGCGGGAGAAAACCCAAAAGAATATGCTGATAGGATAAGCATGCTATTCCGAAATATCTGGCCGGAGCTTTCCATTTCTAATGATTACTTTATCAGAACAACCGATGAAGACCATAAGAAAGTTGTTCAGTTGATTCTTCAGAAAGTATACGACGTAGGGGATATTTACTTTGGTGAATATGGGGGATAT
Source organism: Desulfobacterales bacterium (assembly GCA_016209225.1). Classification (GTDB taxonomy): domain Bacteria; phylum Desulfobacterota; class UBA8473; order UBA8473; family UBA8473; genus UBA8473. The sequence goes on from JACQWO010000049.1 coordinate 9,540, forward strand.
TATTGTTTTGGATGCGAACGTTTTTACTATGAAAAGGAACTTGCGGATGGCAAATGCCCTGATCATAAGGTTGCCCCTGAGTTTATAAAAGAAAAGAACTATTTCTTTAGAATGAGCAAGTATCAGGATTGGTTGATAGAGTACATCAAGTCCCACCCTGGTTTTATTCGCCCTGAAAGATATAGCAATGAGGTATTGGCCTTCTTGAGAGACCCTTTAGAAGACCTGTGCATTTCGCGTCCAAAATCAAGGTTGGATTGGGGAATAACTCTGCCATTTGATAGAGACTATGTCACCTATGTCTGGTTTGATGCCCTTATCAATTATCTAACTGCTGTTGGTTATCCTGACTCTGATCTTTATCACAAATTCTGGCCATCAACCCAACACCTGATCGCGAAGGACATATTAAAACCCCACGGTATTTACTGGCCAACCATCCTAAAGGCTTCCGGCATTGAACCATATCATCATTTAAATGTTCACGGCTACTGGAACATAGATAAAAACAAGATATCCAAGAGTCTTGGGAATATCATCAACCCCCTTAGTTTAAAAGACAAGTATGGTCTCGATGCCTTTCGGTATTTTCTTATGCGAGAGATGGTATTTGGATTGGATGCCAATTTCAGTGAGAGTGCCTTGGTTAACAGGTTGAATTCTGATTTGGCAAATGATCTTGGGAATTTGGCGAGTCGCAGCCTGGCAATGGTTATTAAATATTTCAAGGGGGGTCTTCATAAACCAACCGGATACTTAGAGATCGACGAGAGATTGAGAAGTGATGCTTCAAAGATGCTTGAAGACATGATTAATCAGATGAGCCGACTGGCCTTTAACAAGGCATTAATTGCCATTTGGGGATTTATAGCTGCTGTGAATAAGTATATAGACGAGACCTCACCTTGGACCCTGGCAAAGAAAGAAGATCAAGCGGGAAGATTGAATGCCGTATTATATAATATCGTAGAGGCACTGAGGATTATTACTGTTCTTCTCTTTCCCTTTATGCCGAGCACTGCTGAGAAGATATGGACATCTTTAGGTATAAAGGGGAATTTACACACCCAGAGATTGGATGATATAACCGAGTGGGGAAAAATAGGAGAGACCACTGCCGTCTCAAAGATTGAACCGATCTTTCCCAGGGTTGAGGGGTAAGTGCAAAAACTACATAATCCTTGTATAGAATTCGAGACCGGAAAAAAATTAGTAGATCCAAAACAGATAGGGGTCACTTTTAAATACTTGCCCAGATGCTATTCAACACATAAGGAGAAAAAAAATCTTTCAATAGAAAGGAATTACTTTTCTAAAAAGCTAAATTACAAAAAAGACCCTTATGGTGCTATAGGCAGATTTAAGACTGTAACCATTATTGGTGTAAGCGGAGCAATGGGAAGTGAAATTCTCAAGCGGATTCTAACAGAGCAGGCACTACCAGACTGTGAAAAGATCCAGCTATTCGGCAGACCGAAGAAGGCCACTCAAGGGAAAGACAAAAACTTTTATTACGCCTTAATTGAAAAGTTAAAAGACGGTATGGATGGGGTTTTACCGAATATCGAATTTGTCGATTCTTATGACAGAGTTGATGGAGAACTCCTGATAATGTGTGCGGGGAAGACCATTCCAAGAGATACGGGTAAGGCTTCCGATAGAACAACCCTGATGCATGAGAACAAGACTATTTTTGAGGATTGTGCTAAATCTATTAAAGAAAATCCTTCTCGTGCCCCTGAAATGGTAATAGTGGTAAGCAATCCAAACGAGTTATGTACGTGGGTCTTTTCTAAGTATTTCAGGAGGGTTGTTGCAATAGGACATGTGTTGGATTCTATGAGGTTTCAGAGGGAAATCAGGGAGGAGTTAGATTTGCCCGTTGAAATCTCTGTAGATGGGCTGGTTGGCGGCAATCATGAACTGAGAGGCATGGTAATATATAAGAGTATGCTTCGGATAAATTGTGAACCACCAACGGGCCAAATATTGGAAAATGTCTCTCCTGCCCTTAAGAAAAATCCGGATGTGCATGAGGTATACAACAAGGCTTATGAGATGGTTCAGAGAGGAAGCGAAGGGGTCTTTAATTATATAAACGGCTATCCTATACTTACACGGCTATCTGTTAAGCCACTTATTGAATACTACTGTGGAGAAAGGGCGGATTTTCCTGTTGGAATTGCTGTAATAGGCATTATAAAAGCATTTCTTGCTAATGTCCGTACCCTAGTGACCCTGACTAATAGAACCAGCTTGGGGGGAAATGAGATATGCATTGGAGTCCCTCTCTTTATAAGTAAAGATGGCATAGAAGAAATAGATTTGGACTCCATCGAAAATTTTAGAGCGCATAAGGATGATGAACAGTTATTTAGGGCTGTAGAGGTATTTAAAAACAAATACTCTTGCCCAGCTTAGTTGCTTTGCAACAAACTTGAGGTGCCAGAATTCAGGAGTCAGGAGTCAGAATGGAAAAAGTTCCCGTTAGAGCAAACATAAGCAGAATTTTGGGGAACCCTATTGTTGGGGCTGAGCTTCAAGAAACGGAAAAGGGAATTTTTCAAGCTGAACTAATTGGATTTATTAAGAAAGCTTGAAATTAAGCCCATATCTTGTTGGCTTAGATTTTCTATCATTATTCCCATCCCAGGCACATCTCTACCACCCTTCAACGGATCTGCCTTGTATCCCCAAATAACCTTGCCTTTACAGCTAATAACCTTATTGACTTCTGGAATATCAAACTCTATGCCCAATTTAGTGCCAATAGGTAAGGGATTAAAAGTATTAATAAAGAGACCTTCTCTCCCTATATTTCTAATACCGTCTTTTATAACATCTTCCGTTTTTTCGGTTGTCAATTTTACTGTAATTTCACAATCTTTTCTGGGATACTCCCTTCTTTCTACTCTTTTTTCCACTTTTCCCTCCGTTTTTATTTGATATAAGTCTTGTTAATATTTTCACAATCTTCTATCGGCATACCGTGTCTTTTTCTTAAGTATCCTTGGTTGCAAATAGTAAATAGTCAACCATCTCGCAGATAATATGGCCAATGGTAATATGCACCTCTTGAATGCGGGGAGTGCTGTCTGAAGCAACGTTTAATGAATAATCTACTATTTTTGCAATCTTTCCCCCGTTCTTGCCGGTTATTCCAACTGTCTTCAAACCCATTTCCTTTGCAGCCTGTAGGGCTTTTATAACATTGAGCGAGCTGCCGCTTGTACTAAGTCCAATAGCCACATCTCCCTTTGCTCCCAAAGCCCTTATCTGTTTATAAAAAATATCGGAGAAATCTGAGTCATTACCTATGCTTGTAATTATAGAAGTGTCCGTAGTTAAAGCCAGGGCCGGCAAGGGGGGCCTCTCTATTAAGAAGCGATTTACAAACTCGGCAGCAATATGCTGAGCGTCAGCAGCGCTTCCGCCATTACCGAAGAGGACGATCTTGTTACCCTGTTTAAAAGCATTGGTAATCGCTTCGACTACAGATATTATCCTGTCAACATTTTCCTTAACAAATCTTACCTTTAAGTCAGCACTGTCCAAAAAACCTTGAACAATCATATCTTTCATCTGGTATCCTTCCAATATCCTCCAGTGAGAGTTTTGAATTCTGTCCGCCTCTGACGGATTGAGACTTTAAAACTACCTTGAATTTATATACATCTTAATAACCCATGTCAAGCAAATTTGACGGCTTCGCAAAAAGTCCATCTGCGGCGTTCCGCTGCATCCTCAGTCATTGCAGCATACAGGTAAGTACGCCTCATTCCTTCGGATTTGCACGCCTTGCATCTGGAGCTTTTTTCTGTGCCGTCTGATTTTTGACTTTTTACGACTTCATCAAACTTAACCCAACCTAGAAATGCCTTGACACTTGATTTTTAATTGGGTATTTTTGTTCTTGTCAGTACTTATTCAGTTAGGCGGCAGGGTTAGGTTTAGTTCAGGAATTTAGGAGTTCCTAAAGAAAATGGAAGAGGTTAAGGTTCAGATAAAAAGGGTAAGAGAAGATACGGATGGCGATGTACCTTTGCCCCGATACATGACCGAGCACTCAGCTGGTATGGACCTTTATGCCGCAGTTGACAAGGATGTTTTTATAAAACCAGGAGAAAGAAAACTAATACCTACAGGAGTTGCTATTGCAATCCCCAAAGGCTTTGAAGCGCAGATCCGCCCCCGAAGTGGAATAGCTTTCAAGAACGGGATAAGTCTGGTAAATTCCCCTGGCACTATAGATGCGGATTATCGAGGAGAGATAGGCGTTCTGCTTATAAACTTTGGTAGTGAATCCTTTGCCATAAAAAGAGGGGACCGAATAGCTCAAATGGTGATAAATAGGGTTTACCGTGCCTCTCTCGAGCTTACTCAAGAACTTGATACGACAGAGAGAGACTCCGGAGGGTTTGGACATACTGGAAGGTAATGTTTTTTAGTTCATCCTGGAGAATTCCCTTTTCCATGATGAACTTATTAAGTATGTTCAAAGGGGCTACTAGTGAAAGAGATATATAAGAGGATGATGAAGGAGTCAAAAAGAATAGCCTCAAGTTCGAAGCGCCCCAGTTTCTATATAGAACACGAGAGGCTTCTTTTAATGTCAAGGGATATCTATAATAGTAATGCAGAGGTATTAAAGTGCCGTGACATGGTGTTCAAACAATTAGCAGACAACCTGGGACATGGCATGGAACATGCCGAGAAGGTAACGATTGATATTGGCGCCCTTGTCTTTATTGAAGGAGAAGGACAGCCTTTGGGATCAGATCGGATCAAAGAAGCAATTGTTATTGCCCAACTGTCAGGTTTGCTGCACGACATTAAGAGGAAGGAACCCAATCATGCCAGTGCCAGTGCTAAAGAGGCAAGGATCAAACTCAGGGATTTTTCATTAAAAGAGGGAGAAAAGGAGATTATAGTTCAGGCTATCTCTAATCATGAGGCATTTATTGAACCAAAAAAAGTCTCGACTCTTCTAGGACAGATAATCAGCGATTCTCTTTACGATGCCGATAAGTTTAGATGGGGGATAGACAACTTTACGGAAACCCTTTGGTACATGGCAGATTTCCGCGGGACCCCCATTGAACTGATAGTTAAACACTTCCCCAGGGGATTGAAAGGGATCAGAAAAATAAAAGACACTTTCAGAACTGATACCGGGAAAAAGTACGGGCCAGAATTTATTGATCTGGGATTGGAGGCAGGGGAAAAGATATATGACTATTTATTATCACATTCTCCCTCCCTATAAATCTTTTATCGTAACTACTCAGGTTCAAAGTTCCGAGGTTCAAGGTTCAAGGTTAGAAAACGATGAACATAGACCAGCATGAAGATAAGGCAACCAACTGTGAACCGTGAACCTGACAACCTGAGTAGTTAACAAATCGGTTGATAAAATGAAGGACATGGTTAGAAAAATCCTCTCTCAGAGAACAAAAAAGACCATCGTTGATGATAGCTTTAAGCCTTCGGGAGTGCTTCTTCCCCTATTTTACAAAGATGATAAGTGCCACATCTTGTTTACAAAGAGGACGGAAGAGGTGGAACATCATAAGGGGCAGATTTCTTTCCCGGGAGGAGCTTATGATGAAGGAGATGAAACGCTGATGGCTACTGCCCTTAGAGAATGCTACGAGGAAGTAGGCATCAAGAGCGAGGATGTGGAAATACTGGGAGAATTGGATGATGTGGTAACTACAACAAGGTTTGTTATCTCCCCATTTGTGGGTTTTATACCTTATCCATATAAATTCAATATAAATGCCAATGAAACAGATGAACTCATAGAGGTGCCAATACAGGCGTTGTTAGATGAAAAAATATACAGAGAAGAGCTTATGATTCGTGAAGGTAAGCCTTGCCCTGTTTATTTCTACCACTACAACAGCCATGTTATTTGGGGGGCTACTGCCGGGATATTGAAACAGTTTCTGGATCTGGTCTTTTAAAGGTAGATGTCAAATAATTTGTCTTACTCTAATTTTGACTGCCTGACCAGATCATTGAACCTCTTATCCACATCATTCTGTATCTCTGCTATCTGTTCCGCTGTGAGATGAGAGAATCTCCCCTGTTTAGAAAGATATTCTTCTACGGGTTTTCTCTTTTTCGGTATCCGATTTATAGTTCTCTTTCCGCTTTCATATTCATAGAGCACAAGTGAACCGGTCTCAACAGCAAGACGGGCGATCTCTATGGTTAGCGATGCATCGAACTCCCACCCTGTGGGACAGGGCCCAATAACGTATACAAAGGATGGCCCTTTATGTTCTCTTGCCTTCTTGACTTTACGCAGGAAATCCTGGGGATAGGCTGGAGAGGCTGTAGCAGTATATACATTTTCATGGGCTTCCACTATCTTCATTATATCCTTCTTGTGAGATTTTTTTCCTGATGGTGTTGTTTTTGTACGTGCCAGATAAGGGGTAGCGCTGCTCCTTTGGACGCCTGTGTTCATATATGCCTCGTTATCATAGAGGAGATAGGTTATATTATGACCCCTCTCCAATGCCCCTGACAGGGTCTGAAGACCTATGTCGAGGATGCCCCCATCACCTCCATAGAGAAAGACATCCGTATCCATCCCCTTTCTCTTCAACGCCACCTCTACCCCGCTTGCCGCTGCTCCAGCGCTGCTGAAGCTGAAGAAGGCAGAAGGAACCTTGAGACATGTCTGAGGGAAGGCTGCGGGTATTACCCCCATACAGCCGCAGTTAGCCGTAACGAAGGTATTTTTGTCAAATACGCTCAAAGCCAATTTAACGCAGATTAAACTACCACACCCAGGGCAGAAAGGATTCCCCAGCGCTTGTATATCCTCGCCTTCTTTGATCTGTCTATCAACGACCTCATATCTTCTAAGTTTCTCATAGTTATCATACCCGATAACCTGGAGCACCTCTTCTTTAAATTCCTGATTATACCATTCAACGAATTCATCATCTCTATTTAAAGTGTTATCCAGAATAGCTGCAAGATCCCTTTGAAGTATATCCTGGCTTCCTATAATGTAGTTCGATACAATAGCCTGGGAACGCTGCAGGGCTGCCTTGATCTCCATGTATGTTATGCCGTCAGAACCAGGGGAAGTAGCTCTATCCAAAACCAGAACCTTTTTAACACCCTTGAGACCCCCCATTATTTCCTCTTTTGGGAATGGTCTGAAACATCTTAGTTTTAACATCCCTATCTTTTGTCCCTTCTCTCTGTATTCATCCACCATCTCTCTTGCTAAGCCTGTTACAGAGCCCATAACCACTACCACCACTTCTGCATCATCAATCTTATAGGATTCGGTCAAACCATGGTAGTCTCTGCCAAAAAGATCGGCAAACTCCCTGCAGGTTTCTCTGATGATACCCTTTGCCCTCTGCAGCGCCGTATACTGCTGGTACTTCAAACTATCGAAGAGAGAGGCCGAAAGGGCCGGTCCGCCCTGCATTATAGGGTACCTGGGATCTATGAAGGCGTGTTTTGGGTTATACCTGGGCAGGAATCGGTCTACCGTCTCTTGATCAGGAACATCTACCAGTTCATAGGTATGGGATAAACGAAACCCCTCTATCACTACAAAGCTCGGAAGGAGGACTCTCTCATCCTCGCTTATCTTATATGCCATAATTGTAGAATCAAGGGCCTCCTGGGCATTTTCACAGTAAAACTGAAGAAAACTTGCATCCCTTTCAGAGAGGGAATCAGAAAAGTCCGATGCAAAGGTTTGAGGAGAGCCAATGGCACGACTGGTAACAGCCACAACTACAGGCAATGCCATCCCCGAAGCCATCCATAGCACCTCTTTCATATATGCTAACCCCTGGGCACATGTGCATGTGAAAGACCTAACCCCGGCTGCAGTTGCCCCAGCGCAAATGTTCATAGAACCTATCTCTGATTCTGCATTTACGGACTCAGCATCCAGCTCTCCATTGTCTATCATATTCGCTAATGTCTGCAAAACAAATACATTGGGGGTAATAGGGTAAGCAGATATGACCTCTGTTCTTGAGAGTCTTACACCATGGGCTACGCTTTCAGAACCTGACAAATACATCTTCATAGTTTTTCTCTCTCCATTTCAATTGCATCTGATGGGCATTCATAGGCACAAATACCACAGCCTTTGCAGTACTCATAGTTTATGGCAACATTATCCTTTTCCCATATGACAGAACTATCAGGACAATACCAATAACACAGCTTACAGCTGTTACACCTGGATTGGTCAATAATGGGTTTAAAGACTCTCCAACCGCCGGTCTTATAAACCACGGAATTCCCCGAGTTGTGGATAACTCCTCCTCTTATATACTCTCTTTCCATCACTTTACCTCATTAAACGCAGCCCTGACGGCTTCTATGTTATTAGTAATAACCTCTTCTGAAAATTTCTTCCCAAGTATCTGTCTGACGCCTCTTTCTATAGAATCCAGGCATATCAGACCCGTTGCTCCTGCAAAAGCCCCCAGCATTGCAGTATTTGTAATAGGGGCATTCAGTTTGTCAAGGGCAATAGACGTAGCATCGATGCAGAAAGATTGGTGTTTGAACTTGAGATCAACAGGAGAATTGACGATAACCTTTCCACCATCCTTCATCCCTGCCTCCAGGTTCACTGCGCCTACTATAGTTGAGTCTAACACAACCACATAATCGGGCTCAACGATAAAACCCCTTTCTGATATGGGTTTATCTCCTATCCTGGCATATCCTTCCATAGGGGTTCCCCTTCTATCCCAACTCTGTCCCTGGGAAGACTGCCCAAATTTACCCTCTTCAGTGGCTGATAGACATAACATATGGGCGAAAGTAACGGCCCCCTGTCCACCTCTTCCATGTATTCTTATTCTAATCATAATTCTCCTTGTAACTACTCAGCTACCGATCTACGCTGATCATCACTGATATTTTTTCTTTTATTATCATATACAAAACTTTTGAATTCTGGAATAATTTCTGTGATTTCTTTGTATTTAAACCTATCTGCGTTCATCTGTGTGAATCTGTGGCTGAATAGTTGCATTTTTTGGGTGAGCCCACCTTACCGAGCATGAAACATCGGTTTTTTTACAGCCGGCTTTACACAAAAAATGGTGGAGTAGAAAGAATCCTACTCCACCTTAAAATAGATGACACTGTGTCCTGCCGGCATCACCATGTGGTTATAAAATTACCTTCTCCTCTTTTAATTTGGCAAGGTCATCCTGACTTAGATTAAGCATGGAACCTAATATTTCTTTTGTATGCTGACCAAGAAGAGGAGCCGGTTCTAGCTTTACCTTTGATTTCGATAACTTGATAGGGCAACCGATCATCAGATGCTTCCCCCTGGTAGGATGTTCTACCTCTATAGCCATCTCCCTCTCTATCAGGTGGGGATTTTCCATTAATTCTTTTTGATCCAGCACAGCTCCGCACGGGACATCGGCCTTGGCAAGATACGTCATGGCTTCCATCTTGGTTCTCTTAGACGTCCACTCTTCAATCAAACCATCAACAGCATCACAGTTTGCACCCCGGGTCAAAGGATCGGCAAACCTTGGATCACTTATGGCATCTTCTTTTCCTATGGCCCTGAGCAGGTTTTCCCATAAGGGATTTATGAGGATTCCCACAACCACAAAGCCATCCGTGGTCTTATAACTATTCCACGGGGCTATCAGTTTTGTTTTGTTCCCTGTCCTCTCCAGGGGTTGTTTGCCCATTAGATACCAGAAGTTATAGATAGGTCTTAATGTGTTAAATATTGCATCCTGCATAGCAACCTCTACCTCTTGGCCTTCACCGGTCTTCTCCCTTTGGTACAATGCCCCCAATATACCAACTGCCAGGTTAATAGCGCCGATACTGTCTCCCAGGCCTGTCCCGACCTTGGTAGGAGGATTCTCAGGGTATCCCGTTACACCCATCAATCCACCCATAGCCTGGGCTACTATGTCGAAGCAAAGGAAGTCCTTATAAGGCCCATAGGTTCCGTACCCAGTTATGGATGCATAAATAATCTTAGGATTTACTTCTTTTAACACATCATAACCCAAACCCATTTTCTCCATGGTTCCGACGGAAAAGTTATTGACCACAACATCCGATTTCTTAACCATATCCTTGAATATCTCTTTCCCTTTGTTACTCTTTAAATCCAGGGCTACGCTTTTCTTATTTGCATTTAAGAAGATAAAGTAGAATGAATCAATCCCCTCGGCCCGCTTTTCTGAAAAGGCAAATCTACCCAGATCACCCGTAGCCGGGTTTTCAACCTTTATTACATCTGCCCCCAGAAATGCCAGAGATAACGTACAGGTAGTTCCTGCCTCGAATTGGGTTAAATCCAACACCTTAACGCCTTCTAATGCCTTTTTCATACCCTCCTCCTTTTTTAATCACTCTTTAAAATTAAATCCTATCCTGACGTATTGAACAGTATTTTGTTTATATAATTAAAATAATATATATTTCATCCTCTACCGTCAAGAAAAAAACAATTTATTGACAATGGTTGATCGATAAAATAAAATTGTAATACCTCAGGTAGATAGACTGAAGTTTAGGCTATAGACTATTAGTCTGTAGACTATTAGCCTACTTCAGTCTTCAGCCTAAACACCTGACAGTTACTTTTAATGGAGACCTGGTATGAATTTCTTTTTAACAGAAGAACAGAGAGCTGTAAGAAGACTGGCGCGAGATTTTGCTGAGAAAGAGATCATGCCGGTAGTGGCTGAAGATGATCACACCCACAGGTTTCAGAAGGAGATTATCCTGAAGATGGCAGGTCAGGGTTTTTTTGGGGCAGCATTCCCTGAGAAGTACGGAGGTTCCAACCTTGGGTTTATAGCTCATGCCATAATAGTAGAGGAGATTTCCAGGGCAGAGTCCTCTCTGAGACACTTCTTTAACATGCAGGCGCTTACCTGTCCTTTGACTATCCTCAACTGGGGTACGGAAAAACAAAAGGAGAAGTATGTACAGAAGCTGATCAGATGCGAACTATTCGGCGTAAATGCCATTACAGAGCCAAATGCAGGTTCTGACGTTGCATCTATCCAGACAACTGCCATAGAGGATGGTGATTCTTTTGTCCTGAACGGCTCCAAGATGTGGATCAGCAATGCCCCCATAATGGATGCAGGGGTGGTTTATGTGAAGACCGATCCCGGGACTCTACCCAAACACAAAGGGATCTCGTGTTTTATTGTTGAAAAGGAGATGGCCGGCCTCACAAGAAAAGAGATAAAGAATAAACTGGGGCATCACTGTGCACCCACAGGTGAACTTATATTCGAAAACTGCAGAGTACCAAGAGAGAACCTGGTTGGAGAGTTGGGGCAGGGATTTAAGATAGCGATGAATGCTTTGGACTACGGGCGTATAAGTGTAGCGGCAGGCGCTGTTGGTCTTGCCCAGGCATGTATAGATGAGAGCATAAGGTACTGCAATGAAAGGGAGGCATTTGGCAAGAAGATCGGTGAGTTTCAGATGAATCAGCAAAAGATTGCCGAGATGATAGCCGGCACAGAGGCGGCCAGGATACTCTTATACAAGGCTGCCTTTCTGGCGGATAATAAGGTCAGGAACACCCTTGAGAGTACTATAGCAAAACATGTGGCATCAGAGACCTGCGTGAGGGCCGCTCGGTTTGCAGTAGAGATATTTGGGGGTTACGGATACTCAGAGGAGTATCCGGTAGCCAGACTCTACCGTGATGCTATTCTGTACCAGACAGGAGAAGGGTCATCCAACATTACAAGTATGATAATTGCATTAGACAGTCTGGGTTGGAAGAGGGTGAAGGTGGAGTATTAAGAAAGGACATTAGGTTATGATACCCATAGTCTCAATAGTAGGTAAATCGGATAGCGGAAAGACGACTCTTATAGAGAAGATAATCCCTGAGTTAAACAGGCGGGGGTATAAGGTCGCCACTGTTAAGCATGATGTTCATGGTTTTGATATCGATAGAGAAGGTAAGGATAGCTGGCGGCATAAAAGAGCAGGCGCTCATACGACTATAGTGTCCTCACCGCAAAGGATAGCCATAGTCAGGGATGTGGAACGAGATTTGCCGCTGGACGAGCTCAGAGGAAGATTCATCAGGGATGTGGACATAATAATAACAGAAGGGTATAAGAACGATAAACACCCAAAAATTGAGGTTTATCGAAAAGATACCCATGAGGAACTTCTGTGCTCAAAGAAGGATATTCTGATAGCTGTGGTAAGTGATAAGGCGTTCGATGTCGGTGTTCCATGTGTAGATATAGACGATGTAAAGGGTACAGTAAATATAATAGAGGATCGGTTTCTTAAGAAGAAACCGAAATCTTCCATCATTCTCAGGGTCAATGGGGAGAGTATAACCCTTAAACCCTTTATTAAGGACATGATGATTCGGTCAATAACAGGGATGATCTCTGCTCTTAAGGACTGCGAGGACCCAGAGGAGCTAGAAATAACAATATCCTTATAACCTTTAGTTCTCAGGAGAAACTATTTGACAGGGGTTATTTTAGCCGGTGGTAAGAGTAAAAGGATGGGGAGGAACAAGGCATTCCTGGAGATCAACGGCCAAAGGATGGTCGATCAGATAGCTGATATTTTCAAGGATACCTTTGAGGAGGTAATCCTTGTTACCAATTCTCCCATTGAATATTTACACTTAGACCTTCGAATAGTAACCGACCTTATTCCTAACAAGGGGGCTTTAGGGGGGATTTATACGGGGCTTTTTTACGCCTCTTCCGAGCATATCTTTGTGATAGCCTGCGATATGCCCTTTTTGAGCAAAGGGTTTATAGATTACATGGTATCAAAGGCAGGCAAATTTGACGCTGTGGTTCCCCGCTCCGGTGATGGTCTTCAGCCCCTCCATGCCATTTACTCCAAGAGGTGCTTAAGACAAATAGAGGCCCTGCTTGAGTTAGATGATTTAAAAATCACCAACTTTTATCCCAAAGTAAGGGTAAGAGAAATCAGCCCCCATGAGATACTGTCCTTCGATCCAGAGCAGTCTATCTTCTTCAATATAAATACACCTCAGGATGTGGGAAAGGTTAGGGGGGAAAAGATTTAAAAGGGTTTAACGTCTCCTTTGGGGGTTTTCCCGGTTCAGAAGTTATCGGCCTGTCTACTATAGGAAAGGAAATTTGTCAATGGAGGCGGCACCCGGATTCGAACCGGGGAATAAAGGTTTTGCAGACCTCTGCCTTACCACTTGGCTATGCCGCCTGTATATAATATATGGAGCGGGAAACGGGATTTGAACCCGCGACTCCAACCTTGGCAAGGTTGTACTCTACCACTGAGTTATTCCCGCTAAAAGTCTTTTTTAATTTTTTATAAAATTATAACAAATCCTTCGACCTTGTCAAATAAAAAACAAGTTTATCCATTTATAGATTGAGCTTTTTTAAAAAATCTGTAAAAGTAATCAACCCCTGACCATAATGTTACTACTAATGCAACCCACAAAAAAAACATTCCAACTATATGTAAATCTACATATATGTATTCATAGTGCAGTAGTAGGGCAATCAGTGCAGTGTCCTGGAAGATTGTCTTATATTTCCCCAAACTAGAGGCGCTTATAATTGATCCTTCCATAGCGGTAACGCCCCTTAATCCTGTCACAGCAATCTCTCTAAAGATGATTATTACTGCCATCCACGCCGGAACCCTCCCAAGAGGTATAAGCATGATTAAGGCAGCAGTGATTAAGAGTTTATCTGCAAGGGGATCAAGGGCCTTACCTAGAAAGGTTACATTATTTTGCTGACGAGCTATATAGCCATCCAAAAGATCAGTAATGGCTGCTATGGAGAAGAGCAAGGCAGCAAAAAAAGACGCCAACTTTCCGGGGAAAAACAGAAAGATCACCACAAAAGGGATTACCGTAATTCTCAGAATAGTCAAATAATTGGGCAGGTTTAACATTGTTTAGTGCCTTGATTTAGTAAAAAATTCTACTTCTTGTATTCTTTGAAATATTTCAATACCTGTTTAACATATTTCTGGGTTGAGTCAAAAGGTGGAATGCCGTTATGCCTTATCACTGCATCTCCTCCCGCATGATAGGCGGCGATAGCCAGAGGCAAATTGTCCTTGAATCTATTTAGGAGCCATTTAAAATATCTGACACCCCCCTCGATGTTCTCTTCAGGGTTAAAAGGATTCTTAACATCCATATCCTCTGCTGTTCCGGGCATCAGTTGCATCAGGCCCATTGCTCCCTTATTTGAGACTGCTTTATGATTAAAATCAGACTCTGCCTTTATGATGGCCCTTACCAGCGTATCTTCTACCATGTATTTTCCCGATATTCTTGATATAAGGGACCCGTAGTTTATAGATCGAGGGTCAAAGTGTCTTTCCTTTATGATCAACTTGTATCTGGGATCAGTGGGGATATTGGTAAAGTTAACAACACCATTTTTATCTGTGAAGCTATAAATATCAGACAAGGACGTTGAAGGATATAGCAGTAATACCCCTATCCCTAGAATCAACGGGGATGATTTGACTATTAATAGAAAGAGTTTCCTAATCATTTTGAAATTTGAGCCTTTTCCTGTTTGTATTTTTCAAGACACTCTGTACTGCAAAAATATAGGGACTCCCCGTTTATCTTTGCTGAATAAGAATTTCTTATAGGTACGTATGTCTCGCAATAAGGGTCCATTACCATCTCATCCTCTTCAGGTCTTTCATTGGAACGCATAGTGTCGATATTTCTTTTCGTATAGGGATAGAAAATGGCCCTTATAAATCTGTATAGAAGGTAAAGCAAGATAAGCGTAAATATGAAACGCATAACAATCTCCTCTTTAATCTTCTTTTGTAACTACTCAGGTTCAAAGTTCCAAGGTTCACGGTTCAAGGTTAGAGAGCGATGAAGATTGAACGGTTTGAAGATATTGAGGTCTTGCAACTGGCATGTGAATTGACTCGAAAAGTGTACCGTCTAACAAACAAGCCAGGACTTGCAACCAACCGTGAACTGTGAACCTGACAACCTGAATAGTTACCTTCTTTTTATATTCTGATGACCTCTTTTTCGTCCCCTGTTTTTTCCAGCAGCTCCCTTACAGATTTGTTTAATACCGGATGAATAAATTCAGGACATATCTCATTAAGAGGCACAAGCACAAATCTTCTCGCCTGAATCAGAGGATGGGGAATATGAACCTCTGCTTTGTCTATCTCCTCATTGTTAAAAAACAATACATCAATATCAATGGTTCTGGGGCCCCACCTATCCCTCTTAACCCGTTTGAATTTTGTCTCAATTTCCTGTAGTACCTTGAAAAGATCAGGTGCACTTAAAGGGGTTTGGAGTTTAATTACACAATTGACAAACCAGTCCTGGTCTTCCTTACCCCACGGTTCTGTCCTATAAAAAGAAGACTGATCTAAGATCACATTTCCTTTGTATTTAGGAATCTCCTTTATCGCTTCATTGCAGTATTTGATTTTATCGCCCAGGTTCGACCCGATTCCGATATAGGCAATATTCTTCATATTACCCTGTTAAATCCCCACATCTTTAAGCCGTTCAACCCCTTCGATAATTCTATCTTTGGATACGGTTAATGCCATACGTATATACCCCTCTCCTGCTTCACCGAACCCGCTCCCCGGGGTGGTTACGATCCCTGCTTTGTTTAGTAAATGTGCGCAGAAAGTAGTAGAGGTATATCCATCTGGAACAGGAACCCAGAGGTAAAAACTGGCCTTTGGCACTTCCGGTCTCAAGCCAATCTCCATAAGCCCATTAACCAGTGCATCTCTTCTCTCCAGATATGTCCTTCTCATTTCTTCTACTGGTGATTGATCACCCTCTAATGCCTCAATCCCTGCTTCCTGGATTGCCTGAAACAGGCCGGAGTCAATATTCGTCTTGATCTGTCCCAACCCTTCCAAGACATTGGCATTGCCAACTGCGAATCCTATCCTCCAGCCAGTCATGTTGTATGTTTTAGAGAGGGAGTGGAATTCTATCCCCACATCCTTGGCTCCCTCCACTTCTAAAAAACTGATGGGCTTATCACCATTATAGTATACTTCTGTATAAGGGGCATCATGGCAGATAATTATGTTGTGCCTTTTAGCAAATTCAACAAGGTCTCTAAAAAAATCCGTATCAGCTACCGCAGCAGTTGGGTTATTAGGATAATTGGCGAAAATCAATTTCACTTTTTTTGCAACGTCTTCCGGCACTCTTCCTAAATCGGGTAAAAATTTATTCTCTTTAAAAAGAGGCATAAAGTAGGGAGTCCCTCCTGCAAATTTAGTTCCTATGCTGTAGACAGGATAACCAGGACTGGGGACCAAAACTATGTCGCCTGGGTTAACGAAAGCCAATGGTATATGGGCTATTCCCTCTTTAGACCCGATTAAAGAGAGAACTTCTGTAACAGGATCCAAATCTACATTGAATCTCCTTTTGTACCAATTGGATACAGCCCTTCTGAATTCAAGCATTCCCTCATAAGAAGGATACCGATGGTTTTTTTTATCTTCTACTGTCTTTTTCATTTTGGCTATGATGTTTGGAGGGGTAGGAATATCAGGATCGCCGATGCTAAGGTCAATAACATCCACTCCTTTAGCTATTTGTTCGGCTTTCATCTTATCGATTGTTGCAAACAGATAAGGTGGCAACTCTTTTATCCGGTCTGCTTTCTCTACTTTAAACATTGTAATTATTGCCTCCTCATTTGTAACTACTCAGCCACAGATCTACGCTGATCATCACTGATATTTTTTCTTTTATTATCATATCTGCGTTCATCTGTGTGAATCTGTGGCTGAATAGTTACCCTCATTTTAACCCCAGTACATCCTGCATATCGTACAACCCGTTTTTTTGATTGACAATCCATTTTGCAGCCCTAACAGCCCCACGGGCAAAAGTGTCTCTGCTGTGCGCTCTGTGAGTCACCTCCAGCCTTTCACCTAAGCCACCGAAGATAACTGTGTGGTCACCTACAATATCTCCTGCTCTAACAGCCTGAATACCAATCTCTTTTTGTGTACGCTCTCCTACAATGCCCTTTCGTCCATAAACCCCTACCTCATCCATGTCTCTTTTCAGGGTTTGGGCGAGTATTTGTGCAATCCTCATAGCTGTTCCGCTGGGAGAGTCTTTTTTAAACCTGTGATGAGCCTCAATAATCTCGACATCAAACTCGTCCCCCAGAACCTTTGAGACATCCTTTATCACCTTAAACATTAGATTGACGCCTACGCTCATATTTGGAGAGAGGATACACCTGGTGTTCTTAGATAATCTTTTAACCTCCTCCATCTCTTTGGAGGAAAACCCCGTGCTTCCTATTACTATTGACTTCTTACCTTTAGCAACAATCTCCAAATGGGCTAAAGATGCCGTATGATTCGTAAAGTCTATAATTACATCCCCTGAACTGAGAACTGTGTCCAGATTATCCTTTAATGCTATGTTTAATTTGCCTATTCCAACAATCTCACCTATATCTTTGCCTATTGCAGGATGGTTCTTATATTCCACCGCGCCAACAATCTCAATCCCCTCGGTTTCATTTATTGCATTGATTATTCTGCCACCCATTCTACCTGAGGCACCCACAACAATGGCATTTACCATCCCTTTTCCTCCTCAAACTATTCGTGAATCGTAAGTCGTAAGTCGTGAATCGTAAGTAGTAAATAGAATAAAACCCATTCACGATTCACGATTCACGAATTAATCTGTAATTATCGTATCCTCCCACAATCGTCCCTCGTATATAACTCTGGCATCTCCTTCCAGGAATACCTCCTCAAATCTATCCCCGGTGTGTTTAAAATGAACAGTTAGGATTCCTCCACTTTTGGTCTTAACAGCCACTGGAGATGAGACCATATCTTCTAGATATGCAATCAGGACTGAGGCTACAGCTCCGGTTCCGCAGGCGAGGGTTTCATCCTCTACACCTCTTTCATAGGTACGGACAGCCATATTGGATCGACCACTGACATAAGCGAAAGTTGCGTTGGTTCCTGCCGGCTTGTATTGGTCATGATAACGTATCAGCCTTCCTATTTGAACCACTTTACAGCCGTCTATATCATCAACAAATTTCACCACATGGGGTACCCCTGTATTGATGAAGCTAACAAGATGTTTTTCTCCTTCGATTAACAGTGTTTGATTACAGATAATACTTTCGGGGGATGGCATCTCTAACTTGACTCTATCATCCAGTATTTCAGCTCTAATCAATCCGGCCAGGGTTTCGAAAGACATCTTTTTGCCTGCAATTCCTTTTAGATAAGCGAACCTGGCGGCACATCTGCCGCCATTCCCACACATCTCAGCCTCACTTCCATCTGCATTGAAGAACCTCCACTTAAAATCAGCCTTGTCTGATTCCTGAAGTAATATAAACCCGTCAGCCCCAACCGATATCTTTCTCCGGCAGATCTTCTTAACAAAGTCGTTAATATTATCTCCGTTTATAATACCGCTGCGGTTATCTACAATTATAAAGTCGTTTCCACTTCCGCTCATCTTGAAAAAATCTATGTTGTACATATCATACCTTATGGGATGTCCCCTTAAACAGCGCACTTAAGTGCGCTGTTGTCGCTATGCGCTGTTGTCGCTATGAATTGCTACAGTCCCTATTTAAGAATTCAGGGATCCTCTCTCCCTTTATAAGATCTTCGTATTCCTCTCTTTCCCGGATTATATAAAATTCATCCCCAGCTACCATGACTTCAGGGACACGGGGACGTGAATTGTAGTTAGATGACATAGTAAAACCATATGCACCAGCGCTCATAATAGCCACTAAATCTCCCCGTTCAAATTGAGGCATCTTTCGATCTCTGGCCAGAAAATCACCGGACTCGCATATTGGGCCTACCAGATCAGCCACAAACTCACTTTTCTTCGTTGACTTTACGGGTTGAACCCCCTGGAAAGAACCATAGAGAGTAGGGCGGGTTAGATCGTTCATACCCGCGTCTACAATGACGAAGTTTTTCTCTTCACTCTTTTTTGTATAGAGCGCTTTGGTTACCAATATCCCAGCATTTCCAACAATCACTCTCCCTGGTTCTAAAATAAGCACGCAATTGAGATTGGAAACCTCCTTAATAATAGCTTGGGCGTAGATATTTGGATGGGGAGGGGTCTCCTCGTCGTAGGTGATTCCCAGACCACCGCCCAGGTCTAGGTAGTTTATATTTATCCCCTCCTCTTGCAATTCAACGACCAGTTCTTTTATCCTTTTGAGGGCATTAATAAAAGGCGCCACATCTGTAATCTGAGATCCAATATGGCAATCTACCCCTACGATATCAATATTTTTGAGTTGTTTGGCACGCCTGTACTCTTCCAGAGATTTTTTTAAATTGATCCCGAATTTATTCTTCTTAAGCCCTGTAGCGATATAAGGATGGGTTTTAGGGTCTATATCTGGATTTATCCTGAATGAGATTCTGGCCTTATTACCAAGTTTTCCTGCCACAGAATCTATGAGCTTCAGTTCTTGGGTTGACTCGATATTAAACATCAGGATGTCTGTCTGAAGGGCAAACTCTATCTCATCGACTCTCTTCCCCACACCCGAGTAAACTATCTTTTTCGGGTCAGCTCCAGCCATTAATGCCCTGAATAACTCTCCCCCTGAGACAATATCTACCCCACCTCCTTGATTGATAAATGTTTTTAGTACGGCAATATTTGAGTTGGCCTTTACGGAAAAACAGACCAGGTGCTGTACCGAAGAAAAGGCAGAGTCAAAGACCTTAAAGTGGTTCAGAAGGGTATTGTGGCTGTAAAGATAAAAGGGGGTTCCAATGCTATCTGCAATAGCTGAAATAGGGACACCTTCGCAATAGAGTTCATCCTTCTTGTATTGAAAATCATGCATGGCTTCTATTTGTCCTGTTTATAGTTTAAGGCTCTTTCTCATTTCAAGTGGGTAATGTCCTTTCTCTTCATTGAAAAAAGCCCTAGCTTTAGGCATCTGTTCCATCATTTTTTAGCCATGGGGTCTTCCTATTCTTGTACAAATTTCGACTGCTAAAGCATATATAATATCAGATGCACAATGCTCAGTAATGGTTTTATCGTACAATATTTTCGATTCAGGCGGAAATTCATCATCACCTTCCCAATACAAAATAGCCACTGGAATGCGAGGTGTTATTTTGAAAATATATGCCGCGCCTGCCATGTTAACCGGAATACCGTGAAGCTGTTCACAACTTTGTTTGAATTCTTTAATATCACCGCGATATTGCCCAGAGATTAAATTAGTCGGTATTTTATGCGGGCCACGGAAAAATGTAGTACCACATGGAATATCTTTCTCTGATATCCATTCGTTGCATATGTCAATTTCTTTTGATTTGAGGAGATAATGTATAATGAAAAGATAAAAATAATCATGAGGGCTTTGAACATTTTTGCTAATACGATCAATCTTCAACTCATGAGGATATATTACATATTCGTCACCCCATACAGATAAAGTAAAAAACTTATTCACTTCATCGTATTTACATAATGCTCGCCTGCAAACATCTTTCGGATCTTGCTCGGATAGTTCTTGAAAATAAATTATGTCGATTGAGTTTGTCATATTTTTACTCACGCAATTTATATTTTATGGCTAACGTTTCGCATAACCGGCTGGCAATGAAGCGCAGCGGAATTGACAGTCCGAGTTGATGCGATTGTTAGGTGTTTTCAGTTTTGGCAAATATTGTCTCTATGTATGCAAAATGCTCTCTCCACCGCCTGCCCTCAACTTCAGAAATAAGTGTGGAAAATCTTCTTCTCAGTGCGTCTGTAAGTAACGGCATCTTCCCTTCCATGCGATTGACGTACGCAAACCCTATGATGCCTTTTATTTCGTTTAACGTATTCCCGCTTTTTTGGGCCATATTGGCATATTCAGTAAATTTTGATCTACTTTCATCAAATTTTCCATCACGCAATAATTGATCGGCTTCATTTCTAACCAGCAACTCCGCCCCGGTAGCAGATGTCGTTAGCGCATAGATGTTGGCAGATTCAGATTTTGTTTTCTCTAAAGGACTTAGCCGATATTTGAATTTTCCAGAATTGGCAATACCAGCAGAATACCCCACGTGGTAACTCATGTCCCTAATGCTGTTCCACATTCTGATTAGAAAGGCTTTAGCAAGCCTATGCCAACCACGTTGAGGCGACCCTAGTATTGATTGAGTAAGTGCATAGAATCTTATGCGGTGCTCAATCAACTCATGCTGAGTTTCTAAACTAAGGTCATAATATTGCAACTTATTACGGAACATCTTTACCTTAGCTTTAAACGTAGTGAGCATGAAGTGCGCCATAACAAAAGCGACATATAGATAATCCCTAAATCTCTTTGTTTGACCAAAATAAATATCGTTAGGGATACTCATTCTGTACGCCTCACTAACTAAGCAACTTGCTTGGAGAGCGGCATTTACATCATATCCATTTTCGCTTTTGAGCATAGCCAATACTTTCATAGCATACTTTCTACAGCTCTCGTATCGTGATATTTCGTGACTAAGTCTGGCACAGGTTAATAATAGAAGATGCTTACTCGAAGGGCGACACAAATGCGATAACTTGGTCTCCTCAATCTCGATTGCATACTTATGTGCATCACGATAATTTCCTAACTTGGCTAACAATCCGCAATAAAGAAGTTCCTTTTCTTCGTCGGTCAATAATTGCTTTTCTGTTAGAGATTTCTCAAGGGAACTCAAAAGTGCTTCTATATGTCCCGCATCATTAGTCAGTTGTTCTCTTTTTGTAGGGGCTTGAATATTAACCCTATTTGATATGGACTCAAATAATTCGCTTGGCCACAGACAGGCTCTTATGGCATCGCATGACTTAGATGCAACATCCGAGTGGTCTCCATCGAATCTGTTTACCCAGACAATTTTCTGTGCTCCACTTTTTTGGGGGAACTCAGCGATGTAAGGGAAGAAATCAATGTCCCTTCCACTGTAACCCACAAAGCATAAATGCTTGTTTGCCATCAAAGCGTTTAGGTACTCGATCCATTTTGTATTGATCTTTGTTATCTGGGTCATGGTCGTCCAAAGAGCATGCGGCGAATACTCTCCTTTATTATCTTGGATGCTTCCATGCACCTTGCAAATGGATAACGAATCAACTTCCATATCGGGTGGTGATTCCGTTGGCAAAACAACACGATATTTTATATTGAGCAGGTCACAAGCCTGTTCAAACATGGAGTCGAAGTTTGTGGTAATAATTGGCAGACTGTTCTTGCTGGAGTATTCGACAATGAATAAGTGGGAAAAATTCGGAGTGCATTGTACACCATGCTTTTCCTGCTCAGCCCTATATAATGAACGCCAAATGCCTAAGCATTCGTAAGAGCGAGTCATGCCAATAATTGACTCATAAAACACTTCCGGCTGAATAGTGTTGCAAATATCTTTCTTTTCTTCATCACTGATGGTGGCAGGTAAAAACACATTAGTTGTGTGTTCTAGTACCGCATATGCGCTTGGCAGATTAGAAGCATAGCTTATTCCTGAGCCAGCGAAAAAGAAAATCTCCCCTGCTATTAGCCTATCAACTACAAAATTAGTATCCTTCATCTGCTTTGATTTTGCACACCTAACAAGTTATTCTATAGTTCTGTATATCCCCACATCCATAGTGATACACAGAAAGATTACAAGTTACTGTTCAAATCCACAACTCAATGGGTTCCTTCGGGGCTCTAGCAATAACAATTTATGTTATCTATCCAGCCCATGGCCCCCTAACATATCATATCCCACTTAACTCAATTTATTATACATTCTGTATAACATATCATTTTTAAGATTATATAGAAATAGGAGAATTCTTCATGCTGGCTATCCCTTCCGCAAGGGGAGAGGAAAAGCATTTTACCCATTCAGTTTGAGAAAGAGCCTACTTTAATCACTTAATAGAGGTACATCCCATGAAATCTCAGCATAATTTGAATCTTCACTGAAAACACCATCAGAATTATAAGATAGAACCTTGTAGGTATAAATTGTCCGATAACGCAGATTCTTGTCTGTAAACTCTACCGTTTTGTTTGCTTTGCTTACTTTATTAGGAGGACTGTCCCTGTAATCAATATCAGCCAGTTCTTCGAAGCTTTTGGGACAATCCGAACATGGCTTGGGGTCAGCAGGCACCTTGCTCCTAAAGACCTTGAAGCCGGCTAGATTAGTGAGTTTTGATCTATCAGTATTCGTATCAGGAATAGTCCAATGGAGTAAAACTTTTCCTTTTATAACGGTAGCTTTTAAATCATTAACAGCCTTTGGAGCAAGACTTTTAGGCGCAACAGGCAGCGCTTTTTTGCCACATCCAAATCCCCCCATAACCAATGAAAAGATCAATGTAATTAAGAGAATCTGAATTGTAGCCAGAGGTTTCTTGGTTCTTTCGTATAAAAGTTGAATCATAACCCCCGATCTTATACTCTCAAAATTTACCAACAATGTCATTCCCGCGGAGGCGGGAATCCAGATATTTTCAAACTAATTAATATTATGGCACATGTCGCCTAACGTTTCTGGTGCAAAAGGAGTCCGAAGGATTTGGACAATAGTCTTTCGCAACGTGTTGGGCGAAGTCGCTTTATCAAATAATATCTCTTACTTTAATTCAAGAGCATCCTTAAGACATTCGTTAACTTTACGAATTCCATTCTCAGAGAGTATTCCAATGTCCTTTATAATCATTGACTTGTTTATAGTTAGTAAAGACTTACATTTCACAACTGAAGGCACCTTTATTCCTGTTTCGACAATCTCATCACCTTCTATTAAATATTGGGTAGGTTCTTGACTTCTTGAGATATTAGACGTGCAGACGGCAATAATTAAATCATCGAGTCTTTTATTGTTCAAATCCTTTGAAACGATTAAGCATGGTCTAAGTTTGGACTCTTTTAATTCTGATGTAGGCATTGGAACTTTGCAAAGGACAATATTACCCCTGCTTAATTTCATCTTTAAAGACCTCATCATAAATATCATTTTCAGAACTTAGCCAATCCATATAAGTTCTTGAGCCAGCCTGCATTCTGAAGATATCTTCCATTTCTTCCTTATTTTTTAAATAGTTGGCAAAATCTATTATCTCACTCAATTTACTCTCTGATAGGACTTTGATTATTTCATCAAGCTTTTGCTTAGCTTCGGAGATTTGCATATTACCACCTCTTGAGTTATTCATTAAAGAATATTTCTCGTATAGTTGGTTCACCAATCTCGGGAACGATTCTTCCAATCTCAGGGAAGATAGTTAATTTCTCGGATTTCTCAATTATTTCAAGGGATACCTTCTTCGCATAGAATTTGGAATCCCTTGCAATGTAATCATGAATCTGCTTTAAATCATGTTTTGCGGGCGTTGTCCACTTTACCACGTTTGCATTTCTCTTTTTAAGTCTTCAGGAGAAATTGTGTCGTCACATTCCGCCGCTTCTCTGCCTTTTTTGACCTTGTCAATCACATAAAGTTCATACATTATATCATCAATATTTGCGGTATCAGGCAGTTTTGAAATTACCTTGATGGCTTCTTGTTTTAGGGCTTCCATTATTTATACCTCCTGTACCATTAAAACACCTTAAATTATTTTACCATTTTATGGCGATTTTGGTTGTTGTATCGGATATCCTGTCTTTTTAAGGAGCACAATTTCACATAACATTTAAGGCCAAAAGAAGCCCAAGGGGTTTGGACGGAACTTTTTTGGAACGTGTTACCTGTCTGTTGCGGGTAATTCAAAATTCAATAAATAGAACCGTCCCCTTTACTACTACTCTATTTATATCGGCACCACAGTTTAACAAGGCATCTACAACCGTGGAATTGCCCTTTCTTGTCGTTCTGTCAATGCGGTGCCTCCGAAATAAGAATTTACATCAATGCCGTAAGCTAATAATATCTCAACAATTTTATCATGGCCCTCTCTCGTGGCCAAATTTAATAATGGGTCAAGATTTGGCAGCGGCTCATTTATATCGATTTTAGCATTATCGCATCGTTTAATGAGTGTTTCTACCAAAGAGATGTCGCCTTTTTTACTGCACCCCATAATTCAATTTTGAGACGCTTTGTTTTACCTTGAGAAAACCAATTTATCAATTTCATGTTATACCTCCATCTTACCATTACCCGTAATTTACCATTGGACCCGACCCACGCCGTGAACTCATAGTCGGACTACAGGGAGCTTCAATTTCTCTCCCTGAGCAGATAACGTTGTTCTAACTGTACTTGGTGCTTTTAGCATCCTATCATCCCCTATTTTTCATAGCGTGTATTCTTAACCTGAGGGCATTTGTTTTGATAAAACCTTCAGCGTCTTTTTGGTTATAAACAGTATCCTTCTCAAAGGTAGCAAAATCATGGTGATAGAGAGATTTAGGCGATTTTCAACCCACTACAAGGCAATTGCCCTTGTATAACTTTAGTCTCACCGTTCCACAAACATCCTTTTGTGTCTCATCGATTGTCTTTCTTAAGATGTCCATCTCCGGTGAGAACCAGTAACCATTGTAGATCAGCTCTGAGTATTTTGGGATCAAAGAATCCCTGAGGTGCATAACCTCCCTATCCATTGTTATGGATTCCATAGCCCTATGGGCGGTATGCAAGATGGTTCCTCCAGGTGTTTCATATACACCACGGGATTTCATGCCCACATATCTGTTCTCTACCATGTCAACCCGCCCTATCCCGTTTCTGCCACCCAGGTTATTGAGATGCTTCAATAGATTTGCAGGACTCTCCTTCTCACCGTCAACGGCTGTTGGAATGCCTGCTTTAAACTCAATCTCAAGGTAAGCAGCCTTGTCTGGCGCATCTTCGGGAGATACTGAGAGAATGTACATGTCTTCGCTGGGTTCTATCCATGGGTCCTCAAGGATACCCCCCTCGAAACTTATATGGAACAGGTTTCGATCACTACTGTATGGTTTTTCTTCTGTTATAGTAACCGGGATTTCGTGTTTCTTTGCATATTCGATAAGTGACTTGCGGGAATCAAACTCCCACTCTCTCCACGGGGCGACAATTTTGATGTGAGGGTCGAGGGAGAGATATGTTAGCTCAAATCTGACCTGGTCATTTCCTTTACCTGTTGCCCCATGACATACTGCATCTGCCCCTTCCTTCTTGGCAATCTCAATCTGTTTTTTTGCGATTAGAGGTCTGGCAATGGATGTCCCCAATAGGTATCCACCTTCATAGACAGCATTTGCCTTTACCATGGGGAATATATAATCACTCACGAATTCCTCTTGGAGATCCTCAATATAAACCTTACATGCCCCTGTCTTTATTGCCTTCTCTTCTAAATTTTCCAGCTCCTCTGCCTGTCCTAGATTGGCAGTATAGGCGACAACATCACAGCCGTATGTCTCTATCAGCCACTTCAGTATAACAGAGGTGTCTAAGCCTCCGGAATATGCCAGGACTACCTTATTTATTTTTGATTTCATCTTGATGACCCCGTCTATTTATCTTATTAAAGTCTAGAAAATACGTCGTCTAAGATTCTAACCATTATATCCACTTCCCCTTTAGTGGCTATAAGGGGGGGGAGAAAGCGAAGGGTTTTACCCATTGTGCAGTTGATCAGGAGACCCCTCTTGAGGCATTCTTTTACAACATCACCACCATCAAATCCTAGCTCCATCCCGAGGATAAGCCCCTTACCTTTAAGGTCTTTAACAAAGGGATACTTCTGCTTCAATTCATTAAGCTTTTGGGAAAGGTAGTTCCCTACCTCAATACAGTTTCCCAAAACCCCATTGTCTAAAATAGTGTTTATAGTAGCTAAAGCAGAGGCAGCTACCACAGGATTTCCTCCAAAGGTTGAGGCATGAGAGCCGGGAGAGAAACTCTTGGCTATTTCTTCCCTTGCCAGCATGGCACCTATGGGCAATCCTCCTGCCAGCCCCTTAGCAAGGGTTATAATATCAGGCTCTACATCATAGCCCTCATAAGCGAACAGGGTTCCTGTTCTTCCTATCCCCACCTGAACCTCGTCGAATATAAGCAACAAGTCGTGACCATCACAGATTTTTCTAAGCCCTTTTAAATAGTTATCCGACGGGCAGTTTACTCCGCCTTCTCCTTGAATTGGTTCAACCATAACAGCACAGGTTGCGTCATCAATGGCTTCCTCTATTGCTTCCAGGTCATTGAATTCTGTATATTTAAAACCCGGGAGTAAGGGTTCAAAACCGTTGCGGAACTTCTCCTGTCCTGTTGCAGTAATAGTGGCTATGGTTCGGCCATGAAAGGAGTTTACCATAGTTATGATTTCGAATCTCTCATGCCCTCTTTTCTCCTTGGCATACTTGCGAGCCAACTTAATT
The DNA here is from genome assembly GCA_016209225.1 of Desulfobacterales bacterium. Taxonomy (GTDB): domain Bacteria; phylum Desulfobacterota; class UBA8473; order UBA8473; family UBA8473; genus UBA8473. The sequence goes on from JACQWO010000049.1 coordinate 36,959, forward strand.
GCCGCTTCGTTTGCCTCTGCTCCACTGTTACAAAAAAACACCCTGTCTGCAAAAGAGTTTTCCACTAAGAGCTTTGCTAAGTTAGTTTGAGGCTCCGTATAGTAGAGGTTTGATACGTGTATAAGGGTATCGGCCTGTTCTTTTATTGCCTTTACAACATTAGGATGGCAGTGCCCTAAGTTGCATACTGCCAGCCCACCGACAAAATCAAGATACTCTTTACCCTCGGAGTCCCATAACTTACAGCCAGAGCCTTTTACAATTACCACAGGTAAACGGGAATAGGTGGAAGCAATATATTGATCTGAAAGATTCATTAGTTGGTTTGGAATCATCGGGTTAGTAATTAGTCTCCTCTCAATTGGGTTGAAGAATTTTATGACACAAATAACATAATCTTTGGTGATAAATCAACCAAAATATAGACCAGCATTAAGGGTTGACGAACTCGTAAAAAGCTAAATTAAGGATTGATGAACTCGTATAAAGTCATGACTTTTAAGTAGTTGAAATAATTACAAAAAGGTGTATTTTTTGTTTGCTTTTCTCTTTACATTTTGGTATAAAAAAGCCAGATAATCAACCAAATTGTAGGTGAAAAGCATGATACATATCAAAGACCATAGACAGATGGA
>JACQWO010000064.1 GCA_016209225.1 Desulfobacterales bacterium
GGTGCGGCGTTTTCTCTTTCTTGGGAATGGCCATTCGCTTGACACCCCATCTCCTGCGGCAGTTCTCCTGCTTTTTAAGGGACTGATCAAATCCCCGGTCAGCGGTAACTTCGCGAGGAGAGTTTCCAAGGTTCTTCTTGATTCCAGTGATCACCCGACCCAGAGTCTTCACATCGGCAACATTATTTGTACTTTCATATCAATAGCTTATAGCATAAATCCCAGATAAAAACAACTAAAATCCACAACTTTCTTCAGTTTTCAAAGAACAGTATCAATATTTACGCGGGTTTCATGCCGCATTTTTCAGGGTGAACTAATTAGCTCTCTCCCCGGCTCATAAAAACTTTTTTACTCGAAATAGCACTCCATCCGTTATCATAGTAATTGCCCCATCTGTATCTGTTCGATATGTTCTGCTGCCTAAATCTCTATATCTCTTAAGAATCTGCATCTTTGGAAAACCAAATCTGTTTTTATATCCAACACTAAAGACAGCATAAGTGGGATGAACCTTGGCTAGAAACTCCTCTGTATTGGATCTCGAACTTCCGTGATGGGGAACCTTTATTACCGTACTTTCCAACCTGCTCCCAAGTTGAACAAGCTTTTTTTCTGCCTCTTCTTCTATATCCCCTGTAAAGAGGAAGCTAATCTCTTTAAAACTCAGTTTAACAACAACTGAATCATTATTAAAAGATGATTGAATGTTCATACCTTCTCCTTGAAATAACTGGACAGGGGGATTGTATATATCCACTCTGACCCCATTAATATACTTAGGGACAGTTTTAACATTCATCGTTGCCTTTTTTATTCCTTCATGGTTCACTATTTCCATAAGCTCAAGATAAGATTCCATATCCGTACTTTGTCCATTAGTCCAGATTTCCTTGACTTTAAAGTTTTTAGCAATAAAACGAAGCCCATTCAGATGATCGGGGTGAGGATGGCTTAAAAGAAGGTAATCAACCCTTTCAATTTTCTCTTTCCACAGGAAAGGGGCAAGAATATGCCTGCCTGTATCATAACTATCATTATATTCCCCCCCACCGCCATCTATTATCATCCTTTTCCCTTTTGGGAATTCAATTAGGGCGGAGTCTCCTTGGCCTACACTAAGAAATGTTACACGAAGATTACGGTTGAAATTCTTGGTATAGTACCAATAAGAATAGTCTCCTATAATTATTGCCAGTAATACTAAAGCAATGTACCCTGCCCTATTCAGCCTATTTATATTAAAGAGAAAAACGACAAGTAGATAAAAGAGGACCATCTCAAATAAAGTAGGTGTCGTTGTCCAGAAAGAGACACCAGGGAGGTGGGTAAATAACTTAACCATATCGACAGCAAAACCAGCTATAACTGAGTCTAACCTAAGAAAGATTGGCGCTAAAGATGGTGAAATAAAGATCATTATAGCGACCAACAGACATAATGGGACAATAATAAAACCGACCAGAGGGACTATCACTATATTTGGAATAAAACCCAGTAGAGCAACTCTATTAAAATTATAGGCTACTATAGGAGCTGTTCCAAGGGTGGCAGCAATGGATACAAGCACAAGAGAACCGGTGTATCTCCCGATCACTTTAGTTACAGAAGGAGTAAATTTAGTAGGAAGCCCTGGAACCAAGGAGAGGTAATATAAAAATTTGGGAATCAGGTATAAGATGGCAAAAACCGAGACAAAGGACAATTGAAAGGACACATGAAAGATGGAGGCTGGTGATATAACCATGATGATAAAGGCTGCCGTGGCCAGGGTGTTATATAAATCTCTCTGTCTATCGATTACTATCGCTATCAGAAAGGTTACGATCATGATTGTGGCACGGAGGGTTGAAACGCCAAGACCGGCTATAAATCCATAAAACAACACAGGGAATATAGTGAGGACAGCTGCAACCTTATTGATATCCAGTGCCAACATCAACCTTTCAGAAGATCTCAATATTCCCCTTATAATAATGGAAGCGACCAATGCGATAAAAGCCATATGCAACCCTGATATGGCAAGGATATGAGCCAGTCCGGTAACAGTGAAGTTGTCCCTTGTCTCCTCTGGAATCTCTCCTGTTTCACCGAGAAGTAGAGCCTTGATAATATCTCTGTTGGGTAGTTTAGATTCCTTGTCGATAAATTTCCTTATCTTGTCTCTGAATCCCTCGATTGTCTTCCAAAAGTAGTTGCTATCCCCTTCACCAATCCTTATGATTTCCCTGCTGCTTTTTAGATAACCAGTAACGAATATGCCTTGAAGAGCTAGATGTCTTGAATAGTCGAAACCTCCCGGATTGCCGAAGTTTGTCGCGCGTTGTAACTTGCATATAAATCTCACCCTGTCTCCATATTTCAAATCACTCCCACTCCCTCCAATTGTAAGTAAAATCTTCCCAACAACCTTTGTGTAACCTTCCTTAGAGTAAACCCTCTCCGCATTTATATAGAGTCTCGATCTATCTAAGAGTAATTTAGGGGGTTCATAGAGGCTTCCCTGAACATTGATGCCTTCGTCTTTTAAGAGTTTTGATATGTGGTTATGGGGGATAGAAGGGAAGGTGTGAAGATTCATCATGAGAGATCCGATAAGAACGAAGAATACTGGTGGAGAATGTAATATATTATGCGACTAAGGGAATGGGTGAGAAAAAGCGGGAATACTTAGGATTTATAAGGGGTAGAGAGATTTTCGAGCGATTTTTTGTCGCAACGGTGTTTCATTGGATACCCTCTAAAATGAAACTTATTTTGCGACTATTTCTCTCTCCTTTTAGACTCTATCTTGGGACATTTTACGATTTTATGAATAGATGTTCCTATTTTTAGCTTTTCAGCTCTTTTTGCATGTATATGGAACTGTAGGTAGAATAAGATTGTTATAAAACATAACCTCAGCGCCACGAGTTCGATTTATATGTGCTGAGTAAGGAATCTTGAATTCTACGTAGTTTTCACCCGAGTAAAAATCCCGTATTTCAGAAACATCATCGTAAGTCACAACCCAAGGAAAGTTTAGTGATCGGATTTTAGATGCCATTAATGTATGATCGGTTGGTGTGTAGTAATTGCTGTATAGTAGCTTGCCTTTGCCAAAATAAGGAGGGTCAAAATATAGAAGACATTTCTCTGGAAGGGAAGGGATGATCGTAGTTATTAGAACCCAAGCATCAAGATTGAATAGCCTGATTCGTCCTTTATATTGAGCAATTAAATTAATTCTTTCAAGTAAATCTTTTTTATTAAAGCGGGCATTCAATTTGAATGGGCCGTCCTGTTTTTTACCTCCAATGACTCCAGCCTTAATAATACCAGATATATTTGTTCTGTTAAGGAAAAAAGTGGCAAAACCTACATCTGTTAAAGAGTGTTGTTCAGAGTCTGCATGCACACACTTTTGTTCCTTCCAAACTTGCATCGTTACGGGGGTATCTTTAATTTTTCGGGAAAGAGTTTCCGTATCGTTGAGCACTGCCCACCAAAAGGCATAGATTAGGGGGTCTATGTCATTAATCACTATTTCCCAAGCGTATCCTTCAAGTAACAAGGTTAAAGCTACGGCTGATCCACCAGCGTAAGGCTCCACATATGTGCCGTCACATAGGTTATTGTGCCGGAAAAGCTTTTTGAAAAAGGGGGCAAGTTTCCCCTTTCCTCCTGGATAGCGAAGTGGCGAAAATGAATGCATAATTAGCCTCTGAAGACTGTGTATATCATAGTAGAATGATTTTGGCCAGCATTATTTCCAACACTTGACTAAGAAAAAATAAATATTATCCCAAAAGGTACACACATCACGTGGAGTGGGAATGTAATCAGGATTATGCACCCATGCGTTAAGTGTATGGGCGGAGATTAAATTCTCAGATTGGCTCATTTTCTTTAGTTGCTCAAATTGTTTTTTATTAATTACTCCACGTACTTTCATTTCTTCTGCAACTTTAGTGATACGATGGTGAAGCTTATCGCTATTATATGAAACAGAGTTCTTTTTAATATAGGACTCGACGCTACGCTCAAGAACCAGACGGATAAGCACGCCGGACGCTATAGTAGCTTCTCGGACATCAATCCCTTTGGCTAATTCTGCAAGGACGGTTTGGAGTTTAGTCTCTTTGCTAGACACAGGTAGCCCTCCATATCGCGTTATAACTCGCTTACGATCCCAGGGTGGGCGTGCCCTAGCAGTATACCTAATCTCCTCATTCTGTTCATTGACTTGTTCATTCAGTGTTGGTGCGATAATTTTGGGAAGAGGTGTAGGTTCTTTGAAACCTCTAACTTCAAAAAGTTCATTTATATATTTCTTTCGGTCTGATGGGTGATAGATGTCATCTACCGTTTTTTCATTTATAGTGAAGTCAATAATGATTTCCTTCAAAATATTAAAAACCTCGTCCTCTTTAGCAGCAAATTTTAATTCTTGTCCATCCCAAACAATTCCAAGTTGTTTACTTACCTCGGAATCCTGAAGGAGACGTTGTATATTGGTAATGGGGACACTACGAGCTTCACTTATTCCTTTTTGTTCTAGATATTCACAGACTGCCCTCGCTAGAGGATATGGCGGCCTTCCATCTATATCGATCTGTAGATTCCCCTGTGCCCTAGGATCCCAAGGGACTTGTCCTATTCCACCCTGTTCACCCATATGCTCTAACTTTCTGTATTCGACAATAGTCGCTTTATCTGCAGTCAAACAGTTGATTTTGTCTGGAATTATTCCTGGAATAGCGTTGTTCTTTAAAATTTGGAAAGTGTGTTGGTATTTTTTTGGGGCCTCTGCAGGATTATTTAGGAGTTTGAGCGCCGTTAAGCGCCTGTTGCCATCTTGTACAACCCAACGGCCATCATCGTCCTTGGATACTACTACTGGCTTAGGAGAAAGTCCGTATTGCGCAATATGTCCTGCAAGCTTTATAATTTTCTGGCCAAACTCTTCGAACATAATGGTAAAACAGTCCATTTGGCTATCGAGGGGGCCAAGCCGGTAATTGTTCTGATCAAGAAGAATCTCAGAAACGGGAATTGCCCCTGTATCCTTAAATTTTGAGCGCATTGTGTACTCCTTTTATTGTTTTCTATGAAAACAATTTTAATCTCTTTTTGGCCTTTAGTTTTTACACTGTTATCTTCCTCCACGCTCCTACAACCTTCCCTATAATCCTATAATGCTCGTTCGGCGAAAAACTTGGGTACTCTGGGTTGTCGCTAGTCAGCAAGATATCCCCATCCCTCTCTCTATAGCGTTTAATCATTGAATCGCCCCATTCATCATTCACAACTATCACATCCCCGTTATTAATATTACCATCAGGTATAAACAATACATAATCACCATCTTTAATTGCCGGTGACATGCTGTCGCCTTTTATGATCAGCGCATAAGAGCCGGACTGGGCATCGGGGCAGCTTATATATTCTATGATTTCTTGTACAGGTACCTGATCGGGGAATCCTGCAGGAACCCTGCCGAGAACAGGGATTGTTCGCACGGGGATGGCTCCTGGGATGGTGTACGGTGCCTGGTGTTCGGCTATTATTGGCGGACCAACAGCTTTCTCCATCTCTCCTTCACCAGTGAGGAGCCAGTCTAAATTAATTATAAACTTATTCGCAATACGAATTAATATGTCCCCATCGGGTTTATATCTTCCAGCTTCAACGTTGGCTAAATACCCTTGAGAAATCCCTGAAGTGTCCGCAAACTCTTGCTGTGTAAGTTTTTTAGACAGCCTCAATTCCTTTAATCGAGTGCCTAAACTTTTTTTATTCGAGTACGATTTTTTTCTTGACATATTATTCGCTTACGATTATATTGGTTTTACGGTTATAAATAAAACTTTAAAGGTACTAACAAAATGACTCCGAAACAACTAAAGATTGAGATGATCAAAAACGATGTCAGGCCTGTAGATATAGCCCGTGACCTTAATGTGACGCCTGTCGCTGTATATCGAGTTCGGGACAGGCAGTCAAAGTCAAAGAGAATACAGAGAGCAATTGCAGAACGAATAAACAGACCAGTTGAAAAGGCATTTCCACCCAAAAAGAAAGCGGCGTAAGGAGTTGTCATGAACATTCTTCCAATTCTAGTTAAAAATAGCCAGGACATAAGCCTAGTAGAGCTTCAGGGCCATGCGGTGATTACAGCCAGAGACATGGCAAAAGCACTAAATTACAAGGATGAAAGAGCTATCCATAAAATAACTAGTAGACACAAAAAATCTTTTATGGATGCTGGATTAATCAATCCTGAAAATGGGGACAAGTTAAATCCCCATTTTGATACCTGCGTGGTCAATTTGACACCCCAGCTTTTAGATACCCTTAATCAAGGGCGGGTTCTCCGTGTCTTCTCCAAACGTGGGGCACTAAAAGTCTGCATGAAATCCAACCAGCCTAAAGCCGTTGTTGTCCAGGACATGCTCATTGACCTCTATGAGAAGGTTGAATCCGGCCAGCTTGTCGGGGCTGCCCGCTTTGCACGGATAATCGAAGATGTTACCAAAGAAATGGTGTTTCTGAAAAAAGAGATTTCATACCTCAAACAGCGTCCTCCGGTAAATATCAACCTGCCCGATGATGAAGCCTTGCCCATTGCCATAGAGAGAAAGATCAGGGGCAGAAGCCTCTCTAAAATAGCACGCAACAAAGAAGCCAGAGAGCTTGCAGTAAGCCTGCTTTCTGACGGCTTGATGTATGAAGAGGTAACAGCCGAATTGAATGAGCGTATTTCCGGTTTCAGAACAAGCCGTTCCGCTGTCGGACGGTTCTGGCAACTGTGGCGCAGGGGATATCTGAAACATAATTAATTATTCAAAGAGCAAAAGAAAGCGGCGTAAGGAGAATCGATGTTTGAGACATTTGTTATCATTTTAGAGTTCATAATATTGGCTATTCTTCTTTCTTATCTTTCTCTTCGTCTTTTTCCCTTTGTCCTTGAGATGGCGGATGACATCTGGTTTTCGCTCCGAGTAATATTTTGGATGATTCCGAAGCACTTACTCGGAAGGCATAAATGTTCAGAATGTGATTGCAAAGCGCAAATATTAGAACTTGTACAAAAGAGAATGCTAGCCAGAATACAAGCCATGAATCAAAAACTTTATAAAGACCAAACATCTTCACAGAAAAATAAAGGTCAGCGGAGATGATTATTGTTACAGCCAACAATTCTCCCTTTAATCGTTTTATGCAAATTTAGAACTTGAATACCCCGTTTTGTAAACGGGGATGAAAAGTTCTCCTGCCGCAGGCAGGGATAAATGTGCTATATTTATCGCATGGAACTGAAGAGAACCAGTCATGCGGTATATGATACGAAATATCA
>JACQWO010000067.1 GCA_016209225.1 Desulfobacterales bacterium
AATCTTTTCTAAAATAGGGTCTACATCGAATCGTTGTTTTGTATCCGTATTCATAATATTCCACTCCTTTCGGAGTAGAATATTAGCAGACATCTATGGCTAAATCAGCAATATTTAGCATGTTATTAGATCGATCAAAAAATAGTGTATTTGTCCTTATTTATCAATTAGTTGTAAGTTTTTTCGGAACAGTCTCTATTATACCCAATTACAGAAAAGAATTATGATGTTGACGAGTTTATCGAAAACGAATGGAAAGTGTTTGAATGGGCACTGAATAATGCTTTCATGTTTACCATTTTTGGATATGGTGCCCCTAAAACTGATGTCAAAGCAATAGAATTTATGAAAAAGACGTGGGGACAACCAGAACAAAGAGCGTTGGAAGAAGTTGAAATCATAGATACAAAAACAGAGAGTGAATTAATGCAAGCTTGGGGGGTCTTTATTCATAGTCATCATTACATGGTTTGCGACAATTTCTATGATTCATGGATCGGAAACCATCCGAGAAGAACTGGGGAGGCATACATCAATCAATTTAGGAGAGGTAGGTTTATCAAAGACAACAAATTGCCAAAAGAATTGGATTTTGATGAACTTTGGAAATGGTTATTACCTTTAAAAGAGACTGAACTGAGTAATTATTAACCAACAATAGGGAGAATGATTGCCTTTGTAACACCTGATGTATTCACGCCTACCTGCCGCGCTATTTCAGCCGCCGAAAGACCAAGCTCATCTCTGCCCCGCAAGGCAATTACTGCTCGTGTATCGCTCACTTTCCGGCGCTTGCCACCGCCTTTCAATTCCAGGGGGCTTATGATCTTCTTTCTCTCCTCTCCTCCGCAGGGGTACCCATTCCTCCCCCACAACTGAGGGATTATAAGGGAAGGCAGATTTGAGTTGCAAATTTCGGATCGAGGTGCTACAAAAAGTTCTGAGAAGGTATCCCTGAGAGCGGATACTCTCAGATATCCCTTATCAGAGCTATCACGAGAATTGTGTGGAGTATACTTCTTGAAGACTATACAGAGGTATTTCAGGGTTCAAAGAAAGAATATTGCGTTCATAAAGTTTATTCTTGAAGCCTATGATGGGATGGCAGTGATGAGGACATTGGAATCCCATGAAGGTGTGATTGAACTAATGATAGCCCCGGATTTTGAAAGGGAAGTAACCGAAATACTGGATAATCTAAGGGACGAGTTTGAAGTGCAGCCTATTGATCCCCCGACAGACATAAAAGAATTATAGCATAAAAATCTTCCTTTCTAACTACCCTTTGAATTTCTCAAGCTCCTTTTTTAGGTTGACGATTTTATCCACCGCTATATCAAATATCCTCTTGCCCTTCTCAGCACTGGCTTTTGTAGGGTCACCCCAAACACCTGTAGGCCAGTACCTTCTTTTATCCCTTACCAAAAAATAAGGGGGTATCTGAGGGTAGGAACTTTCTCCCAAACCTTTCACTAAATGCGGTTTTGAGTAGAGTATTAGAGACGTCTCCAACTCTCCGGCATGACCGTCTCTCTTAGTTTCGATGACATCCAAACATTCTTTCTCAATCAGTTCGAATAATGAAACTACAGCGATATTTACTTCAGGAAGTTCATTGAGCAACAACTCTCCGACTTCCGTCAGGGAGGACATATGTGTTCCACCAGCATGGCCGGATATTATTATAAAATTTCTCATCTTTTGGGCATAAAGGGATCTAACTATATCTCTAACGAGGCTCCTAAAGGTATCTCCTGAAACGTTAATGGTGCCTGGATGTTGTCTGGTACTGCGGCATAACCCGAAGAAAATAGGGGGAGCTATAAAGACACCTATCCTCCTGGCTGCTTCTTTTACCATCTCATACACATGAATAATATCTGTAGCCAGAGGAAGGTGAGAGCCGTGTTCCTCTGTGGTCCCGACAGGCACAATAATTGTTTGAGTTTTTTTCAACCCTTCTTCAAATTCCGTCATCGTCATTTCCTGAATTATCATATTGACCTCCTTTTCGAGATATCATTCCCTTTGGATTTAGTACCAGATTTATACTGGACACTTACATAGATTTATTCTAATATCAAAATCCTAATTACATATTTTTATCACAGACAATCCATATGGTCAACATATCCCTGTAACCGTTCACGGTTCTCAGTTTATAGTTCACGGTTTAATCACAACAGCAGGCTTAAGCCCGCTGTTTATATAAAGCTTGAAGCATTTTTGCCAACTGTTAACTGCAAACCGTAAACTGTGAACGGATACATATCCCTAAAAACTGGATAACATAAAATGAAGACCAAAAACTCAAAGTGTCCTGCTAAGAAGCTCGTTTTATGTGATTTTGATGGAACAATTACTAAGGAAGACGTTGGGTATGATTTTCTGAATAGGTTCACCAGAGAAAGCTGGAAAGACATTGATCGAGACTATGTAGCCGGTAAGATAGGCTCAAGAGAGGCATATGTCAGAATTGCCAAATTGATAGTTGGCACAGAAGAAGAAATGGTCAATTTCATCTGTCATCACTCAACGTTAGATCCCTATTTTAAGGAATTCTATAACTACTGCAAAGACAAGGGGATTGACTTAAAGATTGTAAGTGACGGCTTTGGCTTATACATCAATGCCTTGCTTAATCACCACAGTATGAGTGATATTGAATACTTTGCCAATAGGATTATATTCAAGAGTAACAACAGAATAGAGATAGAATTTCCCTTCTACAACCCTGAGTGTGGTAGTTGCGGGAATTGTAAAAGAACAATATTGAAAAGATTCCGGGACCAATATGACCATATTATCTTCATCGGTAACGGCATCTCCGATGAGTGCATCGCTGAAGAGGCTGATGAGGCGTATGGAAAAGACACCCTTTATTCTTACTGTATTGAAAAGGGAATACCCTGCTGGAACTACAACAGCTTTTCAGATATAAAGAAAAATCTATCCAAAGATATCAGAGGGGTAATTTTTGATTTGGACGGTACGTTAATCAATTCTGTTAAATCGATACATGAGGGGTTCAACTATGCCTTAAAATCTCTTGGGTATCAACCGATTAAGCTCGATAAGTTAAAGGCACTATCCCAAAACTCGATAGTGAATACTATGAACCAACTGGTTATGCCCAGTGAACTCGATGATGCAATGAGGTTATTTAAGGAAAAATACCTTGAACTCATAGTGGCCACTCCGCCCCTCTTTTCGGATGTAAGGCAGGTTGTTAAAAGCCTAAAGGATTCCGGGTTAGTTCTGGGAATAGCAACAAACATGGAAGGGAGATATGCTAAAAAAATCCTAAGACAATCTAGGATTGAAGGATATTTTGAAGCGGTAATTGGAGTTGATAACCATGGAAAATCAAAACCTAATCCAGACGTCATCTTTGACGCTTTAAGGGGTATGAACTTGCCCAAGGAAGACGTGGTATTTGTTGGAGATTCAATGATTGACATTGAAACAGGTAAGAATGCAGGGATTGATGTGTATGTTGTGCCTACAGGGTTTGAAACAAAAGAGGCTCTTTCGCTAAATATGCCCAAGAGGATATTGAATCGATTGAAAGACTTGATAGAGATAGTTGAAGACAATAGGTTTCCTAATGAATAGTATGGTCGCTTCATGTAAGTCAAAAGTAGCTATAGTAAAGTGTGAAGATTATCAGGAAGAAAAGGTCTATGAGGCTGTCAGGGAATCCGTTGATCTTTTGGGAGGGATTGGGGGTTTTATCAGAGATGGAGATAGGGTTTTACTCAAGCCCAACCTGCTTTCAGGCAAAACGCCAGAAAAAGCCGTTACTACCCATCCATCTATTGTGTCTGCAGTTGTCAGGCTGGTTAAAGAGGCGGGCGGGATTCCCTGTATTGGAGATAGTCCGGGCGTTGGAGGTCTAAAAAGGGTCGCTGAAAAGACTGGAATCAAAGAAGTCTCCGATATAATGGGGGTTAAGCTGATAGAATTCGATGAGGCAGTAGATGTAGAGAACAAAAGAGGGCATATATTTAAAAGGTTTGAGGTGGCTAAAGCCTTTTTAGGGGCTGATGTTATCATAAATCTTCCCAAACTCAAGACACACAGCCAGATGCTCCTTACGCTCTGCGTGAAGAATAATTTTGGCTTTGTTGTGGGTAATAGAAAGGCAAAGTGGCATCTAAAGGCAGGGATAGATGTGAATTTTTTTGCCCAGATGCTTCTTGACCTCTATCTTCTGATCCAGCCGCAATTGACCATAATGGATGGGATTGTTGGAATGGAAGGGGACGGGCCGGGGAACGGTGATCCCAGAAAGATGGGGCTTATATTTGCCGGTATTGACTGTGTGGCTATTGATACTGTGATATGTCAAACCCTTGGCATTCCGTCAGACGATGTTTATATCATCAGGGCAGCAAGGCAGAAGGGGATAGGGAAGACTGAGTTAAAGGAGATTGAGTTATTGGGAGAGGATTTGGAAAAGGCTAAGATAAGAGATTTTAAGCTGCCAAAAACCCATGATATTGGATTTCATATTCCCAGAGTTCTATCCAATTTTATAAAGAATACGGTAACATCAAAGCCGTCTATTGACCACACAAAATGCAGATCATGCCAGGTTTGTGTTGATTCATGTCCCTCCCAAACTATGAAGACTATAAATGGGAAGATAAATATAGATTATAAGACTTGCATCAGATGTTTTTGCTGTCAAGAACTCTGCCCTGAAGGGGCAGTAGGTATAAAACGAGGTTGGTTATCGGATATCCTATAAAATACCTTTTGTATTTGACGACATGATGTATAAATGTTATGACCATAATTGATGGGCTTGTAAAAAGCCAAAATTGGGATGGCAAAGTAAAAAGCTCCAGATGCAAGGCGCGCAAATCCTGAGGAGTGAAGCGTTTATAGGTTATTTTGTTCACACCGCCTAATAATAATCTATATAAAGATATAGATGGCAGTTTTTAGGAGACGGAGAGTCGAAATTTGTAAAGCACAAGGCAGGAGATAAGTTGTGGAACAGACAAATATCAATCTAAAGAAAGAACAGGAAGCTTCTCTGTCTCGACCACGGTATAAATACTCACTGGCAGCAAGATGCTTTTTTCTCACGATGGACCTAGTTACAGGCAGGAAAGTAACACTTGCCAAAACAAAGCTCATTGAAACACTGGCCAGCATTCCCTATCGGGCATGGGAAATCCGTCAATATGCACGGATGACACAGCGTTATCGAAACCAGGATCTGGTGCAACATGCCCGCAGGATTATGATATGGGGACGGGAAGCGCAGGATAATGAATATTGGCATTTGCTTGTTATCAATGAGAAAATGAAAGAGGATGGCATCAAGGATACATGGTATCTATTCCCTCCTATACCCTTTGTGATGGTTTGCTTTTATGTCCTGTTAACACGGACAATGGCTCTGCTTAATATCAGCCGGGCGTTCCTGTTTAATGCAGAGTTCGAAGATCACGCCGAGCACGTGTATGCACAGTTCGTTAAAGAAAACCCGGAATGGGAAAAACAGCCTGTCAATAATGAGCTGGTAAAAGAGTACGGGGTTTTTCAGACTTGGGCAGATGTGTTCAGGCGTATAGGACTTGATGAACGCAACCACATGAACAGCAGCTTTTTATTCTGCGGTAAACCTGAAAACATTGTAAAATACAATGGCATGCCGATAGCTTAGCATCCAAGTTATTCCGCGTAATCTGGATAATCACTCTATATTTTTTCAAAGATTACCAATCTTATGATTGGCGGCACATTGGGAATCATTGAAGCAAAAAATAATATAAAAAAATAGGATGGACTTTTTACGGGTCCATCAAACAGGAAGGAGGAAAAAAGAAACTCTTCGAAGGCTAAGTGGTATATTATAATGACGTTTGACAAAACAAAACCAGCATAAGATGTGCTAAAAAAGGAGATTAAAATGAATATTTTTGTAGGAAATTTGTCACGAGAGGTTAAGAATGATGATTTGCGAAGTCTTTTTGAAACCTTCGGGGAGGTCACATCCGTCAATGTAGTTACGGATAAGTTTAGTGGTGAATCGAGAGGATTTGGGTTTGTAGAGATGCCTGCAAAAGCGTCAGCTCAATCTGCTATTACCGGGCTGAATGGCAAGGAATTAAAGGGGCGTACAATTAATGTTAATGAGGCGCGTCCCCGTTCCGATAACCGTAGCGGTGGAAGAAGTGGTGGAAGTGGTGGAAGTAGACGGGGTGGTGGTGGCAGGCGGCAATTTTGATAGTCTAAAGCAGGTCATAAGGGAGTTTTAAGTATGAAACTATCCCCTTTAAAACTCAGCCTATTGGCACGGTTCTCTATACTCAGTTTTGTGCTTTTGGTTGGCATTGGGTGGGATTACCCTGGCATGGATTATTCAGCAGAGATTAGAAAAAAATGAGCTTCAGTAACAGCTCACTGAATTTGAACGAACGGGTAAGGAACTTCAGAGAAACCTCCGGATGCAAACTGCCCTGAGTACATTGCTGAATATCTCGTTGTTGAATATTCCCCTTGAAGAACAATTAGAAAAAATCCTGGGACATATCATTGCTATTCCCTGGGTAGCATTTGAATCAAAGGGATGTATCTTTCTGATTGAAAATGACCCGAAAGAGTTGGTGATGAAAGCCCACCAAGGCATAAAAAAGGGTTACCCCGCCATAGGCGGGCTAACCCTTGATATTCATGGTGCCGAGACCCAGAATCGAACTGGGGACACGAGGATTTTCAGTCCTCTGCTCTACCGACTGAGCTATCTCGGCATTATGATAAATTCTACAGTCTTTTTACCCTCAATGATATATATTAGAACACAAAAAACTTGTCAAGTCTTTTCGTTTGCCAACTCTATTACATAGGTTTTTGCAATCTTATCATGCCATCCCTGCTTATTCTTATCGAAGGCTGCCCACAGAAAACCTATATTGAGCACAACAGCAGACACTAAGTACCCAACCCATCTTAAAAACGATTTGCCATAGCTTAATGGTTCACCATTTTCCTGGACAACCCTTAGCTGGCAAACCATTTTTCCTATAGTCTGCCCTGTAGAACCATGGAGGTATGTAAAATAGCCTATTGTAATTGCCAGCATAACTATATTATATGGTATGGTAAGCATTAATGCTCGGTCCAAAATCATAAGCCAATCTTGAGTATCTGAGGCTAAATATACAGCCAGACCACCTGCAATAAAGAAGACCGCATATACAACATGGAGTATCATATTGTCTATAGAGAAGGCCAGTGCCCTTATCCAAAAACCTGCTTTCTTATTCAGGTCAGCCCCCTCAATAAGACCGGGCTTCGGGCCTTCTTTTGGACTCATCAGTTGGTCGTTTTCAGAAGGATGATACTCTGCAGTGCTGAATTCCATATCTATCATTTTGACTCTTCATCTGATGGAGGTTCTTCTTCCTCAAATTCTATAACCTCTATATTAGTAGGGTCTAAGTGGATAGTTTCTATGTCCTCTTCTTGCTGTTCTGGAAAAGATAATGCTTCTGTCGGATATTCAATCTCTAAGGGAGATAGCTCAATATCTTCTTCTGATCGAGCGGTTTCCACAAACTCACCATCCTCTAACCCTATCGATATCTCATCGCCTGTACTAACCTCAGTTAGTTCTATCTCTGTGCCTGCATCCTCCTCTTCCAACGTAAGCTCTGGAACAACACTGGGCTCTTCTAATTCAAGTTTTAAGGTTCCCTCTGAAGTTTCATCACCCACACTAACCTCAGGTAGTTCTATCTCTATACCTGCTTCTTCCTTCTCCGCAGTCTCCTCTTCCAAACCCTCTTCCATAGAGAATGGTTTTTCTGAAATGCCCTCAAGGTCAAAACCCATATGACTCTTTACATCTTCTTTGTCTTCCACTTCTATCTCAGGCAAATCCTCCAAAACCATCTCCTCTTGATCTTCTATCTCATGGTCTATCGCCTCTATTATAGGTTCTTCTCTCAAGGCCTCTGTGGTTGGTTGAATAAAAGAATCCATAGTATCTATCATCTCTTGCACCTCTGGAACACCGGCATCCGATTTAGTTTGAAATTCATCTCTACTCCCGGTTCTAGGTACAACAGATAAAATACTAAGATTTTTCTTTATCTCAAATAATTCCTTGCCACACCTTTTACAGTTATCAAGATAGTCAAAACTGGTAAATCCACATTTAGGACATTTCATTTTTATATCTCCCCTATGTATACCACCATTAATTAAATAAATAAAAATGGGTAAAACACAAAGAGACACTTATTAATGCTTAAGTAAAAAGGGATTTGGGCAATAGCCCTTTGAGAGATAAACTTTAACACACCCTTTATTGCTGGTCAAGTATATTCAATTCAAATGTTAGTAACACGTGATATGTCCGGTTTGTAGCACACAATCTGTCCGGTTTATTATAGTCACCGATGGAGGTGACGGATGAGACGGACAGAGATGCTACAGGAGATTCGGGAGATGCGATTTGAAGAAGTTTATTTTGGAT
>JACQWO010000068.1 GCA_016209225.1 Desulfobacterales bacterium
CCAGTCAATTATCCCGGCAGCACGAAGCAATTCATGCTCCGGATTCAGAACATCCGAAAAAAGGGTCTCATACATCAGAAGTTGCCTCTCTGGAATTTGTACTTTCATATCAATAGCTTATAGCATAAATCCCAGATAAAAACAACTAAAATCCACAACTTTCTTCAGTTTTCAAAGAACAGTATCAATGTTTACGCGGGTTTCATGCCGCATTTTTCAGGGGGAACTAATTAGTATCTTATGCATGCAGTTAATTAAATCCTTTACTCCAACGGTTGCTATGCCGGTCATGGTATCAGATATGCCATAGGGAATTACCAGCTCGTCATTATGGATGATCGCGCCGCAGGTATAAACGACATTCGGAACATACCCATCCCGAGCTCCCTCATGTGGCTCAAGTAAAGGCTCTTCCAGGTGGGCGATGATCTTTGCCGGGTTTTTAAGATCGAGCAGTATAGCTCCGATGCAATACCTTCGCATGGGCCCCACGCCGTGGGTGAGGACTATCCAGCCTTCATCCGTTTCCAGGGGTGAGCCGCAGTTGCCGATTTGAAAGAATTCCCAGGGACGTGTTGGCTTCTGGATGATTTCGGACTCGTGCCAGAAATGGATATTGTCTGAGAACATGATATGATTATTTTCACCGTCCTGGCGTGAGAGCATGACATAGCGACCGTCAAGTTTACGCGGAAAAAGTGCTATGCCCTTGTTTTGTACGCATTTGCCGTTGATGGTTATAACTCTAAATTTGATAAAATCCTTTGTTTCAATAAGCTGCGGAAGAATTCTAACGCTGTTATATGCCGTATAGGTCGCATAATAGGTAATCTCACCATTGTCATCAATAAATTCCACGAATCTGGCGTCTTCCATGCCCCTGCATTCGTTTTTCGAAACAGGGAAGATAACCCGTTCGGATATTCGGTGATCGGGTCGGAAATTCACCTCATAATTGGAGTTGGCAAGCCAGCAAATGATCTTAAAGGTTTCGTTTTGACGCTCCTCAGAGAAAACGGTTTTTCCACGAAGCGCTTTAATTTTCTCTATTAATTCATTATAGGTGAAATCCTCGGGCAGCTGGCCAAAAATATGAGCGGTTACCTCGTTGCATGCCTCCATTTCGTTGAGCTTCAACTCGAAGGTATGCCGGTTGTATGTCGGATTTAAATGAACGTCCGGCGTTTCAACATATTTGCTGATCGGGTCGAAGTGAAACGTATTGTGTTGGTCAAGGACGCCGCTGCGAAACACCATAGAGGAGACATGGCCTTCGCCTGTTGCCCGCAGACTCATGATAAAGCGCAAGCTGCCTTCGTTCAGATGGCTTTGATCAGGGTGGGGCACTATTGAAGGGTTGAAAAGGGCAGCCGATTCAATGGAGTATTCCATGGTAAAATAGGCCCCAATCAGAGCCCTTTTGGTCTCGCTGAGCACGGTATCCCTAGGAACACAATCTTTTACCTCATTCAGGTGACACTCAAAAACGCGTCTGATGTGTTTGTGCCGCTTTGAAAAATCAAGCATTATTTTTTTAAGAAGATTTTCGGCCGTCGTATCAGGCAAGTCCACTATGCGTTGAATGATTTTAGGTATGCGCTGCATGTCCTGAGGAATATGAAGTCGGGTTATAACACGTGAAGTGTCCCTCAGAATTTTTTTCTTTTTCCTTTTTACTTTCAGCTTTAGATACTTTTTTGCGTCCATATCACTGTGTCCTTAATGTCGTGTAAATACTCAGGTGTTTAGGCTGAAGGCTGTAGTAGGCTAATAGTCTACAGGCTAATAGTCTATAGCCTAAACTTCAGTCTATCCACCCGAGTATTTACCATCAATTCATGAAACTTATTGCGGATTTCCTGATTTGCAACAAGCTGGTTATGATATATGATAATAAGCTACAGCGGCGGCCGGGAATCGGACAAACAAAGTTGAACCAGGTCATCAATCAATGCCGTGCCGGCGCACATAACCGTATCAGCGCCGCCCCAGTATATTTTTACCGTTCCGTCGTCTTCAGGAACAGCACCGCATGTAAAAACAACATTGGGCACATAGCCGCTCACCTCCCAGGGATCCTCGGGTTGCAGTATCCACTGATCGGAAACGCCGATGATTTTTGCCGGATCATTAAGGTCGTGCAGGGCCGTGCCAAGGCGATACACCGCGCCAGCCATGGTCTTAAACACTCCATGGTAAATATGCAGCCAGCCCTTGTCGGTTTTGAAGGGCGGTGCGCCGGGCCCGATTTTCATTTCATCCCAGTGATAGGGAACCGGCTTCATAATCACCCGTGAATCGCCCCAGTGAACCAGGTCAGGGGAATAGGAAATCCAGATCGACCAGGGTGAAATTTCTGAATGGGGCCGGTCAAGACGCGCATACCGGCCACCGAACTTTACGGGAAAAATGACCACGTTGCGAAGGTCGGCCTGGGTTATTAGCGCAATGCGTTCAACTTTTCTGAAATCCTTGGTGCGCGCAAGGGCAATCCGAACGCCGTGACGGGAATAAACGCTGTAGGTAAGCAGGTAGTCGTCCTCTACCGGGCAGATCCTCAGGTCTTCGATCCCAAACTCCTCATATTCCGCAAAAATGCCGTCCTTTGCCGGTGTGAGAAAGGGTTCGGAATGAACCGTGAAGGAAAAACCATCATCGCTGTCTGCCCTGCCAATGATCGAGCGCCCGTTGTGCCTGTGGGATCTGAAAAGCATAATGTAGCGGCCGCCATGCTTGACGATGCCGGCATTGTGGACCGTGGCTACAGGGTAAGGGACATCGTCTTTTGTGAGAATGGGGTTTTTTTTATAACGTTTTATGATAGAGCCTTTATTAGTCATAGTATCGTGTTGTGGTTCAAGGGTTATTAATATAAGCGGTTAAGCCACGGAAAGCTGGTCCGTTGCTTTAGGTTCTTTCGAAATCATCCTCAAAGCGTTCGATATCATCCTCCCCGAAATAATCGCCGGTTTGCACTTCAATGAAGCGCACATTTTCAGAACCCTGGTTAGCGATTCTGTGCAGGACGCCCTTGGGGATGTCTACGGACTGCCCCGGCTTAACAGCAACCGTTTTATCATCAACAGTTATTTGTGCCCTGCCCTCAATGATATACCAGTGTTCGGACCGATGGCGATGCCGCTGCAGGCTCAGACGCTTGCGGGGGAAAACAACGATTTCTTTGCTTTTGTAAGTATCATTATCCGCCAGGATTTTATAATATCCCCAGGGTCGGTGCTCTTCGGGTTTTGTCTTTTCCAGAACCGTTTCATAGACCTGAATATATTCTTCAACCATGCGGTTGACTGTAAAATGCTGTTCAACATGGCTGCGGCAGCATGCTCGGTCAATATCTTTTATATGTGCAACAGCGTCTATCGCCTCATCCACAGTTGTTACAAGAAAACCGTTTCTGCCGTCTTCGATAATTTCGGGCATGCTCCCCTTGTTAAAGGCGATCACCGGGGTACCGCAGGCCATGGACTCTATAACGGACAGGCCGAAAGGCTCATTGAAGTTTATGGGATGCAGAAGGGCGTATGCCTTTCCAAGCAGATGGTTGCGCTGATCCGGTCCGACGCTGCCCACATAGACCGCATTGTTGCTGTCCAGGTGCGGTTCGACGTACTGGTGATAGTAGGCTTCATCCTGGATGATTCCCGCCAATATCAGCTTTTTATTGCATGCCTTGGCAATTTCAATGGCATCCCGTGCGCCTTTGTCATGGTGGATGCGCCCGAAAAAGAGCAGATAGTCTTCCGGCTCAGGCTGAAAATCAAACTGCTTTATATCAATACCGTGATGGATGGTTTTGATATAGTCAATATCCGGAGACCGGTCGGCATCGCTGATGGAAACATAGAACACTTTGCCATTGTATTTTTTGTAAACCGGCAGAATCCCGGGCGATGAAAAGCCGTGAATGGTGGTGACAAACGGGGTAGTGATAAGGCCGGTATAGGTCAAGGGCAAAAAGTCAAAATTGTTATGGATAATGTCAAAATCTTCCGCATGCTCAAACAGTTCCGAAATGTGCAGGCACTCCCATACTTTTGGCATAATGGAGCGGTCTTCTTCATAACCCCGGCCGCAAACGGCATGCAGTTTGCCGCTTGTTTTTGAATCACCGGTCGCAAAAAGGGTAACATTATAGCCTCGCGATACCAGCCCCTCGGTCAAAAGGGAGACCACGCTTTCCCACGGACCATAGTGTCTCGGCGGCGTGCGCCAGGCAATAGGCGAGAGCACTGCAATGCGCATATCTAATCCTTTACCCTAACCGGTTGATTGGGAGACGATGATTGTTTTAAAATCTCGTCGGCATAAAGCTTTTGCAATGTCAAAAGCGAAAGCAGCCAGGCAAGGGTCGACTCGGCGCCTTCATTCTGGTTTATACCATCAGCCATCAGACCGTCTCGGCAGCCGCCGGTCTTGGGATCATAAAGCGGCATATTCAGGTCGTTGTGTCCGAGAAACCAGTTAAAGCACATGACCGCATTATCGAACCATGTTTTGTCCCGGGTAATGTTAAAGGCTTCGACACAGGCTTCGATCATAGCATTGGCCTCGATGGGCTGCTGGTCGAAACGGGCCTTGGGGCCGCTTTGTTCATACCATCCGTTACTGCCGATGGGCACAAAGTGGCCGTCTTCGGTCTCGATGGTGAGCAGCCACTTGAGTGACCTGAGTCCCATATCGATCATATCGCTGCGCTGCATCCATTGGCCGGACAGGAGCAGGGCATGGGGCAGCTTGCCGTTATCATAGTTTAAAGAGTTTTCAAGCCAGGGCCAGCTTTCTGTTGCATTGTTCCTGAACTGATTGAAAAGCCTGTTGGCAAGGATTTCACGCACCCTGCGCACTTCACTGTCGCCTGAAAATTTATCCAGATAGGCATGAATGCCTACCAGGGCAAAGGCGATGGCTCGGGGCGAAAAAAAGTGCTCGACAGCCTTCAGTGCCTGGTTAAAGAGCGTAGTGCTCATTAGCAACTGTCCGGAATCGTCAAGAAGTGCCACAGCCTTGCCAAGGCTCCAGAGTACCCTGCCGTGAGCATCTTCTGATCCCACCTCTTCAGTCCATTGCCTGGCATAGGTCATAAAATCACGAAACCGTCCTGTTTCCACATTGAAGGCATGCCGTAGGAAGCTGAGATAATGGCTGCTGAGGGAATCAAAGCCTATGCCGGCCGTAGACAGGTGTTTCCTGACCATGTCGGCAACCATCAGCGCTCTCGCATTATCATCAATGCAGTAGCCATGATCGCGATTGGGGATGGTATAGGTGGCATGCTGCAAAATACCCGTATCATCGGTAAGGATTCTCAGGTGATCAAACTTCATTTCA
The DNA here is from genome assembly GCA_016209225.1 of Desulfobacterales bacterium. Lineage (GTDB taxonomy): Bacteria > Desulfobacterota > UBA8473 > UBA8473 > UBA8473 > UBA8473. Next base: position 5,347 of record JACQWO010000068.1, read on the forward strand.
GGAAGCTCGAAATTTGTTATGGATTTGATATTTTCAACATATAAGTGCCGGGGGCGGGGACACCGGGTACGTTCGAGCTTAACCTCGCTGAAAACCTCAAGATATCTTCGGGATATCTCCTTCCAGATTGCCTCGCGACAAAATGTATAGGCTTTTTTGCGTATCGTATGCCGGTTAGTATCGTTGTCCAGAAGGTTGATGATTTGTTCCGCTATGGCATCAGGGTTGTTGAAGGGAACAATTATTCCCCGTCCTTCGGCAAGCATCTCGCTCGCATACCAGTATGGGGTTGAAATCACTGCTTTGCCGGTCCCCATAGCATAGGCGAGGGTCCCGGAAGTAATCTGTGCTTCTTCAAGATAAGGGGTTATATATATATCAGCGGTGCCGAGAAATTCACATAATTCTTTAATCTCCACAAAACGGTTTTGAAAAATGACATGCTCGCTGATACCTAGTTTGCGTGCGAGCTGCTGCAGGCTGATACGGTATTCATCCCCATGCGCCTTCAAAATATGCGGATGTGTTGCTCCCAGGATAATATAGGTAACATCAGGGTGTTTTTTGATGACGGCCGGAAGCGCTTGCAGGACGTTTTCAATGCCCTTATTGGGGGAAAGTAGGCCGAATGTGAGAAGCACCTTTTTGCCTTCCACTCCGAACTGATCTTTGTAGAAGTTGGGATCCATAAAAGGCGTATCCGGAATACCGTGATGGATAAAGGCAATTTTTTCTTCCGGCACTGCATAGATATCTTTGAGAAAATCAACAGCCTTGTGGCTCATCACGATGAGTTTGTCGGACAGATCAGACAGCCTGCGCATGACTTCACGATATTCCGGGGCTGGATCTCTCAGAATCGTGTGCAGGGTTGTTACGACCGGCATGCGAAGCTCTCCTAAAAGTTTCAGGAGATGACTCCCGGCCGGGCCGCCATAAATGCCGTATTCATGCTGCACGCAGGCAATATCAACCTGGCTGATATTGAGAAACTCCGATGCAACAGTGTAATCGGCAAGTTTGTTCTGATTGATCTCAAATCGCACTTTTTCAGGATATGGATATCCCTCGGGTTTATCGTTCATAACTACTGCCGAGCAACTTATGTCAGGCGCTTCCGTCGATAAAGCCTCAACGAGATCAGTAGTGAATGTTGCAATACCGCATAGGCGGGGTAAATAGTTACCGATTACGGCAACCGAGTCGATTCCCTCATAATACTTAATAACAGATGCCATACTATCTGCCTCCCAATAGTTCTATCATCTGATAGAACTTCCTCTCTGACAGGTCAAGTATAGGGAAAAGCTTCTTGTGTGTCAATAAATAAACAAATAACTGTGTCAATAGCATTTCAAGATGTCCGGTTTTTATAGCAAGTGAAATGCCAGGTTTGGTAATTAAATTCCTTGCATCAGATCGAAATATTTAGTAGATTAGTACGCAAATGATATTATGCAAAACGAGGGACACTGTGAAGAAAATAGGAATCGGATTGGTAGGTTTTGGGACTGTAGGTACTGGTGTAGTAAAGATTCTTCAAGAAAATAAGGAGGTTATTGAAGGCCGTCTTGGAGCTTCTATTCTTCTGAAGAAGATCGCAGACCTGGATATTACAACGGACCGAGGGATAAAAGTAGACAGGAAACTCTTAACCACAGATGTTCAGGAATTAATTGACGACCCGGAAATATCCATTCTTGTTGAACTAATTGGCGGATATGATGTGGCCAAGGAAATCATTTTAAAGGCCATCAAGAAGAAAAAGCACATAGTTACTGCAAACAAGGCTCTGCTGGCAGTTCATGGTGCGGAGATATTCAGAGAGGCTTACAAAGAAAAGGTGGACATCGGCTTTGAGGCAAGTGTTGGTGGTGGCATCCCTATCATCCGCTCTATCAAAGAGGGGTTGGCTGCCAACAACATTAGGGTTATTTTTGGGATTTTGAACGGCACATCCAACTATATCCTTTCAGAAATGACCAGTAGAGGCAAAGAATTCATAGATGTTTTGAAGGAAGCTCAGGACAAGGGTTATGCAGAAGCAGACCCTACCCTTGATATTGAGGGGATAGATACAGCCCACAAATTGGCCATACTGTTGTCCCTGGCTTATGGGATTAAGGTGGAACTTAACGATATCTATGTCGAAGGGATTTCCAGGGTTACCCCTCTTGACATAGAATTCGCAAGAGAGCTGGGCTATACAATAAAACTACTGGCTATAGCCAAAGAAGAGAACAAACAGATTCAAGCCCGGGTTCATCCCACCCTTCTGCCCAGTAGCCACCTTCTTTCTATGGTCAACGGAGTGTACAACGCTATATTTATCAATGGAGATGCAGTAGGCAAGACCATGTTTTATGGAAAAGGGGCAGGAATGATGCCCACAGGAAGTGCCGTAATAAGTGATATCATGGAAATCTGTCGTAATGTTATAAAGGACAGCAGTCAGAGGGTACCTTCCCTTTCTTTTCAATATAAAAATATAAAAGAACAGAAAATCAAGAACATGAATGATATTACAAGCAGGTATTACCTGAGATTTTATGCTAAAGACAGGCCGGGGGTACTCTCAAAGATCTCAGGGATCCTGGGCAATATGGATATCAGCATTTCATCGGTCATCCAAAAGGGAAGAGAGATTGAGGGAGCAGTGCCGATCTTTATGCTAACCCATGAAGCCAAAGAGGCCAATATTCAGAAGGCATTAAAAGAGATAGATGACATCCCAATAACCGTTGATAATACTGTACTAATTAGAATAGAGGACAAGGAGTCAACTTCAGAGGGTGATACATTATGGAAGGAATAATCAAAAAATACAGGGAGTTTCTGCCTATAAAGGACGATTCCAAGATTATCACCCTAAATGAGGGTAATACACCTCTTATCAGGACCAGCAGACTAAGGGACTATATAAATAGAGGAATTGACCTCTATTTAAAGTACGAGGGACTCAATCCATCAGGTTCTTTCAAAGACAGGGGAATGACCGTTGCTATATCCAAGGCATTAGAAGAAGGAAGCAAAGCGGTCATTTGCGCCTCAACGGGGAACACCTCTGCCTCCGCTGCTGCTTATGCAGCAAAGGGAGGATTGAAGGCTTATGTGCTCATCCCAAAGGGGAAGATCGCCCTTGGGAAACTCTCTCAGGCTATGATGCATGGCGCTGTGGTAATTCAATTGGATGGGAATTTCGATGAGGCACTAAAAATTGTAAGAGATGTGTCAGGAAAACGTCCCATTACAATGGTAAATTCCTTAAACCCATATCGGATAGAAGGGCAAAAGACAGCCGCTTTTGAAATCTGTGATCAGTTGGGTTCTGTCCCTACATTCCATTCCCTGCCGGTAGGTAATGCCGGCAATATAACCGCTTACTGGAAAGGATTTAAGGAATATAAGTCTTGTGGAAGAATCAGTTCTTTACCTAAGATGATAGGTTTTCAGGCAGAGGGGGCTGCGCCTATAGTCAGAGGGAAAATCATAAAAGCACCTGAAACTGTAGCAACAGCCATCAGAATAGGCAATCCGGCAAGCTGGAAACAGGCAGAGGCCGCCAGGGATGAATCAGGAGGAACCATTGATATGGTGTCAGATGAAGAGATCATCAACGCGTATCAGTTAATAGCCAGATATGAAGGGATATTCTGCGAACCCGCATCGGCAGCCTCAGTGGCAGGAGTCATTAAATTGAACAAAGAAGGCTATTTTAAAAAGGGAGACAGTATTGTCTGCACATTAACAGGGCATGGCCTGAAAGACCCGGAAAGTGCCATAAAGATATCCGGTGAACCGATAACACTCCCGCCAGAGGTAGATAAGATATTAGAAATACTAGAGCTTTAAGTCAACTACCATCCCGACTTGTCGGGATGGCTTGAGTGGCCCAGGATTCGAGGAGTCAAGGGGTCAAGTGAAAACAGCTATCCATTCTTATCCTTGAACCCTTGAATCCTGGACCCCTTGAACCCTTGTGGCCCAAAAAAGATCAAACTAAAGTCTTCACCTGAAAACGAGGGTTTTTCTCCGATTCCCCGAGTGGGACAATGAGATGAAATATATCATACTAATCGGCGATGGAATGGCAGACTATCCTGTTCCAGAACTTGGAGGCAGAACACCTCTTGAGGTAGCCGACATACCAAACATGAATATAATAGCTCAAAAGGGAAAGCTTGGCATGGTAAGGACCATACCTCAGGGGGTCTCTCCTGGCAGCGATATTGCGAGCCTGTCTATCCTTGGCTATGATCCTGAAAAGCACTATACTGGCAGGGGCCCTTTAGAAGCTGCCAGTATGGGTTTGATACTTGGCCCGGAAGATGTGGCCTTCAGGTGTAATCTTGTAACTCTCTCGGTTAGAGATGGCAAGACATATATGGATGATTACAGTGCAGGTCACATATCTACAGAAGAGGCAAAAGAAATCATCCATGAGATTGATCAAGAGCTGGGAACAAATAAGATCAAGTTTTACCCTGGAGTAAGCTACCGTCACCTTATGATTTGGAAGAATGGGCAGGAAGAACTCAATATGACCCCTCCCCATGATATTTCTGGAAAAGCCATAGACCCGTATCTGCCAAAAGGCAAAGGGGAAAAACAAATTCTTCAATTGGTGAATGATTCCCAGACTATTCTTCAAAGCAGCAATATCAATAAGATAAGGATCAAAAATTCTAAGAAGCCGGCAAACTCCATATGGCTATGGGGGCAGGGTAGGGCACCAAAGATGCCGACTTTATTAGAAAGATACCGTATTACAGGTTCGGTGATCTCGGCCGTCGATTTGATCAAAGGAATCGGCATCTACGCAGGATTAGAGGTCATTGATGTCCCCGGTGCTACCGGATACCTTGACACCAATTACAGGGGAAAGGCAAACTATGCTCTTAGAGCACTGGAGAAAAGAGATTTTGTATATCTTCATGTAGAGGCGCCTGATGAAGCCTCTCACAGCGGTGATCTTAAAAACAAATTAATAGCCATTGAACGTTTCGATAAAGAGGTTGTTGGAACGATTTTGGATAACATAAATAAATTTCAAGACTACAGGATAATGGTTTTACCGGACCACTCTACCCCTTTATCGGTAATGAGCCATACACCTGATCCTGTACCATTTGCTATTTTCTCATCCGACGATAAAGAAACTCAACCCTCAAAGGATATGGGCTTTAATGAAAAATCAGCCAGGATAAACAATTTGTTTATTGAGGATGGATACAAGCTGTTGCCCTTTTTCTTACGAAAAAACTAAATAAGTCTTGACAACCAGCCGGGTTATTTTATATTATAGCATTCTATCGCGGGGTGGAGCAGTCTGGTAGCTCGTCGGGCTCATAACCCGAAGGTCAGTGGTTCAAATCCACTCCCCGCTACCAAAAAAAACGTAAGGGGTTGGATGAAAATCTGACCCCTTTTTCTTTATCCGGAAAAGTGATTTCCAATCCTGTTTCCAACCTCTCCAAGCGAAAAAAACTTGACGCCTATTTAATAATTGAGTTATAGGTAAGCGTATGATTTGATGACAGATATAATTTCGTAAACCTTAATTAACAAAGGGGTGATTATGAAGGCGTCTTTCTTTAGTTCCTGAGATTACAGGAGCAACGAGAAAGGGCGACTTTTTTTGTTTAATGCTGGTCGTATTAGGTTAAACAACGTCCCCAAAGGTTTAATGGCTTCCAATGTCCTGGTTTTTTCTGTTTCAGTTGAAGCAAGGCTTAGAGTTTGAAGCAGATTACGTGGATATAACGGTTCTTTTTTCTTGACACCTACCTCACTCTTCTTTAAATTTTTTTTTAAAAAATCTGTACAGGACAACCTATTTCAACTTTTTTACGAAAGAACCAATTTTTTCTATGAGCGAAGTGATATTTTGTTATTGCAGTATCTATCATGCGGAAATGGAAACTTTACTTCATTAGTGTGTAATACAAAGCTCGTTCGATGGAATGTCAGAAAATTTCAAGCCTGCCCCGATGTAGTGCAGGTTCAACAGGAGGTATTAAATCATGAAGCGTGTTCTTATTGCTATGATGCTGTTGATGCCGGTTGCCTTTTTGATTAATACTGCCTTCACGGCAATGGAAAAGGAGATGAGCATTCAGGTTGACCGTGCGCAATTGCGTTCCAATCCTGCGTATTATGGTTCTGTCGTTACTAACGTTAACTATGCCGATCGGGTGAAAATCATCGATTCAAAAGGAGCCTGGGTGAAAGCTTATACCGCCAGGAACAATGCTACCGGTTGGATTCATATTTCTGCTCTTACGAGTACGAAACTGGCCCCAAAGTCCGGCGGCAAGAACGCTCCGACCTCGGTATCGGCGGGCGAACTGAGTGCCGCTGAAAAGGGTTTTACCGAACAGATCGAGCAGGCTTACAGGCAAAAGAACAAAGAGATCGTTTTCACCTGGGTGGATAAAATGGAAAAGATCAAAATTTCACTTGAGCAAAGTGTCGCCTTCCTTAAAGAGGGGCAGGTTAAACCTGAGGAAGGAGGTGAACAATGAGACGCCCATTCAGATACTTTTTTTTATTGCTCCTGATGCCGTCGCTCTTGTCTATCCTTCAGGGATGTCAAACGATGGAGGCTGTTACTAAAGCAGGTGCCGATATAGCCACGATGACGGGCACAATTAGCAGCAAGCAAGCTGAATCGATAAAAAAAGCTTCTAAGGCTGCGAGTAAAGCCTTCGAGGAATTTACACCCGAAAATGAGTACTACATCGGCAGGACCATTGCGGCTAATATTTTGTCCAAGTATAAGGCCTACCAGAATATGGGTCCAAACCAGTACATAAATCTGGTCGGTCAGACAGTGGCTCGTGCCTCAGACAAACCGGAGACATTCAAAGGTTATCATTTTCTGATCCTGGACACTGACGAAATAAATGCTTTTGCAACACCGGGCGGCTTGATTCTTGTGTCACGCGGCCTCCTGCGTTGTTGCAAATCAGAGGATGCTTTGGCGTCGGTTTTAGCCCATGAAATTGGCCACGTGCAGCTTGGTCACGGCATGGGTGCAATTCGCGGAAGCCGATACACCTCTTTGGGTAAAATTGTGGGAGTTGAAATGGCAAAAAATCTGGGAGGGGAGCAGCTTGCCCAGGCTGCCGAAATATTCGATGGAACAGTCGGAGATATCATGAAGACGATGGTCGATAATGGGTACCAAAGCAGCCAGGAATATGAAGCCGATAATACAGCCATAATGATACTTAAAAGAGTCGGTTACAATCCCACAGCCCTTAAAGAGATGCTGGAACAGATGAATGAGCAACTCGGTTCCAGTGTCGGCGGATTTGGAAAAACGCATCCGACTCCGGCGAATCGGCTGCAAAATATCGAGCCGCTGCTGAAAGGTTTTGGGTCCAGCGGGGAACCAATCGTCCGCAAAACACGATTCAGTAAGGTCATGAGTGGCATTTAATAATGGATATTTACCAATGAAAAGAAAGCTAATGCACGGTATCCTCATAGGATTTGTCTCGGCCGCTCTGGTCTTAATGTTTTATTTCTCAGGCAATCTCAACTGGCTGGAAAACATAACTTGGGACTTGCGCGCCAAGCTCTATGCCGCTCCCGGGCGGGCGAGCGATCAGATTCGAGTGATCATGATCGACCAGACCAGTCTGGACTGGGCCAAAGACACCCTGCAGGTGCCGCTTTCCTGGCCTTGGCCGCGGCAGCTCTATAACCCGATCCTGGCCGCTTTGAAGGAGGGTGGCGCGAAGGCTGTTGCTTTCGATCTTATCTTCACAGAATCCTCTTTTGCCGGTGTTGACGACGATGAATCTTTTGGACAAGCAATTGCATCAACAAAAAATTTCATTGGTACCCTTAATCTGAGCAATGAGCAGGGTTTGGGCACAACCTGGGACCCCGGTTTTAAGATAAACAATTTCACGATAACCGGGCTGAAGGATTACCTGGCGACGTCCAAAGGCCTTAATGCAGTTAAAACCCGCGCCTCCTTCCCCGTCCGGCAAGTTGCCGCCAACGCGGCCATCTTGGGCAGCGTGATGATAACGCGGCAGGACGCCGATGCCATCATCCGCCGGGCCGTACCTTTTCATGTCTTCGATAACCGCTTCGTCCCTTCCTTAGGTCTGGCTGCATATCTCGGTGCTAATCCGGATGCCTCTATCGGAATAAGAGATACAATGCTTAAGCTTGGTTCACACCAAGTTCCGTTGGATAAAAATGGCAATGTTATCATGCGCTATCGCGGCAAAAGTCAGACGCATAAAGCCGTCAACGCTGCTGCGGTCTTGCAGGCGGGCCTGCGGATCATGGAAGGAAAAGCTATCGGCATGGATCTGTCAGTATTTAAGGATGCCTATGTGTTCCTGGGGGTAACCGCGCCTGGCTTCAAGGACCTCCGCCCAACGCCTCTCCAGCGCGATTACCCGGGAGTGGAATTGCACGCCACCATCCTCGATAACCTGCTTTCTGGAGATTTCATGCAGGAAGTTTCGTTGTTCATTGTACTGTTGTTCACCATTGGTCTCTCCCTAACTGCGGGGATATCTATCCGTCTGCTGGCTAAAGGCCTGCATGATGCCGTCGCCTCCCTGCTATTCCTGACGGTTCCTTTTATTCTCGGCTGCCTTTTTTACACTGAGAATTACTGGTTTCCCGTCGCCGTTCCTTCGACAGGTGCATTTTTTTCCATTGCTGCGGCTATTGTTGTCAACTATACCCTTGAAGGAAGGCAGAAACGATATATAAAAAATGCATTTAAACAATACTTGAGCCCTGCTGTTATCGAACGTCTGGTGGAAAATCCGGATAAATTAACCTTGGGCGGCGAAGTGCGAGAGTTGAGTATATTTTTTTCCGATGTGCAGGGATTTACAAGTATCTCTGAGCGTCTCAGTCCTCAGGAGCTTACTGCCCTCCTTAACGACTATCTGACTGCCATGACCGACATTATTCTTTCTGAAGGAGGTACGATCGACAAATATGAAGGCGATGCCATTATCGCCTTCTGGAATGCCCCGCTCGATGTGCCGGACCATGCTATCCGTGCCATCAGAGCAGCGCTGAGGTGCGGCAGGAAACTGATTGAACTCCGTCCGGTATTCAAGGAACGCGTCGGCAGGGACATTTATGCCCGCATCGGCATCAACACCGGAACAGTCGTTGTAGGTAACATGGGATCAAGCCAGCGTTTCGACTATACCTTCCTTGGCGATGCCGGCAACCTTGCATCTCGTCTCGAAGGAATCAATAAGCAATTCGGCACTTACGCGATGATGTCGGAATATACCCTGTCCCATATCCATGATGAATTTGCAGCGCGGGAGCTTTCGCGGGTGCGCGTTGTCGGACGCGCAGAACCTGTCCGCGTCTATGAGCCAATGTTTAAGGATGATTATGAAGCTAAAGCAGAGGTCTTGCGGACATTTGCTGAGGGACTGGAGAAATTTTACGGAGGCGACTTCAAAGCAGCCTTGACCAGCTTTGAGGTAATCAGCAAGGTCGATACTCCGGCAAAGGTCTATGCCGATAAATGCCGGGCATTGACTGCTAATCCCCCGCAACAGTGGGATGGCATCTGGGTGATGACTGAAAAATAGGGGCAGTAGGTAGTGCTAACGATAATAACCAAAGGGACATGACAGGGACAGGCAATCTGTACTGAAATGTTGCTTTTTCGTTGATGCTTGCAAATTACGGGCACAATACTTAATTATTGACAAGGGAGATTTGCGATAGCATTATTTGACTATGGTTTCAGAGATATTCAGAAGTCTTACCTTTGATACTTTACAATCCTTGCAAAATCATCAGCCTTCAAACTTGCCCCCCCGACTAACGCCCCATCTATATTCGGCTTGGTCATCAGTCCATCTATATTATCGGGTTTTACACTTCCGCCATACAGGATTCTTATACTATCTGCGGTATCTTTATAAATTTCCTTTAAAAGCTTTCTTATAAAACTGTGAACCTCTTCAGCCTGCTCACCGGTTGCTGTCCTGCCTGTGCCAATAGCCCATACAGGCTCATAGGCAATGATTACATCTTCCATATCTGAAGCAGAAAGACCGGACAGGCCTCTCCTAACCTGTGTTTCAATTATACTAAAAGTCTCTCCTGCCTCTCTCTGTTGAAGGGTCTCCCCGACGCAAAAAATAGGTGTTAGACCATGCTGCAGGGAACTCTGTATTTTTTTATTGACAGTCTCATCGGTTTCACCAAAGTACTGCCTGCGTTCAGAATGACCGATAATGACATACTCACATCCAACGTCTGACAGCATTTTTGAAGACACAGCGCCTGTATATGCCCCTTCTTCCTCCCAGAATACATCCTGAGCTGAAACGTGGATATTGAGACCTTTTACCTCCTGGGCAACATGATAGATTGCTAAAAAGGGCGGAGCAACCACAATCTCCACATCTATAACATCTGCTATTAGACTCTTGAGATCGGATATTAACTCGACCGACTCAGAAACGGTCTTATTCATCTTCCAATTTCCGGCAATAACTGCTTTTCGCACTGTTAAACCCAACCTCCAGGACAAGTGTTCGGCCTATAGCCGTCAGCTTTCAGCAAAAACTCCTAACCTTGCTGATGGCTGAGTGCTGATTCCTGATCGTTTACTCTTTCAATGCCTCGATCCCCGGGAGGGGCCTGCCCTCCAACAAATCTATAAAGGCACCTCCACCAGTGGATATGTAAGACATTTTGCTTAATTCTCCAGCCTTGTTGACAGCCACATCTGTGTCTCCACCACCAACAATAGTCAGTGCATAAGAATTGGCAACATGACTTACCATTGCAAATGTCCCCCTGCTGAAGGCATCCATCTCAAAGACCCCCATAGGGCCATTCCAGATAATGGTTTTGGCATCCTGCAGGGCTTGAGCAAAAAGTGTTGTGGTAGCAGGACCAATATCCAAAGCCATCCAGTCTTTAGGGATCTCCTGGACTGTAGTGATCTTGGTCTCCGCTTCAGAGTCAAACTTGTCTGCAACAACACAATCTACAGGCAGATAGAACTTTACATTCCTTTCCTTCGCAGATTCCAGAATCTTGTGTGCGGTATCTATTAATGTATCCTCAACCAATGATTTTCCAACATCATATCCAAGGGCTTTAAGAAAGGTAAATGCCATCGCTCCCCCAACTATTATCTTATCCACTTTCTTGACAACATTTTCCAACGCAGCCAATTTATTTGAAACCTTGGCACCTCCTATGATAGCCACCAGTGGTCGGGCTGGATTCTCCATGGCTCTGGCAAAGTAATTAAGCTCCTTCTTCATCAAAAATCCGGCACCACACACATCGAAGAATCCGGTTACGGCAACCACCGAGGCGTGGGGCCTGTGAGACATGGCGAAGGCATCATTGATATACACGTCCGCTAACCTGGCTAACTCTTTTGCAAAGCTCTCATCATTTTTCTCTTCTCCGATGTTAAATCTCAGGTTCTCCAGGAGGACAACATAATTTGAATTCATATCATCAACAATCTTCTCTACCTCATCGCCAATACAGTCGTTGGCCATAACAACATCTTTCTTTAATAACCTCCCCAGCCTTCTGGCTACTGGTTCCAAACTCAGTTTTTTATCAACCTTCCCTTTCGGTCTGCCCATATGGGATGCCAGAATCACCTTGGCCCCTTCATCGAGGGCATAATTTATCGTTGGAAGGACCCCTCTTATCCTGGTATCATCAGTAATGTTACCCATTTCATCAAGGGAGACATTGAAATCGACCCTTATAAATAATCTTTTCCCACTAATATCCAGATCGTTTATATATTTTATCGACACCCCGTCCTCCTCTCTGTCAATCCAGCTTCTCTCCCATATAGGCAGCAAGGTCAACCATTCTGGTAGAAAACCCGCTTTCATTATCATACCATGCCAAAACCTTTACCATGTTTCCGCCCATGACGCCGGTACTTGGTGCATCTACAATAGATGAAAAGGTACTGCTTGTAAAATCCACAGAAACCAGTTCCTCATCACAATACAAAAGAATACCTTTCATATCTTCCTCTGATGCCTTTTTTAACGCACCATTCACCTCTTCCTTGGTTACGTCCCGACTGAGATCAACTACCAAATCCACCAAGGATACATTTGGTGTAGGCACTCTGATGGCCAGCCCATCCAGTTTGCCTTTCAATTCGGGTATAACCTGGGCAACTGCCACAGCAGCACCAGTAGTTGTAGGGATCATGGATAAAGCTGCTGCCCTGGCCCTCCTAAGGTCTTTGTGTGAGCCATCCAGTAATCTCTGATCCATAGTATAGGAATGGATTGTGGTCATTAACCCTTTTACTATACCAAAGTTTTCATGCAAAACCTTTGCAACAGGAGCCAGACAATTAGTGGTACAGGAGGCATTGGATACCACGTGGTGTTTTAAAGGGTCATAGCTTCTTTCATTAACTCCATATACCAGAGTAGCATCAACGCCCTTGCCAGGAGCTCCGATAATTACCTTCTTTGCCCCGGCAACAAGATGTTGTGAGGTGCTTTCTCTGTCTCGAAATTTACCTGTAGTCTCCATGACAATGTCAACTCCCAGTTCTTTCCAGGGAAGTTCACTGAGATTACCAGTTACCTTTGTTGTCTTAATCTCTTTACCGTTGACAACAATTGCCTCACCTTTCTGCTTAATTTCACCAGGGAAAGACCTATGCACTGAATCATATTTAAGAAGATGGGCTATGGATTTGGTGTCACCCCTGGTATTAATAGCAACTATGTCAACATCATCCCTGTTAACAGCCGCCCTGACAATATATCTCCCTACCCTCCCAAAACCGTTAATGGCTAATTTTACAGTCATAGCATAGTCCTCCTCAAGGAATATATTAAAATTGTTTGGTTCTTGTCCTGAAATTAAATATATAACTTTACTTTCATGTCGCTGGTTGCTTTGAACATTTGAATCTTGGTTTCCTGTCTAGGAATTCAGGGCTTCGTCTTTAAGTAGATTATTAGATATGGTGCCGAAGAGGGGACTCGAACCCCTACGAGGGAACCCTCACTAGGTCCTGAACCTAGCGCGTCTACCAGTTCCGCCACTTCGGCACAGAAGGCATCTTACTAACAAGCGCAGTAACAAGTGAAAGACATTTAATTAGTTGCAAAATCCGTAGTTCTAACTTATACTTTGTGTCCTTGGAATTGTCAAGCTGATTTTATTTATAGCTTCTGCACGTTAGCCTTACCACCAGGGAAATTCGGAAGGAAAGAACTCAATGGAAATCATACGAGGAACCGCAAATTTAAAGAAAAAATTTAATACGCCGGTTATAACCATAGGAAATTTTGATGGCATTCACCTGGGACACCAAAAGATACTTAAGGATGTAAAACGAAGAAGCTCTGAATTGAAAGGAGATTCAATAGTCTATACTTTTGAACCCCATCCTTTAAATATCCTGTTTCCCCATAAGAAGGTCCCCTTAATTACCTCCTTTTCAGAAAAAATAAAGTTAATAGAAGAATCGGGGATTGACATCGTAATTTGTGAAGATTTTACTCCTGAATATGCCAACCTATCACCAAGACAATTTGTGAAAGATATCCTTCTGGATAAGATTGGGGTCAAGGCCGTCTTTGTCGGTCATGATTATGCCTTTGGCAAAGGAAGAAAAGGGAATATTGACACATTAAAACAGTTGGGCGAAGAATTAGTTTTTGAAGTACACGTTGTAGATGCCGTCAAAGTGGATGCCATCCTCGTCAGCAGCACAAAAATTAGAGATACCATCCAAAAGGGAGATGTAAAAAAGGTTGCCAGCTTCCTGGGAAGAAGCTATTCAATCTCCGGAAAGGTAGAGAAGGGTAAAAGCAGGGGGAAAGGATTGGGGTTTCCTACGGCAAATCTTAAATCAGTCAAAGAGATCTACCCTAAACCAGGAATATATGTAGTTCATGTATTTTATAGAGATCGTTCTTATCAGGGGGTTGCAAATATTGGTTTTAACCCTACCTTTAAAGACAAGACTCTTTCCATTGAAGTCTATATCCTGGACTTTAACAAAGACATCTATGACGAAGATATCAAGATATCCTTCGTGGAAAGGCTGAGAGACGAAAAAGCCTTCGATAGTCCTGAAACACTTGTCGAGCAGATAAAAAAAGATGTGGAAATGGCAAGAGAGATATTTAAAGAGCTAGCCAAAGATATTTGAGTATAACCGCTGAGGATAATCCGTCAGCGTTCAGCCGTCAGCTTTTAATAAAAAAGAACCATTCTTTACTTCGTCCACAGGAAGTTCCACTGAAAGGGTAACACCTTTTCCAACATCGGCGATAAGGGTAACCTTGCCTTTTTGCTTCTCGATAGCCCCACTTACAATCCTCAACTTGGAACCAATATCGTCTTTTTCTTCTAATATACTAAAGAAAAACTCCATCAGCCGATATATTTCATCTTCCGATAGATTCTTTCGACCATTGCAGACCCTGACACCCAACTCTCCAACCTTTTGAAAGGTTTCAAAATTAAATTCCCTGCTTAAGTCGGCTTTCTTCCCTGCCCGGGTAACAATCTCAGTAAAAACATAAATTACATCTCGCTGCTCAATGGCCAGCCTCACTGCTGCCTTTAGCTGTTCATCGTTCCAGGGCTTGGTAATAAACCTGCATATTCCCCCCTCGTTGACGGCGGAGATTATCTCCTTGATCTCACTATAACCACTCAAGACCATCCGAATAGTACTGGGGTATTTCTCCTTTATCTCAGAAAGAAGCTCTACGCCTGTCATCAATGGCATCCTTTGATCAGAGATAATAATATCCACCGGTTTTGATGCCATCTTTTCTAATGCCTCTCCCCCACTGTTGGCCGTGATGACCTCATAATTTTCCTTTCTAAACAGTCTGCACAAAGAGCTTAAAACATTCTGTTCATCATCCACGAATAATATACTGTGAGGGCTCATTTTAGTTTTGCCTCCTTAGGCAGCTCTATGCTAAAGGTAGAACCTTCCTCTACCTTACTCTTAACGTAGATTCTTCCACTATGTTTCTTTATAATACCATAGGCTATACTCAAACCCAATCCAGTCCCCTTGCCTACCTCTTTTGTGGTAAAAAAGGGATCAAACAATTTAGGAATATTCTCCTCTGAAATCCCTTGACCCGTATCACTGATCTGAACACATATGTTCCCATTGCTTTCATATGTCTTTATATTTATCTCCCCTTTTTCTTCTATAGCTTGAGCCGCGTTGACTAGAATGTTCATGAATACTTGATTAAGCTGCTGTGGATAGCAGTTGAGCTCTGGTATATCACCATAATCCTTGGTAACCGTTGCCTTGTATTTAAGCTCATTCCAAACTATGTTTAAGGTGCTCTCCAGACCTTTGTTGATATTTGCGTATTTCAACTCTGCTTCATCTACATGGGAAAAATCCTTCAAATTTTTGACTATTTTTGCCACCCTGTCAGTCCCATCAAGGGATTCCCATATAACCTTTTCAAAATCTGCAAGGATAAAATCAATACCTATCTTCTTTCTTAAATCCTCAACCTCATTATAAAAGGAAGATATCTTCTGATCCTTGGAACCTTCAAACAGGTCTCTCGACTCTTCATATTTCCTTATAAGGCTCACAACGTCTTCTATATATTCTCTCATAGTTCCCAGATTACTATTGACGAACCCGATGGGATTATTAATCTCATGGGCAAGACCTGCTGCCAATTGTCCAATAGATGCCATCTTTTCCTGCTGGAGCAACTGGGAGTGGGTTTCTTTCAGTTCTCTGTTTTTCTCCCCAACTTCAGTCAAGGCGATCTCAAGATTGTGATTTAGTTCTGTTATGTAATCATTTCTCGTCTCAAGGTCGGCTGCCCTTTCTCGCAACAATCTCTGCTTTTCAATCAACTCTTCATTTGCAACCCTGAGCTTCTCTTCCATCCTTACCCTTTCTGTTATATCTTTACATACTCCCAAAGTGCCCAGGGCTTTCCCATCTTTATCTCTTAATAAGGAAGTAGATAAGATAGCCGGAAACTCTCTGCCATCTCTTCTCTTCATTACAGTTTCATAATTTATGATTTTCCCTTTATCCTTCAACCTCTCCATCATTTTCTTAGCCTCTTTTATGCCTCCAGCATAATACCTGGATACATGCGCCCCAACCTCCTCCTCTTTCTTATAGCCACCCATATCCTCCAGTCCTTTATTGATGAAGGTAATAACTCCTTTGTTGTCGGTTATGACAATAGCATCCAGGGTACTTTCGATGATGTTCTCCAGGTAATTCTTGGTCTCTAGCAACTCGTTTTCCAGCCTTTTTAAGTCCGTAATATCCTTGCTGATGCCGAGGGTCCCTATTGCCTTTCCATCTGCATTCCTCATAAGGGATGCAGATACACTTGCCAGGACAGTTCCTCCAGCCTTTTTTATGAATTCCGCTTCGTAATTCTGAACCTGACCCTTTTCCTTCAACAACCTTGCCAACCCCTTTGCTACCTCAGGACCGCTTGCATAGTATTTTGATGAATGGGTCCCAATTCGTTCTTCCCTGCTAAAACCCATTACCTCTTCAGAACATCTGTTTACATAGGTGATTACCCCTTTTTCGTCGGTAACCACTATAGAATTTGGCGAGCTCTCCAGGATATTTTCCAGAAAAGTCTTGGTTTTTCTTAACTCATCCTCCAACCTCTTTCTTTCGGTTATATCTTTGCATATCCCAAGGGTTCCTATAACTTCTCCTCCCTTATCCCTCAAAAGCGACATGGAAACCATGGCAGGCAGCAGACTCCCATCCTTTCTTGTAAATTGAGTCTCATAATTACGTACGATCCCCTTTTCTCCTAGCAACCCCATTATCTTTTTGCCTTCTTCTTTCCCGCC
Source organism: Desulfobacterales bacterium (assembly GCA_016209225.1). Classification (GTDB taxonomy): domain Bacteria; phylum Desulfobacterota; class UBA8473; order UBA8473; family UBA8473; genus UBA8473. Next base: position 22,219 of record JACQWO010000068.1, read on the forward strand.
AGGATAACATATGTGTATAGGCTTTCCTATCACATCTTCCTTCTCGTAACCCACAAGCTCTGTCAGTGCCTGGCTTATATATGTAATTATTCCTCTCTCGTCTGTAGTCACTAACGGGTCTGTAATACCTTCCATAATACTTTCAAGGGAGTCTCTGGCTTCTCTTAATTCATCATCCAATCTCTTTTTCTCTGTGACATCCCTGATTATTCCCAAGGTTCCTGTTACCTCTCCCCTTTTATTCTTTAAGAGGGAAACAGATAAAAGGGCATCGGCCCTTGTGCCGTCTTTCTTTACGAATGTGGTCTCACAATTGTATAACTTGCCTTGCTCCATTAACGCCTTCATCATCTCATTGGCTTCTTCCATACCAGCAGGATAGTACTTAGATACGTGCTGCCCAATCTCCTCTTCTCTCTTGTAGCCCCATATATCTTCCATCTCTTGGCTTATAAAGGTAAGGATCCCCTTTTCGTCGGTTACAACGATAACGTCTGATAAGCTCTCTACAATGTTTTCAAAAAAACCGTCCCCGTATTCCATATCTCTTGTCGCCTCTTATTGTTATGCTCATAGTAACTATTCAGGTAGATAGGCTGAAGGCGGAAGGCTGACGTCTATAAAACATCTAGCAAGGCACGAATCAAGCCATTCAAGACCTTCTCGGTTTCTACGACCTTTGGTTCAATCAGAGATGAATTCTGAACACACAAGAATCCCAAACGCTTCGACAAATTTAGTTGATAATGCAGTTCCCTCAATGACCCGAAAGCTATATTGAGAAATCTGAGATAATCTGCCTCGCTGTCACGAGCGCAACCCTCCACGATGTTAGAAGGAATTGAAACTGCTGCCCGCCGTATTTGAGCAGTCAGACCAAACAACTCTTCTTTCGGAAACCCTGCGGTTACCCGATAAACCAACATCGCTACTTCATCAGCCAACTCAAATGCCCGAAGTTTTGTGTGATCACGCATGTATTTCTAAAAGCCTTCCGCCTTCCGCCTTCAGTCTATCTACCTTCAGCCTATCTACCTGAGTAGTTACCTTACTTCAACTATATACAGATATCTTACCAACTATTGGATCTATTTTGTGAAAGCTAATGACCTTTTCTATATGGTTTTCTTGGATTGGTTCGTTTTTCGCCAGGAGGAGCCTCCCCCTGCCAGTATATAAATCCCTGGATAGGACCATACCCTTTTTCAGTTCAGAGAGAGAAATTCTAACCTCTGCTTTCGAAGCAACCTCAAAGGCATTAAAAAGATCCAAAAAATTAAATACTACTTCTGGATCAAATCCATACCCACTTTCTTTTTTTATATAAGCAAGGGCATCTTCTTTCGATGATTTATTTTTATTTATTAATTCATCATAAGTAGAAGCCACTGCTATTATTCTGCTTCCTAAGGGGATCTCTTCATTCTTTAGACCATCTGGATAACCCTTCCCATCGAATTCCTCATGGTGGGATCTAATCAATATGCCTGCCTGATGAAGGTTCTTTATAAATGTTATGGCGGATTGACCCACAACAGGATGTTGTTTAACTAAGGTCTCTTCTGGTGGAGTTAACTCGGAAGAAACCTTATCCAATACATCCTCTGGAACGCCTATAAACCCAATATCATGTAACATGGCTGAGGTCTCTATCAACTCCATGTCATTCTCATCAAGATCATACCTCTTTGCTATAGATATGGAGAGGGAAGCAACCCTTTTAGAGTGCCCCCCAAGCTCTGGGTTATACAACTCCAAAAGACCAACAAATACCTTGATTGTATCAAGGAAGTTCTTCTTCAATTCCTTGTAAACAGAGGCCAACTCATTGCTCTTATCTTCTATCTCCTTGGTTCTATTCATGACCTTTTGCTCTAAATTTTTGTTCAAATCCTTAAGTTCATCATTCTGTTTTATGGTTAAAAAAGTTAATTCTCGATTTTCCTTCTCTAGTTCGTATAGTTTTAGGGCGCGGTTTATGATTATCTTCAATTCTAGATCATCCCAGGGCTTAGTTATAAACCTGTAAACCTCGCCTTTATTTATGGCATCCATTGCCGCATCTATGTCTGCGTATCCAGTGAGTATAATTCTGATGGTATTTGGTGACTTCTTCTTGATCTCATCAAGAAATTCAGTGCCCGTCATCTCTGGCATCCGCTGGTCGGATAAGACTAATGAGATCTCATTCTGCATTACCTTCTCAAGACCTTCTTTTGCACTTGTGGCAGTAAAAATTTCATAATCCTCGTTTCTGAATACCCGTGAAAGAGAATTCAATACATTCTGCTCATCATCGACGAATAAAAGTGTATGCGTAGGCATTCCGATTCTCCCCTAAAAACCCCTTTGAGCGGTCATTAAAAAGCAATCTTTAGCCCTTTTCCGCCCTTCTTTGATTTCTACGGTTTGTATATTAAAAAACGCATCCAATATTTCGGGATCAAAGGTGCTACCGGAAAGGCTCTTCATTTCATTGAGAGCCTTTTCCACAGGCCATGCTTTTTTATAAGGTCGCTCATGGGTTAAGGCATCAAAGATATCGGCCACAGTCACAATCCTGGCAGCCAGGGGGATGGCCATATCCTTTAATCCATCGGGATAGCCGTTTCCATCCCAGCGTTCGTGATGACTCCGGGCTATATCGCGTGCAACTTGATAATAAGGTTTATTGCCAAGGATTTTTTCACCCTCAATGGTATGTGTTTTCATGATATTCCACTCTTCTTTATTGAGAGAGGCTGGTTTTTTCAGAATATTATCCGGGATGTGAATTTTCCCGACATCATGCATTATGCTGAAGAATCCAATCTTCTCCGATTCTTCGGGACTCATACCGAACCCCAAACAGATTTTATATGTCATATCATAAATCCTTTGCACGTGACCGCCGGTTTGATCATCCTTTGCCTCCGCTGCCAGGGCGAGCATTACAACCCCTTCGCGAACTGTTTCTTCCAACTGTGCGGTCCTTTCCTGGACATTCTTCTCAAGATTGGCATTAAATCGCTTTAGCTCTTGATTCTGTTCATGGGTCAATTTATAAAGGCGTCTGTTCTCCTGTATCATGTCATAATGTTCAAAAGCCCTTGCAATTGTTCCTTTCAAGATATCAGGCGACCAGGGCTTGGTCAAATATGCGAAGATTTGCGAACGGTTGATTGCGGCTACAGAATTTTCAAGACTGTTATAGCCTGTAATAATAATTCGCACCACATCCGGCTTTTGTTGCTTGACCGCCTCAAGGAAAGCAACTCCATCCATTTCAGGCATCACCAGATCTGAAACGACAACCCCTATGTCGTGCTTTTGCAACAGGTCAAGACCGGCATTACCACGGGTATCTGAATAAATAGTGTACCCTTCATGCCTGAGTTGTCGTTTGAGGCTACTTATCACACTCGGTTCATCATCTACGATCAAAAGGGTTTTATTACTCATTTGTCATTACCCATTTGTTTCTTATACTTGTTGAACCCTTGAATCCTTGGCCACTGGAACCCTTTCTGAGACAAGCAAAATCGAACTAAAGTCTTCAGCTAAAGGCGAGGGTTTTTCTCCCATTCCTCGAGCGGGGCAATAAATGCTGAAGGGAAAAGGGATGTTTTTTCAAGGCTCTCAGATTACTCCACTATTTATAGCTTATTATCGGTAAAACTCAAAGAAAACCTTAATTATTAGAGACTGTTCCGAAAAAAAACTGAAAACCTCACTTTTTATACCAAGTTGCAATCATGTCATTCGAGGAGCAAGGCGACGTGGCAATCTAAAAACCGAGATTGCTTCGCTACGCTCGCAATGACAATTTGGGATAGTAATACTTTGAATGCAACTTAGTAAATAGGGTAACGGCAGATAAAGAAAGGTAGGGGTTTAACAGGAAATGAGAGAGACATCTTCATGGCTGTTCAAACGATTTTTTTGTGTGGGTAGAAGCCTCTCAATCCTTAACCTTCTCAGGATGTGAATAGATAGTGAAATTGCCTCCCCGAACATAGCCTACAGCCGTTATACCCATCTCTTTAGCCATAGAAACAGCCAGATTAGTTGAGGCAGAACGGGAGAGCAGGATCGGTATCCCCATCTTTCCTGTCTTGATTAGAATTTCGGAGGTAACCCTGCCGGTGGTAAGAAGTATCTTATCATCGAGGTTTATACTCTTTAACAGGCACTCGCCATTTATCTTGTCAACAGCGTTATGTCTCCCTATATCCTCTCTAAAGATAAGGATTCTGTCAGGTGTAGCCAGCGCAGAGCTGTGAACCCCTCCAGTAGATTTATACAGGTCCGAAAGACTGTGGAGTTTCTTCATCAGACTCAGCACCTGTTTGGCAGATATTTTCAGTTGGGAGTTGATCTTCTTACAATGGATGGAATCCATAACACTGTAAAAACTGCTTCCCTTCCCACATCCTGATGTGATAGTCCTTTTCATAAAGAGCTTTTCAGAGATAGGGTTTGGTCTTTGAGTGGCAATCTCGACAATTCCCCTTTCTTCGTCTAGGCTAACAGACCTGATCTCATCCGGGGAATTCAGCATGCCTTCGGATTTGAGAAAACCAACCGCCAGCTCCTTTAAGTGCTCACTGATACATAGAAGGGTAACAATCTCTATACCATTTAAGAAGATGGTTAAGGGTATCTCTCTTATAATGCTTTTTTTGGCGCCAGAAAAAGAACCCTTAGAATAACTAATAATCTCCAGTCGTTCCGTCTTTGAATCTTGGATCATTGAAGATTCCTTTTTCACCCTCATCTTCCTAACCCCAAATAAGGGTGATTATCAAGCCTACACAAAAAACAGAAATAGCCGGAAGCCACAGCAACCTGTATACCCCGTTTAATCCAGCCTTAAAATAATCCTTTGTCAGAATCAGGCATAAATGCATGGGGGAGAGGATAACCCCACAATAACCACTGGCATAGGAGAGCATCATATAAGTTAGAAAATGGCCGTCAGAATGGAAGAAGGGTAAGAGTATGGGGAAGGTAATCCAATCTTTACAAGACTAGCCATAATTAGTTCACGCTGAAAAATTCCCTTTTCTGCTCTCTATTTTAGCTTGTTTGACCCGTCCAGAACTTGTCCTTCTACAAGAAAAGCCCGCCATCTACACCAATGAGTTGGCCGGTAATGAAACTGGCATCATCAGATGCAAGAAATATAAAAACCGGCGGGATCTCCTCTGGCTCTGACATCCTTCCCAGCGCCCTGGCAGCTATTATTTTCTTGAATACTTCTTCAGGAATATTATCGTACATCCTGGTTTTATGGGATGGAGCTACGGCATTGACTGTAATATTGTGTCTTCCCAGTTCCTTAGCGCATGTCTTGGTAAAGGCAATCACACCAGCTTTGGCAGCGCTGTAATTTGCCTGTCCCACATTCCCTGCCCTTCCCGCAGCAGAGGCAACATTTATTATTTTTCCGTATCTTTGCTCTATCATATACGTCATGGCTGCTTTGGTGCACGAAAAGACCCCTTTCAAATCAATAGCTATTACAGAATCCCAATCTTCCTCGGTCATCTTAGCCAGTAATCTGTCTCTTGTAATAGCAGCATTGTTTACCAGGATGTCTATTTTTCCAAAATTATCAATGGCTGTCTTGATTATTTTCTGTCCCCCCTCCATAGTGGCAACTGTATTATAGTTTGCGGCTGCCTGTCCACCGAGCGATGTAATCTCTTTTACCACTTCATCCACTGGCTCAGGGATTGTACCATTTATTACTACTTTAGCTCCTTCTTTTGCCATACCTAGAGCTATTAATCTTCCCATCCCGCGGCTGGAACCAGTAATTACAGCTACTTTGCCTTTTAACCTCATGATTCTCCTCCACTGTTTTGGGGTTTACTAATTGGGTTACACTGAAAAATGGGCTTTTTACAGACTCAACGATGAAATAACCCGTACGTTTTTCAGTATCGGGTTGATTAATTTGTTAGGAGGTTTTATATGATTCAGTTTTTAGTAAACCATGTAATAATAATCTGTAATACGATAGCCATAATCGCTATGATTATCGCTTTATATGAAATTCGCAAAGCTTTACGAGAGATAGCCAAATTTTCAGATTCCCTTGCTTCTCGCCGTGCTTCTCGTGCTTCTTCTCGTTGTTTATCTAACATTGATAACCACAAGAAGGCTGGTTTATAATCGGGGCTAAAAGAATCGCCATATCTTCCTGTTGCCAAACGTTCACGAACTTCTTGTTCGCCTAACTTTTCGAACTTTTCGTATTGCTCGGAAAGGTTACTTTTAGTCATATTTTTCACCTAACAATTAATATAAGTATTACCCAATTTCCTTCCCGGCAATAAGCTTAGCCGGTAAATTGGGGGCAATTGTACTGTGATTTATTGTGAAATTCAACTATTATTGTTGAAACAATACCTACAATGTGTTTATTATCATAAAACACATAATACCCATAAAATAGTTTTTTTTAACAGGAAACACGTCTAAGAACCGAATGGCCTGCTGTTTCTTTTCAGGGATGTGTTGAAGATTAATCTTCATGATCTCAGCAAAACAGTGCGCACCAAAAGGGGGAGTTATCCTAAATCCTGGAGGTATATATGAGAGAAATGTTGGGAGTTGCTATAGAGGCTGCCAAGGAGGCTGGGAAAATTCTGAAGGAGAACTTAGGGAAGTCTATAGAAATCGGCTTCAAAGGCGAGATAAATCTGGTGACCGATATTGACCTGAAATCAGAAAATATAATCGTTCAAATTATCAGGAATAAGTATCCGGACCATCAGATATTGACAGAAGAAGGTGAAGGTCATAAAGGCACCTCCTCTAACAAATGGATCATAGACCCTCTGGATGGAACTACTAACTATGCCCATGGATATCCATGTTTCTGTGTTTCAATAGCGTTCGAGAAAAATGGAGACATCCTATTTGGTGTTATATACGATCCTGTTTTAGATGAGTTGTTTACGGCAGAAAAGGGAAAGGTGGCATGTTTAAATGGAAGGAAAATCCGTGTCTCTTCAACTGATAAGTTAATTCACAGTATGCTGGCAACTGGTTTTCCCTATGATTTAAGAGAAAGTCAAAACAACAATCTAATCCACTTCAACAACCTCATAATGAGTGCTCAGGCAATTAGAAGAGCAGGTTCTGCTGCCCTGGATTTGTGCTATGTTGCTATGGGTAGGTTTGATGGTTTTTGGGAACTTAAACTATCCCCCTGGGATGTGGCTGCGGGCAGTTTAATCGTTAGGGAAGCAGGAGGGATGGTATCGGATTTTAAAGGTGGGGCATTTGATATTTATTCTAAAGAAATCCTTGCCAGTAATGGAAAAATACACTATGAAATGGTTCAAGTATTAAAGAGAGGAATGGTCTAAACTCGTGAATCGTGAATCGGGAATGGGTTTTATCCGCCTATGGTGGATTCACGATTCACGACTCTCGATTTACGATTTACGAAAAACGATTCGTTCTATTTCATCTGTGGTAACACCTGTTACCCTCACCGTCTTTGTTCGCGACTTATGGCCTCCTATAATCTCCACCTGTGATTTGCCAACACCCAATTCCTTTGCCAGAAAATTCATGCAGGCTTTATTTGCCCGGCCTTCAACCGGAACAGCAGTTATCCTTACTCTTAAGGCATCTCCTTTCAGGTCTTTGATTTCATTCCTGGCTGATTTGGGCTGCACCCAAACCTTAAAGACTACCCCATTGTCAGTTTCATTAATATGCAACTCTTTATCTGTTCCTTTCATGAAGTATCCTCAGTCCCTCTAAAGTCAGATATTCGTCAACCTCACTAATCGTTTCTGATACCGGTGCAATAAGGAATGCCAATCCTCCAGTTGCAATTACCTTGGAATTAGACTTTGCTTCTTTCCTTATCTTGTTTACGATTCCATCTACTAAACTCGCATAGCCGAAAATAATCCCTGACTGCATACTGCTTATAGTATCCTTACCGATAACTGACATGGGCTTGATTAATTCTACATGGGGCAGTTTAGATGCTCTTTTAAATAAGGCTTCACAAGAGATTGTAATTCCTGGAGCAATTACTCCGCCATGGTATTCACCGTTTGCCGATATATAATCGAAAGTAGTAGCAGTTCCAAAGTCAACAACAATCAGGCTCTGCTTATGCTTCTCGTATGCAGCCACTGCATTAACTATCCTGTCAGCCCCAACCTCTTTGGGATTATCATAGTATATGGGCATCCCTGTTCTAACTCCCGGTTCAATAACCAGGGGCTTGATATTGAAGTATTTCTTACATAACTCTTCCAGGGTGACAATTAGTGGAGGTACAACACATGAGATGGTTATATCCTTAATGTCCCTTAAGGCTATCTTGCTGGAAAAATAAAGGTTTGTGATTAGAATCCCATACTCGTCTACGGTATGGTCTTCTTCTGTCCTGATTCTCCAGTCCTGAACCAGTTTATCTCCATCAAAAACCCCCATAACAGTGTGAGTATTTCCGACATCAATAACCAGTAACATCTCTTCTGGCCTCCTATTATTAAACGTTACCCCTTTATTCCTACAATATTCATGCTGATATCGCAAGCCCTTGCTGAGTGGGTGAGAGCCCCAACCGATATGAGATCAACCCCTGTTTTTGCAACATCTACTATATTATCGAGATTTATTCCTCCCGATGCTTCCACTACAGCTCTCTTATTAATGACCCTGACCGCCTTTTCCATCTCTTCAGTATCCATATTATCCAGCATTATAGTTTCAACACCCGACTCAAGGGCTTCTCTCACTTCATCAATATCTTTGGCCTCTACTTCAATCTTAAAAGTATGGGGGATATTAGCCCTTGCTTTCTCAACCGCCCGGCGGATTCCGCCACAGGCCTTTATATGGTTGTCTTTTATTAAAATCCCGTCAAATAGACCACTGCGGTGATTGATCCCCCCGCCTACTTTTACAGCATATTTTTCAAGAGACCTCCAACCAGGGGTAGTTTTTCGCGTGTCTAAAACCTTAACATTGTAGCCTTTAACCCTGTCTATATATTTGCGGGTTAAAGAGGCAATACCTGATAAACGCTGTAGAAAGTTCAAGGCAACCCTTTCTCCACGAAGAAGATCAACCACATCACATGAAATCTCGGCAACAGCACTGTTACTATTTATAAAATCTCCGTCTTTAAAAAACTTATTAAATTTTACCTCAGAATTTAGAAATGTGAATACACTACAGAAGATGTCTATCCCGGCCAGGATCAAATCTTCCTTTGCAATTATTTGGGCATTCCCTTTTATACCAGGGTCAATTACTGAAGAGGTAGTAAGGTCAGAAGTCCCGATATCTTCATCAAGGGCTAGTCTTATTAACCTGTCAATTTCAAACATCATCTCTCCCTTTGCAACTCTTGCATCCTATGTATCCCTTCCTCAAATTTTCTCTTTTTTTCAATCAGGTTTATATTTTCAATCCGTTCGTCCTCTATTACATGAGAAGGTGCCTTACTGAGGAAGTCCTCATTGGACAGCTTTTTATTCAAGAGTATAAGTTTCTTCTCAATCTTATCGCTCTCTTTTTTTAATCTTTTCTCCTCCTCATAAAAGTCAATTATCCCTTTAAGTGGCACAAATATTTCCACTTTATCTACTACAGCCGTAGCAGAAGATTTGTATTCTTTTTTATTAGAGGAGATAGAAAGGGTCCCGATCCTTGCCAGATTTTTGATGTGGTCTTTATTCCTTTCAAGTTTATCGTATGTTTCCTGATCTTCAGTATAAAGAAATGTCTCAACCTGTGTGGCAGGTGGTATGTTCATCTCTCCTCTGACGTTCCTGATATTTCCAACAATGTCTATAATCAGATTCATCTCAGCCTCTGCCTTCTCATCTATAAGGTTAGAATCTGATTTTGGATATTGGTGTACAGTAATGCTCCCTTCACTATTCGGTAATTTGCTCCATATCTCTTCTGTTATAAAAGGCATAAAAGGATGGAGCAGACACAATACCGTGTTTAGTACCCCTAATAGAACATGTTGAGTGTTTAATCTAAGCTTGGAATCTGCCTTGTCGAACAGGTATGGTTTGATGAGTTCAATGTACCAATCACAGAATTCATGCCATACGAATTGGTACAATAAATGGGCACCCTCATTGAACCTGTAGTTTTCTAAAGCGTCTCTTGTTTGTTCGATAGTCCTGTTCAATCTGGACATTATCCATTTGTCGCTTAGAGTATACTCAATCTTATCCTTATCAATAAGGTTTTCATCGTATCCCTCCATGTTCATTAGTGAAAACCTTGAGGCATTCCATACTTTATTGGCAAAGTTGCGATAACCACCGATCCTTTCTTCTGAAAGCTTAATGTCCCTTCCCTGAGCAGCAAATGCCGCCAGAGTAAAACGGAATGCATCCGCTCCATATTTTTCTATAATCACCAATGGGTCGATAACATTTCCTTTAGACTTGCTCATCTTCTTGCCCTCGATGTCTCGAACCAGGGCATGGATATATACATCATTAAAAGGGACTTTACCCATAAATTTTATCCCCATCATTATCATTCTGGCAACCCAAAAGAACAGAATGTCGAAACCTGTCACCAAAACAGATGTTGGATAGAACAGTTCAAGCTCCTTTGTCTGTTCAGGCCAGCCCATGGTGGAAAAAGGCCACAGGGCTGAGCTGAACCAGGTATCCAGGACGTCCGTTTCCTGGCTGATATTAGAACTCATACATTTAGTACACTGGGTGGGATCCTCCTTGGATACGATAACCTCTCCACAATCGTTACAGTACCATGCAGGTATTCTATGACCCCACCAGATCTGGCGAGAAATACACCAGTCTCTGATATTGTTCATCCATTCAAAGTAGGTTTTCTCCCAGGACGCAGGTATAATCCTGATTCTACTGTCTTTAACTGCTTCAATAGCCGGCTCTGCAAGAGGTTTTACTTTTACAAACCACTGTTTGGATAAGGTGGGTTCTATGACCATCTTACACCTGTAACAGTGCCCTATATTATGAGAATAATTTTCTCTTTTCTTTAAAGTCCCGTTTTTTTGAAATTCTTCGATTATCTCCTTCCTGCACCTGAATCTATCCAAACCTCTATATGGGCCGGCACTGTCATTCATCCTGCCATCTACATCCATAACCCTAATTGCTTCCAGATTATGCCTTAACCCCATCTCAAAGTCATTTACATCATGGGCTGGCGTAACCTTTACGGCTCCTGTTCCAAAGTCTTTGTTAACATACTCATCTGCTATTACGGGGATCTCCCTTCCCATTATAGGCAAAACAGCCGTCTTTCCAATCAGTTTTTTGTATCGCTCATCATTTGGATTTACAGCCACCGCAGTATCACCCAACATAGTCTCCGGGCGGGTGGTCGCAACTACAATAAATTTCTTACTATTATAAAGTGGATATTTGAGGTAATACAGATACCCCTCAGTCTCTTCATGCTCGACTTCCAAATCTGACAGAGCAGTCTGACACCTGGGACACCAGTTGATTATATAATCACCACGATAAATCAGTTTTTCATGGTAAAGCTCTACAAAAACCTCTCTAACAGCCATGGACAGTCCTTCATCCATAGTAAATCGTTCTCTGCTCCAGTCACAGGAAGCCCCCAGTTTTTTAAGTTGATTTATGATTATCCCTCCAAACTCCTCACGCCACTTCCATATATGTTCAATAAACTTTTCTCTTCCTAAGGAATGGCGGCTTTTCCCCTTTTGAGCCAGCTCCCTTTCCACAACATTCTGAGTAGCGATTCCCGCATGGTCTGTTCCTGGCATCCAAAGGACATTAAATCCGTCCATCCTTTTGAATCGAGCCAGGATATCCTGCAAGGTGTTATTCAAAGCATGGCCCATATGGAGAGAACCGGTAACATTTGGGGGAGGAATAACAACAGAGAAAGTCTTTCTCAGATCATTTACATCAGCCTTAAAGAAACTATTGTTAATCCAATAGCCAGACCATTTATCCTCAACTTTAGCAGGGTCATAACCTTTTTCCAATACTTCCACAGCCATCAATCTCCTTGCCAATTAGACCTAAAAGTGAAAAAGGGGGTTAACATAAACCCCCTGATACGTCAACTTTAGCTTGAATAACCTATATAACATGATCTGGATGTCAAACAGTGAGGCACATAACGACTATTAATCTCCTCCTTCTTTGAGCCTCTCTATCTCTTCTTTAATCACTTTCTCTGCTATGGGAGGAAAAAGCTCCACGGCTATTCTCTCTATTTTTTCGTTCATAGCCTTAATCACAGCCTCTGTAAGATTAGGGGTAATCTTCATTGCAACACCCTCTATAACCTCTCGAATAACTTCCCTAATAATTCCCTCAACAGTTTTGGTCTCTAACTCTCCAATCTTTTTTATCTCTTGGTCATCTGAAGTTTCTTCTGGGATTTCCTGGGTTTGGATTTCTTCCTCTGGAAGCCCAGGGAATTGAACTCCTTCTACATGACCCTTACGGGGCATAGAATCTTCATTTGAAGCCCACTCTATTTTCCATTCATCTTGGGGTCCAGGTTCTTTAGTAAAGTCTGTTTCTTCAATATGGAACTTTTCTTCGGGGTACTCTTTTGTTTCCCCCTCAAAGCTTAATTCTTCCATACCTTCAGGTTCATTAAAAGGGTCAGTTTCTTTGCGGAATTCCTCAAGTTTTTTGAGAGATTTTTCATACAATCGAGTTAGCTCTGGACCTTCTTCTACTACATCTACTAATTCGATAATATCTTCATCTTCTTCAGTACTAAGCATTATCTCCTCTTATTTGCCTTACTCTCTGCTACCCCTCTGTTTTTCACAAACCTTGATTTTCAGAATAACCTATCACTGCGCAATACAGGTGTCAAGGGTTTTTTCTTTCGGAGTTTAAGAGTCTTCTACCCTCTCGGGTTTGTGATTCAAGCGCAAGGAATAATTTGACGTCATCATCACAGCTTCACAAAAAAAGTTTAAAAAAGATGAAAAAAAACTATACGTTACCCGATAATTGAGGTATAGTTAAAAGCATGGTAAGATAGTGTTTATCATTTTGTAAACCCGAATAACATAGGGGTGATTATGAAGACGTTTTTTCTTTAGCTCTTGAGATTACAGAGAGCAAAGAGAAAAAACGCCTTTTTTTGTTTAAGATGGAGGTAAGAAAAAAATGAGAAAACATCCCTACGTTATCATAGGCAGTATCATGGCTATTCTCCTCATAGGCTGTCAGGCAACGGTGCCTAAGAAGGCTGAGGAAGCGCCGGAGGTGAAGAGTGTTTTTGTCCTTGCAGCTCGCCCAGGGGATCACCGATAACAGTTATCTTTTAGAGGGCAAGGAAACCATTTTGAACCAATCCCGAGTGAAGGTCCTGAGAGTTATAGGGAATGAGGTATCCCTCAGGATTCTCGAAAAATCTCATTCCTTCAAGCCGGGGGAGAAGGTAAAAATCTTTCTGGAAAAGAAGGTGATCGCCATCCGGGATTTTGAGGTAACAGTAGGGAGAAATTTGGAAGTGGCTAAATACGTCCAGGACGATATAACGACCGCCCTGGTCAATTCGGGGCAATTCCATGTGGTGGAACGGCTAAAACTCCAATCGGTTTTAGAAGAATTGAAACTGAGCCAGATGGGCTTGATCGATCCCGCCAGCGCCAAACAGGCTGGCAGACTTCTGGGGGCAGACATTATTCTGACCGGCACGCCGGCAGCGACCGGAGGAATGGAATGTTAATCTAAGGATGATAAACACCGAGAGCGGCCTCATTACAGCAGCTTTCCACAAAAAGGGTTCCCTGGAACTAAAACCCGAATCCTTTAAAGAGACTAAAAATATTGACGGGAGTTTTGAACATGAGGGTTCCGATATGGCAGGATGGAGGGAGGGCACAACATTAAACTTTTTAATGGGCAAGGGTGGGTATCAAAAGGTTTACATCGACAAAAAACAGGGAACCAGCGGGACTAAAAGATCTTTGGCCATGGATTTTAAACTGGGCTCGGAGAGAGTCGAGCGTTTCAAGAACTACTTCATTAGGGCTTCGATCGGGAATCTGCTTCAGCGGGATATTGGCAACTATTCGGGAATTAAATTTTATATTAAAGCTTGGAAAGACCTTACGATTACGTTCGCATTGCAGGATATCGAAAAGGACTCACATAAGGAAGAATTTTGGTTCCGGCGGATATTTGTAACCCAAGAATGGATGGAAATACATATTCCTTTCAACTCCCTGATCCTGGACAGCTTCACGGCCAAAAGACTCGGGACAGATCGAATTCTTGACCTAAGAAACATAAACGGAATTTTTTGGTCGGTACAGGAAATGAGTGTGGCTCTAGGCACAGAAGGGACGATCTGGCTGGATGAGGTTACATTTTATTAATTTTTTATTGGTGCCTAGGGCCGGGATCGAACCGGCACGGGGTCAAACCCCGAGGGATTTTAAGTCCCTTGCGTCTACCAATTCCGCCACCCAGGCACTCAACACTCCTTAATATTAACAAATATAGCGAGAGATTTTAAATAGTATCCTTTTTTGAGAGCTTTGAAAAATTACCCCTTTTCGCTTCAGTGTTGATTTTTATAGTATTTTTAAAAACATTTGTCAACCCATTATTTAATAATTAGCGGGATTTAGAATTAAGCATCTGAAACGAAAACACTATAACAACATGACACTTAGGGAGTTCTTGTAGAAAAAACAAGGACGGATAGAATTATTACCCTTCAATTAAAAATAACATAAAGTAGATCATCGTAAAAACAAAAAATTTTTACTTGACAATAAAGGTAGTGGTTGTTATTTTATTAAATACTAGCACTCTTTCACAAAGAGTGCTAACTTTATAAAATATCTTAATTTTAAATAGGTGGGACAATGGCTGAAACATTATTAGAGAGAAGCACAAACATCCTACATGCCGTAATTAATGAATACATTTTAACAGGTGAACCGGTGGGTTCTCGTACTATTTCAAAAAAGTATAATCTGGATCTAAGCCCTGCTTCTATAAGGAATGCCATGGCAGACCTTGAAGAAATGGGGCTTTTGTCTCAACCTCATACATCAGCAGGGAGAATTCCTACAGATGAAGGGCTGCGTTACTACGTAGATTCTATTTTAAAAGTCAGAAAGCTTACCAAACAAGAAAAGGAGACTATTAAGAGTCGATATCGACCTTTAAATCTAGAGATTACAGATGTCATGAAAGAGACTTCATTGGTTCTCTCTAAAATCTCCCGATATACGGGAATCGTTTTGGCCCCCAAATTTAATAACAGAATCTTTAAACATATAGAATTTATTAAACTCAATGAGAATCAGATACTGATTGTCTTTGTTTCGAAAGCAGGGATCATTGATAATAAGGTTATCGAAATAGAAGAAAATCTTTCTCAAGATGAGTTGTACAAGTTTACCCGATACCTAAATGAAATCTTGACCGATCTAACCTTAAGCGAGGTAAGGGAGAAGATCATCGATGAGATGAAAAAGGAAAGCAACATGTATGACCGGTTACTCTCAAGGGCTTTAAAAATAAGTCAAAAGGTCTTTGGCAGCTACCCAGAGGATGATATCTATATAGGCGGGAAGTGTAATATCTTTGAATTCCCTGAATTCTGTGATGTGGAAAAGATGAAAACTATTTTACGTACCTTTGAAGAGAAGAACATCTTGATAAAGTTGTTAGATAAAGCAATGGGGGCAGATGGAATCCAGATTTTTATTGGTACAGAAAGTCAATCTCAGGAAATGGAGGGATGCAGTATAGTGATCTCCCCTTATACCTGGAAAGATTATGCTCTAGGTACCCTTGGGGTAATTGGACCAACCAGGATGAACTATTGTGATGTCGTTCCAATAGTCGATTACACTGCTAAAATGGTCAGTAAAATAATGGACACGAGATACTAACCCTCAAGTCAGTTGCTTCGCAACAAATTTGAGAAGTCAGCCCCGTTAGAGGCCAATAGAGATCAAGCCTCTAACCGGGTCAGTAATCAGGAAGGAAGTAATGAATACAAAAGAACCGGGCAGTAGGCCCAAAAAAGGCAAGAAAGTAGAGACAGGGAGTCAGGTTACAAAAGAGGAGGGAAAAGTTGTAGAGAAAGGAGAAAAGGAGGAAGAGAATGAAGACCGAGAAGAAGAATTAAAAAAACAGCTTCAGGCCAGAGAGAAAGAGGCAACAGAGAATTTCGACAGATTGCTGCGAACACAGGCCGAATTTGAGAATTATAAAAAAAGGATGGAGAGAGAGAGGACAGATACAATAAAGTTCTGTAATGGGAACCTTATAATGGATATGTTGCCTATCGTTGACAACCTGGAGATGGCATTACAGCATGGGGAAAATTCTAGTCCCAATAATTCTCAACCCCTGGTTGAAGGTGTTGAGATGGTCTTAAACCAATTAATGAAGAGTCTAGAAAAATTCGGTGTTACCAGTTTTTCTTCCGTTGGAGAAAAATTTGACCCCAATCGGCATGAAGCAATGATGCAAGTTGAAAGCGATGAGCACGAGGCTAATTTCGTTATTTCAGAGTTCCAGAAGGGCTACTTTTTAAATGATAGGCTTCTTAGGCCGGCAAAGGTTACAGTTACTGCACCACGTGTAAAATCAGGTACAGAGAATGGGAATATAGTGAATGAGGATAAAACAACAACTAGCGTAACTACTCAGGTAGATAGACTGAAGGTGGAAGACTGTTAGGACACTTCAGCCTTCGGTCTTCAGCCAAACGGCCTGTTTATCAATCAGTTGATGGATATAGCTGCTGAGTGAAGCAAGGAGGAAAATATGGGAAAAGTAATAGGGATTGATTTAGGGACCACTAATTCATGTGTAGCTATTATGGAGGGTGGAGACCCCAAAGTTATTACTAATGCAGAAGGTAGTAGAACAACACCGTCTATGGTTGCATTTACAGACAATGGGGAGAGGTTGGTTGGGCAAATAGCCAAAAGACAGGCAATAACCAACCCTGAAAATACCGTGTTTGCTGTCAAGAGGCTTATTGGCAGGAAATATGATTCAAAAGAAGTCCAGACGGACATACCCAATCTTCCGTATAAGATTACGAAAGGAAAGAAAGGAGATGCCCAGGTTAATATAAGAGGCAAAGATTACAGTTCAGCAGAGATATCCGCAATGATCTTACAGAAGATGAAGCAGACAGCAGAGGACTATCTCGGTGAAAAGGTAACTGAGGCGGTAATTACCGTCCCGGCATATTTTAACGATAGTCAGCGCCAGGACACAAAGGATGCCGGAAGGATTGCTGGATTGAATGTTTTGAGGATAATAAACGAACCGACCGCTGCATCCTTAGCTTATGGTCTTGACAAAAAGAAGGATGAAAAGATTGCTGTATTTGATCTGGGGGGAGGAACGTACGATATATCAATCCTTGAGATTGGGGATGGCGTCTTTGAAGTAAAGGCGACCAACGGTGATACCCACCTGGGTGGAGAGGACTTTGACATCAGAATTATTGATTACTTAGCTGCTGAGTTTAAGAAAGATCAGGGGATTGATCTGAGACAAGACAAGATGGCACTGCAAAGATTGAAAGAGGCGGCGGAAAAGGCAAAACATGAACTATCCACATCCACGGAGACAGATGTCAACCTGCCCTTTATAACAGCAGATGCCAGCGGTCCTAAGCATCTTAATATTAAACTTACACGGGCAAAGCTGGAGCAATTAGTGGATGACTTGATTGAGAAGGTAGTACCCCCATGTATGACTGCCTTGAAAGATGCTGGACTAAAACCCTCTGACATCGATGAGGCTATCCTTGTGGGTGGAATGACCAGAATGCCAAAGGTTCAGCAAAAAGTAAGAGAAATATTTGGCAAGGAGCCTCATAGGGGTGTAAACCCGGATGAAGTAGTTGCTGTTGGGGCAGCCATACAGGCCGGTGTTCTGAAGGGTGAGGTGAAAGATGTACTCCTCCTTGATGTTACACCTCTTTCCCTGGGTATCGAAACCCTGGGAGGTATATTCACCAAACTCATTGAGAAAAACACTACCATCCCTACCAAGAAGAGCCAGACCTTCTCTACGGCAGAAGATAACCAACCGGCAGTGAGTATCCATGTGTTACAAGGGGAGCGTGAAATGGCACAGTACAACAAGACGCTTGGCAGATTTGAATTGCTTGGGATTCCCCCTGCCCCCCGGGGAATGCCCCAGATCGAGGTAACCTTCGATATCGACGCTAATGGAATCGTCCATGTGTCTGCCAAGGATTTAGGAACCGGCAAAGAGCAATCAATAGAGATTACTGCCTCCAGCGGACTTACAGAAGAAGAGATCAAGAACATGATAAAAGAGGCAGAGGTACATTCCGAGGAGGACAAAAATAAGAGAGATTTGGCTGAAGCTCGAAATCAGGCCGATACCCTTATTTATACTACAGAAAAAACCTTGAAAGAGCATGGAGACAGTGTTGATGCAGCTGAAAAACAAAACATAGAGGACGCTATTGCAAAAGTAAAGAGAGAGATGGAAGGTTCGGATTCAAATGCCATCAAAAATGCCTGCGAAGAACTAGGCAAAGCATCCCATAAATTGGCAGAAAGTATGTATGCCAAGGCATCTCAAGCTGCAGGCGCTGATTCCTCAAAAACACAGACTGATGAAGATGCGGGGAAACCCTCAGATGAAAATGTGGTTGATGCCGACTTTGAAGAGGTAAAGGACGATAAATAGGCTGAAAGCTTTTATAGCCTTCAGCCTAAACACCTGAGCTGTTTACTATGCCTTTGGGGTTAAAAAGAACTTTATCCGCCGTTGTTGTTATACTACTCACTTTTTTGTTTGCCGGTTCTGCTATAGGGGTAGATGAAACCGATCGTATTAAAATTTACTTTAGCCCTAATGGCAACTGTGAACAGGCAATAATTGAAGAAATTGGAAGAGCCAAAAGCTATACCCGCATAGCGATGTTTAACTTCACAAACGGCCGCATAGCAAGGGCGCTTGTGAAGGTCTCCAAACAAGGAATAGACATAAAGGTTATTACGGACATGAAAAGTTCTTTAGATGATCATTCCAAAGGCAGGTTCCTTGAGAATAAAGGTATAAGCATTAAATACAGGAAAGGACCCAATAGAAATAATCTAGGCGATGAGACCGGCTTGATGCACAATAAATTTGCCGTCATTGATGGGAAGGCAGTCATTACCGGATCTTATAACTGGACAACTTCAGCAGAAAAGTGGAATTACGAAAATTTGCTAATCATACCGTCTGCTAGAGTAGCCGAGCTTTTCGAGAGAGAATTCAATAGGCTCTGGATAAAAAAGTGAAATGTTTAGGATTTTTTCCCAAACACCTTTGCTACCCATATACTCAATTCGTATAACAATAAAAGAGGAATAGCCATCATCAACTGGGTTATCGCATCCGGACCTGGAGTAAGTATCGCAGAGACAATAAAGATAAGTACGATAGCATATTTCCTTTGAGAGGTAAGCATCTTTGCATTAACCACCCCAATCTTTGTTAAAAAGAAGATAAAGAGAGGCAGTTCAAATACAATCCCGAAGGCAAAAAGTAACCTTGTGGAGAAAGAGAGATACTCCCTGACAGAGGGCAATGGCCGCATAGCCTCAGTAGCAAAACTCATAAGGTATTTAAAGCTAGCAGGGAAAACCACAAAATAACCAAACAGTGCCCCTCCAACAAAGAATATTGTTGAAAAGACAACAAAAGGAAAGGCATACTTCTTTTCTCTTTCATGAAGGCCAGGGGAAACAAAAGACCATATCTGATAGAGAACTACCGGACTCGCAATAAAGACGCCGGCCAATAACGAGACTTTAAAGTAAATGAAAAAGGCTTCTGTCAACCCTGTAAATATTAACGTGCCTCCAGGTGGCATTGCCTCCAGCAGAGGTTTCATTAAAACGTTGAATATTCTCTCTGAAAAGGCATAGGAGACAATAAAGCAAATACCTACTGCGATAAAACAGATGATCAACCTTTTCCTTAACTCTTCAAGATGAGAAGTAAAGGGGAGCTTTTCATCAGCCACTTAGCTCTTTACCTCCTGTCCCCTCTTTATCTTCTTCTATCATTTTTTTCTTTGTCGTCTGAGCTTCCAAAGTTTCTTCCTTATCTTTCGTTTCCCTTACTCCTATCGTTTCTGTAACATTTCTTACTATCTCTTTATAGTCTTTCAACAATTCCTCTTTTTGATTAGTTAGTTCCCCCCCAATATCCAACTCCTCTTTAACCTCTTCGGCAGCCCTTTTAAACTCTGTTAACCCCCTTGCTAATGTCCTGGCTAGATCAGGCAATTTCTTTGGACCTATAAATATCAAAGCAACTATAAAGATTACTATAAGTTCCGGAATTCCAATCCCAAACATCCTTTTATCCTATGATATTGGTTTTGCAAACTAACGTACTGATAAGTAATAGAGTTTTTTGTTATAACTGTCAATGATTATTTCCTCACATTTTTATAAATACCAATGGTTAACTGCGATTAACAAATTTTAGTCGTAACTAATTCAGGCACAAAGAGACAAAGGCACATAGGCACAAAGTTGCGGGAATACGATCGGAATGCAGGACACAACCTGTCCAAATACCGCTTTGTAAACATCTTATAGGAACTTAAGCAACTCATTCTCTTCATATCTCTCGACTTTGTGCCTTTGGTGCTCTGTGCCTTTGTGCCTACCTGGGTAGTTATTTTTAGTCTTATAAAAAAGTTACTTATAACAACCTTGAGATAATTTTAATTTTTTAGCCTTGACTAAAAAAAACTTTTAATATAAAAATAATTGTAGTTTTTTAACTAAGGGTTTCGTTAATCACAACTTTGGTAAGATTAACAATTACACTTTCATCCCACCTCACTATCTACTATGTTGGTATCACATTTAATCTTTTCTACTGCTCACTATGGCCCTGGTAGGATGGGGTAGAGGCTTCTACTTCCCTTTTCGTTTTATTGTAGCTCATTCTTTTTATCCAGGATAATCCAGGAGATAAAAAACAGCTTTTAACATATTTCAAAAAATTTTAAAGCCTCTGGAGAGAGGGAATGCCCCAATTAACCCATTTTGACGATGAAGGAATATCTAAGATGGTAGATATTACCGAGAAGGCAGTTACCAGGCGTGAAGCAATTGCCTCTGGTACTATAACAATGAAACCAGAGACCTTCCAAATGATAGTCAGAAGGGAGATTAAAAAGGGTGACGTCCTAGAGGTTGCTAAAATAGCAGGCATAATGGCAGCAAAAAAGACCAGCAATTTAATTCCAATGTCTCATCCCATAAATATAACCACTGTTGATATTCGTTTTTATCCAAACCAGGCAGACAGTAATATCGGAATCGAATCAAAGGTAAGGGTTGTTAGTAAGACGGGGGTAGAGATGGAGGCCCTTATGGCAGTGTCAGTAACAGCCTTAACTATCTATGATATGTGTAAATCAACAGATCGCGAGATGGTCATTTCAGATATAAAGCTACTCAAAAAAAGCGGGGGGAAAAGCGGTGACTATATAAATAGGAAGATACCTAAGGGAGAGAAAGAATGAAAGATTTGTCCAAAGAGAACCAAGGGAACTTTCAAGAGACCTTAAGAATAAACGCTTTGCTGGAAATAAGCAAGGCTTTAAGCTCATCTCCGGACATAAAGATGTCGCTCAATAAAGTAATGAATACCCTTGCTTTATGTCTGACCATGAGCCAGGGTTCTTTGATACTGTTGGATTCAGAGACAAAGGAGCTGATTATGGAAGTTGTCTATGGACCTGGCAAACAAGGGACAGAAGAGAGAGACATTCACAAAAAGGTCATTGAAAGTGGATTGCCGGTAGCTGTCTCCAGCTTTGGTGGAACTCCCTTGTTTTTGGATAGTTCAAAGATGCCAGACATAAAAAAGCAGGATATCTCCTATTTATGCGTACCGATGAAGACCGAAGATACGGTTGTGGGGGTACTTACAGTAGACCGCCTTTTCGATGATAGTGTGGCATTTGGTGAGGACTTAATTTTACTAAACAGCATCACATCCATTATTGCCCGAACAATAAAGATTTGCAATACAGTAGAAAAGGAACGGAAAGACCTCATTAGAGAGAACAAACTCCTCCGTCATGAGCTGGAAAAACTAAAGGGAGTCAACCCCATAGATAGACATGAGTTGAAAACAAATCCACAAAAACAACTCTCCATAGAAAAGGTTTTAGAAAAGAAACTGGATGAGATAATAACAGTACTGGACGTAAAGACTGAAGGCAAGAGAAGATTATATGCCGATATTATATCCAATGTAGAGAAGATATTAATAAAATTGGCACTTAATAGAACAAAGAGCATAAAATATGAGGCGGCTCGTTTTCTAGGGATTAACAGGAATACTTTACATAAAAAGATGCATGATTTAAATATTTCAGTTTAAAAGGATTGTTTGGCAAGGTTCCCTTTACTTTAGGTTTTCAAAACAACCTTTACCCAAGTTACAAAAATACTGATACTTGAGAAGCAAAAATAGCCCCTTAGGGCTTTTATTTTTGTCTGCTACCTGCTGCTGATCGTTGACCATAAGTTGGGGTAACACAACATGATGAATTTTCAAGAAATCATACTATCACTTCAAAGGTTCTGGTCTGACAGGGGTTGCGTCATTCAGCAACCCTATGGTATTGAGGTTGGAGCAGGAACATTCAACCCTGCCACCTTTCTTCGGGTTATAGGCCCTGAGCCATGGAATGTGGCATACGTTGAACCCTCCCGCCGACCTACCGACGGCAGGTATGGAAAAAATCCAAACCGTCTTCAACATTACTATCAATTTCAGGTAATAATGAAACCTTCCCCAATGGATATCCAGGATATCTATCTAAAGAGTTTAGAAGAACTTGGCATAGACCTATTAGCCCATGATATAAGGTTTGTTGAAGATGATTGGGAGTCCCCTACACTTGGTGCCTGGGGTTTGGGCTGGGAGGTCTGGTTGGATGGAATGGAAATAACTCAGTTCACCTATTTTCAGCAGGCTGGCGGCATAGACCTCAAACCTGTTTCTATTGAGCTGACATATGGACTTGAAAGGATTGCCATGTACCTCCAGGGGATAGATAACGTATTTGATCTTAAATGGGCAGGGAAGATAAGATACGGGGATATACATCACCAAAGTGAGGTAGAATTCTCTGTCTATAATTTTGAGCTGGCTGATGTGGCTATGTTGTTTAATCTGTTTGACATGTATGAGAAAGAATCTTTAGAACTGATTAATAAGGGCTTGGTATTGCCGGCTTATGAATACTGTTTAAAATGCTCTCATACCTTTAACCTGCTGGATGCAAGAAAGGCTATAAGTGTAACTGAAAGAACGAGTTTTATAGGCAGGGTGAGAAACCTTGCAGGATTATGTGCAAAGGGTTATCTTAAACAAAGGGAAGATATGGGGTTCCCACTGCTTGAAGATTAATTAGGATTAGTACTATGTCAAAAGAGTTACTCTTAGAAATAGGAACAGAGGAGATTCCATCAGGGTTTGTACCAAAAGCCTTGAAGGATATGAAGGAACTCATCGAAAAGGAGCTTAAGAACCTTAGAATCGGATTTGGAGAGATAAAAACCTTGGGTACTCCTAGAAGGCTGGTACTCTATATTGACCATATGTCGGACAAACAGGAGGATACCTATGTAGAGATAATAGGACCGTCAAAAAAGGTGGCTTTCGACGAAAACGGGAACCCAACAAAGGCAGCCATAGGTTTTGCACGGGCACAAGGGGTAAACCCAAGCGATCTCCAACAAGTAAGCACCCTTAAGGGAGAATACCTGGCGGTCAGAAAAAAGGAGATGGGCAATGATACAAAAGGGGTTCTATCTTCCATCCTGCCAAGGTTCATTACATCCATCCCCTTCCCCAAGTCCATGAGGTGGGGAGACTCGTCAATAAGGTTCGTTCGCCCCATCCACTGGATTCTGTGTATATTTAATGGGGAGATAGTTCCTTTCAAGATGGATAATATTGAAAGCGGAAACCAATCCTTTGGTCACCGTTTTATGAGCCCAGGTCCATTTAAGGTACAGGACTTTAACCACTATATTCAGCACCTCAGAGATGCCTACGTTATTATAGATCCAATAGAGAGAAAAGAGAAAATAAAAGAAATAATCTCTCAATCTGTTGCGGCGGTGTCTGGGAAGGTATTAGAGGATGATGATCTGCTGGACAATGTGACCTATCTGGTGGAATATCCGACAGCAATAGTTGGAAGATTTGAAGAGAGGTTTTTGAATCTGCCTGGAGAGGTTCTGATTTCCAGTATGAGGGAGCATCAGAAGTATTTCTCTATCGTCGACGATACTGACAGTCTAATACCATACTTTATTGCTGTTAACAATACCCTGGCAAAAGATCCTGAAATAGTTGTCAGAGGAAATGAAAGGGTCTTGAAAGCCAGACTGTCTGATGCCAGGTTTTTCTTCAAAGAAGACCAAAAGATACATTTTTCAGAGAGGGTTCACCACTTAAAGGAGGTAGTCTTCCAATCAGAATTGGGAACCTTTTATGAAAAGGTTATGAGGTTCCAAAAGATGGCCGAATACCTGGCATTGGAGATTAAGCCTGAGCTCAAAGAGACAACTAAAAAGGCTGCCCTTCTTTGCAAAGCCGACCTTACTTCCGGAATGGTTGGAGAGTTCCCAAAACTTCAGGGGGTTATGGGCAGGGAATATGCATTGCTCTCGGGCGAAGACATGGAGGTGGCCACTGCCATCTATGAACATTACCTCCCCAGATTCGCCGGAGATGTCCTCCCCTCTAATCATGCAGGAGCCTTTGTTAGCATAGCCGATAAGTTAGATACAGTGGTAGGGTGTTTTGGGGTTGGACTGGTTCCAACAGGCACATCTGATCCCTATGCCTTAAGACGTCAGGCATTGGGAATTATTAACATCATCCTGGATAAAACATATCCCGTCTCACTTAAGAAATTAATTGAAAGAAATATAGAATACCTGAATGGTAAGATATCCAGGGATCCCGTTATGGTTAAAGAGGGAGTCCTGGAGTTCTTTAGACTCCGTCTTCAACATCAGTTAACAAGTCAGGGATACCCTTATGACACAATAGATGCGGTTCTCTCTTTGTACTTCGACGATCTGGCTGATTCTTTTGAAAGGATAAAGGCATTACAAGAGTTGAAGAATCAGCCCGATTTTAAACCTCTGGCAATAGCCTTTAAAAGGGCTTCCAATATCTTAAGCCAATCGCCTCCAGGGGGAGAGGTCGTCGTCCCATCCTTGTTCCAGGATTCCGTGGAAAACACCCTTTTTGAGGCATATAAAGAGATCGAAGAATATGTTGTGAAACTGATTGCTAAAAAGAGATACCTTGAGGCTTTGATCAAAATGGTTCAACTCAGAAAACCCGTGGATGATTTTTTCGATAACGTCATGGTTATGGCAGAAGATGAGAAGACAAGGAAAAACAGGCTCGCTATACTTGCCGAAATATCGGGGCTTTTTTTAAGAATTGCTGACTTTTCGAAGATTGTAACCGAGTAGTGTTGATACATGTTTGGGATTTAACTAGCTGGTTCTCAAGTAGATTTACCGGCACATAAAATTACAGGAGGTATGTTCACGTGAAAAAATATGTCTATTTCTTTGGTAGTGGTAAAGCTGAAGGCAATGCAAAAATGAAGGAACTTTTGGGTGGCAAAGGATGTAATCTGGCAGAGATGGCAAACCTTGGCATCCCGGTTCCTCCTGGATTTACCATAACAACAGAGGTCTGCACCGCATATTATGATAATAATGGAAATTATCCTGAAGGGCTAAAGGCTCAGGTTGAAGATAATTTAACCAAGATTGAAACCGCTATGGGGGCAAAATTTGGCAACGAGGATAATCCGCTTCTGGTATCAGTAAGATCCGGGGCACGGGTATCTATGCCAGGCATGATGGATACGGTACTTAACCTGGGATTAAATGATATGACAATTAAGGGTCTCATCAAACAATCCAATGATGAGAGATTTGCTTATGACTGTTACCGCAGGTTTGTACAGATGTACGGAGATGTAGTGTTAGACCTTAAACCGGTAGAGAAGGATGAAAGGGACCCCTTTGAGGTTATCCTGGAGGCAAAGAAGGAGAAGAAACGGGTTACCTTTGATAATGAGCTAAGCCATGTTGATCTCAAAGAATTAGTAGCAGAGTTCAAGCTTGAAATCAAAAAGAGACTCGGCGTTGACTTCCCCGAAGATCCCATGGAACAGTTATGGGGAGCAATTGGGGCGGTATTCGGTTCATGGAATAATCCCAGAGCGATTGCCTATCGTGAACTCAACAACATACCCGGACATTGGGGAACAGCAGTAAATGTACAGACAATGGTCTTCGGAAATATGGGTGATGACAGTGGTACAGGGGTCGCCTTCACCCGTGATCCATCTACAGGGACGAATATATTTTATGGAGAATACCTCATGAATGCCCAGGGAGAAGATGTGGTGGCAGGCATTCGTACCCCAAAACCTATCAACAAAATCCAAAAAGGGGATAGTCCCCTTACCTCTCTGGAAGAAGAACTGCCTGATATTTATGGCCAACTGGTCGACATTAGAGATAAACTTGAGAAGCATTATAGAGACTTACAAGACATTGAATTTACCATCCAGAAAGGAAAGCTCTGGATGCTCCAAACTCGTTCCGGGAAACGTACCGGTTTTGCTGCTCTCCGTATAGCGGTAGAAATGGTGAGGGAAGGATTGATCAAAAAAGAAGAAGCGATTATGAGGATAGAGCCTGAACAGTTAACCCAGTTGTTAAATCCTGTTTTCGATCCGGAAGAAAAGAGAAATGCCATAAAGGAAGGGAGACTGTTGGCCAAAGGATTGAATGCAGGGCCTGGCGCTGCCTGTGGTAAGGTTGTATTCAACGCTGCAGAGGCAGAGGAGCTTGCCAAAAAAGGTGATAAGGATATTATACTGGTGAGGATTGAGACATCACCCGAAGACATTAGAGGGATGAATGCAGCCAGGGGTATCTTAACTGCCAGGGGTGGAATGACATCCCATGCCGCCCTGGTTGCCAGACAGATGGGAAAGGTTTGTGTGGCTGGCTGTGGAGCATTGGAGATTGACTACACCGCGCAAAAGATGAAAGTTGGGAACAGCACCATAAAAAAGGGAGACTATATCTCTATTGATGGCACCCTTGGAGAGGTTATCCTCGGTAAAATCCCCACCAGTCCCTCAGAAACTCTACGGGTAATGATAGATAAAACTTTGAAACCGGAAGACTCACAGACGTATCAGATATATGCAGAGATAATGTCCTGGGCCGATAAGATCAGAGCTTTAGGGATACGCACCAATGCGGACAAACCCGATCAGGTTAGCATTGCCATAAGTCTTGGCGCTGAGGGCATAGGACTTTGCAGAACTGAACATATGTTCTTTGAAGGAGATCGTATAGACTCGGTCCGAGAGATGATCCTGGCCGATGACAGGGCAGGAAGGGAAAAGGCATTGGGAAAACTTCTGCCAATGCAGAGGGAAGACTTTGCGAGTATCTTCAGGCTGATGAACGGGATGCCGGTCACCATCCGAACCCTTGATCCTCCCCTTCATGAATTCCTTCCTAACAGTCCAAAAGAGATTGATGCACTGGCTAAAAAAATTGGGGTCTCCAAAAAAAAGTTGACCTCCAAGATAGAAAGCCTGCATGAGACCAATCCTATGCTTGGCCATAGGGGATGCCGTCTAGGCATAGTCTATCCGGAGATCACCGAGATGCAGGCAAGGGCAATATTTGAAGCGGCGTGCCAGGTGGCAAAAGAGGGCATCAAGGTTGTTCCTGAAGTAATGGTACCCCTTGTAGGGCATGTAAAGGAATTGATGATGCAGAAAGAGGTAGTGGACAGGGTTGCAAAAGAGGTAATAGGTGCCTATGGAATCGAGTTAGGCTACCTGGTGGGAACAATGATAGAGCTGCCCAGAGCGGCTATTACAGCGGATGAGATCGCCCAAGTGGCAGAGTTTTTCTCCTTTGGAACCAATGATCTCACTCAGATGACCTTTGGATTGAGCAGGGATGACGCAGGTAAATTCCTGCCCGACTATGTCAGAGAAGGTATACTGGAGAAGGATCCGTTTCAACAATTGGATCAAGGTGGGGTTGGAAAGTTAGTCGAGATGGGTGTTGAGAGGGGTAGAAAAACAAAACCCACCCTGAAGGTAGGTATATGTGGAGAACATGGTGGAGACCCCAGTTCCGTAGAGTTTTTCCATAGAACAGGCTTGAATTATGTCAGCTGTTCCCCTTACCGTATTCCCATAGCAAGACTGGCAGCGGCACAGGCGGTATTGAGGGATAAGGTGGCAGCAACAAAGGGTGAGTAGCCAGGGATATGGTGGCAAATAAGAAAGAACGCCTTGACAAACTATTGGTTGATCGAAGCTTAGTCCAGAGCAGGGGAAGGGCAAGCGCCCTAATTATGGAAGGTAAGGTCTCTGTAAATGGTATCAGGGTTGATAAGGCAGGCACAAAGGTATCAACTGATTCTTCCCTGAAATTAAAAGAGAATGACATACCCTACGTGAGTCGTGGGGGAGTAAAGTTAGCCTGTGCCCTGGATGAATTTAAGCTGGAGGTAAAGGACAAGGTAGCCCTTGACATAGGGGCTTCTACCGGGGGTTTTACTGACTGTTTATTGCAGAGGGGGATTAAAAAGGTCTATGCCGTTGACGTAGGCTATGGACAACTCGCATGGAAAATAAGGCAGGACCCCCGGGTGGTTAGTCTGGAACGCAGGAATATTCGTTATCTGGATACAAAAGAGATCGATGAAAAAGCCGATCTCGCTGTAATAGACATCTCATTCATATCCCTCACCAAGGTACTAACCAAAGTAACTGAACTGATAAAAGAAAAAGGCTATATGATAGCCTTAATCAAACCCCAATTTGAAGCAGAAAAGGGGGAAGTAGGTAAAGGTGGAATAGTTAAGAACCCTGAAAAACATAGGCAGGTAATTGAAAAGATAGAAGGATTCGCCTCCCTTCATGATCTAAAGGTACTAGGACTTATTGAGTCCCCTATATTGGGAGCCGATGGAAATAAAGAGTTTCTGATATACCTAGCTAAATCGTAAGTCGTAAGTCGTAAATATCGTAAATAGGATAAAACCCATTTACGATTCACGATTCACGAAGTCCCAATTGAGGAAGCAAAAAAATGCGTGTAAGACTGGCCAAGACCGCAGGGTTCTGCATGGGTGTCAGGAGAGCCATAGATATTGCATTAGATGCCATAAACGGAGAAGGCAATATATACACCTATGGTCCCTTGGTCCACAATCCCCAGGCCATTGAGATGCTTGAGAGCAAAGGTGTAAAGGTTCTTGATGGACTAAATGGGACGTTATCAGGAACTGTGGTTATAAGGGCTCACGGAATCAGTCCTAAAGAACAAGCAGAGATTAAACAGAAAGGCTTAAAGATTCTCGATGCCACCTGCCCCAGGGTAATAAAAGTCCAATCTATAATAAAAAGACAGGCAAAAGAAGGATATTATATTGTAATTGTTGGGGATAGGGAACATCCTGAGGTAGTGGGGCTCCTGGGATTCTCTTTGAATAAGGGGATGGTAGTAAGTACCATAGAAGAGGTTGATCAGTTACCGGCAGATATGGAAAAGGTTTGTGTTGTGGCCCAGACAACCCAGGACACCTCAAAATTCACAAAGATTTCTGAGAAGATCCAGGAGAGATTTCCTGAAACGGTGGTGTTCAATACCATCTGTGACTCTACCTCAAAAAGGCAAAAGGAAGCAATCCATCTGGCAAAAAAGGTAGATGGCATGGTGGTCATCGGGGGGCGAAATAGCGGTAACACCCGGAGATTAGCAGAGATCTCAGAATCCACCGGCATCCAAACCTTCCATGTGGAGACAGAAGAAGAGCTTGATCCGAATAAACTAGCTGATTGCCATACCATAGGGGTTACAGCAGGGGCATCAACCCCAAACTGGATGATAAACAGGATAGTTGACAGGATAGAGAGCCTTCAAAAGAAGCAGAGTTCAGTCTTTTCAAGGCTCTGGTCAGACTCTCTGGGATTTCTTGTGAAGAGCAACATATATGTTGCCTTTGGTGCGGGTTGTCTCAGTTATGTCAGCTGTTTACTACAGGGCATTACCCCGAGGTTATCCTATTTTCTTATTGCCGGCTCCTATGTATTTTCCATGCACATCCTCTATTATTTTATAGATAAGGAGGCTGCAAGATATAACGACCCGGGCAGGGCAGAGTTTTATGAAAGACATGAGGGAATCTTTATTACCCTTATCATCCTCTCTGCATTTACATCCCTCTTTCTCTCATTTGAGATGGGGAGGGGCGTTTTTGTTTTCCTTATAATCATCTCTCTTCTAGGATTGATATACGGCATTAAAATAATCCCCAAAAGCCTGTGGAATATGTTTCAATACAAGAAGTTAAAGGACATACCGGGTTCAAAAACTGTATTTGTAGCCCTTGCATGGGGGACGGTTATTTCAATCCTGCCAGCCCTAACGGCCAACCGCAGGATTGATGTGTCCACAGTTATAGCCTTCTTATTTGTCGTTATCCTGGTATTTGTTCGGTCGGCTCTATTTGATATTATGGACATCCAGGGAGACCGAATCGTAGGCAAAGAGACTATCCCAATTATAATAGGAGAAAATAAAACCAGGCTTGTACTGAAGTTGTCGTTAGGGATTCTATCCTTAATCCTCTTATCTTCGTCTCTATTAGGCATGACACCATCTTTAGGCTATCTCCTTTTGGTGTGTACCATCTATGCTTACAGTTACCTGTTTATTTACGAAAGGAAGAGAATATCCCATAGTGTTTTGCTGGAAGGCATGGTGGAGAGTAATTTTGTCCTTGGATGGTTAGTTTCTCTAATCTGGTTGTTTCTGTTGTCTTAGAGAGAGCTTTGGGAAACATTAAATACTTTCGTAAACCCAGACCCTTCCACTTTCCCTTGTCTCTTCAATCCTTTTCACCAGTCGTTTCTTATGGAGATTCAAAAGTCCGGTACCACTTGTTTGCTAAATCAAGCGCCTGCCGCATGTTTTCGGGCAGTG
The DNA here is from genome assembly GCA_016209225.1 of Desulfobacterales bacterium. Classification (GTDB taxonomy): domain Bacteria; phylum Desulfobacterota; class UBA8473; order UBA8473; family UBA8473; genus UBA8473. The sequence continues at coordinate 53,336 of JACQWO010000068.1, forward strand.
CCTTACATGCAGCATCAAAACTAGTCTTTGTTTCCCGGGCGGATTGATAAAACTGTTTGAACACAGTAACTACTTTTATTTGATAGTTTTTAAGAAACATGGCTTATTCTTTCAGTTCGGCGAAAATCTTCTCAAGTTGAGAGCGCAGAACAGGGTAATCATCTTTAACGGCTTTCCAAATAATTTTGTAGTCTATACCCATGTAAAAATGAATGGCCAGATCCCGCATACCCGCCATTGCTTTCCAAGGGACTTCGGGGTATTTCTGGCGTAGTTCCGATGGAAGGTTTTTTGCCGCCTCCCCTATGATTTCTATGCAACGGACAACAGTGTAATGTTTTTCCTTAACCGAAACGAACGTTGTATAATCGATGTCTGCTGTGATGTTTTCCGCAAGACGCATATTTTCGAGTATGTCGCCGATGAATAATTTAATCTTGCGCTTCATACCGGCACCGCCTCCGCAAATATTATGTCCTTAAGTTCTTCCCTTATACTACGGCGAAGCACTACATCCACTTTCGCACCAATCTGTTCAGAGAGGTAAACTTGAAGGGCAGCAACATCCAAAAGCGACACCTCCCGGTTAAACTCAACAAGCACATCAATATCGCTGTTTTCGCGCTGTTCACCGCGTACAAGCGAACCGAAAATCTCTATGCGGCTTACCCCGTATGAATTGTGCAATTCGGTTTTCAATTGACTGATTTGGGTTTTAATCTCTTTCAATGATTTCATGGCGAATGCTCCTTACGAGTTATTCCTTTTGAACAGATTGTATGGAATTCCTACGAACTCAATGTTCTTCTCCTGCAAATATTCCTCTTCAAGGAAACATGCCGGAGCATGGAGCTCTCGTTCAATTGAATCAACGGCAATTGAAACACAAGAAAATAAATTTGCCAAGAAAAAAACACACATTACTGGGAAAATCATTTGTGGATTATTTGTAAATATTCACCTTAATCTCAGCAGAGAAAAAGGATCAACCCTGGCGTCGTGTAAACGTACCCCCCAGTGGAGGTGGGGACCGGTTGACCTGCCGGTGGAACCTGCAAGACCTAAAATTTCCCCCTTTTTAACCCGTTGCCCTTCTTCCACATCAATTCTGGACAGATGAAAGTACATGGTATAGAGCCCTCTCCCATGATCCACAATAACTGTCTCCCCGCTGAAATACAGTTCACCTGCAAATACAACAATTCCAGCATTTGAGGATCGTATATCTTCTCCCATTCCTGCTTCCAGATCAACTCCACTATGGGGATTTCTTGGCAAATCATTGAGAATACGCCTTACCCCGAAGGGGCTTATAATCTCTCCGTCTAAAGGCTTAATGAACTTCCCACGCCAAATCCTATCACTTCTCTCTTTCGTCCATATCTCTTTTACCTTTTCCCCTTCCTCCTCCACCTGCTTTAAAGTATCCTCATCCAACTCGACCATCTCTTCCGGCAAGGTTATTCTCTGCTCGCCGAAATCCCTCTTTTTTATCCTTATACGATACCTGCCCCTTACAGCCTTACCTGAACGGCTTTTTGCCGATATTACCAGTTGATAGGTTCCGGGATCGGTTTCCATATCTATACCAATAAGAGTTCGAAATAACCTACCCTTCTTTACTTTATAAAAGGAGAGGGCTTTACCCTGAAACTCTCCTGTGAGTGAACGAGCACCTTTGGCAACAAGCACATTAACCACATATATATCACCCTGCTCTACCTTCCTGGGGAACCAACCTACCTTAAGGGAAACCTCTTTCTGTTTTGCGAAAGCAGTCCCCGATAAAAAAAGGATGGAGAGGAAAAGGGGAAGCAATCCATAGAGTAAAAAGCAAACCTTAAATTTAGTGTTTTTCAAACCTCTCTTCCCCAAGGTATCAAGTCCCCTCTATAAGTTCTTTAATTTGCCCTATTATCTCCCCCTGGTGCAATTTGACATTTATACTGTCGCCAACCTTCAACCCCTTCACATCTTTCAAGATATTATAGTTGGGCAGAGATCTGGTTATGCTGTAACCCCTTCGTAGAACGTTCAAGGGACTTAACCTATCCAGCCCCTCCAGTGACCTCTCAAACCTGTGCCTTTGATTTCCGAGATAATGCGTTATATGGACATCTATCTCTTTATTCAGTTGAGAAACAAGGTTCTTTAACTCCCCTGTCCTTCCTTTCGGACTTCTGAAGATAAGGGCGTCTTTCTTCCTCTCAAACTGTTCAGCCTTTCGTCGTAACAGATTGAATGTGTAGACAGATAGACGATTGAAAATATCATCAACCCTTAACCTGAAATCGTCTATTCTTCTTCTCGGATCTAATAGTCTCTTTTCAAGGAAATCCAGTTTATTACGATTGGATTCAAGAAATTGGTATACAAGATTTTCCAGTCTTCCCATCCAGTGTTTCAGGGAACTTACAAGTTCAGACTTATTGGGCACTAGCAATTCTGCGGCAGCAGAAGGTGTAGGGGCACGGAGGTCTGCTACAAAATCCGAAATTGTAAAGTCTATTTCATGCCCAACCGCAGAAATTACAGGAATATCTGAGTGGTAGATTGCTCTTGCAACAATCTCTTCATTAAAAGCCCAGAGGTCCTCCAGGGACCCTCCCCCTCTTCCCACAATCATCACATCAACCCCGGATATTTTGTTGAGTTCTTCTATAGCGTGGGCTATCTCGGAAGATGCCCCTTCTCCTTGAACCCGTACAGGGAAGATAAGAATCCCTGTATTGGGAAATCGGCGGAGGATGATATTTATCATGTCTTGAACAGCGGCCCCTGAAGGAGAGGTAACCAATCCTATCTTTCCGGGTAACAGGGGTAATGGTTTTTTATGAGAATTATCAAAGAGCCCTTCACTTTTTAGCCTCTCTTTCAATTGTTCATAAGCCAGTTGAAGGGCACCAACCCCCTTTGGCTCTATATAATCGATTATCAACTGATAATCGCCCCTGGGTTCATAGACACTGACTCTACCTCTGGATATTACCTGAATGCCATCCTTTATCTCGAATTTGAGGAATCTCATATGGGATCTGAAGACTACTGTTTTGATCCGGCTATTTTCGTCTTTGAGGGTAAAGTATAGATGGCCTGAAGAAGGGGATCTGAGATTGGATATTTCACCTTCTACCCAGACACTATCGAAATTGGATTCCAACTGAAGCCTTATCTGCTGGGTAAGCTCTGAGACGGTTAAGATATCCAGGCTTTTGGTCATTGGGATATTAAGTATTCCTTCCTTATTTTATCGGAAACCTCTCTGGTAAGTGACAGGGTTTTCTCTGCCAATTCCAGACTGAGTGACCCGGCTCCGCAACTGGGGGTAATCAAGGATTGTCTCAATAGCCTTTCAAATTCAATCCCCTTCGCTGTCAACCTTCGAATGCCATGTTTCCACTTTGATACCAAAGAGTCGCCGGTCTCTCGTGACAAAAGATCAGAGTCATGGGTGGGGACGATGCCCCAGGCAATGATGCCCCCCCGTTCGATAAATCCCCTTAACTCCTTTTCGTATATAAGCAGATTATCAAAGAATCCATAAGCATCAAAACTGAGGATATCTATATCGGTATTTAGGAGCAATGCCCAGTCAGTATTTTCACAGCAATGGGTAGCCGCTATCCCCTCCTCTTTGTGAATAACCCCGATTATCTCCCCCAGGGATTCCTGTATATCCTCTTTTGATACACTTATGAAGATTGACGACCCATAACCCACCAGGCCAGGCTCATCAATTGAGATTATCACCGGCACCCCAAAAGATTTAAATTTTTTAACCTGCCACTTGGCCTTCATAGCCAAACTCTTTACTATTATATCCTTAAGGGTTGGATCGTAATAGGCATATCGCTTTGTTTTATCTCTTAAACCCGTCCCCAAAGTAAAAGGTCCGGTAATCTGGCCTTTAATAGCAAAAGGCAAAGGTGAATGGGCTTTCAATGCATCAATCAACGCATATAATCCTGAAGCATACTCAGGAGAGACAGCAAATCTTTTTTCTAAATGAGTTAATGATGCCTTCTCTGTAACAGAGAGATAGTCTTCATAAAACTCAAGCACTGCCCCTTCAAACTCTGATCCTTCATTCATGAAATGGGGGCTTCCTTCCTGCCATACCAGCCCTGGTATGCCTTCGGTAAACTGGGTTAGCATATCCTCTTTAGGGAGTTTGGGCATCTGAACCCATGCAGGGATATGGGGAGTATATCGGAGCATCAATTGGGTAGACTCTCCGGCATCCATATAGGGCAGGCTCCCTATGGTTGTTGGTAAACAGTTACCTAAAAATTCCATCGCTACCATCCTTGTTCCTCGAGAGAGTTCCATTTATTGATCGATTCTTCATGTTGCCAGTCGATTGACATCAGGGACATCCCTTTCCGCGACGAGAGCATGAGAGCTTTGAAGAATGTCCCTCTTTATTCCCCCGTGCTCTGTTCATCCCAATTTGCGAAACCAATAGGCCGCTTGGGCTGGAAAGGATCTTGCCTTTTCACTTTCAACAGCAGAATACTGATTTGTGAGACATGTTGGATTAACTCGACAGGCTCACTTTGCTCGGTGTAGCCAGAAAATGAAATAAGCGATGGGTTCCAATAACCAATATCTCGCAGATGGAAGGTTACAGCCTGACCAAAATTGACTAATCGAACTCCAACTTCATGGTCTTGGTCGAGGCTTTTGTCAAAATCGTTGACCCATTCCACAAGCCGCTTATAAAATTCGCTTGCTAAATTGGGATCGGTAGGAATTTGGATCTTTGGTAGTTTTGGCATCGCAGGCGTTACAAATCCTTTGACGATATCATTTAACGGATTGCGTATGCCTTCGAGAGCCTTCTTTAGTTCGTCGCTTGCCATAGTTGCTCCTGTTAAAAACCCAACGTTGAGTTCACCGGCGGCCGATAGAAGGCAAAAACTTTCAAAATGCTATTGAATTTGTTGATAATCAACGCCTACCAAAATGCACCGGCATACAGCCGTCCAAGTGAAACGATTTATTCTCCGGCAAGTCGTTATACTGCGACAGGAGTGAGAGTAAAAATGCGAGCAAATCGTGCCGCACAATTAAAACAACCTTCCCTGTAGGCCCTCTTTGAAATCCCTTCCAAAGTGTTTAAATGCCTGTTCTGTAGCTACCCTGCCCCTTGGGGTACGAGAGAGATACCCTTCCTGGATTAAAAAAGGCTCATAAACATCCTCAATGGTATCTTTTGCCTCATTAACAGCGGCAGACAGGGTGTCAACCCCTACAGGGCCTCCACCAAACTTATCGATTATGGTCAAAAGGATCTTTTGATCCATCTTGTCAAATCCCTTATGATCTACCTCAAGCATATCCAGGGCTTCATTTGCCACCTCTTCGGTGATTACTCCATTTGCCCTTACCTGAGCATAGTCTCTAATCCTTCGAAGTAGCCGGTTGGCTACCCTTGGCGTCCCTCTGGATCTTTTGGCTATCTCTACAGCACCGAGAGGCTCAATCTTAATATTCAGAATTCTGGCTGAACGGTCGATGATGGTTTGAAGCTCATCAGGTGAATAAAAATCAAGTCTTGCAACTACTCCAAATCTGTCTCTCAGTGGAGAGGTAAGCAACCCTGCTCTTGTTGTTGCCCCTACGAGGGTAAATCTGGGGATATCCAGCTTTATAGACCTGGCACTTGGACCCTGCCCGATAATTATATCCAGTTTATAGTCTTCCATGGCAGGATAAAGAATCTCCTCAACTACATGGTTCAGGCGGTGTACTTCGTCGATAAACAGCACATCATGCTCCTGAAGATTGGTAAGGATAGCTGCCAAGTCTCCTGGACGCTCAATTACCGGGCCCGACGTAGCCTTGATATTGGCATTCAATTCCTCGGATATTATATAAGCCAGGGTAGTTTTACCCAGTCCCGGAGGTCCGCAGAACAGTACATGATCCAAAGCTTCGCCCCTCTCCTTCGCTGCCTGAATAAATACCCTGAGGTTTTCCTTGATCTTTTCCTGACCTATATATTCATCCAGCAGTTTAGGCCGAAGGCTAGTGTCGTAATACACATCATCTTCATGAGGTTCCGGGGTAACATCCCGTTTTGTCATATAAATACTCGATTCCTTGAACCCTTATCTTAAGACTTCTGCCAAACCTTTAATTCTTTGTAATTTTTAGGCATTTCGCTCGAATCCTTAACCCCTTGAATCCTTTTCATCGATCAACTCTTTGGGAGATGAACCATATATAAGACGTTATTTTGATAACACCCTTAATGCCTCTTTTAACAAGTCCTCAAGGACTGAGGTATCGGTTTTTAGGGTATTTTTAGCCATTTCCAGGGCATTTTCTGCCACCGCCTTTTTATAACCCAGGTTTATTAGTGCCGAGATAACATCTCTCTCAACCTCTCCCCTGTCTGCTTCTGCCGCAATTGGAGGTTTTTCTGAAAAGGGTATCGTCCCGATTTTATCTCTAAGCTCTAATACCATTCTCTCTGCCGTCTTTCTTCCAACCCCTGGAGCAGCACTTAACCTACTTGCGTTTCCCTCTGATAATGCCTTACAGATGTCCCCCACTGGAATTCCTGAAAGGATATTAATAGCTAACCTGGGTCCTATACCGGAGACGCCTATTAAGAGCTGAAAGATGTCCCTCTCTTGCCTGGTAAGAAAACCATACAGATGGAGAAGGTCTTCCCGAACATGGGTATACGTGTTTAGTTTAACAGTGCTATCTATTTCAGGAAGTTGATAAAAGGTAGAAAGGGGGATATGAACTTTATAGCCTACACCGTTAACGTCAACGATTAGATGATCGAGGGACTTATGAACCAATATTCCATGAATCTGAGCAATCATATCGACTTTTTTAAGGCTTCCCTCATATTTGTAGAGTGTATATGGCAGATGGCCACAGCGAGAGCATCGGAGGGATCAAAGGAAACAATCTCAGGAAGGTTCAGGAGTTCTTTCACCATTATCTGTATTTGATCCTTAGTGGCCCTTCCATAGCCGACTACTGCCTGTTTTATCTCCATGGGACTGTATTCATACACATCCAGCCCAGCATTAAGGGCTGCTAAGATGGCTATTCCACGGGCATGTCCCAACTTTAGCGCTGTCTTTACGTTTTTGTGGAAAAACAGGTTTTCGATGGCCATAACATTGGGGGAGTAATCGGAGATAATCTTTTCTAAACCAGCATAAATCTCCTTTAAACAGTAAGGGAATGAATTATTTAAGGAAGACGATATGCCCCCATTATAAATATGGAGAAGCCTGCCCCCAAGTTCTTCAATTATCCCATAACCGGTAACCGAAACTCCCGGGTCAATACCCAATACCAGCATATTACTCCCTGTCTTAATGTATCGGGATTTCTATAACTACTTGAAATTAGGAAAGGGGTCAGGAGCTAAGAAGTGCTTAACTTTTCCATAATCTTATCTGGGATATCAAAGTTGGAGTAAACCCTTTGAACGTCATCACTTTCTTCCAGCATTTCCATAAGCCTGAGTATCTGTTGGGCATTTTTCTCATCCAACTTAACTGTATTCTTTGGAACCATACTGATCTCGGCCAGCTCATAATTCAAGTTTGCCTTATCAATGGCCTCTTTCACTTTTTCAAAGTCTCCTGATGCCATTATGACATCATACTCGTTTTCTCCTTCTTGTACGTCCTCTGCACCGGCTTCAAGGGCTAAATCTATCAGTTTGTCTTCTTCTACCTTGTTTTTGTCGAATACTATTATCCCTTTTTTATCGAAGACCCATGCTAAACTCCCTGTTTCTGCCAAGTTCCCGTTATTTTTAGAGAATGCATGCCTTATATCTGCTACTGTCCTATTTTTGTTGTCAGTCAATATATCTACCAGCACGGCAGCCCCTCCAGGGCCGTATCCCTCGTATGTAAGCTCTTCATAATTAACGCCTTCTAATTCCCCGGTACCTCGTTTAATGGCTCTCTCTATGTTTTCTGTAGGCATATTCTGAGTTTTAGCATTGGCAATGGCAGTTCTCAAACGAGGGTTCCCTTCGGGGTCACCTCCTCCGGTTTTAGCGGCGACACTTATTTCCCTTATAAATTTTGTAAATATCCTTCCCCTCTTTGCATCCTCTTTACCCTTCTTACGTTTGATGGTACTCCATTTTGAATGTCCAGACACTGAAGCCTCCTAAACTTTAACTACTTAGGTTCAAAGTTCCAATGTTCACGGTTCAAGGTTAGAGAGCGATGAAGATGAAGAGCACAAAGTAGCCAGCCGTGAACCGTTGAACCTGACAACCTGAGTAGTTACCTTTATTGAATACAAGTATATATATCACAGAATCTTGTGTTTTAAAAGAAAAAACATTTGGATACTATCACTCGAAAGGAGGGGGAAGTCAGTAGAACTGATTAAGACAGAACTCCTTATCCAGGGCTTCGGAGTTTTTGAATTGACAAAAGCCCGTATTTAAGATAACTTTAACTTGATGGTACAGGATTTCCATTTTTAAATAACTTTAGGCACTTAACTTGATTTCAGAATACCACACTAATCCTGATGATGGACCACAGACAAATAGAGGGAGTAGGTTGGAAAATATTGAGCTGCAAAGGGAGATAAAACGACTCTTAAAAGAGAAAAACGGTATTTTGCTGGCCCATAATTATCAGAGGGATGAAATTCAAGAACTGGCTGATTTTACAGGTGATTCTCTGGGCTTAAGTATAGAAGCTGCTAAAACGGATTGTGATGTTATAGTCTTCTGTGGCGTCCATTTTATGGCTGAAAGCGCTTCTATTCTATCTCCTGACAAAACAGTAATCCTCCCCAGACTTGATGCAGGATGTCCCATGGCAGATATGATTTCTGCCGATATTCTTGTAGCTAAAAGGAGAGAAAACCCTGAAGCTGCCGTTGTTACCTATGTCAATTCGTCGGCTGAGGTAAAGGCCGAAAGTGATATCTGCTGCACGTCCGCTAATGCTGTCCGCGTAGTGAACTCTGTAAAAAGTGACACGGTATTGATGACCCCTGACAAGAACCTGGCAAAATACGCATCAAGGTATACCGACAAAAAGGTTCTTTGGTGGGAAGGCTATTGCCCGACTCACGATCGCCTCAAGGTGCAGGAAGTATTGGAAGTTAAAGCAAAACACCCCAGTGCCCTGTTTGTGGCTCATCCAGAATGCAGGCCTGAGGTACTTGAGCTGGCGGATCATATATGCAGTACCTCAGGTATGTATGAATATGCTAAAAAGACAGACAATGAAGATTTCATAATAGGTACTGAGATGGGAATACTATACCGATTAAAAAAAGATAACCCTGAGAAGAAGTTCATTCTTGCCTCAAAAAGCTTGATCTGCCCAAACATGAAATTAACTACCCTGGAGAGTGTTTTAAATGCCATAGTAGAGATGAAGAACGTGGTTAGGGTTCCGGAAAAGATAAGGGTCCCTGCTAAGGAAGCCCTTGATAGGATGCTGGCCGTCCCTCGAGACTAGGTCTTAATGGAATAGGAGTATGTTTAAGAGCGATATTATTTATTATTCTAGAAGCTTCCGGGATATAATTATGGAATCCTTTCGATCCTACAGACTAAACGGGGGGTTAAACCTGTCGGCTGCCATAGCCTTCTATTCAATCCTATCCTTGATCCCTTTCTTTTTTCTGCTCTTATCATTGACGGGATATATACTTGGTTCCTCGGAAGAGGTATACAGGGCTGCTGTGTCTTTTATCAGAGAGCTTATTCCACAAATAGATACGATGGTTTTCGAGGAGACAAAAAGGATAATGAATAAAAGTGAAGTGCTGGGTTGGGTTGGAGTCCTGTCTCTAATTTGGACAGCCAGCCTAATATTCACCTCACTGGAGTTTGCATTGAATACTATATTCAAAGTAAAGAAGAAGAGGCACTTTTTTTATTCAAAACTATTGGCATTTACAATGATACCCGTTGGCTGTGTTATCCTGACCACTTCAATACTAATAACCACCTTAGGAAAGGCTTTAGAGAAGGTAGATACCTTTATTGTATTTGGAACTGACCTGCATATCCTTTTTGCCGGTAGTGCGCTTATCAGGTACGTATTCCCATACTTGTTAATAGCTTCTGCCTTTATCTTGGTATTTAAAGTTATTCCCAATACCAGGATTCCCTTTAAGTACTGTGTGGTTGGAGGAACCTTATATGCCTTCCTATGGGAGGTTGCCAAATACATATTAGCATGGTATCTAGGCAGAAATCCCAATTATGGGATAGTTTATGGATCACTTGAAGCTATGATAATTTTAATATTATGGGTATTTTACTCTTCGTGCATTCTACTATTCTGTGCCGAACTGGTTTCAGCATATTATAGAAGGGATGTTACATTACTAAAGAAGGCATTCGTATAAGGGTTGATGAAAGACAAAAAGACCAATCTACAAAATCAACTATTCCGAAAATTTGGGGGAAGTTTTCCTAAAGGGACTTTCCTTTTTAGGGAATCAGAATCTGGTAAAGAGATGTACATTATTCAATCTGGGAAAGTGAAGATAACAAAAAAAGCAGGAGGCGCAGACAGGATTCTGACTACACTATCCAGTGGAGATTTTTTTGGAGAGATGGCCATACTAACCGATGGCCCTCGTTCAGCAACAGCAGAGGTAATTGAAGATAGTGAGATATTGGTTATTAACCCTGAGACCTTTGAGGCGTTGATTCAGGCAAACTCGGATATTGCCATGAAGATACTGAGAGAATTAGCAGAGAGGCTCAAAGAAGCCAACAGACAAATAGAGGTTCTGTTATCGGTAACTACTCAGGCACAAAGTGGCAAAGGCACATAGGCACAAAGCAGAGCAGGGTCGTTTCTTTGTTTTTCCCTACTTTGTGCCTTTGGTGCTCTGTGCCTTTGTGCCTACCTGAATAGTTACTGTTATCGAAGGATGAAGAAGGTGGTAAGGTTTCGGAATAAAGGGTTTTAGGGGTTAAGGTTAGATGCAGGATGTGAATTTATCTACTGAAAGGGTATTTTATGAAGAGCCGGCTATATCCAAATTATTAAGGTCTATAGATGACAGAAAAAGAAAAATATGGGCATCTGGGTTAAAAGGATCTTCCAAGGCATTTCTTACGTACCTTCTGAAAGAAAAGTTGAACAGGGTTTTTGTCATAATTACCCCGACTATGATGGATGCCCAGGTTTTTTGTAATGATTTAAGGTTTTTTTTAGGTGAAGAAGATTCCAATTCTTCACCAGAACAGCTTAAATGCCTTCTATACCCTCCGTGGGATACCTTTCCATTCGATACCCTCTCCCACTCACCAGACATTATATGTAAGAGACTGGAGGTTTTGTACTCTCTTACGATGGGTTTTGGATCTATTATCATTACTACTCTTTCTGCATTAATGCAAAGAGTAGTAGCTAAGGGTATTATCGAGAATGCTGCAGAACAGATATATAATGGACAGGAGATTAATCGAGACAGACTGATCGAAAAAATGGTCGAAGGTGGTTACACTCATGTTAGTGTGGTTGATGCCAAGGGAGAATACAGCGTTCGTGGGGGCATCGTTGATATCTTCCCTCCCCTTTTTGAAAATCCTATCAGACTGGAGTTTTTTGGAGATGAGATAGAATCCATCAGGCACTTTGATGTGATATCTCAACGCTCATTAAACTCTTTAGAAAAAGCCACAATTCTTCCTGTTAGGGAGATCATCTTAAATAGTACGACTGCCGATTATGCCATCAAAAGGATTAGGAATAATGCCGATGACAACGATCTCCCAAGGAGTATGAGCGATGAACTCGCCGATGAGATAAGGAACACAACAACCTTTCCAGGAATTGACTTTTTTCTTCCTTTTTTCTATCCGAAACTGGATACCTTCTTCGATTATCTACCCCAAGATGCAATTTTAATAATGAGTGAGATGTGGGACATAGAAAGAGAGGAACAAAAATACAGGGACGAGATAGAGGAAGGACATCAAAGAACAATCAAGCGAAAAGAATTTTATCCTGAAGTTTGTGAACTATACTTAACTCCGGATGAGATTAACTCGAACTTCGAAAGATTCCAGGTTGTGTTGCTGGAAAGGTTTGATATTCACCAGCCCTATGAAACTTTCATTGAGTTTTACACGGAAGGAAATGAAGATATAAGAAAAGAGTCCATACACTTAAGGTCGGATGAAGGAATACTCGGCGTTTTTGTAGAAAATATTAGAATTTGGCTGGAGGATAGCTGCCAGATCTTTCTGGTATGTCATACCGATTCTCAGGCTAAGAGGCTCTTTGAAATCTTAAAAGACTATAGTCTTCCCTTTGGGCTCGATCCGGGACCATCCTTTCAGTCCCAGATAAAGGAAATCAATCTGTCTGGATCAGTGCCAAGGATGAGGATTCAGGTTGGTAGTCTTCTGTCAGGATTCCGTTGGCCTCACACAAAAATTATAATAGTAACAGAGGAAGAGATATTTGGTGAGAGAAAAAGGCGACATCCTAAAGCCAAGCTTGAGGATGATTATAGAATATCGACCTTTGGTGATCTCAAGGTAGATGACCATGTAGTCCATGTAGACCATGGAGTGGGATTATACCTTGGATTGAGAAAGCTCGATGTAGATGGAACAGAAAACGACTATCTCCTCTTGGAATATATGGATGGGGATAAACTCTATCTTCCGGTTACCAGATTAAATCTCCTCCAAAAGTACCTGGGGGTTAAAGGACACTCCCCCAAATTGGATAAACTGGGAGGACGTTCTTGGGAAAACAAAAAGAAAAAAGTTAAAGAATCCATTAAAGAGATGGCTGAAGATCTTTTAAAGTTATATGCATTAAGAAATGTGCAAAAGGGTTTTGCCTTCTCAAAAAAGGATCATTATTACAGAGAGTTTGAAGCTGCTTTCCAATATGAGGAGACTCCGGATCAGTTGGAGGCTATTGAAAGTGTAATGAGGGACATGGAAGACGAAAGGCCTATGGAAAGACTCATATGCGGTGATGTGGGTTTTGGCAAGACTGAAGTCGCCCTCAGGGCATCATTCAAAGCGGCAATGGATGGGAAACAGGTGGCAGTATTGGTTCCGACTACTGTGCTGGCTCAGCAGCATTATCAAACCTTTGCACAGAGACTCAAACCATATCCTGTATTTATAGATATGCTTAGTAGGTTCAGAACCCGTCAGGAACAAAAGACTATTCTCAATAAACTAAAAGATGGAGAGATCGATATTGTAATTGGAACCCACCGTTTGCTTCAAAAGGACGTGAGCTTCAAGAATTTGGGGTTGTTGGTTATAGATGAGGAACACCGATTTGGTGTTTCCCATAAAGAAAAGCTAAAGAAACTGAAAAAATTAGTGGATGTGATTACCATGACAGCTACCCCTATCCCAAGGACCCTTTATATGTCTATGATGGGAGTCAGGGATTTAAGTGTAATTAACACACCGCCCGAGGATCGTCTGGCCATCAAGACCTATATTACTAAATTCGACGACGATATCATCAGAAGGACAATACTTAGAGAAATTGAGAGGGAAGGACAGGTATTCTTTGTTCATAATCGGGTAGAAGGTATACCTGCGATGGTAAGGTATCTGAGAAAATTGGTTCCCGAAGCCAGGGTTGGTGTTGCCCACGGGCAGATGGTAGAGAGGTACCTGGAAAAAGTAATGCTTTCCTTTATCAATAAAGAGATCAACCTTTTGGTTTGTACTACCATAATCGAATCAGGACTGGATTTTCCCTCTGCAAATACAATTATCATAAATCGTGCCGACAGATTGGGTTTAGCCCAAATGTACCAACTTCGAGGGAGGGTAGGAAGGGCAAAAGAACAGGCATATGCTTATTTGATGGTACCAGGGAAATATCTCATATCGAGTAACGCGTTGAAGCGTGTAAAGGCTCTCTCTGAACTCACCGAATTGGGTTCCGGATTCAGACTGGCAACACATGATCTGGAAATAAGAGGTGCAGGAAACATTTTGGGAAACTCTCAATCCGGGCATATTGCCACCGTTGGCTATGATATGTACAATGAATTACTGGAAAGAACTATTAAAGAACTTAAGGGGGAAGAGGTTATCTATGAGATTCAACCGGAGATCAACATTAAGATTCCTGCCTACATCCCTGAAGACTATATTAGAGATACCAATCAACGGTTGATGGTTTATAAGAGACTTACATCTATCAGCTCGGATGAGGAACTGGGAGAGATGATGAGAGAGGTTACTGACAGATTTGGGAAAATACCCCCCCTGGTCGAAAGTCTACTTGAAGTGGTAAGGATTAAAATTCTGCTTAAAAGATTTCTTATTACCAGCGCTGATTACAATGGAAGGGAGATCATTTTGTCATTTGATCCCAGGGCTGAAGCATCTCTTGAAAAGATCCTCCAACTCATCGTCAGTGACGGGGAAAGATATAGATTTTCTCCTGATTTAAAGCTAAGCATACCCTTCAATAATGATAACTGGAAAAGTATTTTAGATGAGATTAAAAACGTATTGAAATAATCGTTATCACGTGATAGCTTTATTTTGGGGATCATCTCCAAAAAAGTTGCAATTTGAAATAAAGGATTCAAGAGGTCAAGGGGTAGGGGCAATCCCTTGTGGTTGCCCTGTAGGGGCAGGGATAACCCTACCCCTACTGAAATTGAACCAAAACATCAACCCTTTTATTAAATATGAGGTTTTCTGTCAGTGAAAGTATTTCCAAAAAAACAGATTCTAATCCTGTTTTTTATCCTCTCCTTTAGTATTTCTTACTTAAACCTTAAAGTAGCCGCAGAGACCATTGACAAGGTGGTTGCCATAGTTAATGGCGAGGTTATTACCCTTACAGAGTTGAACGAAGCAGTAAGTTTCGTATTAAAGGATACTGGAGGCATAATAAATTTTGATGGTGCGGAGACGGACCCTGCCGAAATTAAAAGGAAAGTACTGGATCGGCTTATTGATAACAAGCTGATAGAACAGGAAACAAAGAAGATGGGTATAGTTGTGTCTGAAAGGGAGATAGATAATGCCCTGGAGAATATACAGAAAGACAACTCTATCTCAAGGGAAGAATTGGTTAAAGAGTTGGCAACCAAAGGGCTGAGTCTTGAAAAGTATAAAGAGCAGATCAGACAGGGGATGGAGAAGATGATGCTCATAAATCGCGAAATTAAATCCAGGGTGGTGGTGAATGAAAATGAACTAAAAAAGTATTACACCGAGAATATGGATTTTTTTAAGATGGTAACAGGGGTAAGAATTCAACATATACTTCTTCCAATTCCCCCAAACGCGGATGAAGCAAAAATAAAAGACGTCTATGAAAAAGCCAGAGATTTATTAGTAAAGTTAAGCAATAAGGAGGACTTCGGAAAGCTGGCTAAAATGTATTCTCAGGACCCTTCATCAGATTCAGGTGGTGACATGGGGTGGTTTAAGAGGGGGGAAGTAACACCATTTTTAGAGAAGGTTGTCTTTAGTCTTAGAGTTGGAGAGGTTAGTGACATAATCAGAAGCGGTTTAGGCCTTCACATAGTTAAGCTTATGGACAGAAAAGAAGAAGGGGTTAGACCTTTTGAAGAGGTTAGGGATGAGATAAAAGACACCATTTATGTAAAAAAGGTGGAGAAGGAATTTAAAGAATGGTCTGAAGGGTTAAGAAAAAAGGCTTTTATTAAGGTGAAGCTATAAGCTTGGATCAATTTGCTCTGAAAATAAATCCATAATGCACTGATATTAAAGCAGAATATGAAAACTGATACCGATTCATGCGGCAAATTAAAATATTCCCCCTCCATCTCCTCCAGCACCAGACTTATGGGGCATGCTGATCCCTCCAGGGGATGGGGAGTTTATAGATAGATACAAGGTAAGGAAATGGAGAATATGGAACTTTCTGTAATTGGAATTACCATGGGAGACCCTGCAGGGGTAGGCCCTGAAATAATTGTAAAGGCACTCTCTGATCCACGGATATTCCAAATCTGCAGACCTGTTGTCCTTGGGGACCAGGGGCTAATCTCAAGGGTTGTCCAAATGCTCGGACTGGAGGTTAAGGTAAGTACTATTACGAGCATAAAGGTTGAGAGATATAAGGCTGGAATAATAAACGTATTCAACCTTTCCCATCTAGACGCCAATGCAGTAGCTTGGGGGAAACCGGACGAAAGATTTGGCAAAGCCGTTGTGGACTACATAAAGGCAGGAACCAAACTGGCGCTGGATGGAGAGATTGAAGCTATAACTACTGCACCCATAAACAAAGAGGTGATAAACAGGGCAGGTTATGCCTATGCAGGGCACACCGAACTCTTTGCCGAATTAACCCATACGAAAGACTATGTTATGATGCTTACAGGGGAAAAGTTAAGAGTTGCCCTGGTAACAACCCATTGCAGATTAAAAGATGTGGCAGACCTCTTAAATACTCAAAGGATATTCACCATTATCAAGGTAACGAACAATTCCCTTAAGGAGTATTTTGCCATATCAAAGCCCAGGATAGCTGTGGCTTCTTTGAACCCCCATGGAGGGGAAGGCGGAATATTTGGTGATGAGGAAGAAAGGATAATCATACCGGCAATTAATAGAGCTAAGGATGCAGGGATCGATGCCGTGGGAACTCTTTCCTCTGATACCCTTTTTTACTATGCTTCCCGAGGAGACTATGATGTGGTTGTGTGCATGTATCACGATCAGGGGCTTATCCCTTTGAAATTGTTGAGTTTTCAAAACGCTGTCAATGTAACCCTCGGATTGTCCATAATCAGGACATCTGTAGATCATGGGACTGCATACGATATAGCAGGCACAGGAAAGGCTGATCCGGAGAGTCTGAAGAATGCCATTACTCTTGCTGCATCTATGGCAAACAAAAGAAGAAAACTCTCCAAAGATATGTCAGGGAACCTTACGTTATGTTAAAAATAATCCCTTAGCCGACCAGCCAGATACTCCGGCACATTAGCAAACCAATCTTCCATATAAAAAAGCGGTGCGAGGTGGATATCACTTATATAATTACCATTAAAATTGGGCCTGGTAGCTACCCTCACACTTGACCGGAAGCTATTGCTTTTTTCTCCTAAAGGGCCTGAGTATAAGATATAGTTGAAAGAACCCATCCGGAGGTCCTTTTTATAGAAGGAGAATACCTTCGAGAGCCCTTCCGTGATCCCATCCAGATCTTTATCGTTGTATTCAAAGTAATTTGATTTTTCAGGTAATATCCCTATAAATTCATTATTTGCCATAGGCGAAAACGAAGCCATCCACTCCACATTTCCTGTGCTGCCTACATATCTCTCCCCCAGTTTTTTCTCAGTCTCTATCAGATCCTGCCAAAAGTTTTTGGCATTCCTTTCCAGATAAGCATTACTTTCCCGCATCATACAATCGACATAAGTAAATGGATCCCTGCTCATGTAAATCTGGATGTGGGGGTGTACCTGAGATGATGCAGCAGGCGGAAGATAGTTCATCCCAAATATGGCATATTTATACTCTGGACGTCTGCTATGTACTGCTTGTAGGAAATCAATAATAGTACTAAAGCAGTTTTTTAATATTTCAGGGGAGAATTCGTCAGTCTTTAGAAAGTGATCCTTCCCAATAATACCTATAGCCGTAACTTCATAAATCTGAAAGAGATTTGGGAATACCCACGAATCCCCTTTTCTAAATCTTCCTTCAGGCAAGATGTCCGGTGGGAATTTTGGTGTTACCTTTTCCAGGTTTTGGGGACAGAATATGCAGGTCTCTTTTGTCTTATTTACTATCATTTCTATCAGGTTTTCATCGGCAGGCTGATAGAACATCTTCGCCTTCTCTGTTAAACCGGCATTGAAGAGCCTCTTTACACCTGTTAATGGATCAAAACGGATCTCAGTAGACTGTCTATCCTCTTGAAACGCATTCATCGGGTTCAGAATCGAAGCCGTATTCCTAATTTTTTTAAACTCCACAGTCATAGGTACCCTCCTTTTTTGTTTTTACCCTGAGTAGTTAATCCTGAAAGAGCGGATAGCTAACACAACTACAGAATCAAATTTATAATAGTTACGATTATCTGCTCAAAGAATATGATCAACGGATTTAACAAGCCAAAGAATAGTAGACCTAAGATGATAAACATCCCGTATGGTTCTAATTGCATCAGTTGGTATTGAACTCTATTGGAAACAAAACCCATCAGTATCTTAGAGCCATCTAAAGGAGGGATGGGTATCAGATTAAAGGCTGCCAAAATGATATTTATCCTGGCAAGGACTGATAATATGGCTGCCATTGTCCCCCAGGGAGAAAAGATATTCATCTTTATGATCAAAAGTGCCAGGAATGCCAGAGTAATATTTGCAGTGATGCCGGCGGCAGATACCAGGATCATGCCTTTACGGTAGTCTCTCAGATTTGAAAAATTAACAGGGACTGGTTTAGCCCACCCAAAACCAAAGAAGAGAAGCATCAGTGTGCCGATGGGGTCTAAGTGTTTAATCGGGTTAAGGGTTATTCTTCCCATAAATCTGGCGGTTGTGTCCCCCATTTTTTCCGCTACCCAGCCATGGGCAACTTCATGGATTATTACAGAATATAAAAGGGGAATCATCAAAAGAAAAAAAGCCCCCGGATTCTTGAAAAGCATAAGGATTGGTCCCACCTGAAACCTCCACGTTATAATCAAAAAATAGTCAGTGAGTTCTGTGAAATTTAACCCTGAAACAGATTGGATATAATGTTAACAGAGAAAGAAGATGATGACAACAAGAAAAGTTAATTACGTTTCTTATTTCTATAGTGTATAGCAGATACCACGTTACTTATCAGTTCAAAGTAACTAAATAATTTCCTTGACAAAAATAGATTATTGATAGAAAATGCAATGCTTAAATTAGGCACGTAGCTCAGGGGGAGAGCGCTACCTTGACACGGTAGAAGTCGGCGGTTCAAAACCGCCCGTGCCTACCATTTAATGTGAGTTTGATTAAGTATCCCTATTCTCATAATGGTCATTAAAAGGGCATCATAATAGGGTCTTGTTTGTGATGCCCTTTCTTTTAACTGGACAGTATAGGAATTTCCTTTTTAAATAACTTTAGGCACTTTAAACTTTAGCTCACTTTAGGCACTTAACTTGATGTATAGAGTAACATATTGGAAAGTAACCCCGGTTAGAGATTCCAGCGGGACATTATTTCTAACGAGGTAAAGTGGCTGATATGGAAAAAATAACAGTTAAATTCCCTGATGGATCTTCAAGTACTTTTTCTAAGAACACTACCCTTTTCCAAATAGTAAAGAGTGTCGATGACGGTTCAGGAAAAGACTATATAGCCGGGAAGGTTAACGGAAAGCTTGTTGACATGAGTTTCCCTTTACTCGAAGATGCTGATCTGGAGTTTGTAACCCCTGATTCTGAAATGGGACTGGATATCATAAGGCATAGTACATCCCATGTAATGGCTCAGGCAGTTAAAAAACTCTACAAAGGGATAAAGATTACCATTGGCCCTACCATTGACAATGGATTTTATTATGACTTTGACTATGAAGAGAACTTCTCACCACAGGACATCGCAGGGATTGAGTCTAAGATGCAGGAGATTATAGACCAGAATTTACCTGTCACGAGAAGGGAACTCCCCAGAGAGGAAGCTATAGAAATATTTAAGAACCAGGGGGAGACCTATAAGGTGGAACTCCTTGAAGAAATCTCAGATGAGTTCGTTTCTGTTTATATTCAGGATGACTTTATGGATTTATGTAGGGGCCCCCACCTACCTTCCACCGGTAAGATAAAGGCATTTAAGTTGACGAGCCTTGCTGGAGCATATTGGCGTGGGGACGAAAAGAATAAGATGTTACAGCGTATTTACGGAACAGCCTTTTCAGACACCCAAACTCTGGAAGATTACTTACAAAGATTAGAAGATGCGAAGAGAAGAGATCATAGAAAGTTAGGCAAAAGCTTAGATCTATTCAGCATACATGAAGATGCCGGGGCTGGACTTGTTATCTATCATCCTAAAGGGGCAATGCTCAGATCAATCCTTGAAGATTTTGAAAAGAGGGAACATCTTAAACGTGGTTACCAGTTAGTGAGAGGCCCTCATCTGTTGAAATTAGACCTTTGGGAAAAATCCGGACATTTTGAAAACTATCGCGAAAATATGTACTTTACAGAAATAGAAGGGCAGAGATACGGTATAAAGCCTATGAACTGTCTGGCTCATATGCTTGTCTACAAGTCTAGGATTAGAAGTTACAGGGAATTGCCTCAAAGGTATTTCGAATTAGGTACCGTGCATCGCCACGAAAAATCGGGTGTTCTCCATGGTCTCCTCAGAGTTAGAGAATTTACCCAGGATGATGCCCACATATTATGCACGCCTGACCAATTGGAAGAAGAGATAAAAGGCGTTATTGATTTCATAGAAGATGTAATGAAAATATTCAAATTTGAATATGAAATGGAACTCAGTACCCGTCCCGAGAAATCCATTGGCGATGATTCGACTTGGGAGAAGGCAACATCAATTCTAAAGCAGGTCATGGACAAAAACAGAATACCTTATAGTGTCAAGGAAGGTGAGGGGGCTTTTTATGGCCCAAAGATTGATGTTAAATTAAAAGATGCCCTTGACAGAAAATGGCAATGTGCTACTATTCAGTGTGATTTTGTCTTGCCGGAAAGGTTTGATTTGACTTTTATCAACAGTAATGGTATTAAGGAAAGACCTGTTATGTTGCATCGTGTTATTTTAGGTGCTATGGAAAGGTTTATAGGGGTATTGATTGAACATTATGGGGGAGCATTTCCAACCTGGTTGGCCCCAGTACAGGCGATTGTATTAACGGTCACTGATAGAAACATGGGCTTTGCCGAAGAGGTTTATAATCAGTTGACAGGGAGCCTGCTTAGAACTGAAAAGGACTTTCGAAACGAAAAACTGGGGCTTAAAATACGTGAGGCTCAGTTACAAAAAATACCTTATATGTTAATCATTGGTGACAGGGAAGTAAACGATGGGGTTATTTCTGCTCGAGTGCGTAGTGGTGAAAAATTAAAGTCTATGAAAATAAATGAATTTATTTCATTGGTACAAGAGGAAAGTCAGAATAGGGGGTGAATAGCCAGATTAAAAAAGCATTAATTAATGAAAAGATTAGGGCACCTGAAGTCAGGGTTATAGATTCAGAAGGGACCCAACTGGGCATAATACCTTTGAAGGAAGCTTTAAGTGTTGCCGCAGAAGAGGGTCTAGACTTGGTTGAAGTGGATCCGAATTCAAACCCACCTGTTTGTAGGATAATGGATTATGGAAAGTTTAGATATAAACAGAGCAAGAAGATTCATGAAGCCAAGAAAAGTCAAACTACTTTTCAAGTAAAAGAAGTAAAAATAAGACCAAACACGGAAGAACACGACATCGAATATAAAGTTGGTCATATAAAAAGATTTTTGGAAAGTGGCAATAAGGCTAAGGTATGTATAGTCTTTAAGGGCAGAGAGATTGTATACAGAGAAATGGGTGTAAATATTCTTAATAGAATTGCAGAAGAGGTTAAAGATATGGGGATAGTTGAACAACAGCCAAAACTTGAGGGTAGAAATATGGCTATAGTTATTGCCCCAAAACAGTAGAGATTGAAAGTTAACGAACTCGTAAAAAGTCAAAATTAGGATGGCAAAGTAAAAAGCTTCAGATGCAAGGCGCACAAATCCTGAGGAGTGAGGCGTACTTAGGGGTACGCCGCAACGACGAAGGATGCAGCGCAACGCCGCAGATGGACTTTTTATTAAGCCATCAAAGTTCTTGAGGGAGTTGTATTTATGCCTAAATTAAAAACCAAAAAAGGGGCTGCAAAAAGGTTTAAGTTAACAAAAAATGGTAAAATAAAGAGAGCTAAAGCCTTTGGCAACCATATATTAACGAAAAAGTCTACTAAGCTGAAAAGGAGCCTGCGACAAGCAGGATATTTGGATAAGGTTGACGCAAAGGTTATTAAAAAGCTTATGCCATATGCATAGGCTAATTACCGAAAAAAAAGAGGATTTAAATGCCAAGGGTAAAAAGAGGATTTAAAAGAAAGAATAGGCGAAAGAAGATATTAAAATTAGCAAAGGGGTATAGGGGCGCAAGGAGTAAACTGTTTAGAACTGCATCTGAAGCCGTTGATAGGGCTCTGAATTATGCCTATAGGGATAGACGAGCCAGAAAGAGAGAATTCAGAGGACTGTGGGTTACCAGGATTAATGCTGCCGCAAGGTTAAATGGCACTACATATAGTAGGCTAATTCAAGGGTTAAAAAATGCGAAGGTCAGTATCGATAGGAAAATCCTTGCCGAATTAGCTGTATCTGATCCAATAGGGTTTTCAAAAATCGTCCACCTTACCAAAGGGAACCCCTAAAGCCGACCTTTAAGATTTCCATCATTTAAAAGGTGTCCGTATATAGTTCATAGTTCACGGTTCACAGTTCACAGTTCAGGGTTCAACAGTGAACGGTGAACCGTGAACCGTTTGAAAATGTCGGGTCAGACCCCAAATCCCTACCATGGGTGGTAATTTTATAACCTGTCTGCCTTGCAGGCAACGGCAGACAGGTAGGACAGGGGTCTCGCCTGTCAAAGGGGTATTTTCAGGTGAAAGAAGAGTTAGAGAGGCTGTTTGCCGAGGCTTTAGAAAAGCTGAAGGGTGCAGTAGAAGAAAGGCAAGTAGCCGAAATAAAGACAGAGTTTTTAGGGAAAAAGGGTAAAATTACAGCCCTCTTGAGAGGACTGGTTAATATATCGCAAGAACAAAGACCTGTTATGGGACGTCTTGCCAATGAGATAAAGGTCTCTCTGGAAGAAAAGATAAAAGAGTCTTTAGCGGTCATTCGAGAAAGGAAAAGGAAGGAAGATCTGCTCCATGAAAGCTTGGATATAACCCTGCCGGGCAGAAGGGTGCCCATAGGTAGAAAGCATCCTATTACTGAGGTCTGCAATGAAATTATAGGTATCTTTTTGGGGTTGGGTTTTCAAATCTCTGAAGGACCTGAAGTCGAGTTAGACTATTATAATTTCGAGGCGCTTAATATACCAAAAGATCATCCTGCAAGGGATATGCATGACACATTCTACGTATCTGATGAGGTTCTTCTCAGGACCCATACGTCGCCTGTCCAGATTCGAGTGATGGAAAAACAAAGTCCACCTATTCAGATTATTGCACCAGGAAAGGCATTTAGATGTGATTCCGATGTCTCTCATACCCCGATGTTCCATCAGGTTGAAGGACTAATGGTGGGGGACAATATCACATTCGGTGACTTGAAGGGTATTTTAACCATCTTTGTTCATCAGATGTTTGGTGATAAAACCAGGTTGAGGTTTCGACCGAGTTTTTTCCCTTTTACAGAACCCAGTGCGGAAGTGGATATGCAGTGTGTTATATGCCGGGGGAAAGGATGCAGGGTCTGTTCCTTTTCCGGATGGCTGGAGATTCTGGGGTCTGGCATGGTTGACCCCGAGGTCTTCAAAATTGTAGGATATAACCCAAACGAAATAACGGGGTTTGCCTTCGGTATGGGGATAGAGAGGGTTGCCATGTTAAAGTATGGGATCAATGATATCAGAATGTTTTTTGAAAATGACATGCGATTTTTAGGGCAATTTTAAATCGCTCTGTATAGTTGGAGCATTTAATGAAAGTAAGCTTTAATTGGCTGAGAGAATATATCGATATTGATCTTGCTCCCGACGAGTTAGGGGAATCCATTACTATGGCTGGTTTCGAAGTGGAGAGTATATCCAAGGTAGATGCTAACTTAAACAATGTGGTCGTAGGCAAAATAGTTTCTTTAAAACCCCATCCAAATGCAGATAAACTCTCTTTGTGCCAGGTAAGCACTGGTGGACATTTATATCCTGTTGTATGCGGTGCTGCAAATATGATCTCTGGAGATTGCGTTGCTTTGGCTTTGGAGGGAGCTTTGCTGCCCAATGGGATGAAGATTAAAAATACCAGGATCAGGGGAGAGCTGTCCCAAGGGATGATGTGTTCTGAAGAAGAGTTAAAAATTGGGGGGGACTCCCGGGGAATATTGATCTTACCGGATGGTCTTAAATTGGGGAAGGATATTGCCTCTGCCCTAAACTTAGAGGATTATATCTTTGAAATCAATATTACTCCAAACCGTCCAGATTGCCTGAGTATAATAGGCATAGCAAGAGAGATAGCCGCAATTACAGGTAAAATTTTAAAAATACCAAGAATAGAGTTCAGGCAGGGAAATGAGAAGATTGATAAGCTGACCTCAGTAGATATACATGACCCTGAATTATGCCCCAGGTATTCTGCCAGTTTGATTGCTGATGTTACTATAGGTTTATCCCCTTTTTGGATGAGGAGAAGGTTAGAATCCGCTGGGATACGTCCTGTCAGTAATGTGGTAGATGTTACCAACTATGTTCTTATGGAGTTTGGTCAACCCCTTCACGCCTTCGACTTCGATCTCTTAACTGAAAGAAGAATAGTAGTTCAACGGGCAGATGATGGTGATATTTTCACTTCACTGGATGGCATGGAGAGGCACCTATTTAGTGACACTCTGATGATTTGTGATGGAGAAAAGCCGGTGGCTATCGGTGGCATAATGGGTGGTTTGAACTCGGAGGTTTCGGAAGATACCTCTAATGTCCTCATTGAAAGTGCATATTTTAATCCGACTAATATTAGAAAAACCTCTAAAAAGCTAGGTTTACAGACAGAGGCTTCCTATAGATTTGAAAGGGGAGTAGATTACGGAGGGGTAATCAGAGCTTTGAATAGAGCTACCCAATTGGTCTTGGATTTCTGCGGTGGGAAGGCTGCCAAGGGGGTAGTAGACCAATATCCATCCCCTATTTTCCCTAAAGAGATTTCTTTGAGTATCAATAAAACCAATAAGATACTGGGGACATCTCTAAAGAAAGGGAAAGTAAAGAGGCACCTTAAAGGTATTGAACTTGATGTCAAAGACTTGGATAGGGATAAAGTGAGTGTTAAAATCCCATCTTTCAGGATGGATTTGCATAGAGAGATTGATTTGATTGAAGAAGTGGCCAGATTGGATGGTTATAATAATATCCCCACCACTACACCTGTGGTAAGGGTTAACACTGCCGGTAAAAATCCAGCCCAGGTGTTACAGGACAATGCCAAGGACATTCTTGCCTCAATGGGATACTATGAGGTTGTAAACTACAGCTTTATATCCCCCCTTTCAGTAGCCCTATTGAATTTAGATGATGAGCATCCCTATAAGAGATTCATCAGCATAAAGAATCCCCTTAGAGAAGATCAGTCAATCATGAGAACTACTTTGATTCCAGGACTTCTCAATACTATGAAGACCAATGTTTACAACAAGAATTTAAACTTAAAGTTATTCGAATTGGGAACGGTGTTTTATTCCGTCAAAGAGGAAGAACTTCCCAGAGAAAAAAAGATGCTGTCTGCCCTTGCAACGGGGCTAAGATATGGTGAATCCTGGAGTTTTCCAGGAGAAGGGATTGATTTCTATGATATTACAGGTAGCTTGGAAAACCTTTTTGAAGGGTTAAATATCATGAACTTCAATTTTTTATCCACTCCAGACACACTGTACTTACACCCTGGAAAGTCTTCCCTAATCATGGTTGATAATACTCAAATTGGCACTGTAGGCGAGGTTCATTCTGCAGTTCTGGAGGGCTATGAACTCTCCAATACTGTCTATATCTTTGAACTCGATTTTGATCTGATGGTCAAACACACCTCTAGTGATAAAAAGATTAAACCATTATCAAAATATCCGCCAATCTACAGGGATATTGCATTAATAGTAGACGAGAGTGTTCAATTCAAGGATATCTATAATGCCATCAATAAGCTTAGCAATAAACTCGTTGATAATATACAGGTTTTTGATGTATATAGAGGAAAATCTGTTGCCCATGGAAAAAAGAGCTTAGCTTATCGAATTAAATATCAGTCATACGAGCGAACACTAACGGACAAAGAGGTTAATAATATCCATGAAAAGCTAGTATCTAACCTAGTAGAGAAAGTAGGGGCTAGGATAAGGGAATAATAATTGGGGGAGGAAGAAAAAATGACAAAAGCAGATATCGTTGAAAGGGTCTATGAAAAGGTTGGAACCTCTAAAAAGGAGTCGGCAGAGATTGTAGAAACGGTTCTCGATATCATCAAAGAGAATTTAAAGAACGGTGAAAAGGTAAAGATCTCCGGTTTTGGGAACTTCTCTGTTAGGAAAAAAAGACCCAGAAGGGGTAGAAATCCACAAACTGGTGGTGAAATCGAAATCACAGCCAGAAAAGTCCTTACTTTTAAACCCAGTCAGGTATTAAAGAAGGTCTTAAATTCTTAAATAGTTAGAGCAATATTTCCCTATCCTTTGCGTTGTCCATTATACCAGGCATTTTAACATCCATTGCTCTATTGTCATTGACCTTTTCAATTTTGAGAAATACAATGAAAAACGAAGGGCGTGGGGCAAATCGAACAGACACTCCCATACCTGAAAAATTATACTTTAAAATCAAGGAAGTAAGTGAGATTACAGGAGTAGAACCTTATATATTGAGATATTGGGAGTCTGAGTTTAATATAATTAAACCTTCCCGCACCAAATCCAAACAGAGGCTGTATAGAAGAAAAGACCTTGAATTAATCTTAGAAATAAAAAAACTCCTCTATGAAGAGCAATTTACCATTGCCGGAGCTAAGAAAAAACTCAAAGAATCCAACTCGCACGAGGACAGAAATTACCAACCGACACTTTTAAATGGAGAATACAAAAACCTTTTAAAGTATGTTAAAAAGGAATTAAATATAATAAAAGAATTCTTGAGTAAATCTCGATAATTTTTAGGCGGGACGTGGCGCAGCCTGGTAGCGCACCTGAATGGGGTTCAGGGGGTCGGAGGTTCAAATCCTCTCGTCCCGACCAATCAAACACATTTCAAACTCTTCGAAGCATCCCTTTTAAATATCCTTTCATATTCATATCTTCCCCTTTTTTTTCTTTATTTTTCCTTCAGAGAAGTAGATAAGGATTATTTCAGTACGAGGTTTCCGAAAAGAGGAGGTTGATCTATATGAAAGCTCGTGAGTTTGACAAGAAATTTGACAAAGACGAGGATGTTACCAAATACCTTGATATATCAAAATATTGTTTGCAATATCCGTCAGAATTTTAGTATAATTTTCGGTAAGATTCTGATACCTAGTTTTGATGGACTCGTAAAAGTCAAAATTGGGATGGCAAAGTAAAAAGCTCCAGATGTAAGGCGCGCAAATCCCGAGGAGTAAGGCTAACTTAGAGGTACGCAGCAACAAACCTGCCCTTGCGAAAGTGGGGGGATGATGCAGTCCAATGTCACAGATGGACTTTTTATGAAGCCATCAATTTTAGTTATGAAGAGGAGGGGTAATATGAAACTTTTAATGGTTTTAATCTCATGCATTGCATATTTCGCTGTGCCTGTTTTTGCTCAGGAGCCTTCAGGGATGGACATTATGAAAGAACAAAAGAAAAGGCACGAAGCAGCTCAGGAGTATGAGAGCATAAAAATGGTGTTGATTGACAGCGCTAAAAACAAGGAGGCTCGTGATTTGAAGCGGTATGTCAAAAAAGACAAGACAGGGCTTTTTAAATATCTTGCGCGTTTTGACGGTCCTGCAGACATAAGAGGAACAGCATTATTGACATGGGAGCAAAAAGGCAGGGAAGATGACCAGTGGCTTTACCTTCCGGCATACGGACAGAAACTCAAAAGGATTGCAGGCGGAAATAAAAAAGGATACTTTATGGGAACTGACTTCGCCTATGAAGACCTTCGTCCTGAGAAACTTGAAGACCATACATATAATGTTATTAAAAAAGAGAAATTTGAAAATCAGGACTGTTCTGTTATTGAAGCATTGCCTGCAACAGACGAAGAGAAAAAGACCAGCAGTTATTCAAAACGAACCCTCTGGGTTACAGCTGATACCCTTGTTACATTGAAGGTGGATTTCTATGACCGCAGCATGAAACTGCTGAAAACTCAGACTGCATATGACATGAAGACTATAAAGGGAAAGATGATGCGTGCAAATAAAACATTGATGACGCATCACCAGAACAATCATAATACCTTAATGGGACTGTTAGAGCGGAAAATAGACGAGAATATAGACGATTCCGTATTCACTGAACGGGCGGTTGTAAGTTTTAAATAGAACATTCATGAGTCATTGTGATGAAGACCTGTTCCTGACAGGTTCAGGTTTTGCAGTAAGGACAGCCGAGACGGCTGTCCTACCATAAATAACAGTTATTTGCAGTTCTTTATTAGGAAGAAACGGTTATAAGTCATGAACATGGAAAAAATAGTAAGGCTGTCTTATGACAGGCCATGGATTGTAGTTATTATAACTGCCATTATAACTGCTGTGCTTGCTATTCCTGCGATTAGCCTCCACATAGATGTTTCAAGCGACAGGTTTATGGCAAAAGGCACTCCTGAAAAGACCAAGTATGAGGATACGATAAAGGTCTTTGGTTCCGATGTCCTCTCTTTTATTTATATCAGGGATCCAGAGTTATTTACTGAAAAGAAATTAACCCGTCTCAGAGCCATGTTTGACCAGCTTGCCAATCTGAAAGGCGTTGAGAAGGCGGAAAGCCTGTTCACAATCAATAATATTAAAGGCGAGCAGGGGGGTATTGATACAGCGCCTCTCCTTGATATTATACCTGCTGATCCCAATGAACTTCAGAAAAAGCAGAAAGACGCTATTGACAATCCGATCATCAGGAAGAGTTTTATTTCTCTTGATGGCAAATCTACGGTTATATCGCTTTACCTCAGCAGGGATAAAAAAGACTATAAGTTCGACAGCAGAATAAAGACGGATATAGAAAGGGTTACTGATACATATAAAGGCGATTTTCAGGAGATTTTCCAGACAGGAGCGCCGTATGTAAATACCTCTATGTCAGAGTATATCGTGGACGACCAGCTCATATTGGTGCCGGTCGCTGTGTTCGCTTTGCTTTTTGTTATCCTGTTGACGCTGCGTAATATACACGGGGCAATAGTCCCTATAGTCAACGCTGGTATAAGCATTATCTGGACATTCGGCTTTATGAGACTGTTCGGCGTACCGATAAACCCCTTAACTGCAATTGTGCCTGCCATTATGATTGTCATAGGGGCTACAGAAGACACCCACATGGTTGCCGAGTTTTTGGAAGCCACAAAAAAAGGCGAATCTCCGAGAGAGGCAGTTCTCGTCGGCATAGGAAAAAAGCTCGGCATAGCGTTCTTCTTAACAGCGTTTACCACAGTTATCGGATTTGGCTCTATTGCCTTCAATGATGTGACCATTCTGCAGGATTTTGGAATTGCATCCGGCTTGGGTTTCTTCCTGAATTTCTTTGTAACAATAACCATGACGCCTGTATATCTGAGATTTTTTGGAAAGCAGGTAATGGCAAAGGGTTTTCATGGAGAATCGAAAGACAGCAAAATCCTTGAGAGAATCGTGAGGACAGTGACTTATTGGGGCACTCAGTACAGAAAAAGGATAATAGTCATCAGTTCTTTACTCCTTATTATATCGATAATCTTTACATTTAATATCTATGTGAATAACGATGTTATTTCGTATTTCAGGGCAAGTTCGCCGATTGTCCGTGCTGCCCAGAAAATGCATGATAACTTGTCAGGTCAAAACCTGTTCTATATCACTATTGATAAGGATACAGGGGATTTTAAAAAGGCAGATAACCTGAAAAAGATAGAGAAGGTCAAATCCTATTTAAAAAATCTCAACGCATTTGATTCTGTTCTGAGTCTCCCGGACTATATAGCTCTTGTCAACAAGGGGATGCAGAACGGAGATCCGGCTTTTCATAAAGTGCCTGATTCTGACAGCCTCATAGCCCAGTATCTTTTGTTTTTCCAGCGCAGTGATATAGAAAGGTTTGTCTCAGGCGATTACTCAAAAATAAATATAATGGTTCGTCACAATATAAACTCTTCCACACAGCTTAATGCACTTGTGGATAAAATAAGAAAAGACCTGAACAGCGGACGCTTCGGCAATTTCGATAAGGTATTGGTCACAGGCGAAGGGATTTTAATTGCAGAAGCTGCTGAAAGCTTTATATCAGGACAGGTGTCTTCTCTTCTTTCAACAGCATTCATTATAGCGGCGATAATGGGATTTCTCTTCCTGTCCGTGAAAGCCGGGCTGATAGTTCTGATTCCGAACCTTCTGCCGGTCTTTATATTCTTTGGTTTTATGGGTTTACTAGGCATCCCCTTAAACGCCGGAACTGTTATGGTAGCTGCAGTTACCATAGGAATTGCTGTCGATGACACAACTGTATTTATGGTTCTCTACAATCAGAATCTTAAAAAGTATGGCGATGAAAAACGGGCACTTGAGGATACACTTTTATCTGAGATTAAGCCTATATTCATTTCAAGCGTTTCATTAGCCGCAGGGTTCGGTACATTAGTTTTCTCAAAATTTGTTCCGATAGCCCAGTTTGGGGCATTGAGTGCATTTGTTATGGTTATCGCATTTGTTACAGAACTTTTTATAACCCCGCTTACACTCTCGTCTGTCCGTCTTATCACATTATGGGATGCTATAGGGCTTGAACTTAGAGAGCGTCTTATTAATAAATCCGTGCTCTTAGAGGGATTCAGCAAGTTTCAGATCAGAAGGCTTATCCTGATGTCTCATATAATAGAAGCTGAGGCAGGAGAACATATAATTCATGAAGGCGATACGGGCGATAAGATGTATCTTGTTGTAGACGGCCAAATGTCTGTATCAAAACAGGTCAACGAACAGCGGACAGTTATTGCCAGCTTAGAACCGGGAGATGCGTTTGGCGAGATCGCACTGGTGAGCAGCCAGCCAAGGACAGCGGATGTCTTTGCTGTAACCAATGCAAAACTCTTATCGTTAGACTGGAAAACGCTTGAGAGGCTGCGCCACCTGAGCCCGTTCATTACCTCAAGACTTTTCTTGAACCTCTCAAAGATTTTAGGAACCCGTCTTACAGAAACTACGGAGAAAATGGTATGCCGTTTATAGCTTTCTGCCTTGCAATTATTATATGCGTTATGTTTCCGCCGAGTCTTTTTGCTCAGGATAAAGATACGAAGAAGATTGATGACCTTGATGCTCTGCTCTCTTCAGAAAAACCTGCAAAACAGGAAGACAAAAATCCTTTCTCCCGTGCTTTTAAACAGGCAAAATGGACGTGGAGTGTGACAGGATATAACTTTACCCAGGACAATGAACATCAGGATGAGAGTAAAGGAGATGACACAAAGTTATGGCAATCTTACACGCAGTTGTTAATGGATACATGGTTAGAATTGGGAGGATATGAGACCAAGATTGACCTGCTTTTTCAGTATGGCTCCGAGAAAGATCAATACACTTCTAACCGGATTGCATATTTTTCACAGCTATACGTGAAGAAAAAAATTGATAAGTCGGACTTTGTTGCAGGCTATAAATATATAGAGGACGGGATCAGCACGCTTTTTTCGCCTTCAAAGCGGATTGCAAAGTATGATGCTGACCATCCCACTGACCCTGATAAGCTGGGTGTCTGGCAGTTGTCATGGACATATTACTATACGGGCAACAACAGCACTGAAGTAAGAATACTCCCTTATTTTGAAAAGTCGAGATACCCTCCTGAACCGTCCCGCTGGATGGCAGGTAAAGGCGATTATGATCTGGTTGATTCAGATCTGCCCGGAAAAGCTGGTGAGGATTACCAGATTACAGAGGAAAAAATACGTCATAGGCTAACAGACTCGGGCTTTATGATTAAGCAGAAGATGACTGTTGAAAGCATTGATTTCTTTTTAAGCGGATATGCAGGATATTTGCCTGAGCCGGTGCTGAAACGCGTTAGTGAAAACGAATATGAAAAAGTTTACATAAAGGGCGGTATCATAGCAGGGGGCTTTTCAACGACATACGGCAAGTGGGAGTGGCATGGAGAAGGCGTCTGCCAAATTCCTGAGAACCACAAAGAAGATACATATATCAGCTATGTATTTGGGACAGAATATGACCTTAATACATTCCTGGAGATTGATGCAATAGACTCTGCAAAGCTTACTGTTGAATATTCAAACGAATTGGTTATTGAAGATCAGTACCATCCTGAGTATCCTGCAAATACGCGGTCTTCACGTTTCGGACGCAATGCAATATACCTATTGCAAAAAGTTGATATTGATGACAAGAATAAGGTTTCTTATTACAGCGTTTATAACATCTCCAAGAAAGACAATACACACCGCTTAAGTTATGAACATAAATTCAAGGGAAGCAATTCCATAGAAATGGCATTTGAATGGTTTAATGGTGAAGAGAAGACACATTTCGGCCGCTGGGATGAGAACGACAGGTTTATAATCCGATACACCAAGAAATTCTGATTAATGCCTGTCCCCACTGACCTCATCACACTATGTATCTTTCTATTATATCAATACACTCTTTATTATTTTCTAAGGTGGCAATTGACAGTGGTGTTGCACCCCTTTTATTCTCAATTTTAAGGGTATCAGGTGACTTTTCAATAATAAACTCGAGGCATTCCTTTCTGCCCTTTTCAGCCGCTATAAAAGCAGGGGTTGCTCCAGTGTTATCCTGAATCCTGATGGTATCAGGCTCTTTTTCGAATATGAACTCCAGACATTCCTTTTGGCCCTTTTCAGCCGCTACAAAAGCAGGAGTTTTCCCGTTGTTATCTGGGATTTTAAGGGTTTCGGGTGACCTTTCAATAATAAACTCGAGACACTCTTTTCTGCCCTTTTCAGCAGCTATAAAAGCAGGAGTTGCTCCAGTGCTATCCTGAATCCTGATGGTATCAGGCTCTTTTTCGAATATGAACTCCAGACATTCCTTTTGGCCCTTTTCAGCCGCTACAAAAGCAGGGGTTTTGCTGTCCTGAATACTGATGGTATCAGGCTCTTTTTCGAATATGAACTCCAGACATTCCTTTTGGCCCTTTTCAGCCGCTACAAAAGCAGGGGTTTTCCCATCATTATCTGGGATTTTGAGGGTATCAGGCACCTTTTTGAATATGAACTCGAGACATTCCCTCTCACCCTTCTCAGTCGCTACATATGCAGGAGTTGCTCCACTGCTGTCCTGAATCCTGATGGTATCAGGCTCTTTTTCGAATATGAACTCCAGACATTCCTTTTGGCCCTTTTCAGCCGCTACAAAAGCAGGAGTTTTCCCGTTGTTATCTGGGATTTTGAGGGTATCAGGCACCTTTTTGAATATAAACTCGAGACATTCCCTCTCACCCTTCTCAGTCGCTACATATGCAGGGGTTGCCCCTGGTATTACGCCCCTTTCGGTTTGAATTTTGAGGGTATCAGGTGCCTTTTCAGCAATAATCTCAAGGAAGTCTCTGAGACCCTTTTCGGCAGCTATAAAAGCAGGGGTTGCCCCATCCCTATTCTGGGTTCTAAGAGTCTCGGGCGCCCTCTCGGCAATAATTTGGAGACACTCCTTGTAGCCCTTTTCTGCAGCAAAATAAGCAGGGGTATCCCCGGATCTGTGACGTGTAGAAAAAGATTGAATTGAAATCTTTTTTAGCTTTTGTATATCCTTGTTTAAAATTAATTCTCTAACCTCATCATAGGATAATGTCTTCTTTTTTCCTAAAAGATCAAAAAACCCCATTTCAACACTCCTTATATATATATTGGAAACCTAAGTTGAATGTATATCATAAACAACGGTTTGTTACAATAGGTTTTAGCAATGTAGGCTTAAATAATCCTCATAAAAATGATTAATGGGGTGGGTCTACTTCCAAAACAGGTTTTTTTGAACAGCCTCCAAATATTCTTTATAATTAAAACCAGGGCTGCGTTCCTTTGTGTGGCATCTAAGGCAGACATCTTCACTCATACTTTTGACTATATCTCCCCCTCTTTGGTGTTTATCTCCTGCCCCATGACACTCCTCACATTGTACACCCTTGAATTTTCCTAAACTGCTCAGGCTTGAAAAACCACCTCCCCTATCATATCCAGTAGTATGGCATCCTATACACTCCAAATCGAACTGCTGGTTTTTGTTGATCAAACTCTGATATGCCCTGGCATGTTTGGTCTCCTTCCACAATTCATATTCCTTTGGATGGCATGTCCGACAAACCTTATCCCCTACAAAAATATTGGTTATTGTCACCTTTCCCTTTTCTGGGCTATAGGCTTGAAGTTTCTTTCTGTGAAAGTTGTCCTCTGTGGCTATTTGGGAGATGCCTTTTTTATAGTTCTTGATTAAATCACTGATCTCTGCATCATCTTTTATGTTATCCCCTAAGGGGAGAATCACATTTTTATATGTAGCCTTTTTAATAAAATCTTCTGCCTTTACATTATTATGAAGGGTCAAATCCAATATCCCAAGATACTGTCCCTCTTTGTATGCCTGTAAAATAAGGGTGTTATTAATTATAATCGGGGAATCAAGTTTTACCTTGTCATGCCCGCCGATAATTATATCTATTTCTGGGATTCTCTTGGCTAATTCTTTATCAGATAGAAGCCCAAGATGAGTCAGGGCTATAATTAGATGGGTTTTACCCTTTAACTCAGAAACCAGTGTTTTTGCCGTTTCAAAAGGGTCTTTAACGGCTAAATTGCTTGATGTGTCTTTGCTAAATCTGCTCTGGATATCCGGGGTAACTAAACCAAGTATACCAACCTTTAAACCGTTAATGTCCTTGATAATATAAGGTTGAAACAGGGGCTTCCCAGTGTTTTTGTCTATTAAGTTGGCCGAAAGGAATGGAAATTTAGCCGATTCTGCCTTTTTCATAAGGTATTTTACTCCCATGGCTAGATCATAATCCCCGACATTGAAGGCACTGCATCCGATCCTGTTGAAGGATTCTATGATCAGGTCTGCCTTTAATCTCAGCTGTTTTTTCAGGGGTTCAGACAGGTAGTAGTCCTTGAAGAGAAGATCACCGGAATCCAGAATGAGGAGGTTCTCCCTTTCCTGTTTCAATTTCTTAATATAGGTTGCCTTCCTGGCAAGACCGCCATGTCTGTTATTGCCTCACCCACAGGGGTCAGTTTCGCCGCGGACATCATTGGTATAAACAATGGTAATCTGATAAGACTTAGCGGCAAAAGCATTTGTTGAGAGCGCTAAAAGAGACAGGATAACTGAGTTTATTATTAAAGCATGTATAATCACAGTGCAACAGCGGACAGGTCTTGTTTTTCGATATTTCATTTCTTGTCAACCTACTTATTGTGAAGTAATTTATTAATTAGAAACAACGTCCCAAAGTTCTAAGTTTCCCTCATATTTTAATAAAACCAATCAGGGTAAAATCTGTAAAAATTTAGCAGCGGGCATGACCCGTACCCGGCCATCGATAAAATCTTCATTTCCTTGTAATGTGAGTTGTTATAGAAAAGGAATGTTTAGCCGCTCCCCAGGATAGTTATCGTTTAATAAGCATGAGATTTTTTATCATAAAGCAAAAAAACATAACTAAATTTGCCTATAAGCAAAAAAAGTTATAATTCTAGCATCCATTTCTCTACATACTTCTGTAAAATATCACCTTCACTCAAAAACCTTGAAACCCTGGAAAATCCTGAATACGATTGGCTAAAATAATTTCGTGGAGTGTATTCAATCTCTGGTTTTATCAGGTACAGGTTTTCTTTAGCCCTGGTTGTTGCTACATAAAGAAGCCTTCTTTCTTCTTCGATACTTTCCTCATCATCCAAAGAATATGAGGATGGCAAGTAACCGTCAACGAGAAAGATTATGAAGACGGTATGCCATTCGAGTCCTTTAGCCGAATGGATTGTGGATAAGGTTAAATATTCTTTATCCGTAACGCCTGCATCGATTTGACTCATTTCTAATGGTTCCAGAGTTACGTCGACTAAAAATTGCTCTAAATTATTGTATCTTTCACAGATTTTTACCAATGAATACAGGTCATTGAATCTTTTGTTGAAATCATCATATTTATTCTCTAAAAGAGGTTTATAGTACTCAAGAAGTATCCTTATCTTTTCTGCGGGAACAGTTTCGTTGTCTGAAATCCACTCAATGGTTGAAGATAACCTGCTTAAATCTTTGTGATATTTTTTCTCCATGAATCTATTTTCTCTCAGGAAGTGTAACCCCCTCATATTGTCAACGATCTCAGAAGTAATATCATTTGCTGTCTTGGGACCTATCCCTTCAATCAACAGTAATGCCCTATGCCAGCAGATAGAATCCAGGGGATTAAAGGCAATCCTCAAATGAGCGATTACATCTTTAACATGTGCTGTTTCAATGAATTTAAAACCACCGTATTTTACGTAAGGGATATTATGAGTTGCCAATTCAATCTCCAAATCATTTGAATGCCATGCAGCTCGAAACAGAACAGAAATATTGTTTAGAGATATACCTTCTTCTCTTAATTCCAAGACTCTTTGGACTATAAATTTTGACTGGTAATTTTCATTTTGTGTCTCAATGAAAACAGGTTTTCGTCGGCCTTCTTTCCTGGTAAATAAGGTTTTAGAATATTTTTCCTTTGCACGTTCAATAATTTCGTTAGTCAGGTCAAGGACTGACTGGGTGCTTCTATAGTTTTGCTCTATGGTTATGATCTTTGTGCCTGGAAATATTTTGGGGAAGTCCATAATGTTTCTAAAATTAGCTCCCCGGAAGGAATAAATACTTTGAGAATCGTCCCCGACGGCCATAATATTTTGATGCTCTGAGGCAAGTAGGCGTATTATATTTGCCTGTAGTCTATTCGTGTCCTGGTATTCATCTACCATTATAAACCTGTAAAAATTGGATAGCTTGACTCTGATCTCATCGTTTTCCTGTAGGAGGATTTTCAGATAAATAAGCAGATCATCGTAATCCATGATAGATTTGGCTTTCTTATATCTTTTATATTCCTCGTGTATTTTTTGCAGATCATTTGAATTTTCTGCGAATTGAGGGTAATCTTCTGCCAGAACGTCTTCAATGGAGCAGCCTTTGTTAATGGATTTGCTAATAACATTTGTAACAGCTTGTTTCCTGGGAAATCTTAATTCCTTCTTGTGAAATCCGAATTGTGCCCTTATCAAGTTGATAACATCTTCGGAGTCGCCGCGATCAAGGATAGTAAAATTATTATTGAATCCGATAAGGTTGGCATATCTTCTTAGAATAGTATTTGCAAAAGAATGAAAGGTCCCCCCTGATACCTTTCCGCATCTTTCGTCCAGAATTGCAGAGGCTCTTTTAAGCATCTCCTGGGAAGCTTTTCTGGTAAAGGTAAGCAGTAATATATGCTCCGGTTTTACACCCTCTTCCACCAATCTGGCTACTCTGTACACTAAAGTTCTGGTTTTTCCACTGCCTGCACCTGCAATGACCAGAATCGGCCCCTCAACCACCTCTACAGCCTTAAGCTGCGATTCGTTAAGCTCGTCTTCATATTTAATCTTAAAGGGCTTCTTTGCCCCTGATTCTAGGGTCTTTAGACTGTATTTTTTCATCTGGAAATAGTTCCTATTTCAGAAATCCAAATGTCAAAACCCAAATGCTAATTCAAATCCAAATGCTAAAATGCCAAAATTTTTGTTTCTATCATTTGGACTTTGGGCTTGATTTGACATTTGAGCTTTGTCATTTATATCAAAGTTTTTCTACTTTATTATCTTATCTATCTCTATGTTCTTCGATGTTAACCCTATTATGTCTCCCATTTCAAGTGAAAAAATATCTACCTTGTGGTCAAAAGGTAAGACCCCCAACAGTGGGAGGCGGGACATCTCCTTTATTACTTCCGGATTCGTTCTTTCGGCTATCCCTGCTTTTTGTCCATCCATCCCGTTGATAATAAAGCCTCTGACTTCTATCCCCCTGTGCTGTGCTTCTCTTGCAGTGAGGAGGGTATGATTGATTGTGCCAAGCCCAGGTCTTGCAACTATGATAACAGGCAAACCCAACTCCTTTATCATATCCGAGACAAAGTAATCCTCTTTTATTGGAACTAAAATGCCCCCTATCCCTTCCACTACAATAAAATCGTGCCTCTGGCTCAGTTTGAAATAGGCATCGCGAATCTTATCCAATGTGATATCGAACTTATCCAACCTTGAAGCAACCAGAGGAGACAGAGGCAGTTCTATGGTTATAGGATTTACCAGATCCGGTTCATCATCGCATTCGATGGATTTTAAAAGGAACTGGACATCTGTGGATATAAGCCTCTCTGGGGTTCTGATAGCCCCGGTAGCAACGGGCTTCATGACCCCTACGTTTATGCCTTTGGCCTTTATTGCACCTGCCAATCCGGCAGCTACGACTGTTTTACCAACTTCCGTATCTGTTCCGGTAATAAAAATACCTTTTCCCATCTAACAACCTTTTTCAAATAATACGCAACCTTCGCCCCTCGCTCTCAAATACTGCCAATACCTTGTCTATCTGTTCATCTGTGTGGGAAGCCATTAAACTGGTTCTTATCCTGCTCTTTCCTTCGGGAACGGTAGGTGGCCGTATTCCAGGGGCATAGACTCCTTTTTGGAATATTGCCCTTGCGAATTCCATAGTCAAGGATGTGTCCCCAATGAGTATTGGTATGATCTGAGTTTGACTCTCCATGGTATTGTAACCCAGGTTTGTTAATCCTTTCCTGAATCGGGCAATGTTACTCCATAAACGGGTTCGAATCGAAGGTTCCTTTTCCAGTAGGTCAATAGCTGCAATAGAAGAAGCACAAACACTTGGGGGTAGGGCTGTAGAATAGATAAAAGACCTGGCATTGTTCCTTAGATATTCAATTATAACCTTTGATCCTGCTATATATCCACCCATACTTCCCAATGCCTTGCTAAAAGTCCCCATATGAATTAAATTTTCATCTGTTAAACCAAAGTGTTCTGCCGTACCTTTTCCGTTTTCACCAAGCACCCCTGTAGCATGGGCATCATCGACCATTACCAGGGCATCTTTTTTCCTGGCAATACCTAATATCTCAGGTAAGGGGGTTATATCGCCATCCATGCTGAACACCCCATCGGTAACCATAAGCGTTCTCTTATGGCTACCCTTTGAGGAAGATGCGTTGCCTTGTGAGAAAATATCTTTGAGTTTTTCAATGTTCTTATGAGGATAAACCCTTATTACAGCCCCACTTAACTTGGAACCATCTACTATGCTGGCATGGTTCAGTTCGTCACTTAGAATGAGATCACCCTTGCCTGCTAAGGAGGTTATTACTCCAATATTGGCCATATACCCTGTAGAAAATACAATAGCCGATTGACACCCTTTGAATTTTGCTGTCTTTTTCTCTAGCTCTTCATGAATTTCCATGTTCCCGGAAATCAGTCGGGATGCACATGCCCCTGTGCCATACTCCCTCAGGGCGGAAGCTGAGGCCTCTTTCAATTTGGGATGGGAGGCCAGGCCCAAGTAGTTATTGGATGACAGGAGGATAACCTCTTTGCCATCTATTGAAACAGTCGTATCTATAGGCCCTACAATCCTTTTCATATCTCTATAGAGGCCTGATGTTTTCAATCTCTCTATCTCTTGTCTCAAGAATTGATCTATAGTCAGGCTCATGGTAATTGGGTAACCGTTCACGGTTCTCAGTTTACAGTTTACAGTTTACGGTTGTGACACTTCTAATAGAATCGAAAGTGACCTTAAGCAACTCATCCAACTCTTGCAGCGTAATACTCAAAGAGGGCATAAGGACTATCACATCGCCAAGGGGTCTCAGAATCACGCCCCTTTTTCTAGCCTCCATGATGACCTTTATACCTGTTTTATTGTGCAGGGGAAAGGTCTCTTTTGAATCCCTGTTTGAAACCAGTTCTATACCAACCATAAATCCCTTTTGCCTGACATCTCCCACGTGCTTCAAATCCCAAAACCTCTTAAGACCCTTCTCCAGGAACTCAATCTTTTTCTGGAGCTCTATAATTGTTCTATCCTTCTCAAAGACGTCCAGGCTGGCCAATGCAGCAGCACATGCCACGGGATTTCCTGTGTAGGTATGACCATGGAAGAAGGTCTTAAACTCATCGTATTCTCCTAAAAATGCATTATAAATCTCATCGGTAGTAATAGTGGCTGCCAGGGGAAGGTAACCGCCGGTAATCCCTTTGCCCAATGTTAGAATGTCTGGTGCTACGTCCTCGTGCTCACATGCGAACATCTTGCCGGTCCTGCCAAATCCCACGGCAACTTCATCGGCAATCATCAGGATGTTGTATCTGGTGCAGAGTTCTCTTATCCCTTTGAGATAGCCCGGTGGAGAAACCAACATCCCGGAAGCGCCCTGAACCAGAGGTTCGATGATCAGGGCCGATGTCTCATGGTGATGTTTTTTTATAACCTCTTCTATCTGAGTCAGACAGCCAAAGTCACAGGAGGGATAGGTCTTTCCAAGATTACAACGATAGCAATACGGAGATTCACCCTTTAGGGAATCAAAGAGCATGGGTTGATAGGTTTTGTGGAACAAGTCTATTCCTCCTACACTTACAGCCCCTACGGTATCTCCGTGGTAAGCATTCTTCAACGAGACGAACTTTTTTTTATCAGAGCAGCCGTTGGGCTCTTGCAGCCAATATTGAAATGCCATCTTTAAGGCTATCTCTACTGCAGTAGCACCACTGTCAGAGTAAAATACCCTGTTGAGGCCCTTTGGGGTTATCTGTGCCAGCCTTTTTGCAAGCTCTATTGCAGGGGGATGGGATAAGCCGAGAAGGGTAGTATGGGAGACCTTTTTTACCTGCTCTGTTATTGCCTGAGTTATCTCTTCCCGACAATGTCCGTGTACAGTGACCCATAGAGATGATATGCCGTCCAGGTATTTATTCCCATATATGTCCCATAGGAACGAACCCTTTCCTCTTTCTATAATGAGCGGTTTTTCTTTGACGTAATCCTTCATCTGGGTAAATGGATGCCATATATACCTTTTATCATCCAGCTCAAGTTCCAGGTGCTTACTCTCGGTGACCATTTATTGCCTCCCATATATATCTGTCTGAGGGCTTTAAAAAAGTACCCCTTTTCGCTTCAGCATACATTTTTTGACCTACCTGTGTTCGTAAATCGTAAACCGTAAATCGTGAATGGGTTTTGTTCTTATTTACGACTAGCGACTTACGATTCACGATTGGGCACCAGCATCAAATCCTCTATCAACTGTAAATCCTCTTTAGGGTCATTGCCGGGGGTAGTCAGATAATTGCCTATCATGGTTGCATTTGCACCGGCCAGATACATCAGGGGCTGAATCCCTCTCAGATTCCTTTGCCTTCCACCACATACCCTTATATCCTTTGTGGGATGAATAAATCGGAATACTGCTATAATCTTTAATATCTCCATTGGAGGAATAGGAGGGGCATTTTCTAAAGGGGTTCCAGGTATGGGGTTTAAGAAATTGAGCGGGATTGAATCCACCTCCAATTCCTTTAGGGTAAAGGCGAATTCCAGTCTTTGCTCCGGGGTCTCCCCAAGACCGAATATTCCACCACAGCAAACCCTGAATCCCTCTTCCTTTGCTATCTTGACTGTGTTTACTCTTTCCTGATAAGAATGGGTTGTGCATATCTTTGGGAAGAAGCTCTCTGATGTTTCCAGATTGTGGTGATAGCGCTCCAAACCTGCTTTCTTTAAGTCACGGGCAGTTTCTCTCGTCAGCGTTCCCAATGATGCACATCTTCCTATGGCCACACTGGAGGGCATATCTTCAATTGCGGTGCATATAGATTTCAATTCTCCAGGGTCTTTGATGTTTTCCCCGCTTACAACTATACCAAACCTGTTCGCCCCAATATTAGATGCTTCTTTTGCACTTTCTGCAATTTTTTCCTCACTTACCAGAGGGTATCTTTCAATATCAGTTGTGTAATGAGCCGATTGGGAACAGAAAGAGCAGTCTTCGCTGCACCTGCCAGATTTTGCATTTATAATAGCGCAAAGGTCAATAACGGGACCTTTAAGTTCTTCTCGTATTATATTGGCGAAACTGATCAAAGAAACAATATCTCTCTGTTTTGCAATCTCCATAAGGCTAGATGCCTCCTCAAAGGTAGCCTCTCCGCCTCCCAATACCCTGTCGGTTAATCCACAAATAAATTTTAACACTTTGAAGCCTCCTCATGCATATTCATATTCCTACCTAAGATGTTAATGTCAACCATTACTTAGTTATATGGTTTACAAATATGCCAAAAAAAATTATCGGTCAATCTTTCATGGACTCGTAAAAAGTCAAAATTGAGATGGCAAAGTAAAAAGCTCCAGATGCAAGGCGCGCAAATCACGAGGAGTGAAGCGTACTTTATAGTTACGCTGCAACGACGAAGGGTGCAGTGCAACGCCGCAGATGGACTTTTTACGAAGCCATCATCTTTAAGGATACATCGCCACTAAAAATCCTCTTTCTTTTGCCTTTATAATCCAGAAGAATAAGACAACCATCTTCATCCACGGACTCAGCAACCCCCTCTTCTGTAATACCAAAAGAGGTTATCCTTACAATTTTTCCGGCTATTAAAGAGTGGGTGTCCCATTCATTGCGGATTTGAGTGACCCTGCCTTCCTTAAATAAATTGTAGCCTTTCTCTATCTCTTCCAGTATAGATCGGAGCAGTTCTACCCTGGATATTTCTTTACCTAATGCCTTTGAAAGGCTTGTAGCAGTATCCTTAATCTCCGTATAAATGGAAGGATCAAAATTCACGTTTAACCCCACTCCCACAATTACAAAGTTTACCCGATCCTGCTCAGCGCTAAACTCCGTCAGAATCCCACCTATTTTCTTACTGCCTATATATATATCATTGGGCCATTTTATGAGGGCGTTTAGGGTGGTAATGGTTTTAATTGCCTTGACTACAGCCAGAGAGGTAAGCATTGTTAGTGAGAATACCTGCGAAGGCTGAACCTCTGGACGGAAGATTATAGACATCAGAATATTTTTATAGGCAGGGGATAACCAGTTTCTATCAAGTCTGCCCCTTCCCTTAGTCTGCTCCTCGGCTGTGACAACTGTTCCCTCTTTCGATCCATCCATTGCCATGTTTTTGGCGATCAGGTTTGTTGATTCGGTCTTTGGATAATAGAATATCTCCTGTCCGACGAAGGATGTCTTAAGCCCATCTTTTATCTCCATGGGGATCAGCTTATCAGGGGGAATAACCATGCGATAACCTAATCTGGGTTGGGCATCAATACAAAACCCCTCTTTTCTGAGCTTACATACCTGTTTCCAGACTGCTGCCCTTGAGATGTTTAATCCCCGGGCAACCCTCTCGCCGGATATGTATCCTTCGGCATCTTTGAGTAATCGTAGTACCTCTTTAGTGTTGTTTGTAAAAGACATCGAGACCTTTAAAAAACTGTCAAATCATTTCAAGGGATCCGATTCTTAGCAATATCCTTATAAGCCGGTACAATCCCGAAACCATCTGCGGCCATGACCGCTCTTTTGACTGCTTCGATTATTGCCTCTTCAGCAAGAAGACCGACGACATTAATATCTGCCTTTAATTTACGTGTTGAAAGGGCGATGACCAAATCTCCATCAGAGGATAGGTGTATAGGAGATATTGTTTTGGCAAACCCTGTTTGTGCCATCTGGGCAACCTTTATTGCTTGCATTTTAGTTAAAACGGCGTTGGTAGCCACAACTCCAAGGGTTGTATTTTGGAAGAATTCCTCTTTACCTGTTATCCCCTTTTTCATATGTTCAAAAGAGTTTATAAGCGCATGTCCATCCTCGGAATCCCTGGCGCCAGCGATTATTTCTCTGTTCTCATTATTTACTACATCACCAAAGGCGTTTACTGCAACAGCAGCCCCTACAATCAGGCCATTTGAGAGTTTTTTGGAGGCTGTGCCAAACCCTCCCTTCATTGCCCTCTCGACACCGAAGAGCTTGCCAACAGTAGCCCCTGTGCCTACCCCAATACTCCCCTCCTCGACTTTTCCAGATATCGCAGCCTTACAGGCATTGTACCCCATCTCCTTATTGGGGCGTGCCTTGTGGCTTCCGAAGGAAAGGTCATAGATTATTGCGGTTGGTACGATAGGGACCTTTGTAACAGAGGTAGGAAAGCCTTTTCCCTTCTCTTCCAAATATTCCATCACCCCTCCGGCAGCATCGAGACCAAAGGCGCTCCCTCCTGATAACAGAACAGCGTAGACCTCTTCAAGGAGATGCTGTGATTGCAGAGAATCCGTCTGACGTGTTCCTGCCGCTGATCCTCTGATGTCGATCCCACCGGTTACCCCATCTTCACAAAGGATCACAGTACAGCCGGTAAACCCCTCAAAGTCGCTGGCATGACCTACCTTAATCCCTTGTACATCCGTTATCGCATTAAACATGGAATGATCCTTTATTGTCCTCGAATCCTTAAACCGTTGGTTTTAGCCGATGGTGGTTGACCTAGCTAATTTACTTGAGATGTGTGAGTTAGTCAAGGATAAA
This sequence comes from Desulfobacterales bacterium, assembly GCA_016209225.1. GTDB lineage: Bacteria > Desulfobacterota > UBA8473 > UBA8473 > UBA8473 > UBA8473. The sequence continues at coordinate 97,900 of JACQWO010000068.1, forward strand.
AACGTCCAAATTCCTTGACTTCCAGGTTGCGTATATTATATCATAACTCCCTAATTGCCCAGTTTTTACCTGTCTGATTCTAAAGTCTAGGAGAAGGATACCTATGAGGATAATTGGTCTGGATGTGGGGAGCAAAACCATTGGTGTGGCGGTGAGCGATGAAATGGGATGGACCGCTCAAGGGGTTACCACTATAATCCGTAAGAGTCTGGATAGCGACCTTGAAGAACTCAGGAAACTGATGGACCAATATAATCCTTTAGAGATCGCAGTTGGGCTGCCTAAGAACATGGATGGTACCATAGGTAAACAGGCAGAAGGGGTGCTGGCCCTGGTAGAGACCATGAAAAAGAGTCTAAATATCCCTGTAATCACATGGGATGAGCGACTCTCTACAGTGGCTGCCAACAGGACTTTGTTAGAGGCTGATCTCAGTCGTAAGAAGAGGAAGAAGGTTATCAATAAAATGGCAGCGGTATTCATTTTGCAGGGATACTTAGACAGCAGGGCGGGGTAAGCTAAAATGAATAGAGCTATTTCTTATATCCTGATGTTGTTGATTGTCCTGGGATTATTAACAGCCCTGAGTATTTTTCTGTATCTTACCACTCCCACCAGCTCTACAAAAATCTACAAAATAGTCTATATTCATCCGGGAGCCACTTTCACTGAAGCGGCTGAGCTTCTGAAACAGGAAGGGATTATTAAAGATATAAGGGGGTTTTCCTTATTGGTTAGATGCCGTCAGGCAACCAAGAAGATTAAACCGGGAGAGTATTCCCTGAATACAGCCATGGTGCCTTTAGAGATATTGGATATACTGGTTAAAGGAAAGGTAGTTGAGCACTTTGTTACAATACCGGAAGGGTATAATATATATCAGGTAGCTGATTTACTGGACAGCCTCGAACTTGCCGATACTGAAAGTTTTCTCGAAAAGTGTTCTGATCTCTCTTTCATATCCTCTTTGGGAGTCGAGGGGGGTAGCCTGGAGGGTTATTTATTCCCGGATACCTACAGTATGCCTCGACATATAGGCGAAAGCAACATATTGAAAATGATGGTGACTCGGTTTAAAAGGATTTATACCAGTAAATACGCCGGAAGAGTAAAAGATTTGGGTTTTACAATGGGAAAAGTTGTCACCCTGGCCTCTATTATTGAGAAGGAGACTGGAAAATCGTGGGAGCGTCCTTTAATATCGGCTGTGTTTCAGAACAGACTTAAAAAGGGTATGAAACTTCAAAGTGATCCGACTGCTGTCTATGGTATTGCTAATTTCGATGGCAATATAACCAGAAGGCATCTTAAGAGAAAGACTCCTTACAACACCTATCTCCATTCCAATCTACCCCCTGGTCCAATTGCCAATCCTGGGGAAGCCTCTATCAAAGCTGTCCTTTATCCGGCTAAAGTAAATTACCTCTATTTCGTTTCAAAGAATGATGGTACTCACTGCTTTTCTACTAACCTAAGAGAACACAATCTGGCGGTTTTGAAGTATCAAAGCGGGAAAGATAATATGGAGGAGAGTAATTCTGGTCAATAATCATATAAGCGTAACTACTCAGGCACAAAGTGGCAAAGGCACATAATCTATATGTAGATACACAAGGAGGTTAGTATTATGAGGGAAATGGATCTAACTAGGCTGTCTAAGGAGGAACTGATAAACTTGATAAAGGTATATGCAAGATTATTTCTTGCCCTTGACGGGTTCTGGTTTCTGGAATCGGAAAAGAAGTTTGGTTATGAGGCGGCCCTCGATATTGATACGAAGGCATGGGAGGGGTACTTTCCTTATGAAGCAAGGTTATTGAGAAAGACCCTGGGAATAAAAGAGGAAGGTATCCCCGGCATCATTGAAACCTTAAAACAGTCTGCCTTTGTCCCCTGTATGGAACATAAGATAGAGGAAATATCGGAGAAAAGAGGGGTCTTTGCCCTTTACAAGTGTCCCTCCCTTGAGGCAATGGAAAAGGCAGGGAGAACGGAATTCACATGTGAACCGGTGGGAACTACAGTTTTCCAGAAATACGCTGAGAGTTTTGACCCCAGGGTAAAGGTAAAATTCCTGGACGGCCCTCCCAGAAAATCTCCTGAGGATGTGAGTTGTAAGTGGGAGTTTACTTTACAAGAAGACAAGTAGGTGGGATAAAAGTACGATTCTTAATGTGTATCCCGATTGTATCGGGACAGGGAAGGAGGGATGCCTTTGAAGAATTAAGAATTAAGAGTGAAGAGTGAAAAGTATTTAATACAAAAGTTGCAGGAGGATAAGAATAATGAAGAAAAGTATTACCTTATTGTTAACTATCTCTTTGGTTTCAGCTCTGTTCTTATTTGGGGTTACCGCTCCCTACGCTGATGAGACTACCGGACTGACCGGTGACACCATAAAGGTTGGGGTTACATCTGATGTGACAGGCCCTACCTCACAGATTCAAACACCGTTACATACGGGTATAAAGACCTACCTCCAGCACATCAACGACCAGGGAGGGATTTACGGCAGAAAATTCAAGGTGATCGTTGAGGATGGTGGTTATTCCGTTGCCAGAGATGTGGCAAACTTCAAGAAACTCGTATACAAGGATCAGATATTTATGCTGTTCGAGATAGGATCAACGGGTTCTGGGGTGGCACTGGTCTCTCAAATCACAAAAGAAAAGCTGCCAACCCTAATGACATCCACTACAGACTTTTTTATCCGGCCAACCCGCCCATACCACTTTACTGAAGGGGCAACCTATGAGGATGAGGTCAAAATACTCTTCAACTACATTGTCAACGTTCTGAAGGTGAAAGAACCGAGGATAGCCCTGGTTAGGGCTGATACCGAGCATGGTAAGGTGGGTTCCAGGACATTCAGGGAACAACTCGAGGCTTATGGGTTAAAACCGGCAGGAGAAGAGGTTATTGCGCCAGGTGCAATAGAGGCCAGCTCCCAGGTTCTCACTCTAATGAGGGCAAAGGCTACACATGTAATCTTGCATACGACAGAGGGAAATGCCGCTACCTTTTTTAGGGAAGCAAAAAGATTCAAGTACTCTCCTATGTCTCTTGGGACAAAGTATGCCTGTGCTGAAGATGCTATAAGGATAGTTGGGGATGCAGCAGAGAACTTTGTAGCTACCAATTCATTTTCTTCATGGTACGATGATTCTCCAGGGATGTTGAAGATGAGAGAGATCAGCCTGAAATACCATGGCAAGAAAGGCAAATATATGCTTTACAGGCACTATACTCAAGGGTGGTGTCAGGCAATACTAGTGGTTGAAGGGTTTAAAAACGCTGGGAAAGACCTGACCAGATCGGGTCTAATAAAGGGATTGGAATCCATCAAGAACCTGGATATGGGCGGTCTTATGGCTAACGCGACTTTCAGTCCCACTAAACATCAGGGTACGGAATACTGCAGAATTTATAAGGCAGATGTGAAGAATATAAGGTTTATTCCCTTTACTGATTATATAAAGGCTGCGAAGTAGAAGATCATTTTAACTATTTTTACAAGGGGCGTGAATTCTCACGCCCCCCCTAGAATCTCAGGCTTTTTTAAGTACTAATAAAAAATTTCCTTGCTTGAGATGCGACTGTCTCAGGCAAGTCGAACCACTCCTCTTTCCGAAAGAGCAGTTTCTGTCTCCAGGTGATATCACTTGTGTAATATGGCGGCAGATAACCTCTCGTAACGATTTTCAGGCCCGGCCAGAAATATTCCTGTTTCTCTCCCAGAGACCCTGAGTAGGTAATAAGGTTGAAGGAGGTTACACCCTGGCTGCGATAGTATTTTAAGACCCTTGACAGCCCTTCGGACAGGTTTCTTATATCTTCTTCCTCAAACTCGATGAAGTTTGTTTTCCCTTCAACAAGACCCTGTACCTCCCTGACACCACTGGGGGCATAGGGCACCAACCAGTGGGTATTCCCTACAGCGCCCAAATATCGCTTGCCTTCTTTCTTTTCTGTCTCAAGGAGATGGGACCAGTAACTGTTGGAATTATCATGGAAATATTGTTCACTTTTAGAAGCCAAACCCTTTATATGATCAAAGGGAAATCCCGTTATAAAGACGTGGAAATGGGAGTGAACGGTGGACGATCCTGCGGGAAAGAGGTAATTGCAGCCAAAAGCAGCATATTTAGCCTCCTTATCTTCCTTGTATACCCTTTTTATGAATTCTAATGCACATGTAAAAGTATCAATCAGGACTTCTGGTGTATATTCGTCCAGACTGAAGAAGTGGTTGTTCGGATAAGTCAGTACTGCAGAATACCGTGCCAGTCCGAAGATATTGGGAAAAAGGATGGCCTGGCCCACAGTAAGTCTTCCTTCAGGCAGAATATTCTCCAGATACCTGGGAGTCATACTTCTCACCGCGTCTCCGCACATGAAACAGCCTTCACGAGATTTCTCCACTGTCTGCAGAAGTTCTTCCTCATCCATTTTGATGGACCACTTCAACCCTGATTCCAAAGCCGTAATGTTGAAGTAGGTGCTCTCCTTGGTCAGAGGGTCGAGTCTGTATTCGATAATGTTGGTGTCGAGTTCAAAGTTCTTCATGGGATTGTAAAACTTGCACTCTTCCTGGAACTTTTCAAAGGTTATGGCCATATTCAATACCTCCTCCATTGTATAGTTTTGGGTTAATTTCCTAGAGCCCCTAAATACTCTTTATACTCTACGAGTTTTGATAACACAAAAGCTGCCTGACGGGTGGTTTCATAGACGGGAACGCCGTTTTCTTCGAGGAAGCGAATGTGTTCTGTTCCATTCTGCCCATACAGTCCAATCAAGATTGCAACAAGGGGTTTATTGTATTTTTCTTTGAGTCCGATGATACCCTTTGCCATTTCCATTTCCTGGGGCGCCATGGAACCCAATGCCGTTTTGGAGAAGTATTTTGAAATGTGGGGGTCCATTCGGGGAGCAACCCTATCGAATAAAGAGCCGAGAGCAGGAACCATCCAGATTACGGCATCGATGTTTCTATCACGAAGGAGAATCTCGATGGGTTTGGTTAACATATCAAAATCTCCACCAAGCCCGGCGCCAGTGACGTCTACAGGATTTCCATGACTCCAAAAGGGGGGTAATACTTTGTCGAGTTCTTCCATGCTTTTCCTTGATAATTCCGGCAGTACCAACCCTGTTTTCGCGCAAGCATCTGAAACCAGGACAGCGATTCCTCCCCATGCCCCTGTCACCCCAATATTCCTTCCCCTGGGGAGAGGAAGCAAAGAGAATGCCTTTACTAAATCGACCATCTCCCTTTCGTTTTCGGCCTGAATGATCCCTGTTTGCTTTACCATGGCATCATAAACAGCTTTAGAACCGGCTATCGAACCGGTATGAGAGACGGCTGCTTGAGCCCCTGCTGCTGTGACCCCTCCCTTCAATACGATCAACGGTTTTTTCTTGGCAGCCTCTTTGGCCACTTCGATAAACCTCTTTCCGTCCTTTATCCCTTCCACAAAAGCGGAAATGACGTTCGTCTGGGGATCGGAGGCAAGGTACTCTATGAAGTCCTCTGTGCGTAAATCCACCTCGTTACCGCTGCTGATGAACTTACTGAAGCCGATACCCTGTTCTGAACCATAAATCGAACACAGCGAACCGATAGTCCCGCTCTGGGAGACAACGGATGCACTACCGGCCATGGGTATCAGCATATTCATCAGCGCATAAAAGCTTGCCCCGGAACTCACCAAACCCATACAATTTGGGCCTATAATCCTCATTCCACCAATCCTGGCTGCTTTCAAAACCTCTTTCTCCTGGCTTTTACCTTCCTTGCCAACCTCACCGAAACCGGATGATATTACAATACCAAAGCCTATCCCAGCTTCTCCGCATTCTGTAATAACCTGGGGGACCAGCTCGGCCTGAACACAGATTATTGCAACATCTGGCGTGGTGGGGGTTGTGTTTAAGCTTGGATAAGCCCTCAACCCGAGTATCTCGGTCTCTTTTGGATTAATGGGGTAGACTTCTCCCTTGTACCCACCAGCAAGTATACTAAAAAGGATAGCTGTCCCGGTCTTGGCAAATGATTTTGAAGCGCCAATTACAGCAACGCTCTTAGGATTGAACAATCTATCTAATCCTGCAGACGGTTCTGACATGATTACCCCCTATATTTGAAAGCTCTATAGTCTTCTCGTCCATTTTACTTTGCCCCTCTGTGCCTACCTGAATAGTTACGATACCAAATAATATATATCAGTCTTTATGAAGTCAAGATATATATCATAGAAGATGTATCTCTAAGCTGTTATCCTCAGGACAACGGGGACTGTTATGGTCTCTGTGCTTATTTTACTAAGATTTGCCATTGACTCTTAAACCTCTTTATTATAGAGTTCCAGACATTAGGGGAATCGGTATCTCATTTATTGTAACTATTCAGGCACAAAGTTATAGGAATACGATCGGAATGCAGGACACAACCTGTCCAAATGCCGCTTTGTAAACATCTTATAGGAGCTTAAGTAACTCATTCTCTTCATATCTCTCGACTTTGTGCCTTTGGTGCTCTGTGCCTTTGTGCCTACCTGAGTAGTTACTATTATCCATTGAAAGGAGAGGTGAATCTATGAAAGTGATCGATGTTCAAACACAAATGACCACTGAGAAAGGCGCAATGTTTTCAAAGGATTTAAAGGATTTTTTTGAGGTTACGTTCAAGACAACCATCCCGTATTATCAAACAGAAGATGAGATGATTAATGTTTTTCGCGAGGCCGGTGTAAAAGTGGTATTCTGCGTGCCGGAACCACAGAATTTCGATCAAATGGCTCAAACGGGCGACTACATGGCTAAGCTGAAGAGCGATTACCCTGATGTCGTCTATGGGAGCTGGGCGCCGTATAACTTTGCAAAGTTTACCGACATTGACAAATATGTGGTTGAGTTGGAAAAGTATATAGACAAGGCAAAGTCATTCGGGGTTTTCTACTATGGGGCTGCAACAGGCGTTCCTGCGAACGACAAAAGATTTCTCCCCATTTACCAACTATGCAATGACAAAAAGGTGCCTATCAAGATCAGTGTCGGGCATACGGCCATGGGTGCGGGCACTCCCGGTGGATCGGGCATACGGCTGGGTACGGAAAGGCCTATTCCAAACGTTGATGACGTAGCTGCTCAATTTCCGGAACTTAATATAATTGCGGCTCACTGTCCATGGCCTTTCCATAGCGAGATGATATCCGTCTTGGTTCATAAAGCAAATGTATATAACGAAGTTCATGGTTGGATGCCAAAGTACTTCCCTGAAGAACTAAAAAAGGAGATAAACAGCCGCTGCAAGACAAAGATCATGTTCGGCTCGGATTATCCCTTCTTCAGTTTTGATCGAATAATAAAGGGATGGGAAGATGAAGGGTATAAACCAGAGGTATTAGAGAATGTATTCTACAAAAATGCTGAAAGAGTATTCGGTATTGAATATTGAGGGACTTTTTACGAAGCCGTCAATTAGAAATAACAGAAAGGCAAGAAAATGTTTGCTGACAAAAAAATCGGGTTCATAGGATCAGGCAATATGGCAGAGGCCATTATTAAAGGGGTTATCAGGGCAGGGGTAGTTTCTCCGAAAAACATACTGTCCTCGGATGTATCGGAGGACAGAAGGAGATTGTTCAGTGATTCCTTTAATATTATAACTACCTCCAGTAACCTTGAGCTTGTATTTCAGGCGGAAATTATTGTTTTAGCAATAAAACCTCAGGGTATCGGGTTTGTGCTAAAAGAGATTGTCCAGGCTGTTGATATTTCTAAGCTTGTAATATCCATTGCCGCCGGTGTCACATTGAAGCATATCGAGGACAGCCTCAAAGCCAACAGCCGGGTGGTCAGAGTCATGCCAAATACGCCGGCATTGGTCGGAGAGGGAGTTACAGCCATCTCCCCCGGGGCAAAAGCTGCCAAAGAGGATTTGGATATTGCAAGAAATATATTTGACGCGGTTGGTAAGACAGTGGTAGTTGAAGAGAGATACATGGATGCGGTGACAGGGCTTAGCGGGAGCGGTCCAGCCTATGTTTTCTTGATAATTGATGCCCTGATAGATGCCGGAGTGAAGGTTGGCCTGGATCGGGATACTGCCAAAACTCTGGCTGTGCAGACGGTCTTTGGGTCGGCAAAGATGGTCATTGAAACAGGGGAAACCCCAGCTAAACTGAGAGACAGGGTCACATCGCCTGGAGGTACAACTATCGCGGGTCTTCATGTCATGGAGGCAGGCAGACTGAGGGCAGTTATAATAGATGCCGTCGAGGCTGCCACCAATCGGTCAAAAGAACTGGGGGAGATACTCTGAAAATTATGAAACTGATCCTTGCTTCATCTTCACCAAGACGGAAGGAGTTATTAAAGCAGATTGGGCTGCGGTTTGCGGTTGTTCCCAGCGGAGTGGAGGAGAAAATCAAAGACGGTGAGTGCCCTGTAGATCATGTATTGCGGTTGGCTGAAGAAAAGGCGCTTGATGTTGCTAAGGACTTGAAGGACTCATGGGTAATAGCAGCCGATACCATTGTCTTGGTTAATGGCGAGATTTTAGGGAAACCTGCAGGAAAACAGGATGCCTATCAAATGCTCTTAAAACTTAGCGGTAAAGAGCACCGTGTAATAACCGGTTTCTGTATCCTCAACACAGGTAATGGAGAAACAATCAAAGAGTCTGTGGAAACAACCGTAACGTTTAAGGAACTTACTGAAGAGGAAATCCGTGGATATATTAAGACTGAGGAGCCATTTGATAAGGCTGGGGGTTATGCGATCCAGGGGAAGGGTTCTTTTATGATCAGGGAGATAAAAGGTTCGTATACCAATGTGATTGGTCTCCCAATATGCGAAGTGGTGGAGGCTTTGGAACGGGTAGGGAGAGTGAGGCTGTTTGATGGTGCCCGTTGACTGTTGACTGTTTCTTTTTGTGATGTATAATAATTTTACAATTATATTGACAAATTATTATACATTTGCTATCTTATGCTCAAAGACAAAGAGGTGAGAGTTTTAAAGGTATTGAGGTATTGAGCAATGAGGGGACTATTTATAAGCGAGCTAAGGAAAAAACACCGTTTATCCCAGGAAAGTGTTGCAAAACGATTAGGCATTACCAGGCCTACCTATATTCAGATTGAACGCGGCGAAAGGGATCTGACCATCACTGAAGCTGAAAAACTTTCAGAACTTTTCGGTGTTACTCTTGAGGATATACGAGCCGGCAAAGTATCGATACCGTTGATTAAAATTGAGAAAAGCATAAAGGGGAATAAAATCCGCAAAAAGGAAGATGCACGCATCAGCATTCCGCAAAAGAACATTGAAAAATTCCGCCAGATTCTTATGCATATACTTAGAAAGTGCGGAGGAAAGCCGAATGTCGGCATGACGGTTATTTACAAGATTCTCTATTTCATTGATTTTGATTATTACGAAAAGCACGAAGAACAGATTATGGGACTTGTGTATCTGAAAAATACACATGGCCCGACGCCGTATTATTTCGATGAGCTTATCAAAGAGATGAAGAACAGAGGCATTATCGAAGAGCTGAAAAGCAAATTTTACATTTACCCGCAGACCAAATATCTCATTGATCCCAGAATAGAGCCTGACCTGAGCATCCTCAACGGCAGGGAAATCGAGCATATCGACTGGGAAATTGCAAGATTGTCCGACCTGACGGCCTCCATGCTATCGGAGTTATCCCACAGGGATGTCCCCTGGATCAGCGCCGAGGAGGGCAAACCTCTGGATTACGAAGCTGTCTTTTACCGGACGAAAGATACTTCCGTAAGAGAATACGACGCTGATGAAGATTGACTATGACGAAACAGATGAGTTTGCCAAAGATTTCAAAAAACTCGCCAAAAGGTTCAAAACCCTTGCCGATGATATAGAGACCGCTAAAAAGAATGCAATTGAGCTGTATCACCTTCATAAGATAGATAATCAGAGTATTTTTCAAATTCAGTCTGCCTCTGGTGGATTAATAAACGACGAGATTGAAATTTACAAACTGAAAAAGTTTGCCTGCAAATCGCTCAAGGGAAAGGGTGTACAGAGCGGCATTCGGGTGATATACGCGTATCACAAAAACCGGTTACGGATTGAGTTTATTGAAATTTATTATAAAGGCGACAAAAAAGACGAAAACAGGGAGAGGATAAAAGCGTATCTGACGGAGAAGGTAAAGTAGGGGCACGGCGCGCCGTGCTGACAACAACCAAAGGACATTACCAACATTTTTGATGTCGGGGTTACCAGATGTCTCAAATCGCTGACAACATATTATCGGTAAAAGAAAGGATTGAAAAGGCTGCGCTTAAAGCCGGCAGAGACCCTGGTGAGGTTAAGCTTGTGGCTGTTTCGAAAACGGTAGGGGTTAAAGAGATCAAGGATGCCATATCAGCAGGAGTAACCATTTTAGGTGAGAGTTATATACAGGAGGCGAAGGAAAAGATAGAAGAGATAGGCCATCAGGTTCAATGGCACATGATTGGTCATCTCCAGACCAATAAGGTAAAACAGGCAATTAACCTATTCGACATGATCCATTCAGTGGATAGGATAGGTTTGGCGGAAGAGATTGATAAAAGGACAAAACAATCCGGTAAGAGAGTCAGCGTCTTGATTCAGGTAAATATCTCCCAGGAGACAACAAAATCGGGCATAGAGAGAGATAGGGCAATTTCCCTTGTTTCAAAAGTCGCCAAATTGACAAATATAAAGGTAGAAGGGCTAATGACCATGCCTCCCTACTTCGATGATCCGGAAGACGCCCGTCCTTACTTTAAATCATTGAGGGAATTAAAAGGGGAGATTGAGCGAGAAAGATTTGGAAATATCTCCATGAAAGAGCTTTCCATGGGGATGTCCAATGATTTTGAAATAGCCATTGAAGAAGGGGCAACCATAGTTAGAATAGGAACGGCAATATTTGGAGAAAGGGAGTGAGGCAGCACTACGCCCACCTTATCTCTGTTTTCCCTTCTGTGCCTTCAATCTTAAGACAATTACGGGAGAATAATTTTGTCAGCCTGTGCCGAACTTCCTCTCTGGTAAAATTGATATTCTTTTCAACAAATAGAATGAAATCATCCATTATTTCATCCGTATCTGCACCATTATTTAACCCAGGGTATCTTTCAACCACTTCCATTAAGATTAAATCCTTTGAAAAACGAAAGCTTTCACGGCCCTCAATAAAATCCATATCTTCCTTAGATAACGAGTTGTTTTGATCCTTTTTCTTTTCTATATTTGATATGTGCTGCTCTATATCTGAGTTGAATTCATTTACTATTCGGTCAATCTCTTCATGAGACATGTATGGCGTTTCAGAGACAGCCTGATTTGCATCGTACTTATCCCAGTCATCTGTTAATATTCTAATCTCATACTCTTTATTTCTATCTCTTATCTCAGTGCCTGGGAATGGAGCCAGAATATGAAAACCATAAACCGGATTTAACCCTGCGGCAAACTCAAGGGTCTTTTTAACAGTTTCATGACTTTCTCCGGGAAGACCTAAAATATATGAGCCCATTGCCCCCATTCCGACCTCAATACAGAGATTCATTGCCTTTTGGATCTCCTCAATAGTTGTCTTCTTCTTAATGGTATTTAATATCTCCTGATTTCCGCTTTCAATTCCAAAACAGAGCATGAGACATCCTGCTTCCTTCATCTTCTCCAGAAGCCTCTTTGAAACCGTGTTCACTCGTGCGAAGGCAGTCCAGGGATGAGAGATTCCCCTTTTGATGATTTCATCACAAATAGCTATGCACCTGTTTTTGTTTGAAGTAAAGAGATCGTCTACAATGTTTATCTGTTTAAAACCCATGGTAGAGAGCATTTCAAATTCATCCACCACCCTGTCCACATCAAAATATCTGACCTTTCTTCCCATCATCTTCCTTCCAACACAAAAGATACATTCATACGGGCATCCTCTTGAGGTAACCATGTTGATCGGAAATTCTAATGCTCTATACTTGCTAAGGGGAGCAAGATCGCGTGCCGGATAAGGGAGAATGTTAATATCTTCAATAAGGGGTCTATCTTCATTATGAAGAACTTTCCCATTCTTCCTGTAGGATATGCCTGCAATGCTGTTAAAAGATGAGTTTGAGCTTAAACTTTCAAGGAGCTCAACAGAGGTTAGCTCTCCTTCTCTCCTGACAATGAAATCCACATAGCCATTTTTCTTGAGTATGTTGTCAGCGTCAAAGGTAACATGGGGGCCTCCCATAACTGTTATAATATCAGGGTTCTCTTTTTTATAGTTGTTCAATACCCTCAGTGACGTATTAATGTTCATGGTAACCCCGGTAGCTCCTACCATATCAGGGGCATATTCATTTAGGACTCTTTGGATGCGTTCTCTGTTGTAAGGGGTTACGATATAGTCTTCAATCCTGACCTCTATCCCCTTTCCCTTTAGGTATCCGGCAAGCGACATCAAACCAAACGGAGGGGTTGGCCATTCTTCAAAAGGATATGCTGGGTTTATCAGAAGTACTTTCATCTGAGGGTTCTCCTCTTTAGGCAGTAGGGGCACGGCGCACCGTACCCCTACTTAGAATGTTATCTATTATCATATACCGAATATGAATGCAAGTACATTTAAAGTGAGACAGCGCCCCATTTTAAAAACTTGAAAAAAGATAGATTGTCGAGTATAAACAGATTAAAAGACAATAATAAGTGAGGTGAGCCGATGAAAGAGCAGATAGAGGTAGTATCCTTCGATGTGGATGGTACGCTGGTTCCTATGGAGTTCAACAACCTGATCTGGCTGGAAGAGCTTCCTTCCCTCATAGCGAAAAAGGAGGGTATGAGTTTTGAAGATGCTAAGGCTTATACCATATCAGAGTATGAGAAGGTTGGAGAAGGGGACCTCCGCTGGTACGAAATGAATCACTGGATCAAGCACTTCGATCTGGAAACCAGCTTTGAAGAGATACTTTCCAAGTATGAGTCCAGGATAGAGACATTCCCTGATGTTATTCCTGCCCTGGAGAGGTTGGAGGATAGGTTTACTCTGATACTTACTACCGCCATGCCAAGGGAATTCTTAGATATAAAGATAAAGACAATCAAGCAGTTCTTTAAGTTTGATTTCTCTGTGATATCCGATTTCAAACAGTTGAAAACCCCGGACAGCTATCTGACTATCTGTGATAGATTGAATGTATTGCCCTCAGAACTCCTCCATATCGGTGATCATTGGGAGTATGATTACATTGCCCCCAGGGAGGCAGGGGCCAATGCCATCTTTCTTGACAGGGAGAAGAAGAGGTTAGGGGGCTTTATTATACATGATTTAGAGGAGCTGGAATTGTAACTATTCAGGTTGTCAGGTTCACAGTTCACGGTTGGTTGCTCTAACCTTGAACCGTGAACCTTGGAACTTTGAACCTGAGTAGTTACATTATAAATTCCAAACTGGTTTCCAAATGGACCTATTTGACCATTATGCCAAAGACAGGTTAAAGACGGAAGCACCCCTTGCTGACCGGATGCGTCCCCGGACTCTGGATGAGTTTGTGGGGCAGGACCACATCCTGAAAGAAGGAAAGGTTCTTCGAAGAGCCATAGAGGCGGATGAGGTTCAGTCGTCAATTTTCTGGGGACCTCCAGGCACAGGTAAGACAACCCTGTCCCATATTGTAGCTGCAAAAACAGGGGCACATTTTATCTCATTCAGTGCGGTATTGGCCGGAGTTAAAGACATAAGAGGGGTTATAGAGCAGGCAAAGAACCAGCAAAGATTTAACAACAAACAAACCATCCTGTTTGTAGATGAAATCCACCGCTTCAATAAGGCGCAACAGGATGCCTTCCTTCCCCATGTGGAGGATGGAACAATAATACTTATAGGGGCTACCACTGAAAATCCTTCCTTTGAGGTTATATCTCCTCTGCTTTCCCGCACCAAGGTCTTTGTCTTAAACCCCTTAAGAGAAGAGGAACTGGAGATTATACTTAAGCGGGCCCTTTCAGATAAAGATAGGGGACTGGGGAACTACAGGGCCAATATAGACCCGATTGCACTTAAGTATATTGCAGGTATGGCTGATGGTGATGCCCGTCGGGCATTGAACACCCTGGAACTGGCTGTTATGACCACGGCGCCTGATAAAGAGGATACGAGACACATAACCAGGGAGATAGTAGAGGAGGTAGTACAGCGTAAGTTTTTAATCTATGACAAAGAAGGCGAGGAGCACTATAACCTGATTTCAGCCTTACATAAGAGCATGCGTGGTAGCGATCCTGATGCTGCTCTGTACTGGCTGGGAAGGATGCTGGAGGCAGGGGAAGACCCTCTCTATATAGCCAGGCGCTTAGTCCGTTTTGCATCTGAGGATGTGGGAAATGCTGATCCCCGGGCACTCCAGGTTGCGGTATCCGCTATGCAGGCATATCAGTTTGTTGGTTCACCAGAGGGGGATTTAGCCCTGGCTCAATCTGCAGCATACCTGGCCTGTGCCCCTAAGAGCAATGCCCTCTATACCGCATATTCAAAGGTGAAAAACGATATTCAGAAAACGCAGGCACTCCCTGTTCCCCTCCATATACGCAATGCCCCCACTTCCCTGATGAAGGATCTGGGTTATGGAAAGGGCTATAAGTATCCCCATAACTTCCCCGATAGTTATGTGGAGGAAGACTATCTGCCTGAAAACCTCAAAGGCAGAATCTACTACGAGCCCACTGATCATGGCTTTGAGGCAGAGATAAAGAAGAGGCTTGAGAAGTGGCGGGAAAAGAAGAAGAAATCTTGAGGGAGAGGATGAAGCAGTATATTTCGAGAGCCCGCATATTCGTTGACAGGTATATTAAAGATGGCTATGAGGGCTCGGATGATTTAGACAAATACGTGAGCAAATATGAAGAGAGGGCAAGACCGATTGTGGCTGGGGCCATCTGTTCGAGGCTTGTAGAAAAGACCGACCTGAAGAATTACAAAAGGCTTCTCAAAGGGCTAAGAAGCCTTAATGGATACATGAGTGGCAGCAGTATGAAGGAGGTAGAAGAAAGGATTATGGATGTCTGTGGAGAATATGAATACAAGAAAGAAGAGAGTTATAAGGATTTAAAGAAAGAATTAGAAGCGCCTTTAAAGAATAGTTGGAAGCAGCAAGGCATTTCAGGGTCTGCTGTTGAGGTTAATGTGGAGGGGTCTTCTCAGTGGAACGATATGGTGGATAAACTAGAAGCAAAGTACAACAGATTGCTGGATGGGATCAAAAGGGGAGAGCTTTGATGGGTTCCCCAAAAAATCTATGCAATTCGCTCTCAGGGATACTTTTTCAAAACATAAATAGTTTTGCAAAGGTCTCAAGGGAATTTGGAGGTAAGAATCATTGTGAAGACAGGGATAGTGAAAGATGCTAGATACCTGGAACATATTACACCGGATTATCATCCGGAAAACCCCCATCGGTTAGAGGTTATTTATGGGATGTTAAACGAAGGAGACATGGAAGGAAGGTTTGTGGAGGTTGTACCGCGGTTTGCCACAAATGAAGAGATTGAATTGATTCATACCTCTGGTTATGTATCACAAGTGGCTGCAACTGCCGATAAACCCCATACCATGCTCGACCCTGATACCCATACGTCGCCAAAATCCTATGAGGCAGCGAAACTGGCAGTCGGAGGAATACTTGAGTCTGTTGATAGAATTATCGCTTCCGAAATAGATAACACCTTTGCCCTTGTGCGTCCTCCCGGTCATCATGCAGAGTCCGGCAAAGGTATGGGTTTTTGCCTGTTTAACAATGTTGCCATCGGGGCAAGATATGCAATTGAGAGGCATTCCCTGGATCGTATCCTGATTGTGGACTGGGACCTTCACCACGGCAACGGCACCCAGAATGCCTTCTATGATGATCCCAGAGCGCTCTATTTTTCCACCCATCAGTTCCCATACTATCCTGGGACTGGAAGCTTTAACGAGACAGGAACGGGAGAAGGCAAAGGTTTTACAGTCAATGTTCCTCTATCTGGAGGGCAGGGAGATAGTGATTATATTCAGATTTTTGAAAGGATTTTGAAGCCTGTTTCCCTCCAATTTAAACCCCAGTTAATCCTGGTTTCCGCTGGATTTGATACCTATTTCGGAGACCCTTTGGGTAGCATGAATGTAACCCCAAAGGGGTTTGCAAGGCTTACAAGACTTCTCTTGGAGATTGCTGACCGGAATTGTCAGGGCAGGATCGTATTTGCCCTGGAAGGTGGGTATGACCTGGAAGGTTTAAAGGAATCGGTTAAGGCTGTTCTTAAGGAATTGAGAGGGGAGTCAATTCTTACAGAAGAGGAAATGAATTTTGAGGATGTAAGTTCTCCGTCTATTGATTCAGTAATAGATAGGGTGGCTGGTGTTCATAAGGGGTTTTGGGAGTTTATACTTAGACCTTACGACCTACACCATAATAGGTAAAGCCCATATCCTGTAATTTCCGGGGATTGAATATGTTCCGTCCGTCAAATACTATGGGGGTATTCATCAGTTTCAGGATTCTTTCAAAGTCGGGCTCTCGAAATTCGTTCCATTCAGTTATTAAAACCAGGGCATCAGCCCCCTCTAATGCATCATAACTCTTTTTGCTGTATTCTATCCTGTCACCTAATTCCTTTTTTGCCTCAAACATAGCAGCAGGGTCGTAAGCCTTTATCCGTGCCCCCACTTCTAGCAATCTGTTAATAATCGCGATAGATGGGGCATCCCTGACATCATCGGTATTGGGTTTAAAGGAAAGCCCCCAGACACCGATTACCCTGCCTTTCAGGTTTCCACCAAAGTGATTCAGTATCTTCTGTGCAAGCATCTCTCTTTGATGGATATTTACCGAGTCAACAGCCTTCAGTATGCTTAAATCATAATTGTTCTCCTCAGCAGTTCTGATTATTGCCCTGACATCCTTTGGAAAACAAGAACCACCGTATCCAACACCGGGGAATAGGAATGAGTACCCAATCCTGGGATCTGCCCCCATACCCTTTCTGACATCGCTAACATCTGCTCCCACCTTCTCACAGAGGTTTGCCAGTTCATTCATAAATGATATCCGTGTTGTTAACATGGCATTGGCAGCATATTTCGTCATCTCTGCGCTCTCGATATCCATTATTAGCATGGGATTGCCTGTCCTGACGAAGGGAGAATATAGCTCTTTCATTATATCAGCCACTTCCTGGTTATCTGTGCCAATTATTATTCTGTCAGGCTTCATAAAGTCATTGACAGCTGCCCCCTCTTTTAGAAACTCAGGGTTTGATGCGACATTGAAGGGGTGTTCTGTTTCTTTTGCAATAGTCTCCCTAACCCTGTTTGTTGTTCCAACAGGGACAGTGCTTTTGGTAGCAATGATTTTATATCCGTTGATGGCTTTGCCAATCAATGCCGCTACCTCAAGCACGTGTTTAAGATCGGCAGATCCATCATCGCCTTGGGGTGTACCCACCGCAATGAAGATTATGAAAGATTCTTTTACAGCCTTCTTAAGATTGGTTGTAAACTGGAGTCTTTCTTTTTTTGTGTTTCGTTTCAAGAATTCCTCTAAACCAGGTTCATAGATTGGCACCTTACCTCTCTTCAGCCCCTTAATCTTTTTACTATCTTTATCCACGCAGATTACATCGTTTCCGTTTTCCGCAAAACATGCCCCTGCTACCAGCCCAACGTAACCCGTTCCTATGATACAGATTTTCATATTGTACTCCTAAAGATATTCGTATCCGTTCACAGTTCACGGTTCACAGTTAACAGCAAATGCTTCAAGCTTTATATAATAACAGCAAGCTTAAGCTTGCTGTTGTAATGCCTGCTGTTGTAATTACCGTAAACTGTAAACTGAGAACCGTAAACGGTTACAGATATTCATCCATCCCTTCTTTTTCGAGCCTTTCCACTATCTTCTTAACGTCCTGACATTTATCCTTCCTGGATATGAGTATAGCATCCCCTGTGTCCACAACAACTATCCCATCCAAACCAAGGGTTGCTATGAGTTTATCTTTACCATACACTACCGTATCCTTGGTCCCCAGGCTAATGCATTTTCCTATTAAGATATTCCCGTCCTTATCTTTTGGTAACACTTCATCAAGTGATGCCCAACTGCCAACATCATTCCACCCAAAATCAGAGGGGATCACTGCTGTAATATCGGATTTTTCCATGATACCGTAGTCTATGGAGATGCTTTCGATATTTGAATACACCTCTGAGATTGCTTCTCTTTCCCGATCTGTTCCTATAGCCCCTCTTATCTTCATTAAACCTTTGTATAGAGACGGAAGATGTGTCTTTATCTGTTCCAGAATAGCTGAGACCTTCCATACAAATATCCCGCTGTTCCAGAGGAAGTTGCCATCAGCTACGAATTCTATAGCAGTGCTGAGATCAGGCTTTTCTGTGAACCTTCTAACCTTGAAGAATTCCTTAGAACCTGATTCCCCCAATAATTCCCCTTTCTCTATATATCCGAAGCCTGTGGCCGGGTACTTTGGTTCTGTTCCCAGTGTAACCAGATACCCAATACTTTGGGCTACCTCTTCTGCCGCCAGGAGGGTTTTTAGGAAGGCTTGCTGGTCTTCTATATGATGATCAGCCGGCAGGGCAATCATTACCCCTTCAGGGTCTTTGCGTTGGATATATAGTGCCGCCAGCCCAATACAGGGGGCTGTATTTCGACCGATGGGTTCCACAATAATACTATCTTCTGAAAGACCTGTTTGACTAATGGTATCCTGAAGATGAGATGCATTTACCACCGCATAGATCTTTTCTTTGGGAATTACAGGGGTCAATCTGTCAATGGTTCTTCTGATCATGGTCTCATCTCCGATAATATCCAGAAACTGTTTGGGTTTTGGTTTTCTACTTTTAGGCCAGAACCTTGTTCCTTGCCCCCCTGCCATTATTACAGCAAACATTAAACTGAACCCTCCCTGACTACTCAGGTTATCAGGTTCACAGTTCACGGTTGGTTGCTCTAACCTTGAACCGTGAACCCTGGAACTTTGAACCTGAGTAATTACAATCCTCCCAAAAGATATTCTGCTAAAGCATCTTCCCATGGTCTCAAAGTAAGCCCGGTTTCTTTTTCAAATTTAGAGCAGTTTAGGGCCGAATAAGCAGGCCTTTCGGCAGGGCGATTATATATTTTCGAACTAATCGGGTTTACTTTCACATCTTTTATACAGGCTGATTCCAGTATCTTAAGGGCAAATTGATACCATGAGCAGCTTCCCCTGTTGGTTACATGGTAAACCCCGTTAAGATTATGTAGACTATTAGTCTGTAGGCTACAGTCTATTAGCCTTTCTATGGCATAGGCCAGGTCTTTGGTATAGGTAGGAGATCCTATCTGATCATCTACAACCTTCAACTCCTTTTCGACCCCTGCCAGCTTCAGGATTGTACTCACGAAGTTATTGCCCTTTTTTCCATATAACCACTCGGTTCTAACGATAAGAAAATCCTCCATTGTCTCTTTAATGTATTGTTCACCTTTGAGTTTGGATTTACCGTAGATGTTTAATGGGTTTGGGGGGTCATCCTCCAGGTAAGGTTCTCCCTTCTTCCCGTCAAAGACATAATCGGTGCTGATATGAACCAGCTTGATCTTGCCCTCCTCACATGCCAGAGCCACGTTTTTTGTGCCCTCTGCATTGACCAGAAAGACCTTCTCGACCTCTGCCTCACACCCATCTACATTGGTAAATCCCGCCGAGTTAACAACGATCTGGGGCAATATATCCAGTATCTCTTCCCTTGTTATCCCCTTATTGGTAATATCAAAGTCATTGAAATCTTTCCCGACTACCTCATGTCTTAAGCCCAGTGTCTTTACCAGATCATTGCCCAGCATCCCGTTGGCGCCTAGAACCAGTATCGTGAATCGTGAATCGTGAATCGTGAATCGATTCCCGACTCCCGACTTACGACTCACGACTTTCCCCGTACATCTTATCATAGTATTCCTGATACTCTCCGCTTTTGATCTTTTTCCACCAGGACTCATTCTCTATGTACCACTCAATGGTCTTATCTATCCTATCTTCGAACGTGTATCTGGGAGACCACCCAAGCTCCCTCTGAATCTTGGTAGAGTCTATGGCATACCGTCTGTCATGACCAGGACGGTCTCTTACGTATTTTATAAGCCCTTCAGGTTTCCCCAATCTCTTGAGGATTGTTTTCGTTATCTCCAGATTTGTTTTTTCACAGTTTCCGCCAATATTATAGACTTCTCCCTCTTTTCCTTTCTCAATAACAAGATCAATTGCGCGGCAATGGTCCTCCACATATAACCAGTCTCTAATATTTAATCCATTGCCATACAGGGGAAGAGGTACATCTGCTAAGGCATTGGTAATGAACAGAGGGATAACCTTCTCAGGGAACTGGTAAGGGCCATAGTTATTGGATGATCTGGTGATGATTACCGGCAGATTATAGGTGTGATGATATGCTCTAACCAGTAGATCTGCACTGGCTTTACTTGCGGAATAGGGGCTGTTAGGCGCAATGAGGGTATTTTCTGTGAAGTATCCATCAGACCCCAGGGATCCATATACCTCATCAGTAGATATCTGAATGAACTTTTTAACCGGGTGTTTTTTTGCGGCTTCTAATAGGACATGTGCGCCCAACACGTTTGTATTGATAAATACGCCGGCATCCATGATACTTCTGTCTACGTGAGACTCTGCCGCAAAATTAACGATGACATCAATTCCATCTTTTACCAGCCCATTAACCAGCTTGGTATCGCATATATCACCCTTTATGAATCTATAACTTAAACTCGTGAGTTGTGAGTTGTGAGTCGGTTTACGATTTACGACTTCCGACTTACGAGTATGTATATCACTCAGATTTTCCAGATTGCCGGAATATGTCAGTTTATCCAGGTTAATGATCTGATAGTCAGGGTGTCTGGCCAGCATGTACCTGATAAAGTTTGATCCGATAAACCCGGCGCCCCCGGTCACAAGGATCCTCATTGTCTATCCCTAACCGTCCTTTCTTTTCCAATCATAAGGGATATCATTTTTATGGGGGTCTACCCTGAACTCGTCGGGTTTATCATAATTGTAGACTTCAGTGGGGCAGTTTATAGCTATCGATTCCTCTTCACTGATACACTTAAAACCATGGTAGACAAAGGGAGGAATCTGGACCAGGGCGGGATTGTGTTCCCCAATAAAGAACTCATTCACCTCACCGCAGGTCTTCGAATCCTTCCGGCTATCATAAAGGACAACCTTCATCATACCCCTTATAACCACCATATTATCAATCTGTTTTTTGTGATAATGCCAGCCCTTGACCACCCCAGGATAAGCTGTTGTCATGTAAACCTGGCCGAACTTGACAAAAAGGTCGTCATCTGCCCGCAGCATCTCCATCAGCCTGCCCCTTTCATCAGGGATGACCTTTAGCTTTTTAACTCTTACGCCTTCAATCATTGGTTACTCCTGCTACCATGGGTAGTTGATCAACCGACAATCGACAACTGTCAACCGATTTTATTCGCCCCGGTCTTAGACACCAGGTTGCTGGCGCTGAGAAGGGATTCAAAGGTACCCGCGTCTGTCCACCACCCATCCAGTATCTCATAGGTCATCTTATCCCTTTCGATATAGGTATTGTTCACGTCAGTTATTTCCAGCTCTCCTCTATCTGAGGGCTTAAGGGTCTTTATAATATCGAAGACAGCGCTGTCATACATATAGATACCCGTTACGGCATATCCGGACTTGGGCTTCTTAGGTTTCTCTTCTATCCCTATGATCTTGTCATTATGAATCTCCGGGACGCCAAAACGCTCTGGATCAGGGACATCCTTTAACAGTATCTTTGCTCCATCCTTCTGTTTTTTGAATGCGGAAACGGCATTGATGATATTCTTTTCAATTATATTATCTCCGAGGATTATACAGATTTTATCGTCATCGGCAAAGAACTCTGCAAGTGCTAAAGCAGCGGCTATTCCTCCTTCTCCTTCCTGATACGTATAATTTATATGTCTGAGTCCAAACTCTTTTCCATTTCCCAGGAGTTTCAGGAAATCACCCGCGTTGTTGCCCCCGGTAACTATTAGAATGTCGTCTATCCCTGCATTAACGAGGGCCTGAATAGGATAGTAGATCATGGGCTTATTATGGACTGGCAGAAGATGTTTATTGGTAACCTTTGTCAGTGGGTGCAATCGGGTTCCCAGTCCACCGGCTAATACTATACCTTTCATATCTACTTTTTTGTCTCCTTCTTTTCATTTACCCTGCTTGATCGGATTTAATGCTAAATGTTAACCATTTCAATTCTATTCCCATTTCCCCACAGGTTGCTTTCAACTTTTCTAAACGGGATTCTTCAAGATTTCTGCAAGCCACCAGGACTTCAGACACTTTGTGATTGGAAAGGATCTTTTTTAAACGATGGATACCGCCTAGGATTGGATAGCCATGAATCTTGCGTTTGTATTTTTTGGGATCATCATCTAAGAATCCAGTGGGGACCAGCCCAAGTTTTTTGTTATTAAGAATTTCTCTCAAAGCAAATTCTCCTCCATCCCCTGCTCCATAGATTAAAACCTTTCTGCCACTATTTTGTTCTCTGCTGGCTAATTCACCAACCATCCTGAAGGAAAGTCTAGAACCTGACAGAAACAGGAACAGGATTATCCAATCGATGATAAAGACTGAGCGAGAGAAGCCTATAAAGCGATAAATGAATAGAATCATTAGTACTGACAATATTGTACCAGATGTTACTGCCTTCAGGTAGGTGATTATATCATTGATTCCAGTGTACCTCCAGACACCCTTGTATACCCCGAATATGAAAAAGCATAGAATCTGGGAGGCAATAATTATGGGGAGGGATTCTAGAAATAATCTAAAATTGTGACCTATTAAGATGCCTTCAAATCGCAGGAGATATGAGCCATAATAAGCTAAAGGAATAAGCATGAGGTCTAGAAGCACCTCAAATATCCGCCGCTTGTAAGTAAACTCGATTAAAAGAGGGGTAAAGGAGCTGTTTTTCAATAAGGTCATCTCCTGGTCTTTAGGGTATACTCTGACTTTTGCAAGGTACAGCCAGATAAATATAAGAACCAAGGCAAAGAGGAAGATAATCATCAGACTGGTATGTATGCTTATATGTTGAATACCCAATGCAATGCTTCCAGCCAGAGCAGCTATAGTATAGAGCAGCAGTACAGCCTTTTTTTCCGAAAAACCAATGGCTACTAAACGGTGTGAGGTATGATCGCGGCCACCTTGGGAAATCGGTCTTCCAAAGATTTTTCTCATTACTGTAACTAAACTGACATCGAATATTGGGATGAATAATATCAATACAGGGACTGAGATTATAGATAGGAGATTAGTAGAATGTCTAAAATCACCAGATATAGTGAGCCCGGCCATATAAAAGCCGACAAAAAGACTTCCGGCATCACCCATGAATATGGATGCCGGGTTAAAATTGTAGACAAGAAACCCCAGCAGAGAACCCATAAGAATCAATGTTAAAAAGAGTAAACTTTGGAAAGATGGGGATTGGGGATTGGGGTTTAACCAGGAGATTAGAAAGATAAAAAGGCAGGCAATAAAGGCAATCCCTGTTGCCAGTCCATCCATATTGTCCAGCAGATTGAACGCGTTGGTTATCCCGACAATCCATATAATAGTAATAAAGGTATTCAGAATTAAGGAATCAAACCAGTTAAGGGTATAACCGAATTTAACCATAATTGTTGCCGCAATAATCTGACCTATTAGCTTACCCTGGGGCGTTATATTTTTTATATCATCTAGTAGTCCCATGGCAAAAAGTATGAAACCGCAAAGGAGAAAAACCCAGATGGAGTTGGAGAGGGAAAAGTTAAAGGAAAGCTTGTAGAATACTATTAAAGGAATGAAGAAAGAAAGAAGGATGGCAACCCCGCCCATTATGGGAGTGGCTCTTTTATGCCATCTGTCCTCTTTGGGATTGGCTACAAGATTATATTTTATGGCTAGTTTTTTGACCGAGGGTGTTATTACTAAGGATAATACAAATGCTGTAGAGAACAGAATTATATATTGCAAAAAGCCCTCTGATTATTTCCCGCTTAGTAGGGGCATGATGCATCATGCCCCTACTTTTTATAATATTCAATGACACTTTCTATTATTCCATCTATATCTACTGTAGGTTCAAAGCCTATAAGGTTTTTAACCTTGCTTGTGTTTGGGCAGCGGCGCTGCATATCCTCAAACCCAGGACCATATACCTCTTCATAAGGTAGACATATAATTTCCGATTTGCTTTTAGTCATCCTTTTCACCATTAATGCCAGATCTTCGATGGCAATCTCTTTCCCGTTGCCGATATTAAAGATATCCCCGATTGCATCTGGATGTGTCATAATATCTATAAGCCCCCTAACCGCATCCTTCACATGAATAAAACTCCTTGATTGTTTCCCGTCACCGTGGATGGCTATCGGTTTATTTAACAGGGCCTTTTGGACAAAGTTTGGGATTACCATACCGTACTGCCCACTCTGTCTTGGGCCTACAGTATTAAAGAGCCTGACAATGATGGTAGGTAGTTTTTTTTCTTCATAGTAAGCAAGGGCCAAAAACTCATCAATGGTCTTAGAACAGGCATAAGCCCAGCGTCGCTTCTTTACTGACCCCATTACCCGATTATCATCTTCTTGTAATGTATGCTCTACATGTTTACCATAGACTTCAGAGGTAGAAACGATAAGCACCATCTTCCTATATTTATTGGCCAGTCGTAAGACGATTTCTGTCCCTTTAACGTTGGTTTCAATAGTCTCCACCGGGTTATTCATTATCAACTTTACCCCAACGGCTGCAGCTAAGTGATATATCTCATCACATTCCTGTATCAATTCCTCCATTACTGTTTCATTTAGGATAGTATCGATTGTCAAATGAAATCGCTTGTTTTCTCGAAGGTGCTTTGTATTTTCAAGCCGTCCTGTAGATAGATTATCTATAGCAAATACTTCGTGGTTCCTGAAGAGCAATTCGTCTGCCAAATGAGAACCGATAAAACCTGCTCCCCCTGTAATCAGTGTTTTCATTAATTTGTCCTAATGGTTACTTTATATTTTTTTGAAAAAGTATCCCTTTCCGCTTCAGCATAAATTTTTTAACCAATCTAAGGGATGCTTCTTCAAAGCTCTCTTTTTGATTTAGGTTACTATAGGATATTTTTTTTTACCTGTCAACAAGAGATTAAAAACGGAAATTGTTTTATTGATTTGACTCTCCCTTGACCATTTTAAAGTACAGATCTTCAATATCCCTAAATAACCTTTCTTTTCTATATTTCTCTTTCACAAACCTTCTCCCTTCATCCCCCATATTCTTTCTCAGTTCCTTATTGCTGAGTAATAGTTTTAGTGCTTCTGCAAATCCATAGCCATCTCCAGGTTCAACCAGGATACCTCCTTCATAGATTCTATACCTTGGGCTACTAATTCCTGCCCCTATTTTTTTATCTTCATTTTTTCTGCTGACTGCTGACCGCTGACCTCTGGCTACTAAGTCTAATATCCCACCTGTGTCTGTCCCTACTATAGGCTTTCTCGATGCCATAGCCTCTATCAGGGAAACAGGTGTTCCCTCATTTAAAGAGGTCAAGGCTACTATGTCAAGATCGGCATAGATGACATCCAGGTCTTCCCGCCAGCCGGTGAAGATTATGTCGTCTTCAATCCCCAGTTTTTCGGTATAGACTTCCAGTTCCCTTCGCAACTCACCGTCACCTACAATTATAAATCTTACAGAAGGGGTTTTTGAAATACCTCTGGTTTTTGGTTTGATGACTTCTGCAACAGCATCAAGAAACATCCTGTGATTCTTAATAGGGACTAATCTTCCCACTATTCCCACTAAAAGGGTTTGTTCATCAACCCCCAACTCTTTTCTTAGTTGTCCTTTTTTTGTGTCACAGCGGAGGAACTTATCTATATCAAGGCCTAAGGGGATTATAACGAATTTATCAGGGGGAGCGATTTTATACCTATAGCACAGTTCTTTAAATTGTTGATTGCTCAAGACTATTATTTTGTCTGTAAACATGGCCAGCAGTCTTTCTATAAATAAAAAGAACTTTGTCTTAAATGGGTTAAAATAACCATGGAAAATATGTCCATGGAAGGTATGGAAGATTTTCATCTGGGGGGTGTGGGCTGTAAGTTGCGAGTTTTTCCAGAAGAATAGTTTCCTCAAGCGCCTGACAATTGATTCCTGCACCTTAATTAATATAGCCGCTCCTCGACCTATGGTTCCTGCTTTAGCAGTGTGGGTATGGACTAAATCGGGTTTTTCTTTTCTGATAGTTTTGAAGATCCTCCAGAAGGTTTTCAGGTCATTCTTCCAGGATATTTCCCTGCTCATCTCAGGTATGAATATCGGTTTGACACTTCTTTCCTCAGCAAAATAGCGCATATCCCCTTCGCGATCGTCTACTGAACCGGTAAGAAGAATAGAATCAAATCTGTTCTTATCCAGTCCTTCGGTCAGTAATACCGTATGAATTGAAGGGCCACCTATGTTTAATCTGGCTATTATCCTAAAGACCTTTATTTTTCTTCCCATTTTGATAGAAACTGATTGTCCTTTTAATCCCTTCTTCAAAGTCTACAATGGGATTATATCCCAGAAGCCTTTTGGCCTTTGATATATCTGCCAAAGAGTGTTTAACATCCCCCTTTTTTGGTTCTTGATGAATGGGATTTATATTTGTCCCTGTTATTGAATTAATAAGTTCTATTAGTCTAAGTAGGTTATATCTTTCCCCACACGCTATATTAAAGACCTCTCCACCCACTCCCTCTGCCTCACATGCTTGCAGGTTTGCTTTTACTGCATTATCAACATAGGTGAAATCTCTGGATTGTAACCCATCACCATAAACGATGGGGGAGATTCTGTTTAAAATTGCGGAGATAAATTTAGGCATAACAGCTGAATAATGGGAGTTAGGGTCTTGGTGAGGGCCAAAGATATTAAAGTATCTCAGACATACTGTCTCTAAACCATATATCTGGTAAAAGACCCGACAGTAATGTTCTCCCGCTAACTTAGAAACAGCGTAAGGCGATTTAGGGGAGGGAGCCATGTCCTCTATTTTAGGAAGGGTAGGAGTATCGCCATAGATAGAAGAAGAGGATGCATATACTACTCTTTTAACTCCAGCCTCCTTAGATGCCACTAATAAATTTAATGTCCCCATTACGTTGGTTTCAGTGCTCTTGAGCGGGTCTTCAATAGACCGGGGAACAGATGGGATTGCCCCCTGATGGAGGACGTACTTAACACCATCAACAGCCTTTTCCACCGTGGCCGGATCGGTCAGATCCCCTTCGATAAATTCGATTTGAGACAAGACACCAAGTAAATTTTCTTTTCTTCCCGTTGAAAGATTGTCAAGAACCCTTACCTGTTTTTTTTCTTCAAGTAATCTCCTGACAATGTTAGAACCTATAAAACCGGCTCCGCCAGTTATTAGATACGCAGTCATATATCATTACCCCATGGTAACTACTTAGGTGTTTAGGCTGAAGGCTGAAGCCTATAAAACATCTCGCAATGCCTTACTCCTTCAGTCTTCAGTCTATGGTTTAATGTCTGAATCACAGGTAGCCCTTCCACCAATAGTAAAGAATCCCTATATATTCATGCATAATGCCACGAATTTGTTCAGTGGTAATCTGTTTGTGCATAGAAAACCACCTTAATTTTCTAGGCCAGCCATAGTAATAGCTATAGGTTATCGGCGTATAGATGACCTCTTTATCAGGAGCGATCTTATCGAAAACAAGGGAAACCCTCCTCATGTGAAAAGGAGAAGTTATCAGGATAAGCCTCTTCCAATCTTTTTGATTCAATATCTCATTAACATATACAACATTCTGGTGGGTATTGCCTGCCTTTTTCTCCAGGATGATATGGTTCTCAGGTACTCCCAATGAAACAGCCAAAGCCTTCATCACATCAGGTTCTTTAAAAACAAAGACATACCCGGAGGAGAAAATGAGGTCCTGAGCATAACCCTTTTTATACAGCATAACCCCGGTTTCAACCCTTTCCTCATAACCCTCCCCTGCCTTACCTGATTCTCCCACCCCACCGGCTAAGACGACAATGGCGTCGGCCCTCTTCGGTTTTTCTCGGATTTCTAATGGCTTGGCTAGATACCAGATTAAGGGGGAGAAGAATAGAAGGTAGAAAGCTGCTGCCAAGGTAACACCTACCTTGAGGAAGCTTTTCCTATATTTCCAGTAAAAAGTTATCATCTGTTCTTGCCAGTTAAGCTTTTCTGACTCTTTTTTCGTCAAAGCCCTCCCAATAAACTGACTCATCTCTTCGATTCTTTGTGGCCAAGAATTTTTCTTAGCTACTTCCAGCCTTAATTGAGCTATTATAGGGTCATCTTCTTTCAATACTTTATTTATTTGTTCTTCGAACTCGGCATCGTTTTTACCGATATAGACCAAATTTCCATTTTCATTATTAAATTTAATTACCTCCGGAAGAGGTGTAGAAACCACCGGCTTTTTCATGACTAAATATTCGTTGATTTTCGTGGGATAGACTGTTCTGGTATATTCCGATAAGAGATAAGGTATCAGGCACGCATCAAATGAATTGACATAGGCTGGCAGATCAGTAAACTCTTTTTTGCCTAGAAAGTGAACGTTTTCTATGTGTTGGAGCTTGGCAATATCTGTTTGTACGGGGCCTACAAATACAAAAGACCACTTAGAATTTCGTTTAGCCAGTGTTTTTACAAGATCAAAATCAATATGTTTATGTATACCCCCAATATAGCCGAGCCTCGGTGTAACAATATTCTTTATATCTTCGGGGACATTGGGATTGTCGCATGAAAAGGAAAGAAAATTCTCAATATTTACACCGAATGGGAATATATATACATTTTGGTTGTGTTCTAAGCACCTATTTTTAATCTCTTCCCCTTGGGCAAAAACCACGTCGCTGATTCTCAGTAATTGTCTCTCGGTTTCTTTTAGCTTTTTGGGGTTGTTGGTCAGTTGGGCAAAATCCGCTATAGAATAGTAAACAACCAATTTGTGTTCGATATTGTTGATTAAATTGAGGGTAGTTTGGGTCGGTAAAAATGTCCATATAATGGGATTAGAAAATCTGGTTATTCGTAACCATTTTTTAAGTGTATTCAGAAAGAGGAAGCGATTGATAAGTTGAGCAATCTTTGAATAGGGGAAGGGGAAGAATATGGGTGAAAAGACATAAAGATTATCCATTTCCTGTCGGAAACCCTTGACACTTTTAACCCAGTTAACGATTCTCTTTTTAAGCCTGGGGAGATCATGGAATACTAATGTCCTAACTCCCGTATTCTCAATAAACAACACTCTATTACCGTTTTTGGCAAAGGTAGACATTATTTCCTGGTGTCCTTGCCAGACAAAATCCCAGTCTATGGAAGATATGCAGATGATGTTTTCATTAGTAAGCATTATTTGTCACCAATGGAATTTCTTTTACATATTCTGGTCGATATTCTTTATTGGAAGCTATCTGTATTTCTCTGTAGTCACCTGGAATTCCGATATAAGGAATAAACAGTATCCTCCGATCCCGAAGAAAATTCTCATCTATCCTTGGTGTGCAACTGCAGCATCATCTTGCTCAACAGTGTGCCAGAATAGTCGATCGCAGAGAGTTTCATGTAATTGTTCCCGGGTAGTCATACTTTATGTAGTTAAACATAAAAAAGGGGATATATCAAATCGAAATGCGCTATTTTATCAATAATATTATGTGGTCGGGGTGATTTTTTTGAAAAATATTCACTTTTTTTCGATCCTTATATCGGAATTACAGGTAGCCACCCTTTTTCTTGACTTTTGTAATTTATAAGTTACAATAGGCTACATGAAAATTTTAATGGATGCTGATTGTTTGATCAAGCTGACCAAGGCAGGGATTAAAGAGTTTGTATGCCACCACTATGAAATTTTCATTCCCGATATAGTAGAGAAAGAGGTCGTGGATGCAGGTAAAATCAAAGGTTATTCCGATGCAGATTTAGTGGCAAGGAATATCGAAGCCGGCATCATCAAGATAGCCAAGGGTTCTCTCAGCTATGCTAACGGAGATCAGGCTCTTATAGAACTTTTTAAAGGAGGTGAGTATGATAAGGTGGCTACCGATGATGCCAAACTAACCCGACTTCTTAAGTTAACCGCTGTACCATTTATGCAAATTTAGAACTTGAATACCCCGTTTTGTAAACGGGGATGAAAAGTTCTCCTGCCGCAGGCAGGGATAAATGTGCTATATTTATCGCATGGAACTGAAGAGAACCAGTCATGCGGTATATGATACGAAATATC